>JANYKC010000030.1 GCA_025358255.1 Spirochaetaceae bacterium
TGGAGGAAATTGACCGGGTTCGCGCTGATCCACCTCGTCGAGGTGGGAATAAAGTTCGTGAATGGTGAGCAGGTTAAAGATGCGGTGGCCTGACCGGGGGAATGTCCAGAAATCCAATCCACAACTATTGACAATATCTCGGGCGAATGCTGCACGTTTCATTATTTGACTCCTTGGATTTAACATAAGTAAATAGGTCAGGATAGGCAAATTTACCCTGTCGACCTGCTCCGATCACGCCCGGGCCGTCCCTCCTTCCACTCTTTCGACCTTGTTTACTGGCCCGGCAACCAATCTTTGGCTTGGGACCATGATTCTGACCTATAGCGACGGGCCAGAATCATGGGAGAGCACCCGATGTTATGTTGCCGGGACAGTAGTCTTCTTTTTCCCAGCGCGCCTGCGCTATACTGGAATCGAAAGACCCGCTTTTTTTGCGGCGTGCCGGAGGTTGCATGTTCGAACTCCTCGTAAAGGGTGGTCCGGTTCTCTGGTTCCTCATCTTCTTGTCCGTCGTCGTGCTGGCCGTCATCATCGAGCGTTTCCTCTTTTTCCGGAAAATGCGGGGTGACGAGGAAAAGCTATTCCGGCACCTTTCGTCCTCCCTTGAGAAAGGCCATTACGACGAAGCTCTCGCGATATGCGACACATCAGTCTCCCCACTTGGCTCCCTCGTGAAGTCCGGGATCGAGCATCGCGGCCATTCGGAAGCGACGCTCAAGGAACTCATGACAGATGCCGCGAACCAGGAGTTGCCACGGCTGGAGCGGAACATCTCGGTGCTCGACACCATCGCCCATATCGGTCCCCTCCTGGGCCTCCTGGGCACGGTCACCGGCACGATGAAGGCTTTTGGGGTCCTTGGCACCTTCGGGGCAGTCTCCGATCCGACCCTCTTGGCCAAGGGCATCTCGGAAGCGCTGATCACCACCGTTGCAGGGATACTGGTCGCCGTTCCCGCGGTGATCTTCTACAACTATTTCGTGGGCAGGGTCAGCACGATCCTCCTGCGTCTAGAGCACCAGGTAAACGAGATCGTGCTCCTGATCGGTTCGGCGGCGCGGCACGATAAGCCGGAGGAATCATGAGGTTCGAGCGGCGCCTGACGCGGAAGGCCAAGGTGGACATGACTCCCCTGGTCGACATCCTCTTCATGCTCCTCCTGTTCTTCATGATGACGAGCGTCTTCAAGATAGTCCCGGGGCTATCCTTGAGCCTACCCGAATCCGCGACCGCCTCCACCGTGGCGCTCACTCCATTTCGCATAGTGGCCGTCTCTGATTCGGAGATCTACGTGAATGAGCTTCGGACTGGGCTGGCGGGGCTCGACGCCGCGATAAAGCGGGAGATGTCCGGCCGCAAGGTCGAGGAGATCCGCGCCGTCTTCCAGGGTGACAGAGGCCTTCCTTACCAATTGGTCATTTCCGTGCTTGACGGCCTCAGGGCCAACGGGATAGAGGGCGTGAGTCTGCTTACGCAGGGCAAGGTGGCCAGGCCGTGAGAGCGCAAATCCTCCGCGTCAAGGACAGGAAGCGGATGTTAGTCTCCTCGGTCTCCGCCTTGATGCTCTACGCGATCGTGGGACTCGCTTTTTTCGCGGCCGGGATCCTTCGCCCCGATGAGCTGGGCAGGCACAGCGGACCGATCAAGGTCAGGATTGGGACGGCTGATGGGGTGGACGAGTTTTCCAGGATATTGCCGAAAGCGTTGTCGTCTCGTCCTGCCGCCTCGGGGATCGCTCCTGCTGCCCTTCCGCCCCCGCCCGCGGCTGCCGCCCCCAAAAGCCCGGAACCAGCCTCTTCCTCCCAGGCAAAGGCCGTTCCAGCCCCGTCTCCGTCGGCCAGCGCCGTCGCGACGCCGTCAAAGGCATCTCCGCCTTCGCCTTCACCAACTATCGCATCTGCCGCACCGGGCATCGGCACGCCGGTTCCTGGCGAAGGCGAAGGTGTAGTCGGGGGATCGCCCCTGGGCACTGGAAGCGTGAGCCTGAAAGGTAGCGAGCAGGGCAATTCCTTCGAGACCAGCTACGAATCGGGCACTGGCAAGATAGGGCGTTCCCTATATGTCCCGATCTACCTCTATATGCCCTTGCCAACCGTGGTTTCCAAGGCCATCTACGATGCAATCAAGGCGAGCAAGGACGGATTGAGGAGCGCCGAGATCAGGAAGGTCGAATTCCGATCCTACTACGACCTGAACGAGGACGGCTGGAGGCTCAAGGCCCAGCCAGCCTACGCGCTCCGGCCGACACTTTGGCAAATGCTGCGCGATGGCGGATACTCGCTCTCGAGGGCTGAGTACAAGGTCGGAAAGGATCTCAAACCCGTCGCCTTGTCATTCGAGGTAGGCGCGCCCCAAGGATCGAGTGGCCCCCCGCTGTTGTCGGTCACCGTGGTCTCCTCATCGGGATACCCGGAACTGGATGCGGCCGTCGTCTTCGGCTTCAGGCAAGCGGCTTTTTTCAATGACAGCGCTGCCTCGGTGACGGGGCGCTTCACCTATCGTTTTGAATAGGCTGTCTTGGTTCCTGCCCTGCAAGGGTATCCTGGCCAAGTTGCCGCGCAAATGTCCCAGGCCCTTTCCTGGGGTGGAAATTGCCGGCGCCCGCCTTTTTTTGGATGGGTCAACGTGTCGCCGCCTCAACAGCCCTTGCCATGCGGTTCCGCAGCTGGTGAACGACCCGGCGGGGACAAATCCCGTCGGATCGTAATCAAGCGGGGCCGGTCCTTCTAGCGGATCTCATCGGTCTTGAAAATGAACTTGAGCGTGGTGTCGGCCCCTTCGGGAGCCCCGGAGAAGGACTGGTAGTCCCGGGAAAGGGCGGCAAGGACATCCTTGACCTTGAGGAACCCTCGTACTAGTTGCGCCTTTTCCACTATCTGGGATCCAATGAGCTGAATGCCTTGCTCGTCGAATTGCTTTGTCCCGGCCGCCAGCTCGCTCATCTTCACGGCGAGCAGGGCTGATCCGTCGTCGAGTTGGCTTATCCCGGCCTCAAGTTCGGGGATCTTTAGGAGAAGGGCGTGCAGTTTCGCGATGCTCTCTGTCGAAAGGAAATCCTTGCCCATGACGAGCAAAGGCTGGAGTTGCTCAATGTCGGCGATGAGGTCGGCGAGCTGCGGGCCGACCGAGTACTCGTCGGCGGTGCCAAGGAGTGAGGAAAGCTCGGGAGAGGAGAGGGCCGCCTGGACGGAGCTCATGAAGGGCTCGAGAGCCTTGAGATTCTGCTGAAGTGCTTCAATGGAATCGATCTGGTTCTTGAAGCTGCCGTTCTTGAGGCGGACCGCAAGGAAGGACCTGGCGGCCTGTAGCGTGTTCTTGTTCTTGTCAAAGGACTTGCGCACGGCGAATAGCTTCGGGATGGTGGAGCTGATGACGCCAACCATGCGCGGATCAAGGATTTTCCTGGCCGCGGCTATCGTCTGATCGGTCTTGGTTCGGTTCGTCTGTGCGCGTGCGAGTCCGGGCAAGGTCTTGGCCGAGACCGCCGAGGCCGCGAACGCCCCAGGCGCTGCGGCTACGCCGAGCTGGGCTGCTTCGGCAAGAATCGGAAGGGCTTCCGCTGCCTGGGCGGCTATCGGGATCCTGGCGGCAGCCCTCTCGGCGGTCGCGGCGGATAGGAGCCTTCCAAGGTTCGAGCGTTCTGCATCGGAGAGTGGCGTGTTCGCGGCCAGCTTGGAGGCAAGCGCGGCGATGGCCTGGGTATCATCCAGGAAAGCGGTCGCGCCGAAAAATGTGATATCGGCATGTGCCCGATCCTGAAGCCCGCTCAGCATCTTGGCGGAATCGAAAGCCGTGAGTTTCGCCATTTTCTGCGCGGCTTGCTCGTACTCGAAAGCCTTCGCGCCAAGGGCCTGGAGGGCGGCGGCAGTCACGGGATCGTAGCTTTTCGAGGTTTCGTCGAAATTCACGATGGCGTCAAAAAGAGGGCCTGCCCCTACGGCGAAATCCGCCGCCGCCTGGAGGCGCTTTTCGTCCATGCCACGATAGAGGTCGTCGCTGGAGACCAAGGCTTCGGAGACCGCCACGAGCGATTCCTCGTTGATTATGGAAGCAGCCCCGGGTATCCCGAGGAGGTCCTTAAGGTTGATGTCTTTTGCGGCAGCGACCGCGCTGGTGATGAGCTTCCTGTTCTCGGGTTTCCCGGCCTGGCCGATGATGTCCGTGAGCATCGGAACAATATTGCCAAGGGAATCGCCCGACGAGAGAAGCTCCCTGGCCGCCGCGATATTCCTTTCGTCATCGAGGAAGCTCGAGATGGATTCCAGCGTCGGCTTGCTCTCCTCGAGGACAGGCCGGATCGCTGTCAGCGCCTGGGAGATGGCCGCGCGGAGCATGGCCGTGCCTTGGGCCAGGAGGGCCGAGCCGTCTTTTATCGCCTTTGAGGAATCCGCGAGCTGTTGGAAGCCAGCGAGGGCATCGTCCAGCACCTTTACGGTATTGGGGCCGCCGATCTCGGGGAAATTCGGGGTCGCGGCGATATAGATGGACCCGAGTTTGAACTTGTCCGCTTTGGCGGTGAACTCGAATGCCTCGGGAAGCGGCATGTCCTTGATGCCGAAACTCGAAAGGTCGAGCCCCTGCGAGCCGAAGCTGCCGGCCGCCAGGATGGATTCCCTCAGGCCCGGAACCAGGAGGCCCGCGGCTATGTTGCTCTGTCCGTCTGTTAGGATGGTTCCGCCGGTCACCTGGAGGTCACGGTAGCCGACGACAGGAATGGTCAAACCCACGACGACGATCATTGGCGCGAAAATGCGCCTTTTTGTGCCGTCGATGATCCTTTCGGCGGTCGCGAGATTCTTCACCTCTACGCGGACGCGGACCGTTCCCGCCTTCCCGGACAGGAGTTTCGGCTCGATGGGCTTTCCGTCCAGCCAGTACTTTATCGTGATCGCCAAAGGAAGGCTTTGCGTGCTTTTGCCCCTGTAATAGAGGTCGCTACCGTCGAGTTTCCACATGAGGGCATCCCCGACCCGGCGGGGCTGCTCATAGCCTTTTACATTTTCGATGCCGGTCAGGTTGGACTTGTCCTTGATCTCAATGCCCGGCTTTTCGGAGTGGATCCAATCGCTGACTATGACGCTTTTGACCGCGCCCGTGGCGTCGAGGACTGCAAAGACGGTTTCGTCCTTTGACAACGAGGCTTTGGGCGCCACCAGGACCGGCTTTGGCGCCGCGGGCTTGGCCTGCGCGGTAGCCGCTGGCGCGGGAGGGGAGGCCGGCAAAGATGAGGATGAAGGCGGCGCCGCCGTGGGCGAGGTCGTCGGCGAAGCGCTGGGCTGGGCCACGAGGAGGGAGAGGCCTGCGGCGAATATGGCGACAATGGACGTTGCTCGTCTCATGTATTGGACTCCTTTATCGCGCTTGCATCCTTGCGGATCGGCTTGCGCCAGTTGAGACTTGTCGAAGCGATGATCCTCTCGAACACCACGAGAAGCGCAGGCAGGAATACGAGGATCACCACCATGCTAATCAAGGCGCCGCGGGCGAGGAGTCCGCAGATCGACTTGAGGATGGACATCTTGGATAGGAGCGCCACTCCGGAGGTGGCGAAAAACAAGGCCAGGGCGCTCGTCACGATGGATGGCGCCGAGCTCTCGAAGGCCTGCCGCATGGCCTCCTTCGTAGGCAGGCCTTTCCTGAGCTCTTCCTTGAAGCGCGTGACTAGGAGGATCGCGTAGTCGATCGTCACCCCGAGCTGGATGCACCCAATTACGATGGTCGAAATGAACGAGATCTTCTCCCCGATGTAATAAGGGAGCCCGAGGTTGATGAAAATGGCCAGCTCGATGCAGCCGACGAGGACAACCGGCAGGGACAGGGAGCTGAACAAGAGGAGGATGATGACAAGGATGGCACCTATGGACACGACATCGACGCGCTTGAAATCGCTCGCCGCCACGCTTACGAGGTCCTTGGCGAGCGCGCCTTCCCCCGTCACAAGGCCATTGGGATCGAATCTCTTGACGACCTGGATGATCTCGTCGAGTTGCCGGGAGGCTTCATTGGTCGAGGTCTTGAAGGTCGAATTGATGATTATGAGTTCCTTGCCGCCCGCCTTGAAAATTTTCCTGACCGCGTCAGGCAGGAATTCCTCGGGTATGAGGGCCCCGAGGTACTTCTCGATGGCGATGACCGAACTGATCCCCTGGATCGAATCCATGCCGTCGAGCATGTCCCTGATCGCGGCGGGAGGCAATCCGTCACGAACAATGAGGAAGTGCGTCGTCGCCATGTTGTACTCTGTCTTGAGCTTGATGGATGCGGCCACGGAAGGCAGGTTGCTCGGCAAGGCCCCGGCCAGGTCATAGTCCTGTTGCGTATGCATCCTTCCGTAGACCGCGGGCACGAAGAAAGCCAGGAAAGCGACGCAGAGGAGAATCGCGTATTTCGTCACGAAGCGCCCGGTCTTCTTGAATGTCGGCAGTAAGGGGCGGTGCCGGAAACGATGGATGGGGCCGTCGAACACCAGGATCATCGAAGGAAGGACCGTCATGGTGCCGATGAGGCCGATGAGCACGCCTTTGGCCATGACAATGCCGATATCGGCCCCGACGGCGAGATCCATGACGCACAGGGCCAGGAAGCCTGCGATTTCCGTAAGCGCTCCTGACGAAATGGTCAGGAAGGTCTTGCGTATTGCCTCTGCCATCGCGTCGCGCTTGTCCGCGAAGCGCTTTCGCTCCTCATCATAGCGATGGAGGAGGAAGATGGAGAAATCCATGGTCACTCCGAGCTGGAGCACCGCTGCCAAGGCCTGGGTCAAATACGAGATCTTCCCGAAAATGATGTTGGATCCGAGGTTGAAAAGGATGGCAAGCCCGATTTCGGCGATGAAAATGAAGGGAATGAGCCAGGATTCCATGCCCAAGCCCAGGATCAGGGTCAGGAAGACGCAGGCGAAGATTATGTAAAGGGGCGCTTCCTTCGCGGACAGCTCCTTCGTGTCTATGTTCGATGCGCTCGAGCCTGAAAGGTAGGAATGCCCATCGAGGATTTTCCGGATCTCCCTGGTCGCTTTCTCCGTGCCGGGGGAAGTCGCGGCTCCCTTGAACTGCACGATGAGGAGGGTCCCTTCCCCTGAAAAGAATCCTTCCCTTATCTGGGCCGGCAGGACTTCCCGCGGGATGTTCGGATCGATGATATCGTCCACGCCGATGATCGCGGCGATGCCCTCGATTTTCCCGATGCGTTCCTTGAGGTCCATGATCTCCCGCGTCGTTTTTTTCTCGACGATGAGCATGGCGCTCGCGGCATTTCCGAATTCCTGGTCGAGGATGGTCTCTCCACGCATGGAATCCAGGTTCTTTGGGAGATAGTTCAGGATGTTGTAATCGACTTCCGTTCGCATTGTCCCAATAAGGGCCGGTACTATGAGGAGGGCCGCGATGATGAGGACCGCGCTCCCATTTCGTGAGATGACATTGGCTGGTTTCATGGCCTTTCCGTATATTCCCCGCAAATCGAAGTCATGACAAGAGCCTTTCAGCCTCATTGAGTAAAATAGGTTTCATTTCATCTATTGGCGCCGGGTTGCCATGGGCAATAAAGCTGCACGTGACGGCATAAGCGAGTTCCCCGCTCATGGAAGCCGCATTATTGAATTCCTCGGGGGAAAGCGCGTCCGACAATGGATTCCTGAACGCTTCCAAGGCTCCGTCCCGACTAATATCAAGGGCGACGGCGCACTGGATGCGATTTGCGGGAATGAGCCTGGCCAGTCCGGGATCGTTGCCTGCGAGGAGACTCCGGTGAAATTGCCGCGACCTATTTGGGTGCCCACCATCCTTGCCAAATGACGATTCGTCAATTGGCGATTCTTTCGAACAGCAACTCGAATGCAGGCCTGCCATCGCGCCGGGCCCGAGCCTCGAATTTTGTCTCCGGCCTCCATTCCTGATGCGGGGCAAATCCCCCATGGCGATTGCGCAGACCCGGCGTTTCCGAAAGCAAATCGAGTGTCCATTGGGCGTAATCCTCGATGTCCGTGACGAAGTAGAGGTATCCGCCTGGCGAAAGCCTCGACACCAGCAATTCCACTATCCCTGGCCTGAGGAGTCGGCGCTTTTGATGCCTTTTTTTGGGCCAGGGATCCGGAAAAAAGATATGAAGGCCGGCAAGGGATTCCGGCTGGATGGCGGTCTCAAATACCTCGACCGCGTCGTGGTGGACGATCCGGACATTTCGTAGACCATGCTCCCCAATACGGGCAAGGAGCTTGCCTACACCTGGTGTGTGTACCTCGAAGCAAAGGTAGTTGATTTCGGGGTTGTTCGCCGCGATCTGCCAGGTTGCCTGGCCCATGCCAAATCCTATTTCGGCAATGACTGGCTTGTCATTGCCGAAAACGGCAGGGAAGTCCAATTTGCCGCCACTCTCGGCCTGGACACAGAATAGGGGGCCAAGCGCGTCGAGCGACGCGCGCTGCGAATCCGTCATGCGGCCTGCGCGAAGGACATAGGTCCTGATGCTCCTATCAGGAGCGCTTATTTCTTTTTCATTCTCCATGAATAGGCTCCAAGGTGGCGATGGGGATCGTAGCCGTAGGCGGCAAGGGTCTGGATCCTCTTTTCGAGGGCCGATCCAAACAGCGCAAGTATGCCTAGCTTGCCAGGTTTGGCCTCCTTGACTGAAACCAGGCTGCCCACCGCGTCATAGGCAAGGAAGTAGTTTTCAGGCCAGGCGGAATCGAGGGTTGTCGTGTCACTGTCGACACTCAGGCCGGGAATTCGCGCCTTTTTCGAATCCGCGTCCATGCGGAAAGCGCGTTCGGCCTTTTGTCCCGCCAGGTTGACGACCACAAGGCGATATTCGCCCCGGGGAAGGCTGTCGTGCTGGACCATTGCCAGTCCAGCGGAACCGATCCAGGTTTCAGCCCCCTCCTTGCGCTTTGTCCAATTGGAATCGGTCAACCGCCACGAAAGTCCAGACTCATCGTGCACGATCATTATCGACTCGATGTCATCGAGGCCGTTGAGGTCGCGGACTGAGGCGAAGGCAGAGAGGCTTTCGTAGGCGCTTGGATCCCCTGGCCTGAGTTCAAGGCGCGCTTCCACTGCCATGACTTCGGGTGGTTCTCCGCCACATGCGCACAAGAGGAGCATGCATGCCACCAGCGGCATACCTAAATGCCGTGGCCGGCGAGAAACCGCGAAGGCCATCCTCAGAGCCCGCCTTTTTCCCGTATAAGGGTTATGGCAGCCTCGATGGAAGCAAGTTCATGGTTTTCCCTCGTCCGCAAGTCACGGATGATCACTACGTTCCTTGCTGTCTCGTCTCCGCCGAGGATGAAAGCATAGGGGATCGCCTTCTTTTCCGCATATCCGAACTGGGCCGAAAGCTTCTTCTTTTCGGGGAAAATCTCCGTGCACAAGCCAGCGCGGCGAAAGGTGGCCGCGGCTTCTTGATAGCGCACGCCGAAGCCATCTTCAACGACAAGGATCAGGACTTCGGTATAGCTCGAACGCCCCTTCGTCCTTCCCAGGGTCTCGAGGGCGGTAAGGAGCCGATCCAGGCCGATAGCCGCGCCCACTCCGGGCAGGCGCCTTTTGGTGTACAGGCTCGCAAGCTCGTCGTATCTGCCGCCTCCGCACACCGAGCCGATTTCAGGCATGGCGTCAAGTCGGGTCTCGAATACGACGCCGGTATAATAGTCCAATCCGCGGGTGATCGAGGGATCCAGGACAAGCTTGCCCTTTGTGCCCTTGCCCACAGCCCCGGCGGCGCAGGCGGCTTCCCAGATCTCGCGCAACCGCGCGCTGTCGGATCCAGGGCCACCGGCAAGCCGCTCGAGCTTGGCGAGCGTGGATTCGAAATCGGCTTCCGGCGCGATGAATTCGAGCACCTTCCCGGCGTTTTCCGGACCGATCTCGGCCGAGAGGAGGATGCGGACTTCCTCGCGCCCTATCTTGTCAAGCCTGTCAACCGCCCAGAGGACCGCCGGCGCGCGCTCGGCCGCGCCGAGAGTCGCCACAAAACGATTGAAGAGCTCGCGGTGGTTCATGTGAATCGTGAATGAGCCTATGTCCAAGGCAGCGAGGGCATCATGGATGAGGAGGACGATATCCGCATCGGCCGTCGCAGCATCGGTGCCCACAATGTCGAAATCGCACTGCATGAACTCGCGATACCGTCCGCGTTGCGTGTTCTCCCCCCGCCATACCTTGGCGATATGGTAACGCCGGAAAGGTAGATAGAGCTCCTCGACATGCTCGGCCATGAATCGCGCGAAAGGCACCGTTAGGTCGAAGCGCATGCCGACGTCGCGTCCGCCGTGGTCCTTGAACTGGTAGACCTGTTTGTCGGTCTCTCCTCCGCCCTTCCCAAGGAGGATGTCGGCATATTCAAGGACTGGGGTATCGATGGGTACGAAGCCATATGACCGGAAAACCCGCGTCAAGGTTTCGATGAGGGCGGAGCGCTCGATTTCCGCTTCGGGAAGGTAGTCCCTGAAGCCCTTGAGGACCCTTGGTTCGATGATGTTTTGCATTATCACTCCCTTCTGGATGGCACATTATGTGATCCTAAGGGCACCCGCATCAAGATGGCTTGACGCCTCCGACGATGGCCGGCATGATTGGCCCATGCTTCTCGTGATAGACGTGGGTAACACGAATATTGTCGGCGGTGCCTATCGTGATGGACGCATGGTGACGAGCCTTCGCATCCATACCGTCCCGAAGAAAACCGAGGATGAGTACTCGACGATCTTCAGGTCCATCCTGGCCGACCGGGGCATTAGCCCCGGCGACATCGATCGCGTTGTGGTCAGTTCCGTCGTGCCCGTGCTTTCCGGCGCCATGCAGGCCATGTGTGAACACCTTTTTGGCTCCACGCCCATCATTCTAGGCCCGGCTGTTTATCCCCGCCTTCCCCTGAAAATCCCGAGTCCGCACGAGATCGGGGCGGACCTGGTCGCTGACGCGCTCGCAGCCTGGACCAAGACAGGAGGAGCCTCGATCGTCGTCGATTTTGGCACGGCTTTGACATTCACCTGCGTCGATTCGCTCGGGGCAATCCTCGGCGTCTCGATCGCTCCCGGTCTTGGCACCGCGGTCGCCGCCCTGTCCAGGGATACTGCCCAGCTTCCGACGGTCCAGCTTCAAGCTCCTAGGTCGGTCATCGGCACCAATACCGTCATGTCCATTCAGGCCGGTGTCGTTCATGGATATGCCGGACTGGTCACCCATCTAGTCGGGAGGATGAAAAAGGAGATGGGCGGGAATGTCCGTGTGATTGCCACTGGCGGCCTCTGCAAGGTCATCGCCGGGATCGTGGATGTCTTTGATGATGTGGACCCTGACTTGACTCTTGATGGTCTGGCTCTCGTGGCCGCTTTTTGCGCTTCCCAGCCGCCCGGATGACGCTTTTCCGCGCTGCAAGCCGTGGGACAATTATCCTTTGAGCAACTCCGAGAGCTCGTCGGACGAGACCAGATCGGTCTCTGATTCGTATTCCCCGGAGGTTTTCAATATCCTCTCGAGCTCGACCAAGGTGGATTCCTGGCGCTGCCTGATGGCGGCCAATTGCGGGGCAAATTCCGAATAGGCTCCGGCCATGGGGTAGTCACCACGCAGGAGCCGGGAAACAGTGCCGGTAAACGTGCGCGCTGTCCGCTCCAGAAGCTTCACATACTCCGTCCGCTCGATGAGATGGCTGTTCTGCACCAGCATCTCCCCGAAATCCCTTATCGTGGAATCCAGGAAGACCAGATCCCCCGCAATGCGCTCCTGGAAGTACTCCGGGTCCGCTTCAACCGAAAGACTGGTATCCAGGGCTTTTGCCAAGACCGAGAGGATGAACAGGTCATCCTGGTAATGTGTTTTCTGCGACATGGTTCTTCCATTCATCATCGGTCTGCCGCTGCCATCTGTAAAGGGCGGCTTCGTTTCCGGTCTCGAATCTATCCCGCCCTGTTGATCTTGTTCAAGATTCCAGCGTATAAAAGACAAATCCGTATCCGTTTACCCGGATACAGATCCCATCCGCCGGTATGGCGGACCTATTCGTTCGCAGGCGAGCGGATCAACGTCCAATGGGAGGAAACATGAGGAAGTACGAACTGGTCGCGCTCTTTCCTTCGGAAGAGGAACTCTTCCGTCTGGGAAAAGAGGCGGTCGTCGCCGAGCTCTCCAAAGAAGGCGCTCACGACGTCAAGGAAGAGGATATGGGGGATCGCCTCCTCGCATATCAGATCAAGAAACGGGATCGCGGCCATTACATCCTGTTCACGATGGATTTCGATCCGCAGAAGATTGTCGCGGCTGAGCGGGCATTCAAGCTCAATGCCAACCTGCTCAAGTATCTTTTCGTCAGGGCAGAAGAGTAAACGACAGGAGTCGCTCCATGGGAGATCTTTCGGTTGCCGTTCTTGTCGGCAGGCTTACCCGGGACGCCGAGCTAAAGTACACCCCTTCAGGCCAGGCAATATGCCATTTTTCCGTCGCGACCAGCTCGCGGGTGAAAAAGGGCGATCAGTGGCTTGATGAACCTAGTTTTTGGGAAATCGATCTCTGGGGCAAGCTCGGTGAAACCCTTAACCAGTATCTGGTCAAGGGCAAGCTCGTGGCCGTAGAGGGCGATATGCGCCAGGACAAGTGGGAGAAGGATGGACAAAGCCGGATGAAAGTCGTGATCAAGGCCAACGATGTCCAGCTGCTCGGAACGGGCGGAGGGAGCGGTGGTTCTGGGAGCGGCTCTGGCGGTGGATCGTCCTATGACAAGGGCGAGGAGCGCAATGCCCCACCCCGGACTCCTCAAGGCTCGCCCCGGCCCGCTCCGCGCGGCAACGAACGCGGCCCTGCGGCCGATGACTTCACTGACGATATTCCATTCTGATCACAAGGAGATATGTCATGTCCGATATGAAAGACCAGGACTCACGTCCGATGCGCCAGGATTCTGATGGTGGGGAACCCCGCCGCGACGACGATCGCGGATCTGGCGGCCCTCGCCGTGGAAAGGGTTTTTTTAAGAAGAAGGTCTGCAAGTTCTGCGCACAGAAACTCAAGATCAATTACAAGGACGCCGATGTCCTTCGCCGCTTTGTGACCGATCGCGGCAAGATCCTTCCCCGTCGCATCACGGGATCATGCGCGAAGCATCAGCGCGAGCTCGCCGTAGCCATCAAGCGTGGCCGTGCTCTCGCATTCCTTCCCTACGTCGTGAAATAAGCCGCTGATTTCGTGAGCGGGTTCGCCAAGTACCGGATATCGAGTTCTCTCGCGGCTGTCATGGCCGCGGGAATTTTCTCGGGCTTCCTGTATAGTTCGGCTATCTTCAGCATAGCCTTTCTCCTCCCCGTTCAAGTTGTCTATGGCCGTCAGGGCAAGCGCGCTGGCATGTCTGCCGCGGCGCTTGCCTTATGCGTCGCCGTATTGGGACAAGCCCTTTCGATCCTGCGGGGCGGGAACACCGTCGTTTTCGCCGATGCCAGCATCGGTCTTTATCTCTTGGGGGTGCTTCCTCCCGCAGTCCTCCTCCTCTCCCTTTCACTGTTGAATGCGGGCTTTTGGAAGGGCAAGGCCAGATCCCTGGATGTATTTGCCGCGACCCTCCTCCTTGCTCTTGCGGCCTTGCCTGGGCTCATTTCCCTAGCCCGAGACAGCGGGTTTATCGGATTCTATGAGCAAAAGCTCGGGGAATACCTCGACGCCTTCCTGGCCCAGGCCGGGCCAGGGGTCGATCCGGCCCCTTTGCGCTCGGCTTTTGATGTAAAAACAGTCGCCCAAACCTCGATCACGATTCTCTACTGCAGCTATTCTGCCATCCTCATGGTCTGGATTGCTGGTAGCAGATGGCTGGGAAACCGGATATCGGGGGCAGGGTCTCTGGGTCGAAAGGAAGCGGGATCCCTTGCGGATTATCGTCTTCCGTATCTCTTTGTCTGGCCATTTCTTGTGGCTTGGACGGGAGTTCTCGGCGTAAGCTATTTCAAGCCTGGCATGCCTTGGCAGGCCGTCGCCTGGAACCTTGCGCTTGTCCTGAGCCTTGCATATGCAGTGCAAGGCTTGGGAATCGCGTCGCATTTGATGCGACGTTGGAATCTGCCGAAGCCGCTCAGGATTTGCCTGGCGGCTACGGCTGTCATCCTTTTTGTCACGCCCCCGGCAGGACCGGCCTTCGCGGGCCTGGTTCCCCTCCTCGGCGTGACGGAAGTATGGATTCCATACAGAAACCCTCAAGGAGTCAAAGTATGAAAGTGATCCTCAATCAGGACGTCGCCAACCTCGGCGAGCTCGGCGACATCAAGGAAGTGGCTCCCGGATACGCCCGCAACTTCCTCTTCCCTCGCAACTATGCCTTCCTATACAACCAGAAGACAAAGGCGCTTTTTGACAAGCGCGTCGCGGAGATCGAGGAACTCAAGGCGCAGAAACGTGGCAATTCGGCCTCTCTCCGCGAGAAGCTCGAAGCCGAGGAGATCACGGTCTCCGTCCCCGCCGGAGCGAACGGCAAGCTTTACGGTGCGGTCACCAACGCGACGATCTATGATGAGCTCCTCAAGAAAGGCATCGAGGTCGATCGAAAGAAAATCGAGGTTCCCGGCCGGGCGATCAAGTCCGTGGGCAACTACAAGGTCGTCGTCAAGCTTTACGAGAAAGAGGAGGCTTCGATCCGCCTCGTCGTCCATGGCCACGCGGTAAAGGCGGAAGCGAGCAAGGACGGGGATGGATCGCCCAAGCCGCGCCGCGAAAGGCGTGAGCGCAAGCATGCCGAAGAGGATGATTCGCCCGAAGCGCAGATGAAGGCCTTCCTCGCCTCCCAGGGGCTCGAGCCCGACAGGGACGGAAGGGACGAGGATTAAGGTTTCCATAGAGGCATAGGAACAGGCGTTCCATGATTCCCACGGAACTCAAGGACAAAGTACCGCCCCACAACGCGGAAGCCGAGCAGGCAGTGTTGGGGGCGGTGCTCATTGATCCGGATTCTGTCCCTATAGTATTGCGGCATCTCCGTCCCGAGGATTTCTACGTCAATGCGAATCGGGACGTGTTTTCGGGGGTCATTTCCCTCTACGAAAAAGGCCAAAAGGCCGACTTGATCACGCTGACCGACGAGCTGCGTTCCCTTGGTCTCCTTGAGCGAGCCGGAGGTCCCGCCTATGTGGCTGGCCTCACGACAGTCACCCCTTCGTCTGCCAACGTGGAATACTACGCGCTCATAGTGCAGGAGACCTCGGTCAGGCGCAATCTCATAAAGCTTTCCTCCGAGATCAATGCCAGGGCCCGCGATGAATCCACCGAGTCGAGCCTGGTGCTCGACGAAGCGCAGGCCCGGATATTCGACATCGCACAGAACCGCCAATCGGTCACCTATAAAAGCGTAAAAGAGCTTTTGCCTGAGACGATAAAGACGATCGAGCGCCTCTTCAAGAACAAGAACGCCTTCACGGGTGTTCCGTCCGGCTTGGCGGATCTCGATTCCATGACTTCAGGATTCCAGGATTCTGAATTGATAATCATCGGGGCCAGGCCTTCTGTCGGAAAGACAGCCTTGGCCCTTTCAATGGCTTCCCATATCTCTGTCAAGGAGCGCATTCCTTGCGCTTTCTTCTCGCTTGAAATGGCGGACATGGCGATCATGCAGCGCCTCATCTCGAGCGAAGCGCGCATAGCCTCGAACAAGATCCGGACGGGCCTGATTAAGCCTTCGGATTTCAGCGCCCTCATGGAAGCGGCAGGCAGGATTTATGAAGCGCCGCTTTATATCATCGACATGCCGAACATGAAGCTCCTCGAGCTGCGGACCATGGTGAGACGGCTTAAGGCAGAGCGCGACATCAAGATCGCTTTCGTTGATTATCTGACCCTTATCACCCATGAAAATGCCGATTTACCTCGTTGGGAACAGATATCCGCCATTTCCCGATCGCTCAAGGCCTTGGCCCGGGAATTGCGGATGCCCATTGTAGCCCTCTCCCAGTTGAAGCGGGAGGCGGAAGGCAAGCAGCCCTCGCTTTCGGACTTGCGCGAATCCGGTTCCATCGAACAGGATGCCGATGTGATCCTCTTCTTGCATCGCGATCGGGAAAACAACAAGACCAAGGAAGAACAGTCTTCGATGATTGAGACCGAGCTTATCGTATCGAAACAGCGAAATGGACCTGTCGGAAAGACAACCATCGCTTTCCTGCCAGCCCTTACCCGCTTTGAATCGATTGATCGCCGCGGCAACTAGCCTTATAGTGGAATCTGGGAATGAGGGGGCCTTTGGCATATGGCTTTCAAGGAAAACTATGATTTCGGGATCTTGGTCAACGAGGCGGAGAGGCTCGTTGAGGAAGAGCTAGGTCGGCGCCTCGAGGAGCTGGCCGATCCGAGCATCTGCGTCTGCCAGGATTGCGTGCTTGACATGGCCGCGTTCGCGCTCAACGCCCTGAAACCGGTGTATCGAGTTTCATTGCTGGGCAAGATGTATGCCCATGCGATGGATTCAAGCTCCTATGCGGATGACGTGAGGATAGTGGTCGACCAGTCGATACGAAAGGTACATTCGAATCCCGCCCACGATTGATGCGGATTGGCGGGCAGGGAATGAAGAGAAAGGACCATATGGTCCTTTTTGCATTTTACGGCAAGCGGCTATTCGGCCGGCGCCTCCAGGATGCGGATCGATCGATAGGCGCCCTTGAAAATCAGGGAGAAGGGATCGGTTTTCATGGTCTTGGCTTTATCTGCGGCTATTTTCCGGTAGTAGTCCAACGTCACCGGAAGCACGGCGATCTCGCCTTCCCTGATGCCGGCGATATGAAACGCGAGTTTTTCAGCGGCGGAAGGCTTGGAATCATGGAGGATCCCGGCATAGCTGACCTCAATCAGCGGAGCTTCGGGAGCTGAATCCTCGGCCTTGAGCCTTAGGTAGTACTTGATGATCTCGATGGCGTCCGGGTCCAGGTTGTCGACCATGATGCGCGCGCGCTCGAAAAGCTCCGGATATCCAATCAGGACCTCACATCCCTTCGCCGCGGTGATCTGGCCCAGCTGGAACGAAAGGCGGTCGATCTCGGGGAATACCTGGATCGACGTTCCTTTCAGCCGAGAGACCAGGCGAACCGCGATTTCCGGCTTGAGCATTTCCCCGCAGGACGGGCACTTGACGCTGAAAAAAACCCCATCAAGGATTTGTGAAAGGCATTCAGTATCGGTATCCAGGTCGATTTCGTCCGGAAGCCTGGACTCGAAGCTTGTCTCGCATTTGCAGGTAAGCTTTTGCATGCGGTTCTCCTTGCCTTGATAAATCGAGGGTCATTTGCCCGAGAAATAGAAGAGGTCGCTTACCGCCGCGAGGACGAAAAGCGCAAGCACAAAAGTCATTCCTATGACCTGGAAGCGGTAGACCGTCTTGGTCTTGAGCGGCCTGTTCCGCAGGATCTCAGCGATAAACATGAGGATCATGCCACCGTCGAGAGCGGGAATCGGGAGAAGATTCATGAGGAAGAGGGCGATGGAGAGAAAGGCGAGGAAATTGAAAGCGATCACTATCCCCTCGGGACCGTTTTGCGCGATGCCTTCCGTTGCCGTCCGGCCGACCAAGTACGTGATGCGCACGGGGCCGGAAATCGCCTTGAGGACGTTGACGCCGCGGAACAGCATTCCTAGACCCTGCACCGAGACTTTCAAGGTTTTCCAGGTTTCCCTGGCACCATCTCCAAATGCGGCGATTGGGCTGCTGGAACGGACCACATGATCGAGGGTTGCAAATGATAGCCCAAGGTCGACGCCACCATTGGCGTAGCTCAGGATGAGCTGGAGGACAAGCGGCTTTCCCTGGCGATCGATTCCAACGCTGATCTTCTCAGGCTTGCTCGAAAGGAGGGAGAGGGCCTCGATCCCATGATGGACGGCCAGCCCGTTGATCGAGCTGAGACGATCTCCGACCTGGATGCCACCGATCGCTGCCGCGCTCCCGGGTTTCACTTCGGAAACGACAGGCTCGATCCAGGAGTAGATGCCTATCCTCCCAGCACCCGTATCCTTGTCGAGCGCGGGATTGACGGTGAGGGTCAGCTGTTTCCCGTCCCGGTCAACGAGGAGAACCAGGGGCCTTTCGGCGGAAAGGGCTATGACCTCCTGAAGGTCCGTATAATCCCGAATGCTTTTGCCATTTGCTTCGAGCACGATATCGCCGCTTTTAAATCCTGCAAGGTCGGCGGGTAGAGGCCCTTTGCCAGCGAGGCCTTCAAGCCGGAATTCGCTGGCAAGGACAATCCGGTTTGCGTATGTTTTTTCCGTGTATCCGATCGCCGAAACGGCGATGAAGACGATCAGGGCGAAAAGCATGTTCGCCAAAGGTCCAGACAGCGAGATGATGATACGTTTCCAGGCGGGAGCGCCATAAAAAGTCCCAGGTTCCCGAGGTATGGTATCGCTTTTCGATTGGAGCGCCGCATTGAAGGCTTCTTCTCCCTTCATTCGGCAAAACCCACCGATTGGCAGGGCCGAAAGGCGCCACTCTGTCCCTCCGCGCTTCCAGCTGGCGATCTTGGGGCCCCAACCGATCGAGAAAGCCTCGACTTCGACTCCTGCCGCCCTGGCTGCGGCAAAATGGCCAAGCTCATGGACCAGGACAACCAGGCCCAAGCCCATGAGACCCAGCAATATCGTGACGATGATCATCGAAGCTCCTTGATGGCGGAATAGGCCGCCTTCCTCGCCAGCCCATCGGCGGAAAACACTGCATCGATATCTGGAAGGTCTTTTTCCCAACTGGTTTCCAAGGTTCGTCGGACGATTCTCGCGATATCCAGGAAACCGATCGCGCCGGACTCAAAGGCCTCGACAGCGACTTCATCCGCCGCGTTATAAGCTACTGTCGCACCATGGCCCATGGAAAGGGCCTCATAAGCTAGATACAGCATAGGATAGCGTTCTTCATCCGCAGCCCTGAACTCGAGGCTTTTTCCAGCTAGTTCCAGTTTGCCGAAACTTGATCCGAAGGTATCCGGATAGACGAGGGAGTTGAGGATGGGCAAGCGCATGTCGGGGGAAGAGACGTTTGCGTAGAGCGACCCATCCTTGGCCCGAACGAGGGCATGAACGTAGCTTTGTGGATGTATCAGCACTTTAATGGCCGCACCGTCAGTGTTGAAAAGCCGGGAAGCCTCGATCACTTCAAGGCCTTTGTTGGCCATTGTCGCCGAATCGATACTTATCTTTCGTCCCATGCTCCAGCTAGGATGGGCTGCCGCCTCATCAGGCCTCACCGAGGCGAGATCGCGAAGAGGCCTGTCACGAAAGGCGCCGCCCGAGGCCGTTATCGTCAATTCCTCGACTCCGGGTATCTTCCCCAGGAGCTGGAAGAGGGCCGCATGTTCAGAATCCACAGGAATGATCCGGCGATGCGACTTCTTCGCGGCCGCTTCCAGCAGGACCCATGCCATCACGACGCTTTCCTTGTTCGCCAGCGCAAGGTCCTTGCCGCATCCCAACGCTTCCAAGGACGGCTCAAGCCCGGCAGAACCAGCGATCCCGTTTACGACAATGTCCGCGTCGGATTCGCGGATAAGCCGGCATTCGGCGTCTTTTCCCGACAAGGGCTGGGCGCCGGTCCCGGAAAAGAAGCGCAAGTCGCCCGGACCGGAAAAGGCGAGGCGGGCGGATGGAAATTCCCTTGCTGCAGCCAGGAGTCCGGCCTGGTCATGGTGGGCGGTCATTCCTACGATCTCTACTAGGTCGGGGAATGCCGCCGCCACTTCCCGGGCTTGCCTTCCGATGGAGCCGGTGGCCCCTGCCAGTAATACACGTTTTCGCTGCATCCTGGTCTATCCGCTCTTTGACTTAACGGAAGAGGTCCAGAAGCAAGATCGCGGCGTAAAAAACAGGAGCCGCGAAAAACTCGGAATCGAATGAATCAAGAAAGCCGCCTCGTCCCGGGATCCCGGCCCCGGAATCCTTGATCCCGACGCTCCGCTTCAGGGCACTTTCGAAAAGATCCCCGGCAATGACGCTGAGACCTACAACAAGGCCGAGGAGGAAAGTCACCACGGGCGAGACAGGGAAGGCGCCTGGATAGAGGTATTGCATCGTCATCGCGCCTCCGCAGGAACCAACCAGGCCTCCAAAGAAGCCGGCGATGCTTTTATTTGGAGAGACCGCGAATATATTCCGCCGCCTTCCAAGCGTAGTCCCAAAAAGCCAGGCCAGGCTGTCGTTGGCGATCACGATCACGATAAAACTGAGAATCGCCTCAACAGCTTGGTTTTGGCCAGAAACGATCAGGACCGCAAACCCGCCAAGAACACCGGGATACATGATCCCGAAGGCATAGGCTGCTGCGCCGGATAGGCTTTCCGATATCCTGTCCTTTTTTGCGAATGAGTAGCGCGAGAAAAAAACAAGCATGGCTACGGCTACGGCGGCGAAAAGCAGCTGGGAGTATTTGGCTTCCAAAAAAGTCGATGCGAAAAATAGCAATGGTATGCCGAATCCGATGGCCGCAAAATGCCTTGTGTCGATCCGGATACCGGCTTTTTTGAACAACTGGGACAATTCCACCGCCGAACCGACGGTGAAGAGGAGAACCAGGAGAACCATCGCAGCGTGGTGTGCGAAAGGCAGGAACAAGACGACAAGAACCAGTGCAGGGAGTCCGACGAAAAAAAGCAACAATCTTTGGATAATGTTGCTCATGATACTCCGCCAAAGCGTCGGTCTCGACTTTTATATTCTTCGATGGCCGTCTTGAGATCGCCTTTCGTGAAGTCGGGCCACAGCTTAGGCGAAAAGATGAATTCCGAGTATGCGGACTGCCAAATCAGGAAATTGGAGAGACGAAGCTCTCCTCCCGGTCTTAGGATGAAGTCTGGATCAGGCAAATCGGGGCAATCCAAGGAGAGCGACAATGACCTCTCGGTTATTTCCTCATTTCTGGAGGCGAGCGATCTTGCGGCGCGGACAAGTTCATCCCTGCCTCCATAATTGATGGCGAGGTTGACCGTAAGGCGCGAAAAATTGGCCGTGTCCTTCTGGACCTTCTCGATCTCGTTGACAACATCGGCAGGCAACCCCGCTTTGTCTCCCGAGTGGACAACCCGGATGCCCTTGGCCCTGTAAAAATCGAACTCGGCTGAAAGATGGTTTTTTATCAAACCCATGAGGAATCCGACCTCGTCCGAAGCCCGCTTCCAATTCTCGGTTGAGAACGTGTAGAGGGTCACAACCTTGACGCCAAAATCGATGGCCGCTGAAACTATGCGTTTTGCGGTCTCGAGTCCCTCCCGATGTCCCTCGGTTCGGGGCAATCCACGAGCCGTCGCCCAACGTCCATTGCCATCCATGAAGATGGCAATGTGCTTTGGCGTCGGGCGATCAGTATTGGAAGTCATGAGGAATTCTATATCTCCATTATCTCTTTTTCTTTCTCTTCCAAGGTCTTGTTGATGTGCTGGATGTAGGAATCGGTCAATTTCTGGAGTTCATCTTCCTCTTTCTTGACTGCATCCTCGGGCACCCCTCCCGCAGCTACCTGCTTCTTGAGATCCTCAAGTCCGTCACGCCGGATATTCCGAACCTGCACCCTTGATTGCTCGGCCATTCCCTTCGCCATCTTTGCAAGTTCCTTCCGGCGTTCCTCGGTAAGTGGCGGGATCGCAATGCGAATGACCTTGCCGTCATTGGACGGGTTCAATGCCAATTCCGATTTCTGGATGCCTTTTTCAATTTCCCCTATCAGGGACCTCTCCCAAGGCTGGATGACAATAAGGCGGGCTTCGGGGACGGAAACCGTGGCCACCTGCGAGAGCGGGGTCTTCTGGCCGTAATAATCCACTCGGATCTTATCCAGGAGAGACGGTGAAGCACGACCTGTTCGCACGCCATTGAATTCGTTCTTGAGAGCCTCAACAGCCTTCTTCATCTTCTCTTCGCAGGCACCTTTCACGTTTTCCATGGCCCCCCCTTATGGATTGAAGGCCCGGCGGGAGCGCCGAGCCGACTTTATGGAAGGGTTCCGCGGCCTTGTCAACAATGCGCCGCGGAACCGCCGTAAGGAATACCGAAATTGAATGACCTATCCAATTGTCAGGCTTCTCCGACCTTGATGTAGAGGTAATCCGCGATTTCCAGCTTGGCTCCCGCTTCCTTCGAAACGGCGGCCATCATCTGCGCGACCGGAATCTTCTCTTCCTTCACGAAACCCTGGTCAAGGAGGCAAAGATCCGACATGAGCTTGTTCAGCTTTCCCTTGAGGATGCCGGCGATGACATTGGCAGGCTTGCCTTTCATCTTTTCGTCGCCGTCGACCTGGGCCTGGAAAATCTCCTCCTGCTCCTTGATCCATGGGGCGGAGGGCTTGGTCCGGTCAAGGAACATGGGGCTGAAGGCGGCGATATGGAGGGCAATGTCATGAATGAAGGTTTTCACTTTTTCATCCTGGAACGCCTCAGCCTTGTCCACCCGGAAGGTGACCACGACCGCAAGCTTGCCTTCGCCGTGGGTATAGCAGTGCAAGATCTCATTCGAGCCGGCCTTGATCTGGACGACCCTCTTCAAGGTGATGTTCTCCTTGATGACGGATGCCATGTCCTTCACCTTTTCCTCGAGATCCGCGACAGGGGAGGTATAGTTCTTCGCATAGGCCTCGGCGGCCATCTTGTCGCCGGCCGCGATGAAATCGGCGTTGCGGGCGACAAAATCCGTCTCGCAGGCAAGCTCCACCAAAGCGATCTTGGTGTCATCGCCTTTGATGAAGATGCGTCCTTCGTTGGTGGCGCGTCCGGCGCGCTTTTCCACGCCTGCCATGCCCCATTCACGAAGGAGCTTCTCCGCGGCGGCATTGTCGCCATTCGCTTCGGTAAGGGCTTTCTTGCAATCCATCATGCCCGCGCCGGTTCTTTCGCGCAGGGTCTTTATATCGGTAGCCTTGATATCCACGTTATGCTCCTTCCGTATCTTTGCCCGCTCTATTTTGACTCGTAAAGGCGGTCCTCGTCGACGGGGAGGGGAGCTTCCTCCTCCTTGGTCTCTTCGGGCTTGGCCTTGTCCTCGGGCTTGTAGTTGGCGATGTCGATCTCAACTTCGGATTCGTCCGTCGCGGGGGCCGCGTCGGTCTTGACTTCCTCGGTCTCGTCGCCGGCGAGGTTCTCTATGATCTTCAGGCCCTCCGCTGCGCCAGCCTCGACGACTGCATTCGCGATGATCTGGGTGAAAAGGCTGATCGAGCGGATGGCATCATCATTGCCAGGGATCGGGTAGGTGATCCCTTCCGGATTGCAGTTGGTATCCACGACCGCGACTATGGGAATCCCAAGGCGTTGGGCCTCGGTGACGGCGATGGCTTCCTTGCGCGTATCGATGACGAAGATGATCCCAGGAAGATCCTTCATCTCCTTGATCCCGCCCAGGTTCTTCTCGAGCTTGGTCTTCTCTTTCTGGAGGGAAGCTATCTCTTTCTTGGTCAGGCTCTCAAAGGTGCCGTCGACTTCCATCTTCTCGATCTTCTTGAGGCGCTGGATGGACTTCTTGATGGTGGTGAAATTGGTAAGCATGCCGCCAAGCCAGCGATTGTTGACATAGAACTGCTCGCAACGCTCGGATTCCTTCTGGATCGCTGCCTGCGCCTGCTTCTTCGTGCCGACGAAAAGAACGGTCTTGCCGGACCCGACGGTCTTTTGGACGGCGTCGTAGGCATCCTTGATCGCCTGGATGGTCTTCTGAAGATCGATGATGTGAATGCCATTTCGCGCCGTGAAGATGTATTTCTTCATGCGCGGATCCCAGCGCTTGACCTGGTGCCCGAAATGGACGCCTGACTCAAGCAAGTTCTTCATGGTTACGACTGCCACGAGTTCCTCCCACGATCGGCATTGGTTGGCCGATCCCCATCTCTGTATCTCATCGGGGCGAATGCGCCGCCGATGGAAAATTCCGCCTGTCTCCTGGCCAACGGCCTAGAGGCGAGCGGCTTCGCTGCGAGAGCGAAGGAATTATCCGCGCTTTCCTGCGATGGAACTTGATCCAAACGGGAATGCGGACTGATGGAGAATGACATAAAGCTCACGAATTGGCAAGCCCACGATTCCTGACCAGGATCCTTCGATGCGGTCGATATAGCGAGCGGCCTTGCCCTGGATTTTGTAAGCGCCTGCCACTCCTTCCCAGTCCCCCGTGGCGATATAGTCGTCGATCTCGGCAGGTTCCATCCGGGAGAAACTCACCCTGGACTCGGAGAGGATGCTCTTGAAGCTGCTTTTCTCGCAATCGAAGAGGGTCAGCCCCGTATGTACGTAATGCAGCTTCCCGGAAAGCCTCTCGATCATGCGCCTTGCGTCGAGCGAATCCATGGGCTTCCCTAGGATCTCCGGAGTGGATTGATGGTTCGCAACCAGTGCATCAGGATCACCGATGCTCACGAGGGTGTCCGCGGCAAGTATCCATCGGACGGAGATATCGCGGTTTTTCTGTTTCGCCGCTTCGGCTTTATCCTCGGCGAGGGCGACAACGCGCGATTTTACCGAGAGGCGGTCACGCGCGCTTTCATCCACTTCGGGGGCGAGTACAGTGAATGGGATGCCGAATTGCTCCAGGATCTCCCTGCGGCGAGGGGACGCGGATGCGAGCAGGAATGAGGGCATAATTCATCGTCCCATATGCTTTCCATGGCGGTCAAGGCCTTCGGGAAAATGGGATTGCTTGACAGGCCTTGGCAGAGCGTACTACTATGCGTCCTTCCGAGAGATTAGCTCAGCTGGATAGAGCACCAGCCTCCGAAGCTGGGGGTCGCCCGTTCGAATCGGGTATCTCTCATCGCAAGGCCGTTTTGCGCCATCTGGGCCGCCTTTAGGGGCGGCCTTGTTTTTTTGCCTATTCAACGCAAATCGAGGTAACCGTGAGTGAAATAGACCAAGAGATGCGCCAGCGCATCGAAAAACTGGAGACCAAGATCTCGTTTCAAGAGTCCACCATCGAGGACCTTTCTTCGAGTCTATATTACCAGGCGCTAAAGCTTGAGCGATTTGAGCGTCTGCTGCGGGATTTTGCGTCTAAAATGAAGGAAGTCGCCGGAGAGGCCATGCCGCCCTTGCCCCAGAATGAGCGTCCGCCGCATTATTGAACATCGGGAGCGACTAAAAAAAGGCCTGTTCATATTGAACAGGCCTTTTCGCTCCTTCGGCGAAGGTGTCGATCTTCGTGGCGGTATCGGCCTGGGTCGGCGGCGGTGGAGATTCCGGCTGCGTTTCCTCAGCCGTATCCGTCAACTGCGGAGGCCTGACCGGGGACAGGAGCGGGTCAACTGAAGGGGCAGAAAGTGCATCCATGATCACCTCCCTCAGAAAGTATAGCTCCTGTCCTGCTCCGGCGCGATCGATCCTTATTTATTCGGGCCGGAGGCAGTTGACGCGGCGGCTGCACCTTGGGCCTGGGTGCTCGAACTCCCGGAGGCCGAGTATTTGCGAAGTTGGCTGAGAAGGTCAGCGGCCTTTGTCTTCACAGGGGCGATATAGTTGCCACCGGCGATGAGGATGATCGTGTTAAGGGTCGCTTTGTCCTTGATGCCGTTGTTTTTGGCGGCTATGCGTTCGTAGGCGACAAGGGCTTCAAAGGCTAGGCTGTTGTCCGGCATGAGGATATCAAAGCGCCTGACGATATAGGAAATGGTGGTGACCACTTCGTCATTGTCATTGATGCCGATCTTGCCAAGCGAGCTGATCGCCGCTGCCAGGACCATCGGTTCCTGATCCGTGAGGGTGACCTTGAGCAGGGCGTCCTTGGCTTCGACTGAAGGGAACTCGCCGAGATATAGGCATGCCTCGCGGCGAACGTCCGGATAATCATTGGTCGCCTTTCCATAGCCACCGACCCTGATTACCATGGAGCTGCTTTCCAAGGCCAAATACTCAAGGGATTTCTGGATGCTCGGGTTTTTCCGCCCGCCATCGATTGCCTGCCTTGCATATTTCAAGGCGAGCAACTTCATGTCCTTCGTTGGCGATTTGGACTGCTCTTCAATGATCATGTTCTCAAGGGAATCCTGCAGATATGCTTCCTCCACCGTTTTTTCTGGCTTCGAGGTCGCGGGCGTCTGCGCGCCAAGGAAAAAAGAGAACCCGGTCAAAAAAAACAGGCAGAAACTTGTTGCGAGGGCTGCTTTACTGAACGAACGCATCATTACCTCCCGATTCCTATCTTCCACGTATCACCATGTTTCTCAAGATTGTACAGTATCTGTCTATCATTTTTTTGACTTATGGTCACTGCCTTCACGCGCTGCTCTCCCACAAACTCGATGTCATCCACCCGGTCGTTCTGCCTGGACGGATATACTACATAGAAGAAATAATCCTTCAATGAAGTCAATTTGATGCTCAAACGCTTGAGCACGGGGTATTCCGACATCTGGGCGAGGATCGCCGGATCCGAGTAATAGGCTATGAACTCAGGGGTGAGGTAGCTTCGCCAAGTTTCGAAATCCTTCCTCTGAATGATGGTATTGAGGCTCTCGATGAAGGCCCGGATATCGATGAAAATGACCTTTTTAGTCTCGCTGCTCACCGTGGCAGGATCAAAAACCGGCGGCGTTGCCGGAGCCACCGCGGGCTCCACCTCCGGTTTCACTTCCTCTGCGATAGGCTTCGGGTTAGCCGCAACCGCGGGCTCAGGGATCGGCGTCGCGACCGGCTCCGCTGGCGGCAACGATGCCACTGGCGGCGCTCCGGCGCAGGACACCAGGGCTCCGAGGATGCATACCAGGATCGCCAAGGGCAGAATACCTCGAATCATGGAACCAGCATATTACCATAAAGGTAGATTGTCAAAACCGCAAACGGGGGCGGTTGGCGATTTTTATTGAAGGTAGGGATTCTTTCGTGTATTATACTCCATTCAATGAGCGTTGCGGAAAGGATCGATGCTGGCGGCCTCCATGTTTGCCGTCGTGAACCGGTCTCGATGAGGTATCCATGAAGGACATCGTGGCACTCCACCGTGCCGAATACGAAGACTCTCCGGACGTGGTGGCGTCTGCCCCAGGGGTCGTCAAGATGCTCGGGGAACAGACGGAATCCGCGGACGGACTGGTTCTCGCGGCTGCCATCTCGTTTGACGTCCGGGTTTCCGTTTCGCAGCGGCGGGACAGTTCGTTGCGCTTTTTTGCCGCTGATCTTGGCGAGCGGAAGCGCACTAGCCTCGGCAATCTCAAGTTCAAGCGGGAAGACCGGTGGGCAAACTATACAAAGGCTGTACTGGACTCGCTATTCAAGGAAGGATTGGCGCCGAAAGGGCTCAATTTCGTGATCAGCGGCGATGTGCCGACCGGCGTGGGCTTTGCGTCTTCGACTTCGATTGCCTTGGCTTCGGCTCTGGCGCTCAAGGAGTTTTTCGGCCTTAGCTATAAGCCCGACGAACTCGTCGAGCTTTGCCGGCGCGCGGAAATGGAGTTTTTCGGAAAGGCCTCGCCACTTTATGATAGCCTGACCTGCGCTCTTTCCACGGCCAATTCCGTCTCCATCATCGATCTTCGCACCGGCCGGCGGAGAGCCCTGCCTTTTGTGGACGGGGACTACGTTTTCGTACTGACAGACTCCAAGGTCCCTCGCCTTTCCGTCGAAGCGGAGCTCCGGCAACGGGAAGAGGACTGCAAGCGGTGCCTGGCCTTCATCGCCAAAGGCTCAAGGAAAACCCTTCGGGACCTCAGCCCTGAGGAAATCGATGATCTTATGGGTGTCCTCCCAGAGAGCGTCCGCCGGCGCTGCCTCCATGTCGTTGAAGAATACCTCCGGGTGCTTGAAGCCGAGGAATGTCTTGCCAAAAGCGACGCCCTTGGCTTTGGGCGGGTAATCAACAAGTCCCATACCTCCTTGCGCAACCTCTATGAGGTATCCTGCCCGGAAGTGGACTGGCTCACCAAGCGCGCGACCGAGATCGACGGTGTTCTCTGTTCCCGTATGACCGGCAAAGGCTTTGGCGGATGCACCGTGACCATCATGCATCGCGACTCAATCCCAGAATACCGGAAGCGCCTTGAGGACTATGAGCGCATTTTCGGCTTCAGGGCCGTAGTATATGAAGCGGAGATAGCCGGAGGCATCCGGGTCATCGGTTGAAGAACTTCCTCACTTTTCGGTAGACTCTGGGAATGATGATTGGGGTGGGGCGCCGATGAAGATCCTGGTGACAAACGATGACGGCATTGACGCAGAAGGGCTGGTTGTACTTGCCAGGGAGCTTCGGAAGGAGCATGAGGTATGGGTCCTGGCGCCGGATAGGGAAAGGTCAGGCGCATCGCACTCCGTGAACCTCAAGGATCCGGGCCGGGTTGTCAAAAAGGGAGAGCGCGACTATTCCTGCTCGGGAACCCCTGCTGACTGCGTCATGCTCGCGTACCTGGGCATCCTGCCTTTCGAACCCGATATCGTGGTATCCGGAATAAACAGGGGCCCGAACCTTGGAACCGATATCCTGTATTCGGGGACTTGCGCTGCAGCTAGGCAATCCGCGCTCTATGGCAAGCCGGGAATCGCCGTTTCCTGCGCTATCCGGCACGGACCCTTTCACTATGGTGCCGCCGCCTCCTTCGTGAGGCGAAATCTTGACCGTCTTCTCGAGTTTTGCTCAAGCGACCAATTTGTCAACGTTAATGCCCCAAGCAACGACGATGAATCCTTGGCTGGCAGATGGGCAAGCATGTCGCGCCGTCATTATCATGACGGTGTCCAACCATTCAAGGCTCCTGATGGCGGGCTGTATTGTTTCCTTGAACCAGGCAATACGGAATCCATCGGGGCCGAGCATTCTGATGAGGCCATTGTAGCCGCAGGCCTTATCGCGGTGAGCGCCGTCCTTGTCCATCCCCAGATAATGGCGGGCGCTCAATCCGGTGAAACCTTCCGGTAGGAGGGAACGCAATGGAAGACAAGCTCAGGGAAGCTGCGATCTTGTATTCCGTCCGGGACTGGAAAGGTTCGCTCGACGCGCTCGCCCTCGTGGATTCCACCGAGGAAAACCATCTCGACCTGGCCTACCTACTTGGCCTCTGCCATGCCAGGCTTCGTGAATGGGAGGAGTCCCTCCTGTTTCTGGAACAGGTTGTCACAGCGTCCGAGGATTTCATGCGCGTCGGACAATGCCGGCTGGCTCTTGCCTATGTCTATTCGATGACCGGTCGGAGTCGCCTGGCCGAATACGAACTGGATCGCCTGGTGAAAACCGGCTTTCGTTCGGTCCAGGTTTTGTCCGCCCTGGGCCACAACGCATGGAAGCTTGGTAGGGTGGAAAATGCCGAAAGCTGGTATGCCGCCGCTCTTGACCAGGATCCGGAGTGTGCCAGCGCTCTGAACGGCCTGGGGTTTGTCCTGGCGAGCGAGGGAAAGGACCAAGCCCGCGCCTTGACCTTGTGTCGGAAGGCCGTGGACCAGGATCCGAAAAACCCCGCTTATCTCGATTCGCTGGGCTGGGCCTATCACCGCCTGGGTTTTGAAAATGAGGCTCGCGGCTACATTTCGCAGGCCCTTTCCATCGCCTCTGACATCGAAGAAATCCAGGAGCACGCGTTGGCGCTTGGGATCGAGATTCCGCATAAGGTCGAGGAGTGGGAACTATGATTGGAACGAAGACCCTGGCAGCGGCCCTCATCCTCTGGCTCTCGATGAGTCTGGCATCGGCCCAGTTCTCTCCGGCTTTCCAGTCTCCCGGGGCCGGCGAGCAATTCAGGCTCGGTGTCCAAGCCTACCATCGCGGACGCTATTCCGAAGCCATCCTCCTATTTGAGAGATCAATGGCCTATGAGCCTCGTCAGGCCCTTGTTTCCTATTGGCTCGGGCGGGCATATGAAAAATCAGGCCTTGATGCCACGGCGCTTCGGGCTTGGTTGCCGCTCTCCCAGGATCCCGCGGCCCCACCCTTGATCAAGTCCAAGGTCGAGGCCCTCCGCGCGTCGAGGAGCACCTCTTTCGCCGCCGATGAGAATGGAAGCTATGTCGAAGCGGCCCGGTATTCGGGAATCCTAGGCAAGACCACATATTTTCTGCGTCCGTCCTCGATACTGCCGCGCCGCGATGGTTCGGTCCTCGTTGTGGCCCAGGGCAGCAACGAACTTCTTCGGATAGACCCCAATGGTGTGATCAAGGAAAGGGACCGCGGCGGACTCAAGGGATATGATCGTCCTTTTGGCATTGCATCCCTTCCGGACGGCACCCTCTTCATGACCGAATTCAATGGCGATCGCATAGCACGCTTGAACAAAGCCCCGCTTCTGACCTTCGGCCAGAAGGGGCGGGGACCGGGACAGCTCCTCGGCCCCCAATATGCCATCTGCGACGAAGAAGGCTACCTGTACGTTGTCGATTACGGCAATGCGCGAGTGGTCAAATTCGATTCGGAAGGGACCTTCGTCTTGTCATTCGGCCTGGGGATCGACACTTTTCCGGGTTTTGTGAATCCCGCAGGATTGGCAGAAAAAAACGGGATTCTATATGTCGCGGACTCGTACAGGAAAGCCATTTATCAATTTGACCTTTCTGGCAACTTTCTGGGCAGCATGGCCGAAGGTCAATTGCATTTCCCGGAAGGAATCGCGTTCTGGAAAAACGGGAATTCCCTCCTTATAGCCGATACCGATAGGATTGTGAGTCTGGACCTGGAAAGCGAGCGGGTTGCGGTGCTCTATGAATCGCCGGATCCACGCGCGCGATTCGTTGGGGCGGCAGCCGATTATAACGGAAATCTCCTGGCCTGCGATTTCGACGGATCCGCCATTCTGGTTCTTACCGAAGCCCCTCGGATCGCCGCAGGCTACGATATTGAGATCGAACGAGTCCATTCCGAGGCCTTTCCCTCGGTCGCGCTCGAAATCAGCGTAAAGGACCGATTCGGAAATCCCGTCGTGGGACTGGCGCCGGACAATTTTCGCCTATCTGAAAGGATCGTTGGGGTCACCCGGAAGGACGAGCGGGGCACCGTCGTGGAAAAAACCACGGAAAGCCTAAATCCGATTCCGGCTTTTGACCTGGTCGGCACGCCATCGGCGGTGAGCCCAGCCCGGGTATGCTTCCTTCTGGATCGTTCCTCCGGCATGGCCCCGTTTCGTGCCGAGACGCGAGATGCGCTTGCTTCGCTCTTCGGCCTCCTAACGGCGGACGGAGCTAGCTCCTTCAGTGTCGTCGCCGCGGGAGCCCTACCATCGGTCATGGTCGCCGCAGGCGGGGGGCTAGTGGAGATTACTCGAGCTGGGCTTGGGAACCCGGAAAGCGGTCGGGGGCGCTTTGACCAGGGACTGCGGCTCGCGGTTTCCGGTTTTCTCCCTTCAAGCCCTCGCGACATTGTCATCTATATAGGCACGGGCGCCGTGGATGAAAAATCCTTTGGCAGCACTACGCTGTCCGAGCTCACAAGCTATTTGAGGAACAACGATATCCACCTCTTCGCGGTCGTTGTGGGCGAGGGGAGCCCTGATCCTTCGATCCGCTATCTAGTGGATGCCAGCGGCGGGGCGATATACGGCGCTTCGCGCGCGCGCGGTCTAGCTGATCTCGCCGCTCAAGTTCGGCAAGTCCCCAGCGGTCGCTACAGCATCACCTACAAATCGGCTGCAGATCCAAGATTTGGCGAAAGCTACCTTTCTGTCGCGATAGAGGCATACCTGTACAAGAAAAGCGGGAGAGACGAGCTGGGCTACTTTGCGCCTTTGCGTTGAGCACCCCACCTTGGTTTCTCGATTTTGCGACGGAAACGGCTTGACTTGGTTCTGGCCGGTTGGATATAGTACACCGTCTTCTATGCCATCTTAGCTCAGTTGGTAGAGCGCGTGACTTGTAATCTCGAGGTCCTCGGTTCGATTCCGGGAGATGGCTCGGGCCTGAGTTTAGGAAGGCTGAAGCCCCAGGGGAGATTCCCGAGTGGTCAAAGGGGGCAGACTGTAAATCTGTTGGCTTACGCCTTCGAAGGTTCAAATCCTTCTCTCCCCATGTTGAACCCCCTCTCGAAAGTGAGGGGGTTTTTTTTGCATACAGGAGATCTCATGGCTGATGCGTTTTACGATGAGGGGCTGCATTTTTCCTGCACGCGTTGCTCTGCCTGCTGCCGTGGGGGGCCGGGATATGTCTTTCTCGCAAAATCCGACCTCCGTCGTCTTCTTTCCAGGCTCGGACTTGATTTCCCGACCTTCTTCAAGAGATACTGCGTATTGGTGGAGACTGGCATCGGATTTGAGTTGAGCCTGGCGGAGCGCCCCAACTATGATTGTGTCTTTTGGGGAGAAGACGGCTGCACGGTTTACGAGGACAGGCCCATTCAATGCTCGACCTTTCCATTTTGGGCATCTATCGTAGCTTCCAAGGAAAACTGGACAGATGCTGGACTTGATTGTCCGGGTATCGGCAAGGGCGAGCTTCGGTCCCGCGAATATATACAAGAGCTTCTTTGGCGGCGGCGCGCCGAAGGCGCTGTCGTCATCTCCGCTGCCGCTGCCCTGAAACCGGAGGATATCGATGCGGATTCGATTTTGGGGAGTTAGGGGTTCCGTGCCCAGTCCTCTCATGCCGTCAAAAATACGAAGTAAAATTTCTTCGGTGGTCGAGCGTGTCGGTGCCAAGGATATCGAAAGCCAGGAAGCCAGGGAGCTTTTCCTTTCAGCCCTGCCGGAATACCTGTTTTCGACAGTGGGAGGGAACACCGCCTGCGTGGAATTGCTGACCGACGAGGATTGCCGCTTCATCTTCGATGCGGGGACAGGCATCCGGGAGTTGGGCATGGAGATGATCAGCGGGAAAAAAACCGTGGACTGCCATCTCTTTTTTTCCCATTTTCACTGGGACCATATCCAAGGCCTGCCCTTTTTTTCGCCGGCCTTCGATGCGCGCAACGAAATCCGCTTCTATAGCCCCGTCGCCGATTTCAAGCGGATCCTCGAAGACCAGATGAAAGAGCCGTATTTTCCGATAACGATGGACGTGATGTCGGCAAAGAAAACCTATACGGTGCTTGACGGCAAGCCGGTCAGGGTTGGCAGCGTTGAAATCCGCTATAGGTCGATGAATCATCCTGGCGGCTGCTATAGCTACCGAATCGAAGAAAATGGTGTTAAGGCCATCTATTCAACCGACACCGAGCTCACCGAAGCGGATTTCCGGAAGACACCCGAGAATATCGCCTACTTCACAGGTGTCGACGCCTTGATCATCGATACTCAATACACGCTCGGAGAAGCCATCGAGAAATTCAACTGGGGACACTCCTCCTTCAGCCTTGCGGCGGATTTCGCGGCAAACTGGGGAATCAAGCGCTTGATTCTTTTCCATCACGATCCTGCCTATTCTGACAGGAAAATAAACTCGATATTGCAGAACGCCTCTTGGTACATAGATCACCTTGAAGGGCGCGGGATCGATGTCATCCTCGCACGCGAAGGTCTGGAACTCGAGGTTTGAATGACGGATTTTGCTTTTTCCCTGGATTTGCCAAGCGCATTGGCCTTGTTCACGACCCTGACCGCTTCCGAATCCGAGCGTATGCCCGAGGTGGATGTACTTGAGGAAGCACTTCGCGGCTTTCTTTACGAGAGGCTCTCGATAGAAGAAATGGAAGATCCCCGAAAACTCTACGGCAAGCTGCACATCGAGCGAGAGCGGCGAGCGGGGAGGACTTGACCATGGGGAAGCCGCATCGGCATTCATTGGCCGTGGCGATCCTCCTCGCCTTGCTTGCGCTGCTCGGAGTTGCCGTCCTTACCCTATCACTCGAAATCCGACCAAATCCAAGGATCCCGTCTTCCGGGGCGTACTATACCGTAAAGGAAGGTTCCGGCGCATCGGCTGTCGCCCAGGAACTTCAAACCCAAGGCTTGCTTCGATCAGCTGTCACCTTCAAGATCCTGGCCCACCTCGAGGGCAAGGATACTGCCATCAAGTCCGGCAGCTATCTCATCAAGCCCTCGATGGATGCCTTGGCGATACTAAGGCTCCTGGTATTAGGTCGCCAAGCATTGGTTCGTGTCACTGTACCGGAAGGGTATACGCTCGGCCAAACCGCTCTCCTGTTGGAATCGCGAGGGATCCTTTCCTCCCAGGACTTCGTCGCGGCGGCCAAGGATCCGGCGCTGATGAATGAAGAAGGGATCCAGGCCTTGAGCTGTGAAGGCTATCTCTTTCCTGATACCTATTTTTTTCCGAAAAACTATCCTGCGGCGGATGCCGTAAGGACGATGATCGAGGCCTTCAGGAAAAGGGTGGCGGAAAGCATTCCCGAAATCGCGAATACTAGCGCGGTTGACCTGCAATCAAGGGTTGTCCTCGCGTCGATCGTCGAAAGGGAATACCGTGTCCAGGCTGAGGCTCCCCTCATGGCCTCCGTGTTCTTCAACCGGATCAAGATCGGCATGGCCCTACAATCCTGCGCGACCGTAGTCTACGTACTTACCGAAAAAATGGGGAAACCTCATCCAGAAGTCGTCTATGACAGGGATCTGAAGATTGCTGATTCCTATAATACCTACATGAACAGAGGACTTCCCCCTGGCCCCATCTGCAGTCCAGGCCTTACCGCGATAAGGGCGGCATTTTATCCGGCGTCAAGCACGTACCTTTATTTCAGACTTGTCGACTCCGCCGAAGGAATCCACCATTTTTCCGAGAGTCTTGAGGAACATAACCAAGCTGCCGCATTTATCGTAAAGAAAGTCGGAGGATAATGAGTCGCATTCCGGAAGCCACCGTCCGCTTGATCATGGAGCGTACGGATATCGTCGGAATAATCGGGGAATTTGTCCGCCTCGAACAACGAGGCGGGCGATTCTTGGGGCTTTGCCCCTTTCATGGTGAAAAGACTCCTTCTTTCAGCGTTGATCGCGAGAAGGGGTATTTCTATTGCTTTGGTTGCCAGAAAGGCGGGAATGCGGCTTCCTTTCTCATGGAACATGAGAAGATGTCCTATCGCGAAGCATTGGAAGACTTGGCGCGACGATCCGGGGTCGTCCTCGACATCGATGAAGCTCCTTCCGGCGAAGAATTGGCAAGGAAATCCCTTCTTGAGCTTAATGAAAGGATTGCGGGCGCTTTCCATTGGCTTCTAACAGAACATGAAATGGGCCTGTTCGGGCGGGAATACCTTGCAAAGCGGGCCATCAGTCCTGAGAAAATCGCAGCCTTCAAGCTAGGCTATGCCCCGAGCGATCGCCGCTGGCTTCACGCCTTTTTGGTCAAGAAAGGCTATTCGCCTGATTTTCTTGCTCATTCGGGGCTCTTTGCCGAAAAAAGGCCCGGCTTTCCACTTTTTGCGGACAGGCTCATGTTTCCGATAGCCTCGGTCCGAGGAGAAGTGATCGCATTTGGGGGGAGGCTGCTTCAAGGTGAAGGCCCGAAATACATCAACAGTCCTGATACCCTCCTCTTCCACAAGCAAGAGAACCTTTTTGCCCTTGACCAGGCGGCAGGCTCCATCAAAAAAGAAGGCTGGGCCCTTGTTTGCGAGGGATATATGGACGCGGTCTCGTTCCATGTAGCAGGCCTTGCCTTTGCCGTTGCGCCTCTTGGGACGGCTTTCACGGAAAAACAGGCAAAACTCCTCCATCGCTATGCCGAGCGAGTGTATTTTGCCTTCGATGCAGACCCAGCCGGACAGAAGGCAACCGAACGGGCACTCGTGGTCGCGGCTGCGGCTGGAATCGAGTCGAAGGTCGTTGTTTTGCCTGGTGGAAAGGATGCTTCGGAAATTCTCGAAAAAGAAGGACAAGGGTCGTTGCAAAAGGTTCGCGATTTAGCTATAAATGGAGACGAATTTCTTGTGAAAAGGGCGAGGTCCCTTTTTGATGGAGCAAGCGTAGACGGGAAAGCCAAGGCGGCTGCTTCTCTTTTTGCATATATAAATGCTTTGGATTCTGAAGTCAAGCGGGAGGGGTTTATCGATCTTGCCGCTCGCGAACTCAGGCTTGACCCTCGTTCAATAAGATCGGATTACGAAGACTCAAAGAAGGGCATCGTTCCTCGGCGAAAATCGGGCATTGGCAATACGGTCGACCGACAGGCCACACGCAGCCCAGACCTGGTGTTTATGCTTGCGGTTGCGGTCCATCCTGAACTCTTCGAGGGCTTACGGAAGGCCATTTCCCTCGATGAGCTGGATGACTTGCGCGCCCGAGAGCTGTATATTGCACTGGAAGAAGGATATAGGGCGGAAGAACGGGGTCTGGAACCACTTCTTGCGCGATTACCGGATGAGAACTTGAAAAGCAATGTGCTTGCGGCGGCCGTTTCCGGGGAGTTCGACCTTAATGTCGGTCGTTTTGTCGGAGAAGGGGTTACGAGGATCGAGCGTCGGAGCATCCTGCTCAAGCGCGAAAGGATCCGCGAGCGCATTTCAGAGCTGGGACCGGAGGCTGAAGGTCTCGGTGAGCTTCAGTACGAGCTAATGCACCTCGATGCAGAACTTGCGAAGATGAAGGGTGAGCGGGATGAACGATCTTGAACTGGACCCGGCAATCGCGAAGCTCCTCGAGTACGCGAAAGAAAAAAAAACGATCAGTTTCGACGAGCTCTCCGACTTTTTGCCGGAAAACGTGCTCAATTCCGACAAGATCGACGGCATCCTCGCCCTCCTGGAAAGCAACAACATCCAGCTTGAGGAAGAAGAGGTCCAGGTCGAGGATGAGTCTTCCCCAAAGGAAGAGAGCGAAAAGAAGCGGCTTGTCTATAACGACAAGGAATCATCTGTAGATGATCCGATTCGTCTTTATTTACGTGAAATCGGCAAAGAGAACCTTCTCACGGCCGAGCAGGAAGTCGAGCTCTCCAAGCAGATGGAGGAGGGCGAAAACATAATCAAGGGCATCATCAAGAAAAGCGGTGTCCTCATATCCGAGTTCAATTCGATAGCCGTAAAGGCCACGCGCAGGGAAGCAAAAGACGCATCGCTGCAGCGCAAGGAAAACACCGAAAAAATCGCCGAGCGCCGGCGCCTCAACCAATTCTACAAGGATGTGATCCGGGATTGCTTTAGCGACCTCAAGGATTATATGGAGGCGAAACGCAAGATCATTGCCCGCGGCGGCGATCTCTTCGAGGATACTGACCTTGCCAACAAGCGCGTCGCCCTCCTGGAGCGCCTCAAGGAAGCCGAGATCCATCCGGAAGAAATCAATGTTTTTTCCGAGAAATTCATCATGGCAGCAAAGAAGATCAAGAAGTATCGCAAAGAGCAGGAAAGGCTTGAGAGGATACTCCAGATCTCCAGCATGCGGGAACTCCGGACCCTTGGCCGCAATCTCACGGTGAAGGAAAAGCGCGAGGTGATCGAGGAAACCTTGGGCTTGTCCTCCGACGAGATCAAGGAGAAAATCCGGCAGATCCAGGTCACGGACAAGAAGCTCAAGGAAATGGAGCTTGCCTTTGAATCCGAGGCTGACAACATCATCACCATGGCCAAGGAGATCAACCGTGGCCGGATAATGATGAAAAACGCCAAGGATCGCCTCATCAAGGCCAACTTGCGCCTTGTCGTCTCCATAGCCAAGAAATACACCAACCGCGGCCTTCATTTCTTCGACTTGGTCCAGGAAGGGAATATCGGATTGATCAAGGCGGTCGAGAAGTTCGAATACCGCAAGGGCTACAAGTTTTCGACCTACGCGACGTGGTGGATCAGGCAAGCCATCACGCGTTCAATTTCGGACCAGGCAAGGACGATTCGAGTCCCGGTCCACATGATTGAGCAGATCAACAAGGTCGTTCGCGAATCGCGGCAGCTTATGCAGAAGCTCGGTCGCGAACCCACCGATGAAGAGGTCGCCGAGCAATTGGGCTGGCCCGTTTCCAGGGTGAAAAGCGTCAAGAACGTCGCCAGGGAACCCATATCGCTGGAGACGCCGATTGGCGAGGACGAGGATTCCCTCCTTGGTGATTTCATCGAGGACAAGGAGGTCGAGAACCCCTCGGTCCAGACCGATTACAAGCTGCTGCAGGAGCAGATCAGGGCCGTGCTTTCGACATTGCCGCCGCGTGAGCAGGAAGTGCTTCGGATGCGGTTCGGCCTCGATGATGGATATTCCTTGACGCTCGAGGAAGTAGGCCTATATTTCAACGTGACCAGGGAGCGGATCCGGCAGATAGAAGCTAAGGCGCTCAAGAAACTCAGGCATTTCAAGCGAAGCCAAAAGCTCCGCGATTACATGGATCACTAGCCCATCACCGGCGAGTCCTAGCCCCATTGCGAGGTGTTTTTATGTTGATGGAAGAAGTATTCGAAAGACTTCGCGAATTTCAGGAAATACTCACCAAGCGAGTGGAAATCGAGCGCGAGGTCGAAGACATTCCGAAGGCCCTTGTCGCTCAGGAAGAACTCCTTTCTCGCTTGAGGAAGACCTTTGCGGAGAAACACGAGGCTTTCGTCAACGCGGAAGCCCTCGTGAAGGACCTGCGAGGCCAGCTTACCGAAGCCGAGGCAGCCCGCGAAGCCGCGGAAAAGCAGATGGATTCCATCTCGACCCAGCGGGAGTACGAAGCCCTCAACAAGGAAATTCGCGACGCAACCGACAAGGAGCACCAGCTCCGCAAGGACCTTCAGAAAGAGGAGCGGAACCTGGCCGAGGTCGAGGAGGCCATGCGAAGGGATGATTCCATGATCAAGCTCCAAGAGGGAGAAATCGGGGAGAAATCGGTTCGCATCACTTCCGAGAAGGATTCCAAGCTTGTCGAGATCAGCAAGCTCAAGGCTGACGAGACCAGGACTTCAGATGGCATTGAGCGCGACATAATCTTCAAGTTCGAGCGGATCATCCGGTCCAAGCAGGGCAAGGGGATCGTGCCGGTCAAGGGTTATGTGTGCAATGGCTGCCATATGATCCTTCCTGCGCAGTTCGTCAACGAAGTTCGATCCGGAAACAGGATCATCTTCTGTCCCTATTGTTCGCGCATCCTCTACTACGAGGAGTCTGAGGAAGAGGGCGGAGACCAGTTGTTCGCCGACATCGAATCCGGATCGCTTTCCGATCTGGAGGACTACGCGGAAGAAGGTGAAGAAGACGGCGATGACGAAGGCTTCGAAGACGGGGACAAGGAATCGCCGATGGATGAATCGGACGACTGATTTGGCAGCATAGGGGGCGGGTCGCGCCACCGTCCTGCCTTCCGAAAGGGCGGCAGGGAGGAAAGTCCGGGCTCAGCAGAGCGCAACGCCGGGTAACACCCGGGCGCGCCAACAACAGCCTTCCGAAAGGGGGGAACCTGTTGGCGCGACAGAGAGCGCAACAGAAACATACCGCAAGGAATACCCTCGGGACTTCCTTGCAAGGGTGAAATGGCGGGGTAAGAGCCCACCGCGTCCGCGGCAACGTGGACGGCAACTGCAAGCCTCGTTGCGAGCAAGACCAAGCAGCGGAGAGTTGCTCGCTCATCGTGGATTGGCAGCGTGGGTAACGCGTGTGAGAGCCGCAAGGCGGCAGCGCGCAAATCCGCAATGATGATCCACGAAATCCGCGGGTAGGTCGCGTCCGATCCCCATGGCAACATGGGGGCTAGATAGATGGCGGCGGCCCCGAAAGGGGAACAAAACCCGGCTTATAGACCCGTCCCCTTTTTTTTTCTTGAAAACACCGGACTGCAGTCTCCCCCCGTCAATTGACGGGGGTACTGTCTCCGTGGTACAAAATAGCTGGCGCGATGGAGCGCCAAGCAACGCCATGATGGATTTTTTTTCGAGAACCCTCGACACGTACACGGGAAGTTTTGTTGCCCGTCGGCGCAGGAAGCGACTTTTCCTGTACTTGGGTGCATTGACAGCCCTGCTCCTTGCCGGAGGGGTTTTTTTCTATATCGGGCATGCGGCTTCTTTTTCGTCGAAGGAAGGCAAGGCCATCCCCAAGAACCGGATCCTGGAATCCTGGCGCTCCCAGGCGTGGGACGATGTCCTGGCGTCCTGTGAATCATCCATCCAGGTTTCTCCTCTGGATTCCTTTTATCTGGCTTTCGGTGGATTGGCTTCATTCTATAAAGGCAGCGAATTGCCCGAGGGCGAGGAGCGAGCGGCCTTGATGAACCAGACCGTTGTGCTGATTCGAAAAACCTTTGTCGTCGCGGACAAGGGCTGGTCGGCCGAAATCCCGCGCGCGCAGCTCGAGTATGTCCTCGGAAAGGCCAACTACTTCAAGGGTTCTTCGTATTGGGATGAAACCGCAAAATGGCTTGAAGCCTCAGTTGCCAATCATTATATCGCCGACGACACCTGGGAATACCTCGCGGTGGCTTGGGATGGACTTGGCGACAAGACAAAGGCCCTGCGTTATTTCGGACAGGCCCTGTCTGTCCGGCGGACTGACCTGCTGTTGATCGCAGCCGGAAAGGCCTACATCGATGCCGACCAGGATGCACGGGGCGAAAGCCTCCTCCTGGAAGCGCTCGCGCGGAGCATGGACACACTGACCCGGGAAAAATGCCGCTTTCTCCTGAGCTCAGTCTACCTCGGAAGGAACGAGATGGCGAAAGCCCAATACCAGCTGGCCCAGGTCCTTTCGGAAAACCCCCAATCGACGGATGCTCATTTCCGTCTTGGACTCCTCCTTCAAAAACAAGGTGACACGGTGGGAGCCAGGGCCGAATGGCGCCGCGCCGTTGCAATTGACCCCATGAATCTTGAAGCACGACAGAAACTAACTGAGAAGTTATAGGCGACGGAGGTATCTCATGGCACTTCGCTCTCTCTTCGATTCTTTTTCCCTCGATATCGGCATCGACCTAGGCACCTGCAACACGCTCATTTATGTAAGGGGAAAAGGCATCGTTGTCAACGAACCCTCGGTGGTCGCTGTCGAGCGGGGTACCAACAAGGTGGTGGCCGTCGGCGCTGAGGCCAAGAGGATGCTCTGGAAAACTCCCGGAGATATCATCGCCAAGCGGCCTCTGCGTGACGGCGTTATCGCCGACCCGGACATGACCGAGAAAATGATCAAGTATTTCATCCAAAAGGTCATCGCGCGTCGCTGGTTCGTCAAACCCCGCATGGTCATCGGAGTCCCCTCGTGCATCACCAAGGTCGAGGAAAACGCGGTTGTCGACTCTGCCTATAAAGCCGGCGCGCGTTTCGTCAAGGTTATAGCCGAATCCCTTGCCGCGGCGATCGGGGCCGATATTCCTATTTCCGAGCCTGCTGGCCATATGATCTGCGATATTGGAGGCGGCACGAGCGAGATTTCGGTCATTTCGCTCAAAGGTATGGTCGTTACCAATGCCATCCGCGTGGGCGGCGACGAGTTCGACCAGGCCATCATCAAGCACATCCGGAATGTGCATAACCTCATCATCGGCGAGCATACGGCGGAGAGGCTCAAGATCGAAATCGGCAATGCCAGTCCTGACAAGATCATCGAGAAGGTCGAGATCAAGGGCACTGACGCCATCACCGGCCTGCCTCGCCGGCTGGAGATAGATTCAGTGGAGGTCCGCGAGGCTTTGCAGGAACCGGTTACACAAATCGTAGAGATAATAAAGAAAACCTTGGGAGAGACTCCGCCCGAATTGGCCGCCGACATAGTTGAGCGCGGCATCGTGATGGCCGGAGGGGGTTCCTTGTTGAAGGGACTCCCGAAGCTTGTCGCGAAGGAGACCGGCGTGCCGGTGATCCTTGCCGAACGGCCCCTTGAGTGCGTAGCCATCGGCGCCGGCAAGTATTTCGAAACGATGCGCAGCCAGGATGGATCCAGAAGCGTCTATGACAGCCTGAACATCTAAGCGGAAAACGCCATGGATGATTCAAAGCCGAGACGGAATATCGAACGCGCGCGGAGGGCCGTGCCTTTTGTGCTATTGGCCGCAAGCCTCCTCATGGTCACCATCTCGACCCGAAGTCTTGATGGCCTCCCCAAGCGCGTTGGAGTCTCCGTTTTTGGCTTTTTCCAGAAGGGCTTTTCTGCGGTTGGGTATTTCGTGGGCAACTCGATCAGCTCCATGGCCGAAATAAAGCGTCAGCGGAAGGATTTTGAAGCCCTCGCGGCCAAGCTCGAAACCTACAGCAATGTCGAAAGGGGCAACGCCGAATTGCTTAAGGAAAACGAGAGGCTGAAGGCGCAGCTCGGTTTTTCCGCTGGGCTGTCCTACGAAAAGATACCTGCACGCATCATCGCCAAGGATCCGGAAAACCTGTATGCGACCATCATGGTCGACAAGGGAGTGGAATCCGGGGTACGGAAGAACATGCCCGTCATCGCTTTTCAGGACGGCGTTGAAGGTCTTGTCGGCAGGGTCGTCGAGGTAGGCCGTGGTGCCAGCATCGTGGTTCCGCTCTACGATACAAGCTCGTACATTGCCGCACGCCTGGCGGTAAGCAGATATGAGGGGCTTTTGACCGGTCGTGGTTCCAATGACGAGCCCCTTGTCATGAAGTTCGTGAAAAAAGGGGCAAAAGAGGAAATCCAATATGGCGATTTTGTCGTTACCTCCGGCTACGAATCGGTCTACCCGCCGGATCTCGCCGTCGCCAGGGTTTCCAAGATCCGTGCCCTTGATTACCAGACCTCGCTCGAGGTCGACTGCGAACCCGTCCTGGATTTCACCCGGGTCGAATATGTCTTCATCATCAAGCTGAACCCGACGACAGACTCAGGCCGCGGATTGCCAAGCCTCGGCCCACCGGCGAACGGAGCCAAGCGATGATCAGGACCATCTTCATCTCATCCGTCCTCCTCGTACTCACCGGATTGATCCAGTCGACCTGGTTTGGGCCGATAGCCGTTTTTGGCGTGATACCCGATCTCTCCCTGGTGATCCTCATATGGATAGGGTACAAGAATGGCCCTGTCGAAGGTCCGGTGGCGGGGTTCATTTCGGGCTTTGCCGAGGATTGCCTTTCGGCCTCGCCCTTGGGTTTCCATGCCTTTGTCCGGACCTTTGTCGCCGCCTTTTCAGGCATGCTGCACGGCTCATTTTACATCGATCGCATCTTGCTGCCGGTGGCGATGGGAGCGATAGGAACCTTGCTCAAGGCTCTTGGCGCGACCCTGCTTTTCCTCCTGTTTGGGACCAAGATCCAGACCTATGGACTCGTGGACCGAATCCTCTGGATAGAGGTCGCGTATAACGGGCTGATCGCGCCATTGGTCTTCCTCCTCCTTGGGACCGCGAAAAGACTGCTCGTGACGGAATCGAACCGAGAATGAAGAATGGCATCCACGTCCCCGGCGCAGAATCCCAGAAAAAAAGGATAGACGTGCTCGCACGCCTATCGCTGGTCTTGTTCATCGTCTATTCCGTATATCTTTTCTACCTCCAAGTGGCCAAAGGGAACGAATACCGCAACAAGGCCATGACCATCGCGCGGCAGACAACCGTGCTGCCGGCCCAGCGCGGAGAGATCTATGATCGGTCCTATTCGCTGCCATTTGTCATCAACACCGATTCCTTCGCGGTCGACCTTATCCCTGCCGGGATCCCCGCTGAGAGAAGGGCCGACGTATTCAAACGCCTATCCGATGCCCTGGGCATGCCGATCGAGGAAATCGAGAAAAGGATCCCTCCCGCCTACTATCACCTTTACCAGCCGATAGAATTGATCAGCCCGGTCCCATACGCGACCATCGCGACGATCGCGGAAAGGATAGACGAGTATCCCGGGGTTTCATGGTACGCGAAGCCTGTAAGGAATTACCTCGAAACCGGTTCGCTTTCCCACGTCATGGGCTACGTAGGCGATATCACGAAGGATGAGCTCAAGCTCCTCTACAACCAAGGCTACCAGTCAGGCGACGTGATCGGAAAAGCCGGAATCGAAAAGCAATACGACAAGCTCCTTCGCGGGAAAGACGGGCGAGAATTCCATACGGTGGATGTAAGGGGAAAGAACATCCTCTCCGACAATGGCACGGTATTGCCGCCCGTCCAGGGCGGCAACCTCGTCCTGACGATTGACGCGAATATCCAGCATATTGCCGAAAAAGCCCTTGGTCCCCGCATGGGCTCAGTTGTCGTGCTCAAGCCCTCCACTGGCGAGGTCCTGGCCCTTGTCTCGTATCCCTCCTACAACCCCAATATTTTCGCGGGGCTTGGCGCAGGCAACGCATATGCGAATCTGCTCAATGACCCGAATACGCCGCTCCTCAACAGGACCTTGCAGTCGAGCTATCCTCCTGCCTCCACTTTCAAGACCGTCCTGACCGCAGGAGTCCTCGAGGAAAAGGTCTTTCCCCAAGAGAAAAAGGTGCTCTGCCAAGGGCAGATCGCCTATGGAGACCGCGTATTCAGTTGCTGGATAAAGAGGCCGGGGCATGGCTGGGTGGACTTGAAAGGCGCGCTCGAACAATCCTGCGACATCTATTTCTGGACTGTGGGACGGGACTACCTGGGCGTTGAGCGGATCGTTTCCTATGCGAAGGAATTCGGTTTTGGGAAGGCGACAGGCATAGACCTCCCCGGGGAGATAGAGGGCTTCCTCCCGACACCCCAATGGAAGGAACGCAAGTTCCATGAGGGATGGCTTGGTGGTGACACCATGAATCTTTCGATCGGCCAAGGTTATACCTTGGTCACTCCTCTCCAGATAGCGGACATGATGGCGATGATCGTCAATGATGGCGTGATCTATCGCCCCCACGTGCTCAAGGATATCCGCGACCCCGTGACCGCGGCCTATTCCAAGATCGTCGAACCCGAGGAATTGCTGCGGTCGGCGATTTCAAAGGAGTCCTTCGCCATCATCCGCGAGAACCTTCGGGGCGTGGTGGCCGAAGGCACCGCGAAATTCCCCGTGAATACCAAGGTTGTGCAAATCGCCGGCAAGACAGGTACCGCCGAAGTGGGGCTCCATGATCACTGGCATTCGTGGTTCGCTTCCTATGCTCCAGCCGACGCGATCGCCACAGACGAGACTATAGTGGTGGTCGTCATGGTAGAGGCCTCGAACCAATGGGAATGGTGGGCTCCCTACGCATCCAACATCATTTACCAAGCGGTGTTCGCGCGGCAGTCATACGACGAGGCGATCGACGCCTTGGGGCTGCGCTATCTTGTTCCGAAGCAGCAGGACAGAGTCGAATGAAATCCCTCAAGGCCTCGATTGGAGAGATGGATTTTCCCCTTCTCAGCGCGACCGTAGCCCTGGTTGTCCTAGGCATACTGTCGATATACTCCTCCGGCGTCACGGCCGAAGGCCTTCTCGTATCCAACGAATACCTGAAGCAGCTTGTTTGGGCCGTCACCGGCCTGATCCTCATGTTCGCCGTGTCCGCGATAGACTATACGCGCATCAAGGACTATACGTTTTTGCTCTACCTTTTCTTCATGTTTATATTGGTCTATACCCGGCTTTTCGGGCGGGTGGTCAATGGCGCAAGGTCATGGATCGGAGTTGGAGAGGCGGGGATCCAGCCATCGGAATTCACGAAAATCATCGTCATACTCTTCTTGGCAAAATACCTCGAGGGTTCGGAGCATGAAAACGGCTTCCGGCGCCTTATCATCTCCTTTGGAATTGTCCTCCTACCGGTTGGGTTGATCCTTTCACAGCCGGATTTCGGGACTTCCCTCGTGTTTTTCCCCATCTTGATTTTCATGATCGCCGTCGCCGGCTTGGATTGGCGCTATATCCTTTTCATCCTGGCCGTGGCCTTGTCGACCTTTTTCCTGACCGTGCTTCCCCTTTGGGAAAAGTTCATTCCTGCCAGCCCGACCAAGTTCCTCTTTGTCCTATATACGGCGCCTTACATTTATTACCTGATCGCGGTTTCGGCCCTCATACTCGCCCTTTCCGCCTGGGGTTGGACCTCCTACAAGAAGGCGTACTACTTCTGGATCGCCTATGCCTGCCTTAACATTTGCGTCTCCCTCGCGGCCTCGGTCCTTGCGCACAAGGTCCTGAAAGAATACCAGATCATGCGCCTGATCGTCTTCATGGACCCGAGCATTGACCCGCGGGGCTCTGGTTGGAACATCCTGCAATCCATCACGGCCATCGGTTCAGGAGGATTCTGGGGAAAGGGCTTCCTCCAGGGGACCCAAAGCCATTACCGCTACCTGCCGCAGCAGAGCACCGATTTCATCTTTTCGATAATCGCGGAAGAGTGGGGCTTCCTGGGCGGGTTTGCCGTCTTCGCCCTTTTCTTTGTGCTTCTCCGGAGATCAGCAGCGATCATGCGAGGACTTCGCGACAAGTATGCTACCTATGTGACCGCAGGCATAATGGGAATGATCTTTTTCCATTTCATGATCAATGCGGGAATGGCGATGGGCATCATGCCTATAACAGGCATTCCTTTGTTCTTTCTATCCTATGGCGGCTCATCACTCTGGGTTATCCTCGGCGCGATAGGCATCCTTCTTGGAATCTCAATGCGAAGGTATAGGGCTTGAAACAAACACGACGAAAAGTCGATCCGCAACTTGACCTTGGGCCGGGATTCCTGACAATCGAAAAGCCCGCGCGCTATCTTGGCGGGGAGCTTGGATCCATATCCCGCCATTGCCGGGATGAAGATTTCCTGTTTGCCCTTTCTTTCCCTGATCTCTATGAGATCGGCATGTCAAACAACGCCATCCGCATCCTGTACTCAGAGCTCAATGCCCGGCCCGGTGTCCGATGCGAGAGGGTATTCGCGCCCGCTCCGGATCTTGAAGCATTGCTGGCCAACTGTGACCAGCCGCTTTTCACCCTAGAGTCTCATACGGCCATCGGTGATGCGGATATCCTTGGCATATCCTTGGGCTATGAGCTCGCCGCGACTTCGGTCTTGGCCATTCTCTCCTCGGGGCAAATACCCTTGCATGTCACCGATCGGTCTGGATCGGATCCGATAGTCGTGATGGGCGGACCCGCAATATCCAATCCCCATCCTTTCAGCCGCTTCATCGAGGCGGCATATATCGGAGAGGCCGAGGCCACGTTTTTCGACCTTATGGAAGCCCTTGCGAAACTCCGAAAAGCTGGGGCTTCGAGACTCGACATGCTTGCGCATCTTGCCACGGACAAGGCCGTCTGGCTTTCACCCGACGCGCACAGGTTTCTTGCGGATTCAGGCAAGACTCCCGTATTGCACAAGACAGTGCGGGCAGTGTATGCGGATTTTTCGCGGCATTTGTATTCGACCGCTTTTCCTGTAGCGACCATGAAGACCGTCCAGGATCATGGCACGGTCGAGGTCATGCGAGGCTGCCCCAATGGCTGTCGTTTCTGCCACGCCGGATACTATTATCGTCCCCAGCGCCTTAAGCCGTTTTCCTTGATAAGGGAGGAGGTCCGAGGCCTTGTCTTAAAAGGTGGCTATCATCAGATCACCTTGGCATCCCTCTCTTCGGGCGACTATCCCCAGATAGAAAAGGTCCTGGATGCGCTCAACGCGGAATGGGGAGGAAAGGGAGTTTCCTTCCAGCTGCCATCCCTCAAGATCAGCTCCTTTACGCTGCCGCTTCTTGAGAAGCTTTCGGAAGTCCGGAAAAGCGGCCTAACCTTCGCGGTTGAAACTCCCAATGACGCTTGGCAACGAGTCATCAACAAAGATGTTTCTTTTGAGCAGACTATTGCAATCCTCGACGAGGCGAAAACCAAGGGATTCAGGCTCGCCAAGTTCTATTTCATGATCGGACTGCCCTTGCCGGGTGGAGTCATCGCCGAAGTCGACAGCATCATCGGATTCTTCGAGCGCTTGCTGGCTAGGGTTTCCATCCAGCTAAATGTAAACGTTGGGACTTTTGTCCCCAAGGCTTTCACTCCTTTCCAGTGGGTTCCGGCTCTGGGAGAAGAGGAGGCCCTTCAGGCGATATTCCGACTGAAGGATGGACTCAAAAAATTTCGGGGTCTCAAGGTGTCCTATCACTCGCCTTTCGTTTCGATGCTGGAAGGCATCATCAGCAGGGGTGACGAAAGGGTAGGGGGGCTCATCGAGGAAGCCTTCAGGCAAGGTGCCCGACTTGACGCATGGGATGAGCACTTTCAGAGGGAATTGTGGCGCTCGGTCCTCAAAGGCGCTCCATGGAATGTTTTCACTGAAAGCGCGCGAGCTCGCGACCTCGATGAAGGCTTGCCATGGGATGACATCACTATTCGCGTAAGCAAAAGCTATCTTCAAGCTGAATATCGCGCGGCTATCGCAGGAAGCGCCACGTCAGCATGTGATGAAAACTGCAACAATTCATGTGCCTCTTGCGATGACTCCCTTGCCGTAGTACGAAAAAGTGAACATATAGAAGTCCACAATACTGATCCTCTGGATAAAAAGTGCGAAGGCCTACCATGTCGCCTCGTATATAGCTTCGAGAAGAACGCGATCGCTCGCCTATATCCCCACTTGTCGATAATAGAAGCCTTCGCCCGCGCTTTTCAGATGATTGGCCTCCCTATAGCTTTCTCGGAAGGCTTCAATCCGATGCCGCGCATGGAGCTTTCCCAACCCCTGCCGCTTGGCGTCTCGGCTGGAGCCGAGTATGCATCCCTTATACTTAAAAATAGCCCTTTCGGTGATGGGGGTTGGAGCGATGGCGCAAGTCTAGCAAAGGCAGTCAACGATTGCCTCCCCGAAGGACTTCGCATGTCTCCTCCAGAGGAGTTTCCCTTGCCTGTGGGCAAGAAGATCTATAGCCTTGCCAGCCTCTCTTGGGGATCGGAATATGCCTTGACGATTCCCTCGCAAAGAAGCAGCGTCCAAGGGATTGATGAACTTTTTATTGCCCTGTCCGGACGCATGGATGCCCTGGAGATACCTGGGGCCAGTCTATCGATGAATGATGCGAAGAAAATCCGCGTCTGTCTCCCGGACCCAGTTCGCAAGGAATTGGGGCTGATGCGGATACTGGAGAGCATCGTTCTTCTTCGTCCGATTCCAGCCGTTCTGGATGTGCGGAGGGTCAGATGCTTGGCCAAAGGCCGTCATGAACAGGGTTGGCAAGAGTACATGGATGCCTTCAGGGATTTAGCGCAAAACCAATAAGGACACAAGTTCACGCTCGCGGCCTTGTCTCTGTGTCATTGCTGACCCGGCAACATAAGAATGGCTGCTCTCCTAAGATTCTGGCCTGTCGCCTCCGGTCAGAATCATGGGCTGAAGTCAATGTTTGGTTGCCGGGTCAGTAATGTGGAGAACCAATAGGTAGACAGAATAACCATTATACGAAGTGACAATTGCAATATAACTGAATCCAGCTCGTTCTTCCCGCCTGCTAGTTGCTTGCGCTTGTGCTTGAAGTTGGGAGATTGATGGTGTTTGCGAGGATCAAAGGCGTGCTATAGAGGTTCTGGAAATCGTCGGTTATTCCATAGGCGACCGCATATGCCTTGATCCAGAAATACGTGGATCCGCTTGATGTGTTGCAGTCATCCCCTGTCGTCGGATCGGTAAACAGCCTGTTTGCACTATTGGAATCAGTCACGTTACGCCGGATTTCGCGGGGCTGATATGGGCTGCTGGCCTGGAGGACATTTCCGACGAATATTTTTGCAGTCCCGTTTTCAAGATCGAGGCTTGCCTGGATGCTTTGCCCGATGTCGGTGGCGCTGATGGAAATCAAGGGAGAGACGCCTGAACCATCGACAAGGCCAACAATCGTCTTGTAGTTCTTGGCAAGAAGCCTTTGGACTATGACGTCAGGTACTGTGGCTGAGAAATTCTCCTCGATGACGCTGGCATCGGTCGATGCGCTTGCCGGAGCCTCCGTCGAACTCGAACCGCAATAGATCCGGTAAAAGACTTCGTAGCCGATGAAGTAGGCATTGGTGTTTTCGGTGGAATGCACGAGGATCCGCGTAGTCGAAGTGGTGGATGGCGATTGTTCGCTTGGGGTATATAGGTACTTATAGCTTTCTATGCCGCATCCTGACAGGAGAATTGGTATGATCGCGAATAGCAAGAGAGGCTTTGGGCTGGGTCTCATGTTCCTACAACAACCGGGGAGGGGCGTCGTTACGCCCCTCCCCTTTTCATTTGGACTTCTTCCCGGCCACGAGAGGCGGAGGTGAAAGATCCTCGAACACGTCCACAAGCTCAAAGATCAACACGGGCTTGTTCTTGCCCTTTACCCTGATGTTGTCCAGTTCGCGCGCCAGGACCTTGTCCCGGACCAGACCGTAGGTATATTCGCTCATGATGATATTGGTACCGTATTCCTTGTTCGTGCCTTCAAGCCGCGAACCGAGGTTTACATTGTCCCCGGCGAGGGTGTAGTTGAGGCGCATGGGGCTACCCATGTTGCCGACCGTCATAATGCCCGAATTGAGACCGATGCCTATATTGATGCGCTTGGCCTCGGGCCAAGTCTCGTTGAGCTTCTTCAGGCTTTGCATCTGGCGGAGCGCGCACTTGCAGGCACGAAGGGCGTGGTCGGGTTGCGGAAGAGGCGCTCCCCAGAATCCCATGATCGCGTCACCCATGTACTTGTCCAAGGTCCCGCCGTATTCGATGAGGATGTCCGTCATGGCCGTGAGGTAGACGTTGAGATGATTGATGAGTTCCTGGGGCGTCATGTTCTCAGAAATCGAGGTGAATCCGCGGATATCGGAAAAGAACACCGTAAGTTCCTTATCCACGCCGCCAAGCTCGGGGGGATTGTCAGCGAGCTGGCTTACGACGTCCGGGCTGACGTATTTGCCGAATGTCGCCCGTATCTGCCTCTTGTCGCGCTCTTCCGTCATGGCGCGGTAGACCACTATCGCTATGAAAGTGAAGATCATGGAAATCGCGGGCGAGACGAAGTTGATGAGGAGGGCCTGTCTGTCGAAAATCGTCGACACTCCGAGGAAGACGGCGGCCACCAGGACTATAGTCGTAAAAAAGGAGAAAATCGTCGAGAGCCTGGAACTCATGAAAGCCACGAGAAGGACACAGAAGGCCAAGGCAGCCAAGTCCAGCCAAAGCGGCGCCGGATGTATGAAATTGTCCATCAGGATCGTGTTGAGGGCATTGGCATGGAGTTCGATCCCGTACATGAGGCCAAAGGGAGTGGGCTTTTCATCGGCGGCCATGCCCTTGGCGAAGGCCCCGACCATGATGATCTTGTTGCTCGCCGCTATCGTCCGGCGCCATGTGGCCGGATCCCCAGACGGTGGCGCCTTGTCGGCGTAGCCGGAATATGAGCGCACGGGGAAGGTTTGCGGGCCGTCGGGGCTGTCGCTGGAAGGCGCGCCCATGAAATTGACCTGCATCGAGCCATTGGCATCGATCGGAATATCGATGAAAGGAACGGCCCGTTTTTTGCCCTCCTTCACCAGCTTGCCGGATGCGTCGTACTCATCCTGGGTGACCTGGAGCTCGTAGGGAATTCGATTCCCCGTCTCGGCGTCGAATTTGGTCGGGGAGGATATGCGGATATGGGAGCCGAGCACCACCTCAAGGTCATCGAGGGTCTTGCCGAAGTAATTGGCGGCCAGGCTGAGGGTGATGGAGGGGACGAAGTAATCCCGGAAATGCCGGATCACGTAATATTGAAGGTCGGGCGTGCCATCGTTATTCGTGTCCTCGACCTTGGGAGGCGAGCTTTTGGCAAGTTGTTTGGCAAGCAAGGAAAGGCTTTTTTCGCTGACCGGTGTCGCGATGTTATGGAAGAACCCATCCTTGTCCAACCAGGCCAGGCGCTCGAACCGTGACTCATCGACTGTGAATCCCGGCTTGATCCCGTCAAAGCGGATATCTGCGACGAGGGCACTGTATTTTGCCAGAAGGGGCTGCTTGCGGTAGACCATGTCCTTGTCCGGCCCGAAATTGGCCTGACCATAGCCGGTCATGGCTTCTATATATTCGGGCAAGGGAGGCTCGGAGCTCAGGTAAGGGGACATCTCGAGCCAAGGGCCTTTGACGTTCTTGACAGTGCCGTGTTTTGCGTAGAGATCCAGTTCGCGCTTCGTCATTTCCGCTGAGAAGGCGGAGCTGTCCGTCTCGTGTGAAAGCATCGTCTCCAGGAACACGCGACCGGAGCCCTTCATGCTTTTCAATAGGACCAAATCGTCCTGCTTGTTGGGATCGTTGTCGATGAAGAATACGTCCAGGAAGAGGGCGCTTTCCCGCTGGGTCTGGTCCTTGATCCTCGCGAAGGCGTTTACCAGGTCGGCATGGCGCCAGCGGGGGAAAGGCCATTTCCCGTACTTGGAAAGCGAGTTGAAATCGATGCCGACGATCATGATGTCATCGGATACTTTCATGCCCTTCTCGGAATAGACCGAACCTTCCTGGACGGTTTTCCCGCGAGTGGACATCTTGAGCGTGAAATGGGTATCCAGGGTCTTGAGCTCGAGGGACTGGAAGAGTCCCGTGCCATAATTCAAGCCCGTTACGACAAGCGCGACGGCGATAGCGATCACAAAACCGAAAATGCGGGTCTCGAAGAACTTGGCGCGCTTCCCGGGCATGAGCTGCCTCCTCGCTTCGAAAAAAATAAAGGCCCGGAATGCCGGGCCTCAATGTTCCTGCCGCCCTACAGGGCGTCGATTATTTGCTGAATCCGTGGGCCTTGAGGAATATTATACGGTCCTTTGCGAGCTTTGTCCAATCATCGTCGGGATAGGTGGCAAGGAGTTTCTGGTAGCTGTCCGTAGCCGCGGCATAGTCCTTGGACTCCTCGGAGAGGCGGCCGATGGCGAATAACGCGTGCGCCACGCCCACGCTCTTGGTCGAGTACTTGTCGACGACCACTCGGTAATGGGCGATAGCCTCGGCATTGGCTCCCCGCTCCTCCGCGGCGGCGGCGGCGTTCTGAAGCGCGACCGGAGCGGCGAAAGAAGCGGGGAAGCTGGCATATATCGCCCACCAGTCCTTTTCCATTTCGGCGAAATCCTTGTTGGCCTCGGCGATCCGCGCCAGCATGGTGTATGCGCGAATGCTGGCGAATTGCCGCGGCCATCTGGTCGTCACTTCCTTGAGGGATGCCACCAGGGCCTTCTCGGCATCCGCTTTCTTGGTGGCGTCTTTTTCGTTGGACCAGGCATCAAGGTCGTCTGTCAGCTTCTCCACGCGGATCGTCGAGCTGTTCTTCTGGGCGCTGGTCACTCCGGAGACGATGGCGATTCCTGCGATGCCTACCAGGAGGACAACGAGCGCCACCAGGAGGACTATCCTGTTCTTGCGGAGGAATCCGTCAAGGATCGCTGAGAAGCGCTGTTTTTCGGCATTTTTCTCGCCCTGCGGGCGTGTGGTATTGCTCATGTGAATCACTCCTTCGTATTGGCGATTGAAAGTTCTTTGAGTAGTCGGGAGAGGTAGGTCCTCTGGATGTCAAGCACCTTAGCTGCTTCCGTCTGGTTCCATCGGCTTTCCTCAAGCGCCTTTCGGATAAAATGGCGCTTGAAAATCATCAATGCTTCCTTGAGGCTTTTGCCCTTGTATTCATCGACTTGGCCTGCTCCCCTTCCGAGAAGAAGGTCCTGGGAACCGATGCGCGAATCCTTGGCGATTACTACAGCCCGCTCGACGGCATTTTCCAGCTCCCTGACATTTCCCGGCCAGGAATAGGAGAGCATGACTTCGACCGCGTCGCCGGTGAAGCCTTCGAAGCGCTTGTTGGTTTCCCTCGCGAATTTTTTCAGGAAAGCCTCGGCAAGCGCCGGAATATCCTCTTTGCGCTGCCTTAGCGGCGGGATGTGCATGGGAAGGACATTGAGGCGGTAGTAAAGGTCCGAGCGGAATTCGCCATTTTCCACGAGCCTTTCGATATCGCGGTTGGTGGCGGCCACGATCCGTACATCGACACTCACTGGTTCGCTGGAGCCGACTTTCTCGAAAGTGCGCTGCTGGAGGACCCTGAGGAGTTTTGCCTGCAACTTGAGGGGAAGATCCCCTATCTCATCGAGGAAGATGGTACCTTTGTCGGCGAGTTCGAATCGCCCTTTCCTGTTCTGGATCGCATCGGTGAAAGCGCCCTTGACATGGCCGAAAAGCTCGCTTTCAAGAAGCCCTTCGGGAAGTGCGGCGCAGTTGACCCGGATAAAGGGGCCTTCGGCCCGATCGGACTTTAAATGGATTTGCTCGGCAAACAGCTCTTTTCCCACGCCGCTCTCGCCGAGGATGAGGACGCTCGATCCGGTCTTGGCGACTCGGTCGATCAGCTCGAGCTTTTCGAGGATGACAGGACTTTCGGCTATCAGGTTATGCCAGCCGCGTCCCTCCTGGACCTGGTCTCGTAGGTTCCGGATCTCATCCTTGGCTCGCTCGAGGTAGCGGGCGTTCTCCAAGGCGATCGCCGCCTGGACCGAGAAAAGCTCGAGCCACTGGAGGTCGTCCTGGGTGAAATACTTCTTGTCGCGCTTGTTGATTATCTCGATTACCCCGACAGTCTCGTCCCGGACGCGCATGGGCACGGCGAGGATGGAATGGTTGGTGTAGCCGATGGATTTGCTTATTTCGGAGAAGAAGCGGGTGTCGGTCTCCACGTCATTGACGATGAGAGATTGACCATGGAGGGCCACCCATCCAGCGATGCCTTCCCCTGGATTCAGTATGAAATTCTTGACCTCCGGTCCTTTCGGACCGAGGGCTATCGTAAAATGCAACTTCCCTGATTCCGGATCACGGAGTATCAGGGAAGAAGCCTCGCCTTCAGTCAGTCTGGTCGCAGACTCCAGAATCTGCGTAAGCAGGGAAGTAGCGTCCCCGTAGTTCGAGTTGATGAGAGCGCTGATTTCGATGAGCGTCCCGAACTTGACGGGGTCGATGTTCCCGAGCATCGCGGATTAGGAGTTGTTCTTCGGACCGTCCTTCTCCTTGAGAAGGTCGCCGAGCGTATAGCCATCCGCAGAGTCATCCTGCATGAAGCGGGAAATCTCTTCGCGCTGCTGGCGGCGCGCTAGATCGCGGATGGACAAGCCGAGTTTCTGCCTTTCCCCGGAGAGTTCCACCACGATGGCCTTGACGGTCATCCCGACGGTGAAACGCTTGAGGGCGTCATCATACATCTCGTCCTTGTTCTCGGAGAGGTCCTGTTTCTTGATGAGGCCTTCGAGATCACCCTGGACCTTGACGAAGACGCCGAAGTCCGTGACTGAAGAGACGACACCGTCGACCACTGACCCAATCCGGAAAGCCTTCGCAAAGCTTCTCCACGGATCCTCGGACAGCTGCTTCATGCCCAGGCGTATGTTCCGGTCTTCGGGATCGCTCTCGATGACCATGACCTCGACTTCCTGTCCGACCTCAAGCTCGCCCGCTGGACTCTTGACGTGTTTCGTCCAGGAAAGATCGTCCACATGAAGGAATCCGTCGATACCCTCTTCCAGTTCGATGAAGGCTCCGGCGGTGGTGAGCTTCACTACCTTTCGGGTGAGGCGCATGCCCATTGGATACTTCTCGGAGACGCGATCCCAAGGATTGTCCTGCACCTGTTTAAGGCCAAGGGAAACCTTGCCTGCCTGAAGGTCATAATTGAGGATCATGCAATCGAGCTCGGCACCGACCGCGAGCATCTCCTCGGGCTTCCGGATCTTTCGGGTCCAAGAGAACTCGGAGATATGGGCGAGGCCCTCGATCCCTTCCTCGAGCTCGATGAAGGCGCCGTATTCGGTGAGCTTGGTGACCTTGCCATGCACCACGTCATTGACGTGGTAGCGTTCCTCGAAGGTCGACCAAGGGTCAGCCTGGAAATGCTTGAGTGAGAGGTTGATGCGGCGCTCTTCGGTTTCCATCCGAATGACTTTAAGGTCGATTTTCTGACCTTTCTTCACAAAGTCCTTCGGGCGGGTGACATGGCCCCAGCTCATGTCGTTGATATGGAGGAGTCCGTCGAAGCCCCCCAGATCGATGAAGGCGCCGAAGCTGGTGAAGCTCTTGACCTCACCGACCACCGTATCGCCGATCTGGGTGTGGGAAAAGAATTCGTCGCGGCGCTTTTCGATATCCTCTTCCATCCACTTGCGGCGGTTGAGGACGATATTGACCTTGCGGTCTGAATAGAGGCGCTCGAGGTAAAACGAGGTCTTTAGATTGACGAGCTCCTCGGGCTTCTCGATGCGCTGGATATCAGCCTTTGAAGCGGGAAGGAAGCCACGCAGTCCATGACCAAGGTTGACTTCGTAGCCGCCCTTAATTTCCTTGTCGATCAAGCCTTCGATCGGGAGATGATCCTTGAAGGCGACAGAAACCTGCCTCCAGTACACCTTCTCGTCAGCGCGCTTCTTGGAGACGACTATCTCCCCGTTGCGTGCCTCTTTCTTGACGAGGATGACGCTGACCACGTCGCCGACCTTGGGAACCGCGTCACCGAATTCGATAACCGGGATCTTTCCCTCGGACTTGTAGCCGACGTCTATGAAAACGAAATCATTCGTGAGCTGGATGACATGTCCTTCGACAAGGTCACCTTCCTCAAGCCCATCCAAGCTCTTGAGGTACTGCTCCTGCAATTGTGTCTGGATGTCGTCCCTCTGGAGGTTGGGAGAATCCGTCGCCACTTCCTTCACGCCCATAGTGTTCCCTTGATGGTAAATTTTCCTGTATACTTTGTCATAAACTTCATCTATGGTCAAGTCCGAGCTGTCCAAATAACAGGCATCGGCCGCGATTTTCAGGGCTCCTACCGGTTTATTGCGGTCGATTTCGTCCCGCATGGCGATATTCCTGGCGATCTCCTCGAAGGTTGAAGCGGAGCAGCCTTGTTCGCATCGGCGGCGAGCGCGGGCTTCTGGACTGGCATCGAGGAAGAATTTGAAGTCGGCATCGGGGAATACCACCGTGGTCATATCCCGTCCTTCGACCACGGCATCCGCAGCACCTGCGATCGTGCGCACATGGGAGTTGACGACATCGCGGATGGCTGGAATTGCGGACAGCTGGGCGACATGGGCATCGACATCCGCCGAATGCAGTATCGCCTCCACGTCCTCGCCATCCAGGATAAAGTGGTTCTGCCTATACTCGATGACTGCCTCACGGGCATAGGCCAGCAAGCCATCCGAATCCGCCATGTCAAGTTTCCTGCGCAAGGCTCCTAGGGTGATGGCCCGGTAGATGCTCCCGGAATTGACATACGTGAAGCCGAGACCTTGTGCCACCTTGCGTGCGATCGTGCTCTTGCCCGACCCCGCTGGGCCATCGATGGCGACTATCATGGGAACCTCCGGCGATACTAGGTGTTCTTGAGGGCGGCGCGAAGATCCGCGAGTTCCCTAGGAGCAAGCTCGCGGGATTTGCCCTCTTCCAGTCCAACTATGACGAGGGGGCCGTACCTGACCCTGGTCAAGGCCAGGGCTTTGCGTCCGTAATGCTCAAGGACCCGGCGTATCTCGCGGTTCTTGCCTTCGACTAGCACGACGCTAGCGCGAAAATCGTCAAGTTGGTCAACGGATTTGGCCTTATACAGGACGCCCTCGATTTCCACACCATGGACAAACCCCGAGAAAAACTCGGGAGGCAGAGGAAGGTCGGCCCGAACCTCATACTCCTTCTCCAGACCGCAGGAGGGATGGCTCAATTGCCGGGCCAGCTCGCCGTCGTTGGTAAATAGCAAGAGCCCGCGCGACCATTGATCGAGCCTGCCGACATTATAGACCCGTTCGGTGATGCCCGGTTCCAGCAAGTCGACAGCCAGCCTGCGCCCCTCCGGGTCGCTCATGGAAGAGAGGAAACCCGCAGGCTTGTTGAGGAGGATATAGACAAGGCGAAGCTCGAGGCTCAGGCGCTTCCCGTCCAGCCGCACATCATCCGCAGGGCGGGCGCGCGAGCCCAATTCCGTGACGGTATTGCCATTGACCGTCACCCGCCCCGCCACTATGAGACCTTCCGCCTGACGGCGTGATGCCGCGCCGGCGCGGGCAAGCCAAAGCTGGAGCCTGATGGAATCGTCGTCAGGATCCTTTTGGCGGGTTTCTTTCTGCGTCAACCTGGCTCTCCTCCGCGGTCAGTTGCCTATCCTCGTCCTTTTGATCGGGATCGAAGCGCTCACGCTCGAGGTCATCCAGCTTCGGAAGATCCGATATGCTGCCGAGCCTGAAGTATTTCAGGAACTCCTTGGTCGTCCCATACTGGACGGGGCGCCCCGGCGCGTCCTTTTTGCCAACTTCCTTGATGAACCCCTTCTCCAGCAAAAACCTGATCATTCCATCCGCCGAGACTCCCCGAATCGCCTCCACCTCGGGACGGGTGATTGGCTGGGAATAGGCGACAATGGAGAGGGTCTCAAGGGCGGCACGTGAAAGCCGGGAATCGGATTTCTTGCCATACCTTTCCTTGAGGGATTCCCAGAGCTCAAGCTTGGGTGCGATCATCCATCCACCGCCTGAATGGATGGGTTCAAGACCATGGACATTGTCCCTGTAGGTCTCCACGAGGAGTTCCAGGGCTTTCTCGACGACGTCAGTGCCGAGCCCGGTCGCGCGTCCTATGCCGGCTTCGTCGATGGGATCCGCTTCCAGAAAGAGGACGGTTTCGACGAGGGCGGCCTCTTTCTCAAGCCTGATTTCCATTTTCTTCCCCCGCAGGTTTTCTGCGCACCTGGATGTCGCCGAAGAGGCGATGCTGAAAGATAGAGATCAAGCGGAACTTCACCGCTTCAAGTATCGCAAGGAAGGCGCAGACCACGTCCATCGTGGAGCGCGGGCGCGTGATGAGGTCGGTAAAGGAAAAAAACTCTCGAGAGTCCAGCAATTCATGGATCAAGGCGATTTTTTCGTTGATTGAGACTTCCTCATAGAGATCGATGATGCGCTCGGAGGTCAGGTTGGTGACCAGCGCGGAAAATGTCTTGAGGAGGTCCCAAACATCGAGTTCTTCCCAGAGTCTCTCCTCCTCGACAAAGGGGAGAGGGCGTTGGATTTTTTTCCGCTCGATCGCCCATTCGACTTCAAGCTCCTTTTTCTCCATAAGCTCGGAAAGCTTCTTGAAGCGTTGGTACTCGATGAGTTTTTCGATGAGTTCCCGTCGCGGATCCTCCAATTCATCGTCAAGGTCGAGATGAAGAGGCAGGAGCATCCGTGATTTTATATAGATGAGGGTCGCCGCCATGGAATAGAACTCCGTGAGGTCGTCAAGGTCGATATCGGAGCCGTCGTCAAGGAAACTCAGGTATTGTTCGGTTATCGACGCAATGGGAATATCGTAGATGTTGACCTCGTTCTTTCGAATGAGGAAGAGGAGGAGATCCAAAGGACCTTCAAAGTCCCTGATATGGAAATGGCGGCCTTCTCCGGCGCCATATTCCTGGCCGGCGAGGAATGCTTCGTTGTCTGACATGCTTTCCTAAAGATAAAGCAGATCATAGTCGGCGGGATGGAGAAGGTAAATACCCTGAGGGGGGAGCGAGGAGAGAAAGGCCGAGAGGGGAGACCCGCTCACGGGATCGGTCAGGTTTGGATCAAGCTCCACGAGCGGGAGGAGTGCGAATTTTCTTTCCCGAAGTCCGGGATGGGGAATGATGAGGTCGCTCTCCGCGATTAGGTGGCGACCGAAAAGCAGGATATCGATGTCAAGGCGGCGGGGCCCCTTGCGAATTTCCTTCGATCTATCCCTGCCGGCCGCGGCTTCGAGGGCATTGGCCGCCACAAGGAGTTCCCGGGGCGACAAGCCCGTCCAGCCCTCGACTACGGCATTGAGAAAATCCGCCTGATCCTCATAATATCGGGCTGAACTCCTGTAGATGGCGGATACCCTCAGCCCGGCGAAAATGGCGGATAATCCGAGAATGACTTCCTGAAAAGCCTTTTCTGTATCTCCGCTATTTCCGCCGAGGCCTAGATGGACCTTTTCCATGACTAGGCTCAGAACAGGCCCTCATCGTCAGCCGGGGCTGGAGGCGAAGCCGCGGCTTGTTTTGGCGGACGCCCAGGTCCGCGACCGCTGGCGGCCTTGGGGGTTTCGGCAACGGCTTCCGGACGGCTTGTCGGTGCTATTCCTGCAGCGAGCGCGACGGCCATGTCCGCGGCGGATTTTTTCTCCGCGGGCGTTTCAACGGGAGGAGAAGAGAAGATGATCTCCCGGAGAAGCTTTTCGATTGCCAGCGCCGAGGCGGTGTTCTGCTCGAGATAAGCCCTTGCGTTGTCCCTGCCCTGCCCTATTTTTTCCTCACCGTAGGTATACCAGGCTCCCTTTTTGTCGATGATGTTGTACTTGACCGCGGCGTCCACGAGTGAGCCGGCCCAGGAAATGCCTTTGCCGAACATGATTTCCAGCTCCACCTTGCGGAAAGGAGGCGCGACCTTGTTCTTGACGACCTTGACCCGCACGCGATTGCCGATGGCCTCTTCCTCGCCCTTCTCGATGGTCTCGATCTTGCGCACTTCAAGGCGGATTGACGCGTAGAACTTGAGGGCATTGCCGCCTGTCGTGGTTTCCGGATTTCCGAACATGACTCCGATTTTCATACGGATCTGGTTGATGAAAACCAGGATCGTCTTGCTCTTGGAAAGCGTCCCGGTGAGCTTGCGCAAGGCTTGGCTCATCAGGCGAGCCTGGAGACCCACATGGGCATCGCCCATGTCGCCATCGATCTCGGCTTGCGGCGTCAGCGCCGCGACCGAGTCGACCACAATGATATCCACCGCGCCGGATCGGATGAGGGACTCGGCTATTTCGAGGGCCTGCTCCCCGGAATCGGGTTGGGATACCCAAAGTTCGTCTATGTTGACCCCGAGATTTTTGGCATAAACGGGATCGAGCGCATGCTCGGCATCGATAAAAGCCGCAATGCCGCCTTTTTTCTGCGCTTCCGCCACTGCGTGAAGGGCAAGGGTCGTTTTTCCCGAGGATTCAGGACCATAAATCTCGATGACGCGGCCGCGGGGATATCCGCCAACACCAAGGGCTTCATCAAGAAGGATAGAGCCTGAAGGGATGGTTTCGATTTTCATGGTGGCATCGCGCCCACCAAGTTTCATGAGGGATCCGACACCGAACTGCTTTTCTATCTGGAGACGGGCGGCCTCAAGAGCTTTTTCCTTTTCATCGACATTGCCGGGTTTCAGAGTGACGGCTTCGCTTTTCTTGACCATGTTTCCTCCGGGATATATACGCCGCTCACAAGGGGAGGCCGATTGAGGCCTCGTGCACTATACACTCAATTAGCCCTAAAAGGGAAGGGTTTTGTCCCTCAGGTCTTTCGGATGATCTCAAGGGGGGAGAGCTTGGCCGCTTTCCTGGCCGGCAGCAGGGAAGCCAGGATGCACAGTCCTATGCCGAGGATTGCCATGAGGGCGAGGCTTGAAATGGAGAGCGTGACCGGGATGCGCTCGAGATAGTAGGAGGGATTGAGGAGATTGATCCTGGTGACCGGCTGGCCGCCCCCCAGGTCCCTCCACAGCCCTGCGGTCCAATTGATGGCAGTCTCCATTCCACCAAGGATTTCGTTCACGAATACCGCTACCAGCGACCCTGCCGCTAGGCCAAGGACGACACCTACCCCACCAGTCAGGGCTCCCACAACCACAAACACCGCGCCGATCTGGGATTGGGAGGCCCCGGCGCTTTTCAGGATGGCTATGTCCCTTTTCTTTTCCAGGGAGAGCATGATGAGGGCCGATCCGACATTGACGGCGGCAACCGCGACCGCGAGGGCCATGAGGAGGACCAGGAGAGCACGGGTGGTGGCGAAGGACTTCCAGAGGTTCCGCTCCAATTCTGCCCAGGTTGCGACGCTCCAAAATGAGGAGCCGACATCGACCTTCACGCAGCTGTCTTCGATGCGGTTCCTGAGGGGAGACAGGTTGCCGAATGGCTCCTTGACCTTGATGCCGATGAAGACCCGGCGCGTTCCGGGAGCGAGCATGCGCTCGCCCGTCGCGATGGGAACAAAGGCCCAAAGTGCGTCCAGTTCTTCATATCCAGAGCTGACTATCGCGCGGACCCGGAGGGTTGTAAGTTTCGGGCTCAGTCCCGAGTAGCCTGGAAGGCCCGAGGCTGCCCGCGTCGTCAAGAAACTCACGAGGTCTCCGGTTGCAGCGCCCATTTTTTTCGCAAGGGAGCTGCCGAGTATCACATCGTTGTCGCGACGGAACACGAGTTCGCCCGAGAGGGGCCGCAAGTAGGAAAGCAGTCCTGGATCGGCCAGAAAGGTGGGGTCGATAGCGCGCACCAAAGCTCCGTAGACCTGCGACCCGTCGCGCTTGCCGGAATTCCTCAGGGCTCCCAAGACGATGGCAGGGCCCTGGAATTCCGGAAAGGCGGATATGACTCCTGGGAGATCGCGGATGCTGGATGCGGTATCCTCGAGTTCGACCGGCGTTTTTGAATAGGCTGGAGAAGCCTGGAGATGGAAGGTGGAAGTCTCCAGGTAGCGGTTTGTGATGCCTTGGATCATTCCGTCAGCGACGAAAAACACGACGGTGAGGGGGACGACCGAGAGCGCTACACCCAGAACCGCTCCACGGAGATAGTTCCTTTCCCGGTGCTTGCCGCCCCCTTCCGCTTTCTTGCCGAAAAAGGAACGGCCAGCAATGAAAAGGATTGAGGAAGCACTCATAGGTACCCGATCCTTCCTTCCCGGAGTTCATAACGCTGGGAGGCCTCGGCAGCCAATCCCAGGTCATGGGTGACCAGGACCAGGGTCGTTCCCTTGTCGTGCAGGATTCTGAAAAGGAGCTCCCGGACGGCCAGGGCATTTGCGGCGTCCAGATTGCCCGTGGGTTCGTCGGCGAGGAGGAGTTTTGGCTCGTTTATCAAAGCTCGAGCGAGAGCTGCGCGTTGCCTTTCCCCCCCGGATAGCTGCGATGGCAGGTGATACAGCCTCTCTCCGAGGCCAACCTCTGAGAGGAGGGCCTCGGCCCGACGGAAGGCTTCCTTTTTGGGCAGCCCGCGCATGAAGGCGGGGAGTGCGACATTCTCGAGCGCATCGAAGTCCTTGAGGAGGTAGTGGAACTGAAAAACAAAGCCCACAAAAGCCGAGCGGTACGCGGAGAGCCTGCGCTCGGGAAGGGCCACAAGGTCATATGGACCTACACGGAGGGAGCCTTCGCTTGGCCTATCAAGGCCGCCGATGATGGAAAGCAAGGTGCTTTTGCCGCTTCCACTGGGGCCTGTGATCGCGACGCTGCTGCCGCTTTCGACGACCAAGTCGAGGCTATGGAAAATGGTAAGGTCCTCGGCCATGCTTGTGAAGGTCTTGGCGAGGCCTCGGCAGGTAATGAGTGGGTCATTCATGGCGTAGGAGCTCCGCGGGTTCAAGGCTGGAGACATAGGACGCGGCCAAGGCGGCGGCGGCGGCCGACGAGGCGATGGCCGCCGCGACGATGAAGAATATTTCCGGGAAAAGCAGGCGCACCGTCACTTCCATGAGATAGAAGTAGTCCGGGGAGAAAATGCTGAAGTCGGAAGATTGGCTGCCGGTCACTGTCGAGACGAGGACGCTTAGGGCATTGAGAAGGGACCCGACTCCGACAAAGATGGCATTCACGTTCGTGGCGACAAGCAGTCCCAGGACAAGGCCGGCAAAGGAGCCAATGAGGCCGATGAATAGCCCGTCGAGGATGAAGACGCTCCTGAGCTCCTCGATGCCACCGCCTATGGCCTTTATCAGGGCCATCTCCTCCATGCGCTCAAGGACATTCCGACGCATAGACTGGAAAATATTGACGCCAACGACAAGAAAGATGAGGCCGACCAGGAGGAGCATCATTGTTTTTTCCGTCCTGAGCGCGCTGAAAAAGGAGCGGTTGTAATCGCGCCATCCCTCGGCGGCCGGAATGCCAAGCGCCTCGAATCTCGCTACCATCGCCGCATCGTCGTTGCGACTTTCGAGCTTGATGCCGTAGGTGTAGGAGCGGGGCTCGTCGAGGGGGAAAAGCGCGGCGGCCCCTTGGATGTCGATGAAACCGAGTCCAAAGTCGTAGTCGTAAAAGCCTGATCGGAAGACCTGGTTGATCCGCACCGATTCAGTATGCGCAAGTATCCCGGAGGATTCGTTGGAAAGAAGGGAGATGATCTGGACCTTGTCGCCGGCCACGACATTGAGATAGCGGGCCAGTTCGGCTCCGATGACGATGCCATCCGCTTCCGCGAAAGCCTCGGGCGAGATGCCCAAGGCATCCGAGAAGCCCCTGTCCTCGACAGGGGCGTTGGCCGGGATCGCACGGATCTTGACTGGCGAGCTGCGCCCATTGGAGGAGGAGAGGAGGACCTGGGTCTCAAGGAAGGGGACTACGCTGCGAACCGTTTTTTCGGACCGCAGCCTGGCAATCAGGCTTCCGTCGGGTTCGCCTTTCCCGTCGGCCTTGACCCTGACATGATAGCTGGATATCTCCAGGATCGAATCGATATATCCGAGCTGGAACCCATTCATGACGCCGAGGACCACCACGAGGGCGGTGACCCCTATGGCTATGCCAGCCGAGGCAAGTACCGATGAGGCGGCACCTCCGGACGCACGGCGGGCGGAAAACCAGCGCTGTGAGAGCCAGAGAACCCAAGGTTGCCCTTTCAATGGTATTCCTTGCTCCGGACAACGAGTCCACCAGACATGAAGTCCTCCCTGACTAGGCGGTTTTCCTCATAGCGCGCCTGGAGGAAAAGCTTGCCTTTGTCGTAGTATTCCTTCACGACGATCCCATCGGGGAATGTCCTTATAATTGATATGAGAACGCCATTGCGGAAGGATGATTCCGAAGAAAGCTCGTCCCCTTCCCCCCAGGTCCAGGTGATGCGCACGGTGGAGGCGCCGCGGAGGGTGATATGCTCGAGGGCGCGGCCTTTCTCGTCGTAGAGCCAGCTTTCGCGCTGCGTTTCCTTGGCCGCGCGGCGCAGGATGGAAAGGAGGGGGCGCCCTCCCCTGTCATACCGGACCTCCAGGATCTCGTCCTTCCCTGGGCTTTCGACTACCCTTTTCGCCACGAGGGATGCCTTGTCGTAACTGATCGTTTCCCTTCGTTCCAGCTTGTCATCCCTGTAGCTGTCCATCCTGACAGGACGCTGGACGTTGTCGTAGACGATGACCACCAGGCCATGGCTTTTTTCGCCCGGCACCTCGGTCCAAAGGACCCCCGGCCCGGTCTCGCCGGGAACGGTCCCGAGCATGCCCATGCCGAAGGCACCCAATGCACGCAGCTCCACGAGGCGGCCCTTGGGATCGTAGCGATAGCGCAGGGACCCGGTTGAGGTATCGGTCTCGTCAAAGGACTCCACCTTGTAAAGCTTTCCCTTCACATAGCTGTACCGTCGTGAAAGGATAGGCTTGGCTCCCGCGGAGTCATAGGACTTCTCCTCGACGATGGCCCCTTGTTGGTCGAAGTCCGTCGTCTCTAAGAGGATTCCATCGACGAGGCGGGACTCGCGCTTTCCCGAGGCCGTCACATCAAGGCGGCGTATTTCCTTTTCAACCCCGTCCTTCCTGAGGATGCGGGTCTCCTTCAGTCCATCGACAAGGATCTCGAGGATATAGCCGGCCTTGTCATCCTTGGCCGCAGGCAAACCCTGGAAGCCCGCCTCATCAGAAAGGAAAAACTGGCCTCCGGCGGCGAGCAACGGGCCTGGAGCGAGGCAACACAGCAACAAGGCAGGGATGAGGTGTGGAGAAAGGAACCGCTGCACGCTCATGGGCATCGACATGTAGGCGACCTGACCCGTCCTTTTTTCAGGCAATCCCGAGGAATTCGTCAAGAAATGCCTCGGCCTTGTAGGGCTTAATGTCGGTATACGATTCTCCGGTGCCCACGAAAGCGATCGGCAATCCCAGTTCCTTGGCCAATGCGATGACGATCCCTCCCTTGGCGGAGGAGTCCATCTTGGTGAGGATCACTCCGTCCAGGTGGACGGCTTCTCCAAAAGCCTCCGCTTGCCGCAGGGCATTCTGCCCTGTCGTGGCATCCAGGACGAGGAGGCGACGATAGCTGGCTCCGGCTGCCTTGGTGGCGACTATCTTGTCGATCTTCGCCAACTCGCGGACAAGGTCCTGACGGGTATGCATCCGCCCCGCCGTATCCGCGATCACGAGGTCCGCCCCCTGGGCTTGGGCGGATTCGATGGCGTCATAAAGGACAGCACCCGGATCCGATCCCTGTTTCTGGGCGACGACCCGCAGACCCAGCCTTTCTCCATGGATCTTTAGCTGCTCGATAGCCGCAGCCCGGAACGTGTCACCGGCGGCGAGGACAACGTCATGGGCCAAGCCCTTGTCAAGGTAATGGCGGGCCAGCTTGGCGCAACTGGTGGTTTTCCCGACGCCATTGACGCCAAGAAGGAGGAAGACGTTGAAGGAGCCTTTCTGAGGCTCGATGATGGCTTCCCGGCAATACGCAAGCAGGATGCGCTTGAGTTCGAGCTTGATGGGCTCGCTGCCCGGGATTCCGCGCCTGGTACAAGCCGTCTTGAGCTCGTCGGTGACCTTGGACGCGAGGGCGGCGCCTAGGTCACCCTCCACGAGAAGGTCGCAGAGCTCCTCAAAATAAGCTTCCTGCTCGATCGTCGCCTTTCCCAAAAAGGCCTTCAACCTGTCAGCGAATCGCATGCTGTTCCATTCCTTCGCGCGAGCGCATGTGTCGGCGCCGCATCAACGGGCTGCCTTTAGATAGGTGATGAAGTGGAGAACCGCGTTTGTGGCAAGCCCTGCGGCCGCTACGGCCAAGGTCGCCGTGGACACCGTGGAGACTTGGTAGGCCGCGGCAAGCGATCCCGTCGTCAATGTGGTTGCTGTCGTGTAGCGCGCGGCGGCTTCATTGCATATAAGGTTGAGGCCATAGGAGATGCTGAAGGGCGGAAGCGCGAGGAGGAACCAGCCGAGCGAGTCATAGAAGGCCCTTCTAGCATCGGATACGCGGGCGGCATCCTGCGCGGAATCGGCGCGTGGCTCGAGGATGATCTCCCTTGCCCCCCCCGGCGCGACTACCGCTTCGGCACGACCGCCCTTTTCGTCGAAGGCCGTCACCACAGCCCGTGAGCTGCCAAGTGCCGCAATGAGGGGCGAATTCCCTAGGGGAGCGCCGTCAAGGAAAACAGGAAGACCGCTAGGCGAGGTCGTGACGGTGATCGTGCCCTCCTCGTCAATTGGAAGCGAGACAGCGAGGCCTTTCCGGTCCCCGAGGGCAAGCACCAGGTCCACCCGAAGCGCTTTCCTTGATGGGGCCTTGGCCTCCAGCCTCACTTGGGAAGGTTCGAAAAAATACAGGCACCGGGTCCCTTCCTGGATAGCCTCGCCGTCCAGGCTGACCGTCGCCGACGCGGGATCTATGGAAAGATCAACGCGGGCAAAATCGCGTCCGGCTATCTCCTGGGCTATGCGGTCGGCCAGCATCCTGGCCAGGGGCTCGGGATCATCGGGGGAAGCATATTCTTTCCAGGCGAAAACCACGCGTCCAAGTGCCGCGTCCCAGCCCGCTATGCTAACTGAAACATAGCCACCGATCTCTTCCACTCGTCCCGTGATGAGGAGGTCGGCTTTAGACGCCTTCGCGGCAACGGCGGCAGTGGACGCTCCGAGTTCGATGAGCTCTCCACGGGCATTGCTCTCGAGAAGCTGGGCAACCCTCGGCTTGGGGGGCGCCGACGGAAGAGGTCCAGCCTGAGTGTCTTCCAGGGCCTCTTCTAGTTTTTTCCTGCTGGCCGTGACCTTCGCCGCGGCCTCGTCGATATTCTGGACCCGACGAAGCTTTTCTATTCCGGGCTCCAGGCTGCGCAACGAAAGATCGTCAAGCCGCTGCGCCAGATCGGCGCCGAGGACGAAGTTCGAAAGGATCCTTGTCCTCGCCTTCCTCTCCGCGGAATAGCCATCCGTCTCGAAATGGGGAGGAAGAGACTTGAGCCCTGCTGCCATGAGGCGGGGAAGTGCCGAGAGGAACAGATCATGGTCGGACGAGATATTGATGGACTCGAATCGAGCGACAGCGACGATGAATGGCTGGCTTGCCAGGGAAGGCGATTCAGCCGACAGGGCCTTTGTCTCTGCCGGCAAGGCCCGGACGGCCGCCAGGAAGGCAAATGCCAAGGCCCACGTGAATTCTGGGACTTTGGACTGTCGCGGACCGCGGCTGCGCATCATCGAGCTCAAAGCTCCTCTTCTTCCTCCGAGCCAATTCCGGTAGCCGCGGCCGTACCGCCCTGCCATCGCCAGCGGAGGAAGGACTCGATGAAGGAATCAATGTCGCCATCCATGACCGATTGGACATTGCCGACAGAAAACTTGTTCCGGTGATCCTTGACCAGGGTATAGGGTTGGAAGACGTAGGAGCGGATCTGGCTGCCCCAGCCGATCTCCTTTTTCTCCGAGGCGAACTTGGAGTTCTCCTTTTCCTTCTCGATCCGATAATACTCGTACAAACGGGATTTCAGGACGCTCATCGCCACGTCCTTGTTCTTGTGCTGGCTCCGTTCGTTCTGGCAGGTGACGACTATCCCTGTCGCGAGGTGGGTAAGGCGAACCGCTGAATCCGTCTTGTTGACTTTCTGGCCACCTGCGCCGCCAGAGCGATAGGTGTCGATCCGGATGTCCTCGGGCCGGATTTCGACGTCGATCGAGTCATCCAGGACAGGGAAAATATAGACCGAAGCAAAGGATGTATGCCGGCGCGCATTTGCGTCAAACGGGGAGATGCGGACAAGTCGATGGACGCCGGATTCGCCTTTAAGGTAGCCGTAGGCATACGGGGCATCGATCTGCACTGTCGCGCTCTTTACTCCCCCCTCCGCCTCGAGCATATCTAGGACTTCGTATTTGTAGGCGTGGCGCTCCGCCCAACGCGTGTACATGCGCAACAGCATCGAAGCCCAATCGCAGGCTTCGGTTCCACCTTGGCCGGCATGGATGGTCAGGAAAGCGCTTGAGGAATCCGCTTCGCCGGCGAGGAGTTCGAGGATGACGTACCGATCGAATCGTTCCTTTATGTCGACGAGACTTGCCTTGAGATCGGCTTCCATGCCGTCCCCGCCTTCCTCTCTGGCCAGAGTGTAGATCTCATCGAGCGCTTCGACGTCGTTTTTAAGCCGAGTCCAGTTTCCGATCCGGTCGCGCAATTGCTTGATTTCCGTCATGACACGGCCGGCTTTTGCCCCATCGTTCCAGAATCCAGGACCGGCCGACATGTCCTCCCGGCTTGTGATGGATTTTTCTATTGACGCGACGTCAAAGACGCCCCCAGATATCCAATATTTCCTTGCGCAAGGAAGCGAGCGGATTGGCGAGCTCTTCGATCATGTATTCCTCCTCGGAATAGGCGGAGAACCGGATGCGGGAGTTGAACCGGAGGCGAAAGGCATTATTCCCTGGGACGGCTTGGGTCCCGCACGACGATTCTTCGCCATTTATTGTTCTTAAGCACGGTAATGGCCAGGGTCCCCTCGATCGGATACTGGTAAAGACGGATCGTATCATAGGAATCGGTTATGCGATCGATGTCGCGCTTTAGCGAGGATAGGCGCTGCTCGGTGAGCGAGGAGCACTCGAAACAGGCTTTTTGCACGCGCTCGAACCCGTATTGGGGCAGGAGATTGTAGAGCGCGCTCCTGGAATCTTCACTTCCCATGTCACAGGCGACGGATACGAACATGCCATGATCCTATCCAAAAGCGAGGCAGGCGTCAATTCCGCGTGTTGATCCGCGGGAAATCAAAAGAATGCTGGTGAAGGGAGGGATATTCGGATAAACTGGAAACCATGAGATGCGGTCGGAAACTGCTTGCCCTTCTCCCCCTCCTGGCCGGACTCGCCTCCTGTCCGTTTTGGGCACAGGGCAGCGGCAATGCGATGCCAGCCATTTCCCGCTTGCGCGCCGCGGTCGAGAAGGATACGGTCGCGCTGACCTGGCAAGACGCGACCTCGGGAGCGCCCTCGTATCTCGTCTTTCGCGGTCGCGAGCCGTTTTCGGGTTCAAGCCTTCCCCGTGCGGAGCGGATCGGAACAGTCGGCCCGGGGATTGGGCATTTCGAGGACCAGGCTCCCCCAAGCGCCGGCTGGTACTACCTTGTGCTTGCAGTGGACGAAAACGGGAAACCCTTCGAGGTATTCACGAGGATGGGCACGATGACGGCCATAGCGCTCTCTATCGAAGCCCCGCCCGCGGCTGTCCCTGAGCCAGTCCCCACTCCAGCGAAGGCGAGTTCCTTGGAGCCGGCTCCGGCTTCCTTGGGCATGGTGGAGGCAGCGACTCCCCCAACTCCAGAGCTTGCGTCAATCCATGCCACCATTTCCGCCTCTAAGAGTGCCGAGACGCAGGATCCGGCGCCGCAGGCTCCGGCGATGGAGTCGTCCATCGAAGCGCCATCGGACGCACCGCCGGAGGTGGCATCGGCCGGTTCCGAAATCGCGGTTATGTATGCGGCTTCGCCAGGCCCGGCGGCGCATCTTCAAGCGGAAGCCCAGGCAAGCCCGGAGATTCATGAGGGAAGGATTTCGGAAGCCCCCCTTTCCCCTGCATTCGCCGAAATACAGGGAGCCAATCCGCTGTTTGACCTGCACACGGCACTTGAACCCGATCCTTTGCCCCTATCCGTGGCTATCCCCAATTTCGAAGTGGAACGCCCCTCTCCCCTGCCGACCTTCCTTTACGGGCCTGTAGGAGGAGATGGACCTTCCCCTGCTTCGCGGCGCATCCCGCAACTGAAGTCGAGCGGCGAATTGACCAAGGCGATGGCCGCCCTTGACATTGGCGATGAAGGCATCGCCCTCCCCGCAATGCCGGATCTCGGGCACTTGACCTTCGAAAACCCGGACGGCGACGTGCTGGAGAGCATTTCCTTGACCATGATCGAGACCAAGGACTTTGAAAGCGCGAGGAAGGCTTTGGACTCGTATCTCACGAGGAAAATCTCCCGGGAAGATGCGATGCGCGCCCGCTATTATCTTGGCATTTGCCTTGCAAAGCTTGGCCTTTTGCAGGAAGGGCTTTTCGAGCTTCTCCAGGCGCAACCGAACCATCCGGCTGAAACCAAGCCATGGATCAATTATATCATCGATACCCTTGCCCATTTCCGGACCCAAGGTAGATGAAGGGAAATCTCCGATCAGGGAAAAACCGGCGCGGACTTAGAAGCGGAGCGAGTACCTGGTCCTATGCTTCCATGCCTGCCCAGGGCGGAGCACGGTTGACGGAAATTCAGGATGGTTGGGGCTGTCAGGAAAAAACTGGGTCTCAAGGCAAAGACCGGAATGTTTCCGGTATTCATGCCCGTTCTTTCCGCGGACGCCTTCAAGGAAATTGCCCGAATATAGCTGGACTCCAGGCAAGGTTGTCGAAGCGAGAAGGCTTCGCCCGGTGCTCTCCTCCTCAAGTTCGGCGAAGGATAGGAGCTCCCCTTCTGAAAAAACGGAGGTGGGCTTGTCGAGCGCGAAACAATGGTCATATCCGCCGGCGGCTTCGATGTCGGCGCCAAGTTTTTTGGACGTGCGGAAATCGAATGGGCTGCCTTCGACCGGTCGGAGCTCCCCCGTGGGGATCATTTCGGCATTGACCGGCAAGTAGCGCGATGCCTCAAGCCGGAGGCTATGATCGAGGATGGTCCCGCCCCCCTCTCCCTTGAGATTGAAATACGCATGCTGGGTTAGATTGACAAAGGTCGGAGCATCCGCGCTCGCCTCGAGGATCACATCCAGGGAAGCATCGGGAAAGAGCCTGTAGATCGCGGCAACCTTGATCCGGCCAGGATAGCCCTCATCGCCATCGGGGCTTTCGAGCTCGAAGCGGATGCAGGATGAACCGCCCTCCTCGTAGGGCAACGCCATCCAGACATGGCGATCGAAGCCACGTAGGCCGCCATGAAGATGGTTCCTGCCGTCGTTCGCCGCAAGTTCATAGGGTTTCCCGTCCAAGCTGAATCGCGCGTCGGCGATGCGGTTTGCGAAGCGGCCGACAGTCGCGCCGAAATAGGACTTGGATCGCTCGAAATCCGCAAGGCTTGAATGACCAAGGAGGATGTCGTCCATTCCGCCGTCCTCGGAAGGCAGGAAGAAGGAAATCAGGCTTGCGCCGTAGTCACTCATGACCACTTCTACTGGGCCTTCCCTGAGCGTATACAGATTTGCTTCTTCCCCGTGGGAACTGAGGCCTAATGCGCTTTTCAAGATCGACATGGATATCCCCGCCTAGGGCAGCTTGTAGTACTTTCGGTAGAAAAACTCGAAGCCCCTTGCGGGAATGAGCCTTTTGATAAGGACCGCAGCCCTTTCAAAAGCCGGCCCGACAGTGTAGCGGACCTTCAACTGCCCCAAGCCCAAAAGGCGATGCACGAGTCTCGCGACGTCCACAGGGTCATGTCCACCTGTTTCGTCACGGATCTGGACTCCCATGGCCGCGGCGTAGAGTTTTTTGTAGGGACCTTCGGCCGAAGAGGCCGCAGCCCGTCTGGAGGCGGTGAATCCTGTCCTGAAATCGCCAGGCTCGATAAGGGTCGCGGCGATGCCAAAGGGACGAACCTCGAAGCGGAGGGATTCCACAAAGCCTTCCAACGCGTATTTGCTGGACGAGTAAAAGGCCTGGAAGGGCATGCCGACGACTCCGGCGAGGGAGCTCATCACAAGGATCTTTCCTTTTCCCGCTTCGCGCATCGATGGAAGCACTGCCTTCACGCAGCGGACGACGCCCATGAAGTTGGTATCCATCTGCAGCTTGATTTCCTCAAGCCCCGAATCCTCCACCGAACCGGAGATTCCCATGCCTGCATTGCAGACGATGGCATCTAGGCGCCCCTCCTTGGCCAGCACCGATGCGATGGCCTTGGCGACTGACTGGTCGTCAGCCTGGTTCATCTGGATCAGCTCAAAATACTCATCCGCCTTTTTTGCGTATGCCGATGGATTCCTGCTGGTTCCGTAGACGCGGAAACCTTTCTTACCCAGGTAGGTTGCGCAAGCATTTCCAAGGCCGCTCGAAGCGCCGGTAACGATGATCACTTGTTCACGGGTGTCCATGGATTCGTGCTCCTTAGAAAGGCATGCTAAACGAAAGCCTTCAACCCTGCAAGCCATCTGATGGCGGCGGGATCTTGCTTTTCGCCTTGACAGGAAGGCTTTCCCGGCTGTATGAGCTACCATGCACACAAGCAGGATGCGTCCCATCGCCACGCACATCGGTTTGATAAGCCTTTTCGCCGCCTTATGCGCGGCCGGTGCCATGATTTCCCTACCATTGCCGGTCAGTCCCCTCCCCATCGTTATTCAGAACATGTTTGTCATCCTTGCGGGTCTCCTGCTGGGGCCTCTTGAAGGCGGTGCGGCCATCCTGCTTTTTCTGGCATTGGGCGCCCTCGGCTTCCCGGTTTTTTCCGGCGGACGAGGCGGCATCGCGGTGTTCGCCGGCCCATCGGGTGGGTATCTTGTCGGGTATTTCGTCGGGGCTGTCCTCGCGGGGGCAATGGCCAGGAAAAGGTCGAGGCTTGCCTCCCTTTCCGGCGGCATCGCCGGGTTCATCGCGATCCTGGCTTGCGGAGCCTTGGGATTGAAGCTCATGAACGGAATTACCTGGACCAAGGCGTTCACGCTCGGGGTCCTGCCCTTTCTCATCGGCGATGTCATCAAGTGCGCGCTTGCCGTTCTTGTTTCCTCTCGACTGGGTCCCCTGACCGACTCCCTGCTCGGCAGGAAACCACATGGTTGAGCTCCTCCTTAAGGCCGAAGGCATCAGCAAGGAGTTCGTTCCCGGGACTCCCGTGCTGCGGAACCTGGACCTTGATCTCCGGAAGGGCGAGCTGGTCGTGCTTGCGGGCCGCAACGGTTCGGGCAAGACCGTATTCTCAAGGATCCTGGCGGGTTTGACCAGGGCGGACCGCGGCACCGTCTCATTCAAGGGCGTTCCTCTCCAAGATTTGAGAGGGCCCATCGCTTCACGGATCGGCTATGCCTTCCAGGAAGCGCGGCTTCAGGCAATCGGCGACAAGGTCCTCGATGATTGCCTCTTCGGCCCGATGAACCTCGGCCTCACGCGCGCGGAATCCAAGGATCGCGCGCTTTTCGCGCTAGGGCGCTGCGGACTCCTCACCAAGCAAGACAGTTTTGTCCATAGCCTTTCGGGCGGCGAGATGCGGCGTCTTTCGCTCTCGGGCATACTCGCCCTGGATCCCGCCGTCCTGATCCTCGATGAGCCTTTCGCCAACCTGGATCTCGATGGCGTCCGTTCCGTGCTCCAGATCATAATCGAGCTCCGAGCGGAAGGCCGTGCCCTCCTTGTCGCCACGCACGAGCTTGAAAAAATCTTGGCCCACGCCGACCGTGCCATCGTGATGGACGAGGGAAGGATAGTCCTGTCATGTGGCCCCAAGGAGCTCCTTGATCGGGAACTTGGGACCTGGGGGCTGCATATCCCCGCCCGTCGCGGCCATTCCCTCACGGAGCTTTCATGGCTCGCCCCGGCCTGATCTCAAGGCTGGATCCGGGATGCCGGCTGCTCTGCCTGGCCTTGCTGTCTTCGGCCTTTTTCTTCCTCGAGGTCATTCCATCAAGCATATCCTTCATAGCGCTTTTTTTGCTTGCTATGGGCGAAGGACTATCGCCCTTGCGGCTTTTCCGGGACTGCGCCTGGATCGCCGGGATGGCCGCATTCCTCGTCATCGTCTATTGCGTTGGCTATGACCCAGGGCATGGGTTTTCCTTTTTGGCGACTGGGCTTTGGAACGTGGCTCGTTATGCGTCGCGGCTTGCATCTGCCTTCATGGCCGGCAGGATCTTCTACGCAACGACACCGGGCAGCGCATTGCGGGAAGCCGCGCTCAAGGCCGGTGTGATTTTCCCGCGGCGCATGCGGGCGGAAGTCGCCTTGGCCTTGGTCCTGGTCCTAGGCTACATCCCGCGGATCGCGATGGAGTGGAAAGCCACCGAAGACGCGGCGCGTTCCCGGGGAATCGCGAAAAAACCGGGAATCCTGGCCGGCGCGCGCCTGCTTTCCGCCTTGATGACAAGGCTCATGGTTGATTCCGTGCTTCTCCCTGAAGTGCTCTCTTCCCGAGCCTGGTCCGGACAAAAACCTCCGGAGGTGCATGGCGCCCAAAGATGGTCGCTCCTGGATTTTCTGGCCGCGGCGCTGGCAGGAGCCTTCCTCCTTGCGGCGATCACGACCAGGAAAGGTCCGTCATTAGGTCCATCTGCCCTTTTTTGACTTCGCGGCGCTTTCAATTATGCTGGCTATCTCCTCGGGCAAGAAATTTTCCGTATTGATCGTCAGGTCGGCCTTGGTCCAATCGTCATTGTCGATGCCATAGAGCTTCAGGTAGCGTTCATGGTCCCTTGCGTCCCTCGCGGCCGTGGCGGCCATCTTTTCCGCGAGCGTCCCGCCTTCCCTCCGATGGACCCGGCCGGCGCGGATCTCGGGCGAGGCCCAGAGGTAGACATGGATGGCGGCATCGGGGAGGAGCCACATCGCCAGGCGGGATCCGATGACGCAATCCGCCTGCCGGGCGAGGGCCACCTGCTTTTCGTCCACGGCACGGTCAAATGACGGATCTTCCTGAGCAAGCTCAAGAAGCCGCTCGAAGGGGATGCCGCGGTCGGCTGCGAGGCTCCTGAAGGTGTAATTGATGGGGGTTACCCCGAGGCGGCGAGCGAGGATCGCGCCCACGGTCGTATTCCCGCAACCCGATTTTCCGGAAATCGCGATGATCCTCGCCTTGGTTTCTTGCATTTCAGGCCTTTCCTATTCGATGTTCCGCAACTGCTCGCGGATATTCTCCAGCGCGTCCTTCAGCTCGACCACATTCTCGGCGACGGGAAGAAGGATGTTCTTGGAGCCGATGGTATTGACTTCCCGGTTCATCTCCTGGCAGAGGAAATCGAGCTTCTTCGCGCTTGCCGCTTCGCCGTCCAGGATGCGGCGGAAGGTTGCGATGTGCGATCCGAGGCGGGTCACTTCCTCGTTTATCGTGTATTTCATGAGGAGGGATGCCGTCTCGGTGAGGATTCGGCCTTCATCCACCGCGTCACCAAGGACATCCTGGAAACGCGCCCTCAGCTGGCCGCGCAAGGTCTTCTCGATTTCCGGAACCAGGGCCGTTATGACGGCGAGCGAAGCGCTGACCCTCGCGAGCTGTCTCTCGATATCGATCCGTGTCGCCGCGCCTTCACGAAGCCGGGATTCCTCATATGCCTCGAAACAGGCATCCAGCTCCGGCTTTAGGGCTGTCCATAGCTCATCCTCGTCCAGGTCCCGCTCGTAGCTGACCACTCCGTCGAACGAGAGGATGTTGCCGATCCTTACTGGCTCATGGAGGCCGCAGGCCGCGCTTATCTGCCGGAGGACCTCGGCGACGGCCTTGGCGGCCGCAAGGTCGGCGCTCGCGCGGACCGGTACGTCGATCTCACGCACCTTGAACGAAAACTCGACTTTCCCGTGGACGATGCGGCTCGAGAGGAAGTCCCGGATGCGCGGCTCGAGGCTCGCGAACTGGGGCGGCAGGGAGAGGTAAATATCCAGATAGCGGTTGTTATAGGACTTGAGTTCCATCATCGCCCGGATTTTTTCCTGCACGATGTCGCGATGCGCGAAACCGGTCATGCTCTTCGTCATGGTGCGTCCTTTTCCCCGGCTTTCCTCCCTTCGAGGAGGGCCAGCCCGAGTTTCCAGTTGTCGCCGGCTCCCATGGTCAGGAAAAGGTCCCCGGCCTCGAGCCAGGACGCGAGCAAGGCCCGACCTTCCAGCGGATCGTCGAAATAGCGCAGGCTTCCTGCCGTGGTCCGCCCTTGGGATTCCCAGCGCCTCGAGACGGCCTCGAAAAGGCTGTTGCCGCTCAGCGATGGGTCAGGTTCTTCGCGGGCGGATGGGTAAATCCGATGCATGACCAGCCGGTCGGCCCCGTCAAGCGATGCGACGAAATCATCGAAAAGGGCGGCCGTGCGGGAATGGGTATGAGACATGAAATCCACGACCAGGCGCCGGTCGGGCCAGAATGCCTTGATGCCCTTGATCGTCTCGCGTATCGCGGTAGGGTGATGTCCGTAATCATCCATGAAAAGGACTCCGCCGGCCTCGCCGAGGATCTCCGATCGCCTTTTGGAGCCAGAAAACCGAAGGAGTTCTGTCCTGAGCGCCTCAATGTCGGCGGTTGTGGGCCAATCCGATTGACGCAGGTCCCGGAGAAGGGAGACGCCAAGGGCGATGGCCGCTGTAGCGTCCAAGGCAAGATGTTCGCCTGGCACGCGGAGCTCCAACTCCGCATCGAAGGCATGGAGGCGGAAAGCCGCCCTGCCCTTCCCGGCACGGTAGCCCAGGATGCGCCAAGGACCTTCGGCATGGAAGCCATAGGGAGTTAGGACGATATCGGGCCGCGCGGGCCTGATCATCTCAGTGACTTCCATGGCGCCCGCATCGTCGGCACAGTAGATCAATTCCCCGCCTGCGGGGAGGATTTTCACGTAATCGACAAAAGCCTGGCGGATATCCTCGTAATGAGGGAAATAGTCCTGATGATCGCTCTCCACGCTTGTGAGCACGATGCGTCGAGGATGGAAGGAAAGGAAGTGGCGGCGATATTCGCAGGTCTCAGCGACGAGGTAGCGGGAACCGAATATCCTGGTCGATCGGCCACCAAAACCTCCGACAGCCGAGCCGGCGAGGATGGTGGCTGGGAGGCCGAATGCCTTGACGACGCTCCCCGCCATGGCGGTAGTCGTGGTCTTGCCGTGGACGCCTGCGATACCCGTGGAATCATGTCGGGCCGACAGCGCGCCCAGGGCTTCGGGATAGCTCAGGATCGGGATGCCTAGCCGGTCCGCTTCCATCAGCTCCGGATTCTGGTCACGTCGATAGGCTGCGGAATGGATGACAAGGCCGGCATCCAGCGGCACATGGTTCGCTTCGAATCCGACCATCAGGTTCAGCCCAATCTCGGAGAGTATGACATCGGTATAGAAGGTATCTGCGACATCGGATCCCGAAAGGCGGGCTCCTCCCGCGACGAGGATCTCGGCGATCGCTGTCATGCCCGTGCCTTTCGCGCCCACGAGGTGGATGCAAAAGCCTTTGAGCGATTGAGGTAACGCTAAGCTCGACATGGGAGAAGTGTAGCTGAAATATCCGGAGGCGGACAAGGCCGCGCGCGAGCTAGGAGCGGATCTCCAAGGCGATGGCGATCTTGAGCGACGAGCCAGGAGGGATCGCAAGGTCCCATCCGAGGAGGAAGGCCGCTCCCTCGTAAAGCTCCCTGGACTGACCGCCGAGCTGTGTGGCGTGGAAGAGGGGACGGCTCCCGAGTTCAAAGCTGCGGTCAGCGCGAATCTCCAGATGCTCCTCCGCCTTAGTGTTGGTTATCCGCAGGAAATCGAGGGAATCCTGGGTCGTGGCTTCCGCGTTTGAAATGACGATTTTTTCATTCCCGTCGCGTAGCCCTTCGAGGGCTACGCCCTCTGGATTGCTTCCGGCGGCGAAATTGAGTTCGGTGAAAAAACGGAAAGCCAGGGCATCGTTTTCTCGGTTGGTCAGCTCATATATTACCGAAAGGGCAACCTTCCGGAAAGCGTATTTCTTGCGGATGAACACGGATCGCTTGCGCCCTCCGATCGCGAGACTGGCTTCGCGCGTGAGGACGGCCAAGTGCGCGGGACGGTCGGATTCCTCAAGCGAATAGGGCGATTCGTCCGCGAGCCCTTCGAGGTCAAAGCTGCCGGATTCGCAGAATCCATCACGGAAGCATCGACGCTGGGGCAGGCACTCGCCTATGTCCTCGTAGTCGGAAAGGACATTCACGTAATTTGTGAGGGTCTTGAGCGAATCCAGCTCAAACAGGCTTCCGCCTTTCAGGTGCACATAGGCATTGAAATCGCTGCCCTGATAGAGTATTTCCTTTATGCCGTCAAAATCGATGTCGGCCATGATGACGCCGGGCGAAAAAGTCCCGCGTTGGCGCGTCGTCCGCTCGGCCTGGATGAGGGATGCGAAGGCCGCGGCCCTGACGGGAAGGCGGAGGAGCCCGCCGTTCGGACCTGGCCAATAAGCGTCACCACATTGCCCTCTCCATAGTTCCTCCTGGGCGGATTTCTTGCGGGACTTGTCGCCACGGAGCTGGCTTACGAGGATCCGCACATATTGCATCTTCGCGTAGAGGGAATTGCTCTCCGCATGGCGAAGGAGTAGTCTGCGCGAACTGCCGTGGATCTCGGAGGGCTGCTCGCAGCCGCGCCCCGCGGCGACGGGGGGGAGACTGCGCTCCATGAGGACACTCGATGCTCCTGAGGAGAAATACGCCCTGCCCGATTGCTTGGCGAACCTGAGGTATTTGTTCGGCGTCGTGGTTTCGCAAAGAAGGCTTTCCTTCTGGAGTTCGGCGAAGGAACGCTCGAAAAGGACATCGGGCGATTCAAGGCCTGACTTCTCCCAGAGCTCGCGAGCCGCTTCTCCTGGATACATGACGCTGATGAGGGGAAGGTCCTCTCCGCGTTCCCTGATGGCCGCGACCGCAAGATCAGGCGGGAGGAGAGCAGGGAAGCTCTCGAGGGCATCGAAAACGGGGAAGATCATGAGGCTTCTGCCCTGGTCTTCGGTCAGGGCAGGCATGCCCAATGACGCGCCAGAAAGTCGGAATTGTCGCTCAGGGAGGAAGGAATAGTCAAATCCGCAGGTCTGGATCGTGGAAGCCAAGCCTGGTTCCCATGCGTAGTCCTGCATCCAGCACCCTCGCGGACGCTTGCCAAAAGCCTTTCGTATGTAGGTGGTCAGCAGTTCGATTTGCCCCAAGCGGTCGGGTCCGGGGACCAAGGGCAATAGCGGGGCAAAAAAGCCTCCGCCCAAAAGCTCGATCTGTTTTTTCGCGGCCATTTCCTCAAGAAGCATGAGGAATTCGGGATGGCGGGCTTCAAGCCAGCTCAAAGCCGTGCCCGAATAATGCAGGACGGCAGAAATATCCGGGAAACGGTACAGGGCAGAGAGATATGGCCGCCAGCAAACCTGATAAGTTTCCTCGAGCGAGGATTCCTCGGCACCTTCGGGGACATGATTATAGGTGCCGATTACGCTATAGCACTTTTGCATCTGGCGGTGTTCTTCCTCAGGGGAATATGGCGCGATTATAGTATGAGCACCCGCGTTCCGGAAGTGGCGCTAGGTTTTTTTTCCGCTTTCGACCGGACGGCCTGACGCTTTTCCCGGCTCGCCGAGGCGGACGATGGCACCGGTCGGGCAGCGCTCGGCAATCGCCGGCATGGTCCCTTCGTTTTGCCCTCGGGTTTTCTCATTTTCCGAAACCCTTGCGAGATTGTCCGAAATCGAGAACTCCCAAGAGGTGGAAAGCCTCACGCATTCGCCACATGCGGTGCATGAGACGTCGCAGAACTCCCGCTTGTCCTGGGATTTCTTCCTGGAATTGCAGGCGACCTGCCAGCGGCTTCCATCCGGGACAAGGCGGATGACTTTTTTTGGACAGGCAACAACGCAGATTCCACACCCTGAGCAGAGTCTCTGGTTCACGCGGGCAAGGCCACCATGCATGGTGATCGCCCCAAGGGGGCAAACCTGTTCGCAGGAGCCGAAACCGAGGCAGGCATCGACGCATTCTCGCGGCCCCTCGAAAAGGGCAGTCGCTGCCGAGCAATCCATCCGCCCGTCATAGCGATATCGCTCCTTGATCTTCCCCTTGGCGCCTCCGCATTGGACGAAGGCGATTTTTTTCTCCTTTCTCAGGTCCGAAAGGCTCGCACGCAGGCGCTCTTCGACCGAAGCTCCGCCCGGCCCACAGAGCCCCGGGTCTCCGCCGGATTCAAGAAGAAACCGGGCGTAATTCCTGCAGCCATCGCAGCCACAGAGCCCGCAGTCATGCCCAGGCAGGAGGTCCTTGATCGATTCGAGCGCATCGTTTCTTTTACGGCGCCTTTCCCAGGCGGAGCTTAGGAAGGTTGTCCCGAAGGTACTGAGGAAGATCATCGCCATCGCCGCGGGGATGCCAAACCAGTCCATTGCTACCTCGCCACACTGCGAAGGAGCGCGTAATCGACTCCCATGAAAGCCATTGCCATAAGCCCCGCGCTCAGGAGGAGAGCCGGGGCTCCCCTGAAGGACGCAGGCAAATCGGATAGCTCCAGCCTTTCCCTGATGCTGTCAAGGACGATGAGGGCAAGCCAATACCCGAGACAGGCTGCGATGCTCGCGGCCAAGGCCTCAAGGAGGCTGAAATTGCTTCGGGTGGCGATCAATGCGACTCCAAAGACAAGGCAGCTTGTCACCGCTTCATCCATCGCCGCCCCCATCCTGACGAGGCTCACGGCAGGGGACGATGCGATGAAGCGCGAGAGGTATTTTAGCAGTGGCGCGATGAGGACGGCGTAGAGGATGATATCGAGCGACTCCAGTCCGAGGGGAGCCAAGGCGAAGCTGCGCACTATCCAGAAAAGGATCGAGGCCAGGGCATTCACGAAGGCAAGCGCGGCCAGGTGAACCCAGGGACCGCGACGCTCGCGCCGGAAAGCAGGGCAAACGCCCAAGCCGTAGACCAGAAGGGCATTCGCGGAGAAGACCGAGGTCAGGACTATGAATAGATAGCTCATGAAATCCTTCTTCCGAGAAGGCGACGCTGCACGAATCGATACAGCGCAGCAAGGCAACCTATAAGGATGAAGCCTCCCGCAGGGGCTGTCAGGAGCCTGAGGGGCGGCAGGGAAAACAAGGTGAGAATGTGCGCCTCCGTCCCCGGCATTGGAAGCGTTATCCTTCCCGCGCCGGCGATCTCACGGAAAGCGGAGACCAGGATGAGGAGGGAAAAAAACATGAAGCTCTTTAGGATCACTCCACGGGTAGTGGCTTCCTCGGTCCGGATTCCGCGCCTGAGCGTGGCCAATACAATGCAATTTACCAGGGTGAGGGGAATGAAAATGCCCGCCAACGAGGAGAGCAAGGGCGAATAGGCCTCGGCGAGCACAGCATAGAGGGCCGTGAAGGCGGCCGCGAGCCCGAAGGCCAGGGGTGCGCGCAGGCGTTCCGGAAACAGGCTGCGGAGGGCCGGCATGAGGAGACTCATGACCAAGGTACAGAAGAGGATGCCCAATGCGACAATGACCCCGGACGCGAAATTGCCGCTCACCACGATGACCGGGCAAAGTCCGACAAGGCTTCCCAGCATGAGATCGGGCAGGAAAGGACTGCTTTTCTTTTCCACGTTTCAATCCTCGCCTTTGTCGCGGATGGAAGCTGCCTGCCGGACAGACCGGGATAGCCGTTCGAGGACGTTGGAGGTCAGGCGAAAGCTTTCCGTGGCTCCTGATACCGTGTCCGCCTTCCGTAGGTCGTCCTTGCTCATGGGGAAGGCAAAGTCGCCTCCCTTGCCGAGGAACTCGGAGAACCATCCTTCGCGGGAAAAGGCGAGGTCTCCAGGTATTGCCCCAATGACACCCGCGCTATCGAGGCTGCCGTCCTTCGCGAAGAGGAAGGCTATCCTCGCCTGTCCTAAGCGGTCCCCCAAGGCCACCACGCTCCCGTAAAGAAGCCTTCCCCGTCGCGTGATGGGATAGAGGCGCCGGAAATTCGAGTCGGAATGAAGCAGCGGATTCCCGATCGAGGACGATCCGGCGAACTTGACCAATGCCGAAGAGTCCCTCCTGTCAGCGACATTGTCGAGGAGGAAGGACGCGGATGCCACGAGGAGGGCCATCACCGACAGGAAGGCAGCGGCGGCGATGTTTTCGAAGAGGATATCCTTGCGTCGCTTATTCATGAAGGGTCTCCGTCCTGTTAATCCGCCCGGCTAGTTCCAGTTTTCCGATCGCGGGAACGAAGCAGTTCATGATCACAACCGCGAAGGCTACACCTTCCGCGCCCGAGCCGAAACGGCGGATTATGAAGGTCAGTCCGCCGATGGCGAGACCATAGAGGATCCGTCCGCCCGGTGTGGAAGGCGAAGTCACGGGATCTGTCGCCATGAAGAAAGAGACCAGGATAAATGATCCGGAAAGGACCTCGAAAAGGATGTCACCGGAAAAATAGCCGTTTCCGAACGGGATGCCGCCAAATATCCAGACCAGGACCGCGAAGCTCGCAAAGATCGAGGCGGGGATCTCCCAGCGGATGATCCTCCTGGCTATCAGCACGATGGATGCCGCAAGGAGGAGCAATCCCGAGAGCTCACCGATCGCCCCGGCCTTGTTTCCGATGAGGATGTCCATATAGCCCGAAGGCAGGCTCACGCCTAGGTGCCCGAGCAGGTCATTGTTCAAGAAAGCCGTGATGCTTCGGTCAAGACCGCTGAAACTGAAGCCGGAGGCGCCAAGCAGGCTGAGCGCATCCCCACCACCGGCTTCGGTCGCGAATTTCGAATGGACGAACCCCAAGGGAGAAGCGCCGCTGACGCCGACCACGCCGGTTAGATGGCTTGGCCATTTCCAGGTGCCCATTTCCGCGGGCCAATTGAGAAGGGCGAAAACCACCCCTGCCAGCGCAGGATTCATCCAGTTCGCGCCCAAGCCGCCGAAAGCTCCCTTGATGAGGCAGATTGCGAAAAGGGCGGACAGGATCGGCACCTGGAGAGGTACGCCCGGCGGCATTGAAAGGCCGACAAGAAGTCCGGTGAGGAAGGCAGTCCCATCGCCAAGGGTAAAGGCCTTCCTGGCGAGGCCTATCAAGAGCTCGCCAAGGATCGCGGCCGAGATCGCAGCGACCACAGGGAGGACGGCCGCCAGCTTGAAACAATAGAGTCCCCACAGAAAAGCGGGAACGAGGAGGAGGGAGGATCCCCAGGCCAAGGATGCCGTGGACTGTTTGGCATGGATATGGGGAGCGGCCCCAACAAGGGTCTTGGTGACTCGGCTCATCGGCGCAGTTCCCTTGCCGCCTGCCCTGTAGCGAAGGCCTCGACAAGTGCGAGGCGGGAAGGACAGCTATAGCCGCAGGCACCGCAAAGGGTGCATGAGGATAATCCTATCGCGTGGGCATCCTCCGTCCTGTTCTTGTCGAGCCTGCGGTAGATTTCCACCGGGAGCAACCTTTCCGGACATACATCGGCGCAGCGCCCGCAACGGATGCAGGCCACTTTGCTGCTTCGGTTGGTCTCTTCTGAAGTGAGGGCGAGGACCGCCCCGGTCTGCTTGGTAAGTGGCGCATCCAGGTCATGGACGGGTTGGCCGCGCAAGGGACCACCGAGGAGGATCTTTTCCGGCTGTCCAAGGAATCCTCCGCACTCCTCGACGAGATCCCCAATAGGGGTCCCGATCCGTGCCTTGAGGACAGCGGGATGCTTTATCGAACCGCCGGCGATGGTCACGAACCTTTCGATGACTGGCTTGGCAAGGACTATGGCCTCGTAAATCGCCAGGGCAGTGGATGGCCTGATGATGAAGAGCTCGCCGATGCCCTGCTTTTTCCTCCCTCCATTTATCGCGGCCAATAGCTGGTTGGGGAGATCCTGGGGGTATTTCTGCCGCGCGCGGATGAGTTCGACCGGCGCTTCGATGCCGGAAAGGACCCTGAGCCGCTCTTCGCCAAGTTCCTTTTCCTGATGCGGTTCGAGGGCAACTATGGTGCGCGCAGGCTCAAGCAGGCGATTGAGTATGGCCAGTCCTTCGAGCACGGCCTTTAGGCATTCATGGAGGACCGCATTCTCGGTTCGGAGGTAGGGTTCGCTCTCGATGCAGTTGAGGAGGAGGATGGGCGGGGATTTCCTGGAGGCCAGCATGTCCACGATTGGCCGGCCAGGTTCGTCCATCTCGACGACGCCGCGTTCGCGAAGGGTCTGGATCATGTCTGTGCGTGACATGCTCGTCCAGATATAGCGCTCTTCGCGTTTCCCAAGACGATCGAAATTGCCCTGGAGGAGGATTTCCACCGCGGAACATGGCCCGCCTGCCGAGACCCGCACAGGCCTGATGTCCTTGACTATCCCGGGAACGGGGGCATGGATGGCCGCCGCTCCGCCCTCGTCAGCCTTGCCGATGAGGGCCCCTTCCCGGACCAGGTCGCCCACACGGACGACGCAACGTGAAGCGCGGCCTTGGTGCTGCTTGAGAAGGACGAGGGCTTGGGTGGGGAGGAATGCATTGGCTATCGGCACGAATACCGGCCAGGAACGCTTGTCTTCAAGAACCAGTCCCCCGTATCGAAACGTCAATAAATGACTCATGGTGTTTGCATGCGCTCCCGGCGACGATGGATTCCGCGATGTAACTGCAGAAAGACTCCCAAGAGGGGTGGAGCCAGAAGGATTATATACAGAAGCGCCTGTAGTGGCGCAAGCGGTCGGTTGTACGCGGCATCGAAGGAAAGGAGTCTAGCACGCGAAAAGGCTCTTGAGGAAAGAAGGAGCCCTTCGATTCCGCCTGGAGGCAGGCTGCGCCACGCATTCGTCGACCAGGCCTTGTCAAAGACTTTCACTATTTTCCCCGATTGCCCCGGCATGGGGACGGCGATCGAGGCGAAGGGTTCGAGTGGTCCCGCATTGAGGGCTGAATAGAAGACGGCTTCTTCCTTCCATCGATGGAGAAGCCAATCAGCAAGATCTACCAGTTCGTCGTCTTTCCGGGATCGGGAAAAGGACAGCGCCTCGGCAGGCTCAGGTCGCGTTGCCCCTCCGACGATTTGGGGCATGGGAACGATTATCGATGCGGAGGCCGGGTTGTTTTTTACGGCAGGCTGGAGACCGGGCCAGTACCCGAAAAGCGCAAGGAAAAGACCTGCGATCGTGAGGATCGAACAAGAGAAATGGAGCCTTGATCGGCTGATGGCCAAGGTCCCGATGGATAGGCGAGGACGCAGTATGCGACGGGGGACAAAACCCCCATGTTCGAGTCTCGCTTTCTCCAGAAGCAGGAAGGCAGCGCAGAAAGCGAAAAGGCTCGAAAGCAACGCGATGAGACAGGAAAGGGCCACGCGGATATCGAATAGGATGAAGATGAGGGGGGGTAGAAGGATGGCCAGGCCGGAAAGGGCCGGTTGCATGAGCTGGCTGGCTGAGGGGCGCAGCCTGCCCGAGAGGCGGTATTCGGCCAAGGATAGCTCCAAGCCGGGTGCCATGAAAGCCAGTGCCGAAAGCGACAGCACCGCGGCGACGGCTGGATTGTTGCCATGGGCTCCCAGTCCAAGGAAGGGAAGACCCATTGCGATATCGAAAAGTCTGGCCCTGCGATGTGGAGCCAGTGCGCACATGAGAACAATCGCTGCGACGGTGACCGCAAAAGGAAGCCATGCGGGCCGACGATCGGCACTCGATTCAGGGAGGCGGCAACTCCCCTCCAAAGTCGCGAAAACCTCGTCCGTCCTCGACGCGGTAAGTTCGCGGATGCCAGTGCCGACATAGAAAATCCTGAAATCCTTTCCATCTACCTTTGCCCGGAACCAGGCCCTGAGCCCTGACAGGTAGCTGTCCCGACGCGAATCGCCTTCGACGAGGCGGTTTTCGCTTCCGGCAAGAGTGATCGTTTCAAGGCCATGGAAGTTGGAGATCTGAATCGGCTGGTTGGATTCGGATAGAACCTGGCTGAACCCGCCGAGCTTAAGCCTGGAAAGCACATCCTTTTCGGGCACGCGAAGGTCAACCAATAGGATGCTGTACCCCGGCCATATCCTCGCCTTGTCCGTTGGGGCCACGAAAAAAACAAGAATGCTACCCGTGAGGGCGGCAATGGCAAGCAGTCCGGGATGGATACGATGACGCACGCAAAGCGCCTAGAGTGTGCAAAAGGCGAGTGCGATGAAGAAACCGAGCAGTCCGCCGACCAAGACTTGGGCCGGACTGTGTCCCTGGACTTCCTTGACCGGATGGAAGGCTATGCCGAATCGATTCGTCAATTCCTTGCCCATCAAGTTGAGCGTGCGGGCCTGCACGCCAGAAGAGCGCCGGACCCCCATGGAATCGCGGATGACGATGAGGGCGAAAAAAAACGCAAGGATGAAAATGGGCGAATTGGAGCCGTTGACGATCCCGATCGAGGTGACGAGGGCCACCACCAAGGCGCTATGGCTTGAAGGCATGCCCCCGGTTTTCCAGAAGAGGGTGATAAGCACGTCCTTGAACGATCGAGAGCGATACCTGAAGACATTTATCAATGCCTTGACGAATTGGGCAAGGAGAAGGCTGAAAATCGCGGATAGGAATATTGGGTTGAGGAAAAGCCCCCCTACTCCGGGTCGATCTGCGAGTATCATCGAAAAAGAGTCTCCCGAATATCCCGTCCTTGTCAAGGCTAGGCCTGCCGGCGTACAAATTGAAGGATGACCACAGGACAGGAATACGTCGCTGGCATGAACGATGCGGGCCGGCGTTTGGATAGGGTGCTTCGCCTCCTCATCGAAGGGAAAGGCCTGTCTTTTATCTATTCCAGCCTACGCAAAGGCAAAATACGGGTGAATGGCCGCCGGGCAAATCCTGGACAACTTGTCCGCGAGGGTGATCGCATATCGATCATGCAGGAATTGGCACTTCCTGGGCAGACGCCTGCCATATCCACAGGCGCTCCTGATGATGGCATGGAGGCGACAGCGCTTGCCATGCTGGAACCTTTGATCATCGCAAAAAGCGCTGATCTTCTTGTCATCAACAAACCAAGGGGAATGCTTACCCATGGCCAAGGGAGCCTTGAAAGCCTCGTGAGGGCGACCATGCGGCAAGGAGTTGCCGCTTCGCTTTCCTTCAGGCCAGGCCCCTTGCATCGGCTTGACCGGAACACCTCGGGGATCCTTGTATTCTCCCTCTCTATCAAGGGCGCACGCGACTTTACGGCCTTGCTCCGCGAAAGGCGGATCAGCAAGCGCTACTTGGCATTGGTCCAGGGCGTTCTTGCGGCGCCGGCTTTTTGGGAGGACCGGCTTGAACGGGACGAGGCGAGCCTCTTGACCCGGGCTTCCGAAAACGGGAAAGCGGCGCGCACCTCGATAGTCCCCCTCCTCGTGGCGAGGGATCGTTGCCTAGCGTCCGTTGCCATCGGAACAGGGAGGACCCACCAGATCCGCGCCCAGTGCGGCATCCATGGCCATCCCTTGGTTGGGGACGCGAAATACGGCGGCGGACAAGGAGGATCCTACCTACTCCATGCATGGATCCTGGATTTCGGGCAAGCGGTTTTCGAAAGCTTGCCATCACGATTGGAGGCTCCGCTCGCCGCGGCCGATCATTCGCGCCTGGCATCGATTTTTGGTGGGGTCGAGCTGGACACGGCACTCGAGGTCGAGAGGGGGCCGGGAGCCTAGAGCTTCCTGAGTTCCGCTTCGACGAGGAAGCCCTCCCGAATGGCATGGATCTGGCCCTCTGCGTAATATCCCTCGCGCAAAGGGCCTGGATTGATGACAAGGGTCTTTCCAGTGCGCGAGACGGACCGCGATTCATGTATATGCCCGCATACCCAGGCCTGGGGCGCAAGTGCGTCCATCATGTGCCTGAGGGCCTTGGATCCGACATGGCTGCCATTGCGAAGATCGGCATCCGTGCCATGGGGAGGTGTATGGCTTATGGCCATGAGGAGGGGATGCGGTTCACTTGATTCATCGAGGCTACGCATCGCGTCCTCTATCGCGGCATGCAGCTCTCCATCCCTGCGCTCAAACGGTGTGAGGCCGGCCCTGAATTGGCCGCCACCCGCGCCGACTACCGTCAAGGTTCCTGGCTCGCCGGAAAAGCGCTTGAACCGACCATCGACAGAATAGCCCGCCGCCTCGAGGACATCGCGAGCCATGGCCTTGTCGCAGTTGCCTCCGACTGCGGCGACCCTCCCCTCCTTTCCAGCCAAGGGAGAGAGCATGTTGGTCATATCCTCGCTGCCACCGAACTCCGTCAGGTCTCCCGCGATGAGGATGAGGTCGGCCGCCGAAATCAAGGCAGAGAGCCTGTCAAGGGCGGAAACCTGCCCATGAATATCCGCAAGGATGAGCAACCTCATGCTTCACTGTGCCCGTGCTCTGGCTTGCGGAAAAGCATCGTGACACAGTCCTCGACCACGACGATGTAGCGGCGATCCCGATCCGAAATCTCTTCGGAAAAGCTCCGCGAGCATGCGGGGGGGCAGACTCCGCCGGAGATCGCGTGCCTGAGATAGCAGCCTTTCGAGATAAAGAGGGGCGGTTCGAAGTTATCCGGAAGCCTGCCGTCATCGACATATCGATATGCGAAACGCAGGCTGGGGAGGAATTCCTTCCAGGCCTTGGCCATTCGCATCGTGGAGATGTATAGGTGGATATCTCCAAAAAAACCCAATGACCCGCCCTCGGGATCGAGGTCGGCAAGCTTGTGCGCAAAGGCGGCATGATGCAGCCCGCCTATGCCGACCATGATTTTCCGGCCTGCCGCCAACTCGAACCTTACCCTTGCCGTGACCAGGACCTCGTATTCCTCCCAATCCCTTACGACCGGCGCAAGAGGGAGGAAAACCATGTTGCCGTGGATGGGAAGTCCATGCCCTTCCTTGAGGTCCTTGGCCAGCGCATAGGGCATGCCGGCGGAAAGCTCCGGTCGATCGAATCGGAGCGCGGCCCTCGGCGGGCATGAAAAGCCTGCCAGGGATGCATGTTCCGCGCCTACCTCGTTACCGCCTTCGAGGTTCGCGATGACCAGGCTGGGGACATCAACAGAATTCGCGGCCGCCACGAGGTTGGCCTTTCGTTCGACCGCGTCGATGGCCAAGGCCGCACTCGCCTGGGCGTAAAGGCGATTCTTGAGTTTCTTGAGGAGGGAGGGAGGAATGAAGAGGTCGGCGAGCGGGACAGCTTTCCCTGCGATATCGAGGCTTGCGTCCTGATCAAGGTCAAGCACAAGGCGGAAGTCAAAGTCCCCTGATTCGGAGAAAAGCTCCCTTACCCGTCCGAAGCCTCCGGGATTCTTGCCGAGCGCAATGGGGAGGATTTCGTCATCAATGAACGATAGGTGCCTCGACAGTCCGGACCGCTGGAGGCTCGAGGGAAGGGAAAGCTCCATCCGGGCCTTGCCGCCCTCGCCTTCCTGGACGATCGACAAGCGAGCGGAGAGCGATCGGAGGGCCAAGGGGTAGGTTTCTGGCCGTATCGCCCGCCGGTCCATGTCGCGGGCCGAGATGCGCCTGAGTTGGGTGCCAGGCTTGAAGCTACGCGGGGAGGCGAACTCGACACGGCTTCCGGCACGCGCGGTAACAAGGCTCTTGCCATTGCCCGAATCGGACATTTCCTGGATCGAAAAGGCGATGGCTTCCGGCGGCATGGCATGCACGCCTGACTCCTCCACGAGCGCAAGGGCGCCATCCCGTAGTCCCAAGGAGCTGCTCAGCTCCACGCTGACCCGCCCGTTCCGTGATGCGACTACCTTGCCCAAGGGAAGGCCGCGATGCCCGGGGAAGCGGGAATCTATGAGGGACTCCCCGGCATGGGCCTTGCTGAAGGCAGGCGTCGAGTCACGATTGAAGGCCAGGTGGGCCTGGTCGCGCAACGCTTCGATCTCCTGTTGGCTGATCGCCTTTCCTGCCATCCTGTCCAGGCTGGCGCGATAAAGGCGGGAGAGCGCATGTACGTATTCGGGCGACTTCATCCGGCCTTCGACCTTGAACGAGGCGGCGCCTGCCGTGGCCAGGGCGGGAAGGCTATCCACCAGTTCGAGGTCCCGGCACGAGAACCAATAGCCAACGGCCTTGCCAGGCCGCGTGTAGTATGAGCGGCAGACCTGGGCGCATTCGCCGCGGTTGCCCGAGCGTCCCAGAAGGGTGCCCGAGGCGAGGCAAAGCCCCGACCACGAATAGCACAGGGCGCCATGGACAAAGACCTCGTATTCAAGCCCCGGGGCCTCGGCTACGAAACGGGCAAGTTCGGCTATGGATGTCTCCCTTGGCAAGACGATCCGAGTTATCCCGGTCTCGGCCGCGAGACGGGCTGCATCCGGTGTCTGGATGGCTGTCTGCGTGGAGGCGTGGAGGTGGATGCCGGGAAGGCGTTCATGGAGGAGGGAGGCCAGGCCCCAGTCCTGGAAGATGACGGCGTCCGGCGGGTAGTCCTCAAGAAAGGCCAATAACTCGGCGACTTGGATGTATTCATCGTCCCGGAGGACAGTATTTATCGCGGCGTAAATGCGCTTCCCTTCGTCCCTGGCCAATCGGAGGAGCCTTCGATAGCCATCCTCGTCGAAATTCCGCGCCTGACGACGGGCCGAAAATGACTGGAAGCCCAGATAAACGGCGTCGGCTCCGCCTTCAAAGGCGGCGATGCCGGCATCGAAACCGCCGGCCGGAAGCAGGAGTTCGGGGATCTTTCCTGGAGGAATCATGGCTTAAACTGAAGCACGAAGGCGACGATTATGCTAGTACGCCCTGATCGCGCTGGCTTCAGCAAGGAGGCCGCATATACTGGAAGGCGGAGGCTGTATGGCAGGTCCTTCGTATACCGTTCTCGTCGTCGATGATTTCGCGGCCAACCGCGCCTACCTTTCCAGCATCCTCGAGGAGGACGGATACCGTGTCGTGCAAGCGGCGAGCGGGGAGGAATGCATCGGGACGACAGCCGTCATAAAACCGGTCCTCATCCTCCTCGACGTGGTCATGCCGGGAATCGATGGCTTCGAGACCCTCAGACGCCTCAAGGCAGACAGGGCGACCTCGCGGTCCAGCGTCATCATGCTGACGAGCCTGGACGACCAGACCTCGAAATTGCGGGCCTTCGATTTTGGGGCCGTGGATTACATCGTGAAATCGGCGAACGAAGCCGAGGTGAGGGCGAGGGTGCGGGTCCATGTCAGGCTGGCCATCGCAAACGAGGAACTTATCCAGGCCAGGGCTGAGAGCATCCGCCAGATATCCGCTGCCCAGCGCTCCCTCCTGGTCCAGAGCAAGGACATGCCAGAAGCCCGTTTTTCCATCTTCTATCACTCCATCCATGAGGCCGGCGGCGATTTCTATGATGTCGTGCCTGTGTCCGACGGAGTCTATTTCTATCTCATCGCCGATGTCGCAGGCCACGATGTCGGCACAAGCTACGTGACGCCAGCGGTTAAGGTCCTGCTCCGTCAATTTGCGACGCCTGCGTATTCCGTGGAGGAGACGGTGGCCTACATGCATGGCATCCTCACGAAAACAGTGCTGGAGGACAATTACCTGACCGCATATGCCCTGCGGATCAACAAGCGGGCGAACAAGGCCGTGTTCCTCGCGGCTGGACATCCCCCGGCCCTTTTCATGCCGAAAAATGGACCGGCGCGATTTGCGGTCTGCGAAAACCCATTCATCGGGATGGTGGACGAATTCAGCTACAAGGCGGAATCCATGGATATCGAGGCGGGGGACCGGTTTGTCCTCTTCACTGACGGACTCGTCGAGGTCGGCCCCAACAGGAAAGCATGGGCCGACAGCCTTGAAAGCCTGATCCCGATCGCGGAAAGCTGCCGGAACCTGCCACTGGACCAGGTGCCATCGGCCCTTGTGGCGGCATTGGGCGCCGAAGAGTCGGACGACGACGTGGCTGTCCTGGCGGTGGAAGTCTAAGCCGGCGGCTAGCGCCCAGCCTTTTCGACAAGCGCCTCGAAGCGGTCCAGCTTTCCACGGATGAGCTCAATGCTCGATTGCCAGAAGTCTGGCCGGCCGAGGTCTACCCCCAGATGCTTACGCGCGAGTTCCTCGCTTTCCATCCTTCCCGTATCCATGAGCAATGCCTTGTAGAACTCATGGAAATCCTTGCCGAGGGCGGTGCGGCGCGCATAGACGCCCAAGCTGAAAAGGTAGCCGAAGATATAGGGAAAATTGTAAAATGACAATTCCGACATATAAAAATGCAGCTTGGAGCGCCAGAAACCCGGATCATGCTCCTCCAGGCTGTCTCCGTACCAGTCCTTCCAGGATTTTTCCATAAGGGACGAGATGGCGGCGGGACCGAGGGGTTTTTCGGCCCGGGCTTCATAGAATGCCGTCTCGAAATCAAAGCGGGCGGGCACATTGAGGAGGAAGGTGGCCGCTTCCCGGGCATCCCCCCAGCCTACTTCGAGAAGGCGATCGTTGCCCGCGCCGGGCTCCTCGGCGAGCCAGTCACCGAGGGCCGTCTCGCCGAAAATGGAGGCGGTCTCCGCCAGGTTCATCGGGTAGCGCGACTCGGGTATGGGCAGGGCGGCCAGGACTTTGCTGTGATAGGCGTGACCGAGTTCGTGCGCAAGGGTCGAGACGTCGGTGAGGCTGCCGCTGTAGCTTTGGAAGACCCTGGGGGTCTGGGACTTGCGGAAGCGGGTGCAATAGGCGCCTGGGCGCTTGGTCGGCAGCACGCGCGCCTCGATCCATTTCCTGTCGCGCATCTCGACGACAAAATCGCCCATCGCGGGATGGACGGAGGCATAGGCGGCACGCACGAGTTCGAGTCCCTCGGCGAAGGTGTACGTGGCGCTGGCGGAGCCGGCCGCGCCTTGGCCGCTTTCGGCAGTGGCGACGGCTGGACAGGGCGCCAGGATGTCCCAGCAGGAAAGCCTTGGGAGGCCAAGGAGGCGTGCCTGGAGGAAAAGGGCGCGACGGCCAAGCCCGCGGGCATCGCGGACGACGGACATCATCGCATCGAGGCTTCCGCGCCCGAGCCTGTTGGAGGCGAGGGCCGCGTCGAGGAAGTGGTATCCGGCCTTCCGCGAGCGCATGCGGTACTCCGAAAGCCTCCAGCCGGCGATGGCATTGAGGATGGCTGCGAAGCTTTCCTCGTAGCCTTGGAGAACCGCGGTCGCGGAGCGGAAGCTCGCCTCACGGAGCTTGCGATCATGGCCACGGAGGAGGGACGCCGCTTCGGCCAGGCCAATCTCGCGCTCGCCGTCCGGGGACGGGACGCGGCAGCGCGCCGCACCCGTGATCGCGTCATAGAGCCGGCCCCATGCATGGAGGCCATCGGACTTCACCGAACTCAAGGCAGACTCCACGGACAACTCGAGGAGGTGGTCTCGATGCTTCCGCAGGAGCGACACGCGGAAGCGATGGGCTGCCGTGGCGGGTCGGGAGAGGAAGGCTTCCACGAAGGAGCGGCTCGCCCGGGCGAGGAGGAGATCGAGGTTCCCCTCGATCCGTTCATCCACCGCGCCAAGGGCCGAGAGTATTCCTCGGTATTCCTTGGCGCGGACATCGCCGCTGTCCACGGAAGCCAGGCAATTGGCGAAGACCCGGAGATTCTGGAGGAGGACATCGACTTCGTCCATGGCGAGGAGGCTCTCCTCGGCGAGGTCAAGCAGGGCTGTCTCTTCCGCGGGGTCGAGGTCTTCCGCGCGCGCAAAGGCGGGTTCCAGGCCGGAGACCGAAAGCTCGAGGCCCGCGAGAAGGGCCTTCGCCCGCTCAAGATCCTTCACGAAGCGGGGATCGTCGAACGAGGAGTACTCGTCATCAAGGTCCCAGGCAGGAGCGCCGATCGGCCGAGGTTCATGCTGCATGGGTCAGGCTAGCAGTCCATCGGGACCTGTACAAGACGGGCCGGGCTTGCCTTCGGCAAGCCCGGGATGGGGCGCGATTCCACTCCTCTTGAAGTTATGTCGTTTTTCTGCACATACTTGCGTTGTGGTAACAGTAAGCGAAATCGCGCTCTCCTTCGGGGAGCGCGTCCTTTTCAAGGACGTAAATCTCAAGTTCACGCCGGGCAACTGCTTCGGCATCATCGGGGCGAACGGCGCCGGAAAATCCACCCTGCTCAAGATCATCTCTGGAGAGATCAAGGCCGACAGGGGTGAAATAGTGACCGGCAAGGGAAAGCGCATGGCTGTCCTTGCCCAGGATCACTTCGGTTTCGAGGAGCATCGCGTCCTCGAAACGGTGATCATGGGCTGGCCTAGGCTCTTCGCGACAATGAAAGAGAGGGAAGCGCTCTACGCGAAAGAGGACTTCACCGAGGATGACGGCATCCGCGCAAGCGACCTCGAAGCGGAGTTCGCGGAGCTCGGCGGATGGGAAGCGGAGTCCCAGGCGGCCATCCTGCTCTCCGGTCTCGGCGTCCCGGAATCCAAGCACGAGACGCTCATGAAGGAAGTGGACGAGGGAGTCAAGGTGCGTGTGCTCCTTGCGCAAGCCATCTTCGGAAACCCCGACATACTCCTCCTCGATGAACCCACGAACGGCCTCGACCTCGATTCAATTAACTGGCTCGAGGAATACCTGATCAACTTCCCGAACATCGTCATCGTGGTTTCCCACGACCGCCACTTCCTCAATTCGGTCTGCACGCATACCTGCGACATAGACTATGGGCGGGTGCGGATGTATTCGGGCAACTACGATTTCTGGTACAAGATGAACCGCATCCTGGTCCAGCAGCAGAAAGACCAGAAGCGGCGCAACGAGGACAAGGCCAAGGATCTCAAGGAGTTCATCCAGCGTTTCTCGGCGAACGCCGCCAAGAGCAAGCAGGCCACGTCCCGCAAGAAGATCCTGGAAAAACTCGAGCTTTCGGATTTCGTGCCCAGCTCCAGGCGCATACCCTTCGTGGGTTTCAAGCCCGACCGCGACGTGGGGAACAATGTCCTCAGGGTGGTCGGCATCGAGAAAAACATCGAAGGCCAGAAAGTGCTCTCAGGCTTCAGCTTCACGATGAACAAGAACGACAAGATAGCCCTCGTCGGGAAAGAGCACCTTGCCAAGACCAGCGTTTTCCAGATCCTCGCGGGCGAGGAGAAGGCCGACGCGGGGGAGGTGTACTGGGGCCAGACGGTTTCCACCTCATATTTCCCCAAGGACAGCACCCCCCTGTTCGACTCGGACGCCTCCATCTCGGAGTGGTTGATGCAATACACCAATTCCGACGACGAGACCTATGTGAGGTCCTTCCTGGGCCGCATGCTCTTCTCCGGGGATGACGCGCTCAAGCCCGTCCGGGTCCTTTCCGGCGGCGAGAAGGTGCGCTGCGTGCTTTCCAAACTCATGCTATCCGGGGCCAACTGCCTCATCCTCGACGAACCGACGAACCATCTCGACCTTGAGGCGATCACCGCCCTCAACGACGGCCTCATCGAGTTTGGCGGCATCATGCTCTTCACGAGCCATGACCATGAATTCGTCACGTCCATCGCCAACCGGATCCTTGAGATCTGTCCTGGCGGCGTCATCGACCGCTACATGAATTTCGACGATTACCTGCGTGATCCGCAGGTGATCGCCCTCAGGGACGAATACTATCACGGGCATGTAGTCGCCGAGATTTAGCGCGGACGCGCCCTTGACGTTTTTTTGGTCGAGACATAGTATCTCTTGCACGGCCTGCGGCGCAATGCGGGCCGACAACTATGGAGGAACCTCATGAAACGTTCAATCCTCGCCATCGTCGTCGTTGCCATGGCCATCCTTGCCATGGCTTGCGGCGGCAAGCAGACGAAGGCCACGGGAACCACGGCCCGGCTTCTCACCGATGCCACCGGCATCGATGACAAGTCGTTCAACGCGGCCGCCTGGCGCGGCATCCTGTCCTTCTACGGCGACACCTGGGAAAAGCCCGCCAACAAGGGCAAGCTCTACGACGTCGTGACCGCACAGACCCAGGACATGTATATCCCGAACCTCAAGCAGGCTTCGGACGAGAAGTACGATGTCGTCATCGTCACCGGCTTCACCTGGGCCGATGCCCTCGGCCAGGTCGCCAAGCAGTATCCCAAGCAGAAATACATGATCGTCGACGTCGATTGGGTCGGCGGCGACAATGTCATGCAGGTTGTCTTCTCCGAGCACGAAGGCTCCTATCTCGTTGGCGTCGCCGCGGCCCTCAAGGCCCAGGCCGACGGCATCAAGGATCCCAAGTTCGGTTTCATCGGCGGAATCCCCGGACCGGTCATCACGAAATTCGAGATGGGCTATATCCAGGGCATCGCCTCCGTCCTTCCGAAGGCCAAGGTCGTCGACTACTACGCCAACGATTGGGGCAAGCCCGAGCTCGCGAAGGCCCAGGCCAAGAACTGGTTCGATTCCGGCGTGTACGCGATCTTCTCCGCCGCGGGCGGCACCGGCAACGGCACCATCGCCCAGGCCAAGGAATACCGCTCGCAGGGCAAGAATGTCTGGGCCATCGGCGTCGATTCCGACCAGTTCCAGGATGGAGTCTACTCCGCTGACGGCAAGTCCGCCGTCCTCACGTCCATGATCAAGCGCGTCGAGACGGCTTCCAGCTATGCCCTCAACCAGGCCAAAGCCGGAACCTTCAAGGGCCAGGTCGTGGTCCTTGACAGCAAGGCAGACGGCGTCGGCTTCTCCGACAAGAACCCCGAACTCGGTGCCGACATCACCGCCAAGGTCAACGCCGCCAAGGCCAAGATCATCGACGGTTCGATCAAGGTCATACCCACCTATGCCGAGGCCAAGGCCGCTGGCGTTGTCCCGGCCAATCTCCAGGCGAGCGACAAGTGATCCTGGTTCTCTGATTTCGCAGGCGGCGGGCACCGGTTTTTCCGGCGCCCGCCGGTTTTTTATCCTGTACCGGGGACAAGAAATGAACACCAAAAAGAATACGGAACAGCCGGAGAAGGCCTTGGAAGGCTCTGTTCGCCATGCCATCGAGATGCTCGACATCACGAAGGTCTTTCCGGGCGTGGTCGCGAACGACCAGGTCACCCTGCGGGTCAGGGAGAACGAGATCCATGCGATCCTCGGGGAAAACGGCGCGGGGAAGTCAACCCTGATGTCCGTCCTTTTCGGTCTCTACGACCCCGATGGCGGGACGATCAAGGTGAAGGGCCGCGAGGTCCGGATCAAGGATCCCAACGAAGCGACCGCATTGGGGATCGGCATGGTCCACCAGCACTTCAAGCTAGTCCGCAACTATACAGTCACCGAAAACATCATCCTTGGCATGGAACCCAGGAAACGCGACGGCACCGTCGACCTTCTTGGCGCAGAAAAGCGCGTTGCCGAACTTTCCGAACGCTACTGCCTTTCCGTCGATCCACACGGGAAGATCGAATCGATCACGGTCGGCATGCAGCAGCGGGTGGAGATACTCAAGATACTTTACCGGAACGCCGACATCCTCATCTTCGATGAGCCAACGGCGGTCCTCACACCCCAGGAAGTCGATGAGCTCATGGATATCCTCAAGCGCCTCAAGGCAGAGGGCAAGACCATCATCCTCATCACCCATAAGCTCAAGGAAATAAAGGAAGCGGCGGAGCGCTGCACGGTGCTCAGGCGCGGCAGGTATATCGGAACCGTGGACGTGGCCTCGACAACCGAGGAAGAGTTGGCCGAGATGATGGTCGGCCGCGCGGTCAAGTTCAGGATCGACAAGGAGGAAGCCCGTCCGGGAGAGCTTGTCCTTTCGATCGAGGACCTCACGGTCCTGAGCAGCAAGGGCTATCCCGCGATCAAGAACCTCTCCCTCAGCGTCAGGGCAGGCGAGATCGTTGGATTGGCCGGCGTGGACGGCAATGGCCAGTCTGAGCTGGTCGCGGCCATCACGGGACTCTCCCATATCCAGGGCGGAAGGATCCTCCTCGAAGGGCGTGATATCTCGAAGGATTCCATAAAAGACCGAATCCTCGCCGGCGTCGGGCATGTGCCGGAGGATCGTCACAAACATGGACTTGTCCTGGATTTCCGGCTCGATGAGAACATTGTCCTCAAGTCCTTCGACCAGCAACCCTATTCGTCGCGACACGGCATCCTGGATTTCCAGGCAATAGCCCAAAAAGGGCGGGACCTCATCGAGCAGTTTGATATACGCGCAAGCCAAGGTCCCGCCACAAAGGCCAAGAACATGTCGGGCGGAAACCAGCAAAAGGCCATCATCGCACGGGAAATCGACCTTTCACCGCGCCTCCTTGTCGTTGCCCAGCCTACGAGGGGCCTGGATGTCGGAGCGATCGAATACATCCATCGGCGAATCGTCGCGGAACGCGACAAAGGAAGTGCCGTCCTTGTGGTTTCCTTCGAACTAGACGAGATCATGAACCTCTGTGACCGGATCGCGGCCATCTCCAAGGGCGAGATCGTCGGCATCGCCGACGCGGCGACCGCGGAAGAGCGGTCAATCGGAGCCATGATGGCTGGAGTGCGCGCCCCGAAGGCCAGGCGCGCGATGGACGCCACGCCCGAAGCGCAGGGAGGAGAGCCATGAGCGCCGCCCCGAAAGACAGCAGCCACGGCGCCTCGAAGGCCAGCCTGCTGGATACACTGGTGGCCTCGGACGGCGCCGTCTCCGCATTCGTGGTCATCCTCGGCTTCCTTTGCGGCACGGCTCTCATCCTGGCTGTGGGCAAGAATCCCGGCAACATGTACGCGGCCCTTCTCCAGACCTTGTCGGGATTCGATGTCACCCGAGGCAGCTGGAACGCGCGCTACATCGGTGAATGGCTCACGGCATCCATGCCACTCATCCTCTGCGGTCTTTCCATGGGCTTTGCCGCCCGGACGGGCCTTTTCAATATCGGGGCGGAAGGCCAATACATCGTCGGACTCAGCGCCGCGCAGTTTGTCGCCATCTACGGTCCCCAGGTGCCGGGTCTCCATTGGATCCTGGCTGTCCTGGCAGGCGCGTTGGCAGGAGCCCTTTGGGGTGGCATAGTCGGATGGCTCAAGGGCAAGTATTCGGTATCGGAAGTCGTGGCGACAATAATGCTCAACTACATCGCCTACTTCCTCTCCCGCTTCCTGACCCAGCTCATCCCGGAAGCCAACACCTACAAGACACAGAGTTTCCCGAAGACGGCCCTCCTCGAATCGAGTCTCCTCCAGGGATTGACGAACGGCTCCCGTCTGGGACTCGGCATCTATATCGTCATCATCTGCTGCCTCTTCTATTGGTTCATCATCGAAAGGACCAGGCTCGGTTTCGAGCTCAGGGCCACGGGTTTCAACAAGGAAGCAGCGCGCTGTTCGGGGATAAAGGTCACGAAGAGCATTACCCTCTCCATGGGCATTGCTGGCGCCTTCGCGGGCCTCGCCGGTGTCGTGGTGGCTCTTGGATCCTTCAACTATGGGCGAGTCCTGTCGGGCTACGACTACTACGGGTTCAATGGCATAGCGGTGGCGCTTGTCGGAAACAGCACCGCCGGAGGCACCCTGATCTCCGGGCTCCTCTTCGGCATGCTTTCGTCTGCCCAACCTCTCATGCAATCCCGCCAGATCCCGAAGGAGATCACCCAGATCATCTCGGGATTGGTCGTCGTATTCATCTCCCTCCGCGCAGGTTTCCGGATGATCATGGAATGGCGTGCCAAGCGCATCGCCAAGGAAAAGCGAGGTGAACGCGATGAGTAGCGTCCTTGGAATGCTGCCCTCTGTCCTCATGATGGTGGCGCCCATCCTCATAGCCGCCTTGGGCGGCATGATAGCCGAGCGTGCCGGAGTCACCAATATCGGTCTCGAAGGCCTCATGGGAGTCGGGGCCTTTGCGGCGGCCACCAGCCATGCCCTGCTCGAATCCAGCCTTCCTGGTTCCGTTTGGTTCGCCCTCCTCATGGCCACCGCGGCCGGAACCCTCTTTTCCCTCGTCCATGCCTTTGCCTCCATCACCCTCAAGGCAGACCAGACAGTCTCGGGAACCGGCATAAACCTCCTTTCGATAGGTGGCACCGTTTTCCTGTGCCAGATCATTTTCAAGCAGGAAAGGACCGAACCCTACAAGCTCGGGATGATGCCGGGTCCCGGAGGCATATACCCGACGGCCTGGATAGCCCTGGTACTCCTTGGGGCGATCTGGTACCTCCTTTACAAGCGGCCGATGGGCCTCCGGCTGCGCGCCTGCGGGGAGCATCCAGCCGCCGCCGCTTCGGCTGGCATAGATGTCTACAAGGCGCGATACCTCGCCGTCCTGGCATCCGGCGCGCTGGCTGGCCTTGCCGGCGGCTGTCTCGTCCTGACCCAGACCATCCAATACACGAACATGACGATAAACGGCGCGGGTTTCATCGCCCTGGCCGCCGTCTCCTTCGGACGCTGGACGCCCAAGGGAGTGGGAGGCGCGAGCCTCCTATTCGGGACCGCGGTGGCCCTGGCGATCTATATGGTCAACATCGAGGCCTTGCGGCGGCTGCCACCCGAGTTCTTCTCGGTCACGCCTTACCTCATAACCCTCGTGACCCTTGTCATATTCTCAGGCAAGGATTATGCGCCCAAGGCCGTCGGCATCCCCTATGAAAAAGGGGCAAGCTGATGGAACAGGAAAAAGGGACCAAGGGGAAGGACAAGGAGCTTGATCCAGGCCTCGAGCATTTCCGGAACGGGACTCCGCACAACAGGGCCAAGGCAGGGGAAATCGCCCCCATCGTCCTCATGCCCGGGGATCCGCTGCGGGCCAGGCACATAGCCGAGAGCTTCCTTGATGGAGCCAAGGAGTTCAACAGCGTCCGCAACATGCTTGGCTACACGGGGACGTGGAAAGGGCAGACTGTGTCCGTTATGGGGTCAGGCATGGGCGGCCCTTCGATGGGGCTTTATTCCTACGAATTGTTCGCTTTTTATGGCGTGGAGAGGATAGTCCGCATCGGCACCTGCGGCGGCCTTACGGATTCCCTCGAGGTAGGTGACCTCGTCATCGCGATGACGGCAAGCACTGATTCGAACTATGCCCACCAATATCGGCTCAACGGCAGCTTCAGCCCTCCTGCCGACTATGGACTCCTGGAGCGCGCGGTAGGCGCCGCCCGCTCGAAGGGCATCCCGCATTGGGTGGGCGGTATCCTCTCCTCCGACATATTTTCCCTCTATAACGCCCTTCCGGAGGACGAAAGCTGGAAGCGCTGGGCCAGGATGGGCTGCGCAGCCACCGACATGGAGTGTTTTGCCCTCTATTGCAATGCCGCCTGGCTTGGGAAGAAGGCCTTGGCGATGTTCACCTGCTCGGACTCGAATGTCACGCGGAAGGAAATGAGCCCGTTGGAGCGGCAGACCGCGCTGACGTCCATGTTCGAGGTCGCCTTGGAGCTTGCTGCTCCATGAACGTTCCGGCGGCTGCCCGCGATTTCCTTGCGGCCATGGAAAGGCGCTATGCATGCAAGCTGTATGATGGCGCCCGCCTTTCGCCTGAAATCGAGGCTTATATCCTTGAATGCGGCAGGCTCTCCCCCTCCTCTTTTGGCCTCGAGCCCTGGACATTCATCGCGAACCATCCCGGAGGGCCGGTCAGGGAAGCGATGTTCGAAGCCTGTTTCGCGCAGGATGCGGTGAAGACCGCAGGCCTTGTAGTCGCCATACTTGTGCGCCGCGCCGCTTCCTATGATCCGGATTCCGCCTTCGTCCTCGAGCGCGCCGAACGCTTCCCTGGCGGCCATCCTGTATTCCGAGCCGACTATATCGGCTACTGGCAATTCCTCAAGGACGAAGGCCGTCTTGAGGAATGGGCCCGTGCGCAGACCTATATCGCCGCGGCGAACATGATGACAGGCGCGGCGTTTGCGGGTGTCGATTCCTGCGCGATCGAAGGTTACAAGGAAGAGTCCATCCTTTCCGCGCTCGATGCCGATCCTTCCAGTTGGAGGGTTGGTCTTGTCGCTGTCTTTGGCAGGAAGGCCGAGGAAAGGCGGGAAAAAATCCGGACTTCGGCTTCGGCGCTCATCCAATACCGGGACTGACAGGAAGGGCCCGACGCCGGCCTGCAATTCCTTACTGCCTGGTTTGCCCTATCACTCGCCGCCCAAGGTATGGAAGAACACGGTCGCGATGAAGCCGAGGACAGTGAAGAGTCCGACCATGCCGATATTGCGTTCGTAGGCTTCCGGAAGCATTGTCTGGGCGGTCATCGCGAGCATGGATCCCGCGGCCAATCCTTCGAAAAGTGATTTTGCGTTGGGCGGCAGGCTTTCCGACACAAGATTCCCGAGCAATGCCCCGATGGCCACGGCGATCACCAAGGAACTCCACATCCAAAGGATGCTTCCCGTCTTGGTACCCGATTCCCTCATCATCGACGAACTGGAGAGGGATTCCGGAAGGTTTGCCATGAAGAGGCCGGCGATAAGGGCTGGACTCGCATTGAATCCGGACATAGAGGCGCCGATGACCAACGATTCAGGGATGCCATCAAGGAGAAGGCCAAGCCAGATTGCCATGGCTGCTCCCGCCTGGCCTGCGCTTGCGGCCACCTTGATCTCGGTCTCCGTCGGACGGTAGGCGTTCTCATCAAGGTGGCGGGACGCTTCCCTGGCCCATTCCTCCGCGCTCACGGCGGCGGCGGGTATATTGCCTGTCCTTCCGCGCTCCGCGGCGAGCTCCGATATCGCCGACCGCAAGTGGGGGCTGGTCCTCACGATCAGGTCGAAATCCTCCTTCCGGATGACAAAGGCCTGGGTCTCGACGAGGGGAATGGCGTCGGCGCTCCTGGGGGCATTCCAGATCAGGGCCATCTCCCCGAAGGTCTGGCCTTTCCCTAGTTCTGCTACCTTGCAGCGCCCACCGGATTCGTCACAATACTCTATGGCGACACAGCCGGAATCTATGAGGTAGAGGGAATCTCCTGTGCTGCCCTGAAGGAAGACCGGGACATCCGCATGCAGGGTCCTTGTCGAGACATAGGGAAGGATGGCTTGTACTTCGTCAGGGGGAAGGGAACGGAGGATATCGACGCTGCCAAGCTTTTCAAGGATGCCATGGGCTTCCCTGCGCTTCGAGGTCTTGAGCCTGGACAGGAGGGTCGAGCGTTTTCTGGCCCATGCGCCTTGGCTGTCGGCGGCACGCGACAAGATGATGAAGACGAGGCATCCGGCGAGCAATCCCAGGGCAAGGGGGAGAAAGCCGACATCGCGGCGTTCTACCGCGGGTTTCACAAGTTCGAAGGAGATGGCGGCGATGAGCGACCCAGCACCGAAGGACATCACCGCCGAAATGACTGTTCGAGTCGGCCTTGTCCATAGGCCGATCAACGCCCCGATGGGAAGGGAGATGGCGCTCAGCGCGCCGAATATGAGGGCGGCGAAGGCGGAGGAACGAAAAAACACCATGGCAACCTCCCTTCCAAGGGGCTCCATTCAAGTATAGGGTCAAAAGTCCGGAAAACAAAAAAGCCGCCCATATGGCGGCCTTTTTTGGCTTTTGGCCTTTCTATGCGCTCGTATCCAAGCGGGTACCGAGCCTTGGATCGGACACTGTCTGGGCGCTCGCGAGGAGTCTCTGAAGCGATGCTCCCTCGATCCGCGCGCTGCCCAAGGCCATCAAAAGCACCTTGGATCCAACGCGCTCGGCAAGGCGATCCTGCGCGAGATTGGTGGACAGCGAAGCGATATCCATAAGATGCATGGTAGCGCCCTTTGGGAGCGAATGCAAGGATCCCTGAAGGGCTACCGAAACTATCCGGCGAGGAGGCGGAAGACCCTCTTCTTGCCAGCGCGGAGCATCAGGGAGCCTTGGGCATCGAGTTGGGGAAGGCCAACGACAAGCTTTTCGTCCTCGACCTTGACGTCATTTATCGTCGCGCCGCCTTGCTGGACAAGCCTGCGTGCCTCGCTTTTCGACGGGCAGAGTCCGGCCAGGACAAAAAGGTCAAGGACCGCAATCCCTTTTTCAAGGTCGGCCTTGGCAATAGGTCGGGAAGGGATCTCCGCAATGTCTCCGCCACCGCCGAAAGCCGCGTGCGCCGCCGCCAGGGCCTTGTCCGCCTCGACCTTGCCGTGGATGAGGGCTGTGACCTCCCAGGCAAGGCGTTCCTTTGCCTTGTTGATGTCGGCATCCTTCGTTTCGCCCAGGAGCCGGCATTCCGCGGCCGGGAGGAAGGTGAAAAGAAGGAAGAAACGCCCAACGTCGGCGTCTGCGACATTGCGCCAGTATTGATAGAAATCATAGGGACTCGTCATGCCAGGATCGAGGAAGAGGGCCCCTGTTTCGGTCTTCCCCATCTTCTTGCCGTCAGCGGTCATGATGAGGGGGAAGGTCAGGCCGAAGACCTCGGCGCCTTCCACCCGACGGGTCAGCTCGATGCCTGCGACGATATTGCCCCACTGATCGTCTCCGCCAATCTGGAGGCGGCATCCATGGCGCTTGTAGAGCTGCAGGAAGTCATAGCTTTGCAGGAGCTGGTAATTGAATTCTATAAAGGAAAGCCCCGTCTCCAGGCGCATCTTGTAGGCTTCGAATGAGAGCATCCTGTTGACCGAGAAGTGGCGCCCGATATCGCGAAGGAAATCGATGTAATTTAGGTCGGCAAGCCAGTCCTTGTTGTTGGCCGAATAAAGGGTTTTGCCGTCGAATTTCATGAATTTGTCGATCTGCCCGAGAAACAGGGCTGCGTTGGCGTCGATCTCGTCGTACCCGATTATTTGCCGCATGCTCGACTTGCCCGAGGGATCCCCGATCCTTGCGGTACCGCCGCCCATGAGGACAATGCCATGGTGCCCCGCGGCATGGAGGTGGCGCATCGCGAAATAGGGGACCATGTGGCCGATATGTAGTGAGGGTCCCGTAGGATCGCAGCCTTCGTAGAAAATAATGGGTCCTTGATCCATCAGCGCGGAAAGACCTTCGAGATCGGTGCATTGCTGGATAAAGCCGCGTTCTTTCAGGGTCTCAAGGGCGGGATTCATGCGCTTTCCTTTGTCGGCAATGATGCGTCGGACTTGGATCCGAAGGCGAAATTATAGCTGGAAGCCCGTACTGCCACAAGCCATTCTCTGCTTGCTTTTTGATGCCAGTAAATATAAAGTGTGTTGATTTGTGCGCGGCTCCAGGGCAGGCAGCTTGGCATGGGAAGGGCATCCATCATGGAAACATACGAAGACCCGGACAAGGTCTACCGATACGAATACCAGGCCGAGAACGAATCCCTGGTGGATCGTTGGATACTGAAGCACTGGTGGAAGCTCACGATCCGCCTCATCCCCCTGAAAATGCCTGCGAACCTGGTGAGCATGATCGGCAACCTGGGATCGTGGTTTTCCTTCCTTGTGCTTTCCGGGGTCCTCTTCGGCCCCCTCTCAAGGGTTTCACGGGAGAAGCCATGGCTTTTTGGGTTGGCGGCCCTGGGCCTCCTTCTTTACCAGACCCTCGATGCCTTGGATGGCATACAGGCGCGCCGTACCGGGCAGTCCGGCCCGCTTGGGGAATTCGTCGATCATTTCTTCGATTCCTTCAATGTTTTCCTGCTTCCCCTTGGATTCACCCTCGCCTTTTTCGATGTCCCCTCCTGGCTTAGCCTCTTCATCGTTTTCCTGGCTGTCATTTTTGACTGGGCGGAATTGCGAAGGGTCAAGGAGACGAGCACCATCCATTTCGGCAAGCTATCGAGCGAGGAAGCCCAATTGTTCCTCATCCTCTTTTATGTGCTTGTCTGGTTGACGGGGTATTCATTCTGGGCGACACCCCTGACCGCACTGAATTTGTCGCCGGTGCTCCTTATGCTCTGTGTCCTGGTGCCCACAGGCTTTGCCCTGGGCCTCAATCCTTTGATCGCCTTCCGATTCAAGTGGATGGATGAAATCCTTGCGGAGACCGCGACATTGGCGCCGATCGCGGTCTGGACCCTCGTCATGGAAGGGAAGACCGGCCGCGCAGCCCTCGTTGTCGGAGCGGTGTTGCTTGGTTTTTCGGGTTCCAGGTTCGCGGGGGACCTCCTGCGATCCCGCCTTCTCGGTGTAAAAAATCCGCATTGGTATGCCGACATGCTCATCCTCGACCTATTCTTGGTCCTTTCATTCAGCCTTGGCTTCATCCCGGCATGGCTTTCCTTCCTGGTCGCGGCCATCTATCTGGCCTGGGTGCTTGCCATGTTGGGGCTCCAGTTCCAGCGCGCGGTGGCGCGAGTTCACGATTGCCTGGGCATGGGGCTTTTCAGCGCCCCGGTCGGCAGCAAGAAGACTTCCACGGGATAAGCCCCCGGTTTTCCCGCGGACGCGCTCGACCCTGGCCGTCGAAGCGAACTACCATTTCAAGGTGCCTAATGACAAAGCTTTACTTTGCCACAGACATACATGGCTCGGAGATATGCTGGAAGAAATTCCTTGCGGCCAGCGCCTATTACAAGGCCGATGTCCTGGTCCTGGGCGGCGATCTTTCCGGAAAGGCGATCGTGCCCCTCGTGGTCGATGGCGGGAGGGCCAAGGGCAGCCTCCTAGGTTCGACGTGGGAGCTCGAGTCTGAGGCGGAAATGCTCGCCTTTGAAAAAAACGTATCGAGCAGGGGATACTACCCCTTGCGGCTGAGCCCTGACGAGCGGGATGAACTCGCCAACGACCATGCCCTTCTCGACCGTCGTTTCATGGAGCAGCTTCTTGGGACAGTGGAGCGTTGGCTATCAATGGCTGACGAGAGGCTTCCCAAGGACCTTCAGTGTTATGTCTGCCCCGGCAATGATGATCCGATGGAAGTCGATGCCCTATTTTCGGAAGGATCGCGGGTCATCAACGCAGAGGGAAGGGCGATCGAACTAGGCGAGGGCTTTACGATGGTGTCGACAGGATGGACCAATGCGACCCCGTGGAAGACTTGGCGGGAAGAAGGCGAAATTTCCCTCGGCGCCCGCATCGGCCGTGCCATTGCTCCGGTCGCCAACGCAGACCGGCTTGTCTTCAATTTCCACTGCCCTCCTTACGCTTCGGGGCTCGACGACGCGCCCGAAATGGACGGCAATTTTTCCTTGAAGAACGCCGGTCAATCCACGGTGCCAGTGGGAAGCCATGCGGTCCGCGAGGCAATCGAGGCACACCGGCCCCAGCTTTCCCTCCACGGCCATATCCACGAGGCCAAGGGTGTGGCGCGCATCCGCAAATCCCTGTGCATCAATCCAGGAAGCCTCTATGAACAGGGCGTCCTGCAGGGAGCCCTCATCGATCTTGACGCGAAGAGAGGCATCAAGTCATGGGCCTTGACGACTGGATGAGATCCAAACCGCGTTCGAAAGGAGAATCAATGAGCGACAAACCGGACATTTTCCTCCGAAAAGCCACAGGACTAGTACGTTCGTGGTCTGTTGGTGACGCCTTCATCTATGCCTTCTTTTCGATCAACATCATCACCCTGGGCCTTTACACAATGAGCCAGGCCTACGCATTCGTCGGAGGCATGATCCCAGGCCTTCTCCTCGGCGCCGTCCTCGTCATACCCGAGATCGTCGTCTATGCCGGACTGATATCCGCGATGCCCCGCGCCGGCGGAGACTATGTCTGGCAGAGCCGCGTCCTCGGGGGCGGCATCGCCTATGTCCTTTCGATGACGGGCTGGTGCTTCATCCTCTGGCTCTGGACCCCGCTCTACGCCGACATGCTCCGCCACATCGTCCTCGTGCCTATTTCTGCCGTCCTTGGCTTCAAGGATTTCGCCATAGCGGTGGCGGGTTCGCCACTCGCCCTATTCCTGGTCTCGCTGTTCATGTGCGTCTTCGTGTCCCTCATCATCGCCTGGGGCATGAAGGCCTATGCGAAGGTGCAGAAAACCTGCTTCTGGCTTGGCAATGCCGGCCTGGCCGTTGTCGTCATCCTCCTCTTCGCCCAGGACAAGGGGGCCTTCCCCGCCGCCTTCAACAACGGCATGGACTCTCTCTTTGGCGTCAAGGATGCCTACAACGCCGTTTCGGCTTCGGGAAGCGCCGCGGGTGCAGCCACACCCCTGTGGGGAGGAACCCTCAAGGGCATTATGCTGCTCCTGCCTTACCTGGCATTCTTCAACCTCTGGCCGAACTGGGGGGCGACCCTCTATGGGGAGGTCAAGGGAGCCCAGGACTTCAAGAAGAACTTCTGGGGCATGGCGAGCGCCCTGATCGTAGCGACCGCCCTTGCGATAATACTTCTCCTTGGCGTCGACAAGGCCATGGGATTCGACTTCTATATGAATGCCAACGCTTCGTACTGGGCCTCGCGCTGGGGCCTCAGCCAGACGCCGACAGTCCTTGCGGCCTGGCCCTACCCTGCCCTCCTGGCACTCCTGGCGACTCCAAGCACCCTGGTCCGCCTCCTTGTCCTTGTCGCGATGAGCGCCTGGTTCTTTGGATGGTGCGGGAGCATTTTCCTCTCGAGCACCCGTATCCTTTTCAGCGCCAGCTTCGACCGCCTGCTTCCCGAGGCAATAGCCAAGGTTTCTCCAAGGACAAGGACGCCGATCAACGCCCTCCTCGTGATGGTGATTCCAGGGCTCCTCGTGTCCGCCCTTTATGCGTGGAACGTCCTCGGTTTCTCATCGCTCACCCTTGTCTCCACGTTGGTCATCGCCATCACCTTCCTGGGGACATCTATAGCGGCCACCGTGCTCCCTTTCGCCAAAAAGGATCTCTATGCTGCATCCCCGCTCGCCCGCTTCCACCTGGGGAAGCTCCCGCTCATATCGGTGGCCGGGGGCCTCTGTTCCGCTTTTCTTCTCTTCCTCATCTATGAATGGCTTGTCGACCCCGAGGGCCTTTATGGTATATCCTACAAAAACACGACATCCGTCGTGTTCATGCTGGTCCTCTATTCCCTGGCCTTGTTGCTCTTCGTGGGCATGAGGGCATGGCGGCGCAGGGCTGGCATCGACGTGGACAAAATTTACGGGGAAATCCCGGTGGAATGATGGTTGGTCATGAACGCCACTGATCGCCTGCTCAGAGAAGCACTCGAAACAATTGCATCATCCGAGGAAGCGAAGCTGCCGCTTCGCCTCCTCGGAGGTCTTGCCGTCGGTGTGCGATGCCCTTCATTCTCGGAAAAAGCCTTTCTCCGTGATTGCGGCGACATGGATTTTGCGGCCATGGGGCCGGCCAAGCCCCTGGAGACATTCCTTGAGTCCCGTGGCTTTTCTCCTGACCGCCAGTTTAATATGTATAATGGAGACCATCGCCTGCTCTTCCGTTCGCCGCTTGGCAACAAAGTCGACATTTTTGTGACGGAATTCTCCATGTGCCACCGGCTCCCTTTTGCAGGGAGACTGACATGCGACCGTCTCACCCTGCCCCTGGCCGAATTGCTCGTCACCAAGCTACAGATATGCGAAGCGAACGCCAAGGACCTTTCCGACACGGCCTGCCTCCTTGCCGATCATGCTTTCGGGCATGGTGACGGCGAGAGCATCAATGCAGGTCGCATCGCGCAGCTTTGCGGCGCGGATTGGGGCCTGTATCATACGCTCAAGAATTCCACCACAAGGCTAGGCGCATGGGTTTCCTCTGGCCTCGAAGGAGCTGGTGCCGTGGCTGGACTTGTTGCGGTACGGGTCGCCGAGCTCGATCGCATCATTGAATCCTGTCCAAGAACCGCAAAATGGAAACTCAGGTCGGCGATCGGGGAAAAACTCCCTTGGTACAAGACGGTCGAGGAAGTCGAACGATGAGCGAAACCGTACAGAATGGCAACGGTTCCTTCGCGTCCGAAATCCGGCGCTTCCTGGATGCACGGCGGATCGAGGCGGCATTGCCCCCAGCGCTCCGGCGCAGGCGCATCGACCTCTCCGGCTACGAGCGCATCGGTGGCCTTACCAACCGCAATTACAAGCTCTATTTCGGCGAGCAAACCCTCGTCCTCCGCCTGCCGGGGCGCGGTACCGGCCGTTTCATCGACCGTGCCACCGAGAGGGCCAACCATGATGCCGCCGCCCGCGCAGGCTTCACTCCGGCTTCCCTCTATTTCGATCAAAGGACCGGCGTCAAGATTTCCCATTTCATCGAGGACGCCGCAGCCCTGGATCCTGAAGAGGCGCGAAAGCCGGAAATCGGGGAGGCTGTCGCCTCCTTCCTCTTCCGTTTTCACCACAGCGGACTCGCTTTCAAGAAGGAATTCAACGTCTCCCGCCTCATCCGTGTCTACGAGCGCATCGCGAGATCCAGGCGCGCGCGCTTCTTTGACGACTACAAGATCATGCGTCCTCGCGCCCTGGCCTTTGAGGCCAGGCTCGACAGCCTCGGGACGGCCCTCGTTGCCTGCCACAACGATCTTGTGCCCGAAAATATCCTGGCCACCTCCAAAGGCCTTACCCTTATCGATTGGGAGTACTCCGGCAGGAACGATCCGGCCTGGGATCTCGCCGCCTTTCTGCTCGAATCCGGCTATGGGGCGGAGGAAGAGGCGACATTCCTTCGTCACTATTCCCAAGGTGAACCGACGCGGGAACTTGTCGCCAGGGTCGGGGTGTACAAGTGCCTTCAGGACTTCCTATGGTCGCTTTGGTCCCTCCTGCAGGAGACGGCAAGTCTGGATCAAGGCAAGGCCCGCTACTACAGGAAATATGGCGAATGCAGGTTTGAGCGTTTCGCTGCCCGCCTGGATGCCGCAGAGAAGTCACTTGAAGCCGTACTCGAAGTCGCGCCGACAGGGAGTCACGCATGAGCCTGCCCGCCTTCCTCCAGCCATTGATAGCCAACCACGAATTGCTGTCATTTTTCGTGTTCCTTGTTTTTTTTGGGTTTTCCTTGCCGATCAGCGAGGAGATAGCATTGGTCCTCGTGGGGATGACGGCCCGCGGCGCGGGTATCCCGATCTGGAAAGTCCTCCTCGTCTCCTACGCTGCGCTTTATGCCGCCGATCTTGGCTTTTATGCCTTGGCGCGCACTTTAGGCCCTCGCCTGCTGCGCTCGCGCCTTTTTTCGCGGCTCGTAAAGCCAGAGAGTGTCATCGATGGCGAGCGCTATGCCGAAAAGAGAGGCCCCCGGATACTCTTCATCTGTCGCTTTGTCGTAGGCCTGCGGGCGCCCGCCATCGTCGCTGCCGGACTCCTTCGCATGCGCCTGCGCCGGTTTTTTTTCTATGACCTCTCGGCCGTCCTGATCTCGACTCCCGTCTGGCTCTCGGTCGGCTTTGCCTTCGGGGCGCAGTTCGATTCGGAGGTCGGACTCCTCGGGAAGGTATTCGCTTTCGGCGGACCGATAGCCGTCATTTTTGGCGCCATCCTGATCTATCGGAGTATCCGCGCCGACACATCCAAGGTCCTAGCCGAAGTCGCCGCTGAAGATGCGCAGCGCGCGCAGGTGGAGATCGACGCGAAAGCCTCAAGCAGCTGAGAACGAGGAATCAAATGAACGCGATCATCCTGGCCGCAGGCATGGGCACCCGCCTTCGCCCGCTTACCGATGAATGTCCCAAGTCGCTTGTGGTCACGGCGGGAGAATCCTTTTTTTCCAGGCAGCTCCGCCTCCTCGGTGAGGCGGGGATCCATGACATCACTGTTGTCACTGGCTACAGGTCTGAGGCATTTTTTCCATGGCATGGCAAACCAGGGCTTAGCTTTGTCCACAATGCCCATTTCCATGATCGAAACAATCTCTGGTCCATGCATCTTGTCCGTGAGCGTCTCCATGGCACGCTTGTCCTGGAGGGGGATGTTTGGATAGGGGAAGCGGTGCTTCCCATGGTCGCTCCGCCAGAGAGCTGCTGGTTTGTCGGATTCAGGGAGGATATGCGGAATGAATGGGTGGTCCGCACGGACAAGGATGGGCGTGTGACGCGCGTCGATGTCGAAAGTGGATCCGGCTGGATACTCTCGGGCATTTCCTATTGGACAGAAACCGATGGAAAACTCATCGCGCGATTCATTGAAGAGAAAGCCATGGAAGCGAATTCAGGCGGACTGTTCTGGGACGAAATACCTCGCTCGCATCTCGAAACTCTCCAAGTCCGCGCGAGGCAGATCAAGAAGGACGACTGGATCGAAGTGGATACACTTGATGATCGCGCAGAGCTGGAGGCACGCCTGCAAGGCCGAACTTGCGATAAGGCCTAAATAACCCAGCAGAATCACGCTTAAAGGCAATTCGTGCTTGCGATACCTAAGAAATAGCGATATTATTCAGGAAACTCTCAAAGGAGATGCCCATGGCTACACCCGTCGTGCCGAAGGCCCTTACAAAGGCTCAGATCATCGCCCAGCTTGCGGAAAAGAACAGTTTGACCAAAAAGCAGGTAGCTGCCTTCCTTGAGTCCTATGCGGACCTCGCGTACAAGGAAACGAAAAAGAACAAGAAGTTCACCATCCCCGGCCTCGGAATCCTCAAGCTCAACAAGCGCAAGGCGCGCATGGGCCGAAACCCCGCCACCGGCGAGGCAATCAAGATTCCCGCGAAGACCGCGGTCAAGGTCACCGTCTCCAAGGCCTGCAAAGAGGCTATCCTCGGCCCCCAGAAATAGACCCGGATCTCGGGAAGGAAAGCCGGCGTGGATTATCCACCCGGCTTTTTTGTTGTTCCCAAGGGTCCGGAAAGTGCGACGGTCGTTGCGCTGCAGACCCTCGAAGGGATAGGATGCCGCGGTGAAGAACGCTGAAGCCACCCTCGCCAAGCTCGTGGAAATAGCCCTGCGCCGCTACTCGATGATCGAGGAAGGAGACCGCATCCTCGTGGCGGTTTCCGGCGGAAAGGATTCCCTGAGCCTGGCCTGGGACCTCGGAATGAAGCGGCGCTGGTGGCCTGATTCGTTCGAGATTCGCGCCCTCCATATCGCCGCGGACTTCGCTTCCTCTGTCGACAACGGGAAGGACGTCGCGATCCTCATGGAACGGTGGGGCATCGACTACCAGACCATCGACGTGCCCATCCTTGGCCGCCTCAAGCCGGGAAGGTCGATGAATTGCTGGTGGTGTTCGACCCAAAGAAGGACCGAACTCATCCGCTACGCGATGGACAAAGGCTATAACAAGATAGCCCTGGGCCATCACTTGGACGACATAGTGGAGACCCTTCTCATGAACATGCTCTACAAGGGGCAGATTTCGGGTATGCCTCCAATCCTCGCCTTCGACAAGTACCCGGTCACCCTCATCCGCCCCCTCGCCCTTTGCGAGGAGAGGCAGATCATCGCCTTCGCCGACGAGAAGAGTCTCCGCAGCGTGACCTGCAGCTGCGATTACGGGCAAGAATCGAAGCGCAGGGTCGTGCGCGCGCGCATCGCCGAGCTCACCGGCGGCTCGAGCGAGCTCAAGCGCAACCTGTTCGAGTCGATGGGGAATGTGAACTCGGGATACCTCGCCTGAATAAAGACCTAGTTAGTATAAAAAACCGGCCCTTGCGGGCCGGTTTTCCCATCATGCGATGATGATGACTACAGCTTGAACACCACTCCGACGGATGCGTAGTAGTTGCTGACACTATAGGTCTTGGTGCGTCCGAGATAGCCGTATTCCCCGTTGAGGGCAAGCTTGTCGTTGAGATAATAGCTAACGCCCTCGAAGGTGGAAAAGCCGAAGCCAGGGGCATCGACCAAGGTCGAATAGCTTGCGGTGGCAAGGCCGAGGCCGATGCCGATATAGGTGTCGCAGTTGGAGGCCCAGCTGAAACCGCCGGGAAGATTGAGTCCCTTTAGTCCGAAATGGGCGGTGCCGAAAGCGCCAACGCCGAAGCGCGTATAACCCGGAAAGAAAATGCCAGGATCGATCATGGCGCGGGCGGCCGCACCGAAGGTCAAGGGAATGACGCCGCCGATGTCGATGCGGGCGAAGGTGAGTTCCGCGCCGCCGGAGAGGCCACCCCAGCCGATGCCGGCATTGACGAGGAGGGCTCCCTTGTCCACATAGGGCGTAAGGGGCGTGGTTCCAGAGGCGGAGGCCTTTCCGGAAGCCGCCTTGGCAGGTGCAGCGAAGGCAACCCCTGTCAAGGCAAAGAGCACAAGTGCCATGGCGACTAACTTTTTCATCAAAAATCCTCCTTGGATAACTTTGAAAAATACCGTGTTATTTATATCACGATGTCTTGCCGGAAACAACGTGGGAAGGCTTCGGTGCCATACGGGACATGCTTAGACCGAGAAAGTCCGCCCTTCAAGGAGGAGCGAGGCGATTTCGTACATATTGGAGATCCTTCCGACCGCCAACCTGCCCTTGAATCCATGATAATCGAGGCACGTGCCACAGACCAGGATTTCGACACCTCCTTCCGCGAGTCGAAGCAGGTGCTTTGTGGTCTCCGAGGGAGCGATGACAAGCCTCACGCCCGAGTTCATGAAGATTATGCGTTTCGGAGCCTGCTCCGCTTCGGCCAGCGCATAGATAAAACCCTTCATGAGAAGGGCCCCGAGCTCGGCCTCGCCCTTGCCAAGGCAATCTGAGGAAATGAGGACAGTGGCTCCGGCGGCGGATTCCTTCGCGACCTGCCCCTGAGGCTCCACCTCCGTCGATTGATCCCCGCAATCCTCTTCTGGCAAAGGAAGGCCCTGGGGTCCGATGGCCTTGGTCGGAATGATGATTTTCCAGGTTCCTTCTCCAGTTTCCTCCGCTTCTGCCTGACAACCCGACCATGCCGCAAAGCGAGTGACATTCTCCTTTGCCGCCGGGTTGTCTACGGTTACCTCAAGGAAATCGAAGCCTCCATCCTCCAGCGCTTTCTTGGTCCTTATCACAGGTTCGGGACAGGCAAGTCCGCGTGCGTCGATAGCCCTACGGCTCTCGTTCATATCGTCTCTCCTTGCGCTTTTTACCAGGAGCATCGAAAAGCATTATCCGCCAGCAGCTTTCCACCTTGTCCTTCCCTATCGCCGCCTCGAGGGGCGGATCCTCCCTGTCCCCTTCGCCCTGGCGCGGAAAAACATGGAGACAGAAACCGCAGTCGCTGGAAAGCTCGCGAGGAACTGGAATGAGTTCGCAGGCCAGGCCGAGCGCGGCCAGGAGCCGCTCTGCCACAAGCGCTTCATGGACGGAATGAAAGGCAAGGATCCGGCCGCCGGGCTCAGGAGACAATATCCACCGTCCCGACCGGGCCACCCGTCTCGCCCACGATGTGGGCGTCGATGCCCGCGGCGATGAGTTCCGCAAGAACCTTCCCGCCCTCCTCGCCGGGGATCGCGGCCAGGAGTCCCCCCGAGGTCTGGGGATCGAAGAGGAGGTCGAGGGCGATGGGGGGGACCGCCTGAGGATCCCGTATCGAGGAAAGCCTGCCCTCGCGATTGCGGTAGCAGCCTTCCGGGACGAGGCCCATCGAGGCATATTCCACTGCGCCGGGGAAAAAGGGCAATTGGTCATAAAAAAGCCTGACACCGCATATTTGTCCCTGTGCCATCTCGGCGGCATGGCCGGCCAGGCCAAAGCCCGTGACATCCGTACAGGCAAGGACGCGGTAGCGCGCGAGGATCTCCGCCGCCTCCCTGTTGAGCCGCGCCATGGAAGCGTGTGAGGCTTCAAGTGCCTCGGCGCTTGCTACCCCGGCCCTGAGGGCCATGTTGACAAGGCCTGTGCCCAGGGGTTTGGTCAGGATGAGGACCGCGCCTTCCTTGATCGTATTGTTTCGCCAGGCTCGGTCGGGATGCACAAGGCCTGTGACCGAATACCCGAGCTTGGGTTCGCTGTCCTCGATGCTGTGGCCACCCAACAGGGCACAACCTGCCTCGACAAGGGCGTCCAGCCCTCCCTCCATCATCGCCCGCAAGGAAGCGAGGCCAAGCTCCTTTGTGGGATAGGACACGATGGCGAGGGCCGTTATGGGGCGGCCGCCCATCGCATAAATGTCGGAGAGTGCATTGGCCGCCGCTATGCGGCCAAAGAGCCACGGCTCGTCGACTATCGGCGGAAAAAAGTCCACGGTCTGGACTAGGGCCTCTCCATCGTCCAGGCGGAAGAGGCCAGCGTCCTCGTTGCCTGAGAAATCGGCGATAAGCCCGGGCCAGGAGGGTTGGGAAAGCCCGCACAGCGCTTTGTCCAGGACCGCGGGGCCGAGCTTGGCGCCGCAGCCGGAAAACCTCGTATGGTGGGTCAATTTGGCGTGCTCGCTCACGAAAGGATCTCCTTCATCGCGGTGATGCAGGCATCGATCTCGTCTTCCGTCGTCATGAAACCCGGGGAAAAGCGCAGTGTCCCTCCGCGCTCGAAGCTGCCAAGGCTGCGATGTGCCGCCGGAGAGCAATGAAGGCCAACCCGTACCGCGATCCCCCTTGCGCCGAGTTCTTGCGCGATCTCGCGTTCAGGCATCGTATCGCAGGTGCAGGAGAGCAGGGGAAGGTGGCTTCCGGCCCGTTTCCCGCCCTGGAAGGCGATACCATGGAGGTGGGACAAGCCCTCTTCCAGACGCTGGGTGAGGGCGGTTTCGCGCAGGGCCAGCGGCTTGATTCCTGTCGCCGTCAGGAAGACGAGGGCTTCGCCGAGGCCTGCGAGCGCGGCAAGGTTGGGAGTCCCCGCCTCATATCGGTCGGGGAGGAAATGGGGTTGGAGCTCGTCGGAAGACGCCGAGCCGGTCCCTCCATGGATGAGGGCTTCGGGGGACCTTCCGGGCGCTAGGTAGAGCCCTCCCGTGCCTGCCGGGCCGAGAAGCCCTTTATGGCCGGAGAAGGCGAAATAGTCGACGCCGAGTTCGCTTAGGTCGATTCGACGATGCCCCACCAGCTGGCTTCCGTCAACGAGAGAGGGAACGCCGATGTTTCTCGAAAGGGCGGCCATCTCGGCAATGGGGAGGATGGCCCCCGTGACATTGCTCGCCGCCGTGACGACGAGGAGGTCGGGCCGCTGGGACAGGCCTTCGCGAAGCGCTTCATCATCGGGATTGCCTGCGGCGTCGACGCGGAAGATGTCGAGCCTGAGGCCCCTCGTAGCCTCGAGAAGTCGAAGCGGGCGCATCACGGCATTGTGCTCAAGGGAGGAGCAGAGGACGCGGCCCCCTGGCGGGACGCTTCCAAAAATGACCAAGTTGAGGGCTTCCGTGGCGTTCTTGGTGAAGACGAGACGCTCGCTTGCCTCGATGCCAAGAAAAGCGGCGACCTGGCATCGCAAGTCAAAAAGCCGGCGCGTGGCCTCGATGGCCAGGGGATGGCTGGAACGCCCTGTCGAGCCTGGAAGGCTGTCCAGGCAGGCAGCGACCGCGGCCGAAACCCCCGGGGCCTTGGGATAGCTCGTGGCGGCGTTGTCGAGATATATCATGGCCCATCCTCGGCAACGCCGGCGAGTATGGCTTCCAGCACTCCTCCGGCGATGGCGCGCGACTTGTCGGAGACTGAAAAGCAATGTTCCCGGTTCGCACGTGGATCGAGGTCACCTATCTTCATCCCGTACTCGACGTCCGTCCCTTCGCGGAGCATGCCCCGAAGGACCCCGTCGAATTGGGCCTTGACCTCAAGGATCCCGTATTCGGTCTCGATCCGACAGGCGCTTTCGCCTGTCCCGATCTTCTCTCCGATCGCACGGCTGCCGATGATGATTCCGTTGCCTGGAGCATGCAGCACTCGCTCCTCGCCCTTCCCGTCGATGAGTCCGGGGATGCCGGTATCGGCGAGCGCCCTGCCTTCGCGGATGACCCGTCCCAGGTAATGCCCTCGCATCGTCTCTACCACGGCGTCGACGTCGACGCCGGCGTCGAAGCCGGGCCCCAAGCCTATCACGAAGGGAGCCATGTCGAGATTCGTGCCGATATTTCGTTTTTTCATGATCGCGTCCACGAGGCAGGCAGGGGACATTTCGGCAAGTATCGCCGCATCCGGGTCGACAAGGACGGCGACCTCGCGCGCGTCCAGGATGGCTGAAACCTCGGCGGGCTCTTTCGCAAGTCGCGCACTAAGCCCTTCGACGACAGCCCTCCCCTCATAGACGGCCTCCGAGAAGGAGACGCCACGCCGGACTGCCAGCGGTTTGGCCGTCTCGAGGGCAAGGACGGCGAAGCCCACGCGATGCAGCCTTTGGATGCAGCCTGAGGCGAGGTCCCCCGCACCACGGATGATCAAGAGGCGGGAAATCCATGGAAGGTTGTGCGATATGCGAAAGGGCATGGGCAGCCTAGGCTTGCGTTTCACGGTGTGCTCCAGGAAGAGGAGTATACTACGCAGCCGCGGGAAACGGCGAGGGTGCGATCGATGGACCCGGCCAGGGCAATGGTCCGGCATGCGGCGAGCCATGAGGCATCTGGACGGAGGTCGGCCTTGTTGAGGACGAGGATCCTCCTGGAAGGGGCCTGGACGTCCTTGAAAAGACCGAGGGGATGTTCCACGAGGGCGCGCAACTCCGTCGCGCCGATGATGCCATCGCTTGGCATCCCGACTATCTCCAAGAAACGGGACAAGCGATGCACATGAAGGTCCGAAGCAGCCGCGCCGAGGGCGTCCAGTCCGATGACGCCCACGACGGCATCAGATCCCACGGCCAGGACGGGTTCATGGGAAGCAGGGGCCTTGACGGGAAGGCCATGGGCTCCATCGGCTTCCACAAGGACCAGGTCGAAGAGTCCCTCGAATCCGGCGGGAAAGTCCGGAGCAATGCCGATGAGCTTGCCGGTCGCGCCTTCAATGCCCATGCCAAGGATGGTGATCGAAGCGGGAAGCCTCTGGGCACAGCCGAGACTGGCAGGGTCGAGAAAAAGGCGATCGAAACGGTAAGGAGCCGCGCCTCCCATGCTCCGGTGCGGGTCCCACATCCGCGTTGTCGTCGTGACGAGGACGGCATGGCCCTGGGAAGCCGCTTGGGCCGCCAGCGTGAATATGAGGCTGGTTTTTCCACCTGCGCCGACGAAGGAAAGGACGGCCATGCCTCGCCGTGCGTCGTTTCCGACAGGGAGGCCAAGCGCGTCAAGGAGATCCATCTCGCCCATGCATGAAAGATACTACGGAAAGCAGGCTTGGCGCATTCAATTGGGAAGGGGAAAAAAGGCAGCATGACTTGAGGTGAAAATCGGGGGGGTGCGGCGCATGATGGCCCGGATGCCGTCCCGGGACTCCAGGTCCTCGCGGATGAAGCGACGGACCTGCCCTCGGTTCCAGCCATCAGGATGGGAGAACTCGCAATAAAGGGAAAGGTCTCCTTCATAAAAAGCGCGAGTCGAATATAGGGATGCATCGGGCGCACTAACCGGCATGTTGAAGATCGCCAAATTGAGCCAGGAAATGCGGTCCGCCTCTTCCTCCATGAAGTCGCGGGTAATCAAGGCGCTTGCTTTCGACTCCGGGGGCGTGCCGAACAGGACATAGAGATAAACCCGGATGCCCGCCGCTCTCAGGCAAGCCAAGGCCGCGCGAATGGAATCGATCCTTGTCCCCTTGCCAAGGGCATCGAGGACTGTCTGGTCGCCCGATTCAAGACCAAGCTGGAGCATGAGGCAGCCGGAGGCGGCGAGCGATGCACAATAAGCCGGATCCGTGAGGAGTGGCGTAAAACGGGCAAAGCCGTACCAGGGAGGTCCAGGGGGGTGTTTTGCCAAGGCATTCAGGTAAAGTGGGGAGATCTCGTTGTCAGTGAAGTGGAATAGTCTGGGCCGACACTCGCGGCCCAGCAGGGATAGGTCCTTCATGGCCTCGCCAACACGGGTTCCCACATAGATGGAATCCTCGGCTTTCTCCGGACAAAAACTGCATTTCTTCCAAGGACAGCCCGAAGAAAAGGAATATGGTATGATCGGCCCCGGCGCAAGATATGCCAGGCCGGCGAAATCGGAATAGTCGGGGCATACCGCCCTCTCGATCTTGGGTAGGTAATTTTTGCGATCCAGCCAAGGGGCGATGCTGTCCTCGCCCCTCCCTGGCAGGAGGGCATCCACGAGGCCGCCGAAAGTCTCTCCGGGAGCGACAAGCCCCAGCGAAAGCCAGGAAGTGACGAGACCTCCGCCCACAAGGATGCTCGCCTTTGGAAACTCCCTGCGTATATGACCGATGATGGCAAAAGCAGGAAGGGCCTGGCTCAGGAAGATGATGGAAAGCCCGATCACGAGACGCCGGCCATCGGCGCCAAGCCCTTCCACCCCCTCCGCCAGGCGTCTCGAAAAAAACGGAAAGAATGGATTGCCTTCAGGAGTGGAAGCCGACGCGCAAAGATCGGCAAGGCGGAGGGGCGACAGCAGCTGGTCCTGGTAGTCGGCGAGCCCCGGCAGGGATCGGGAATCGACGGCAGCGGCCATGCTGCGCGAAAGATCCCGCACCGCTCGGGCATATCGATCAAAATCCTGATAACCGGACTCGGAGCGAAGCAGAGCCATATTGCCCGCCCGCCGCTTTTGCGCGCCCTTGGTCCAGGTATCCGTCGCATCGACCTCTTGATCCAGAAGCCATTGCTGTCCTTCCTGGTTGAGGTCAAGACAAGTGGCTGCGGTTCCTTGCGAGTGAAGGTAGGCAGCCAACCTCGCGATCCCTATCGGGGCTTCGCAACTCCGGGCCACGGGCGGGTATAGGAGAAGCATTGTGCTGGGATACTATAAGCGGTAAAGGAGAAAAGTCTATGCTCCCCTGAGATGGAAAGAACGGCCCTGACCCTGTTCGGAAGCGAGGACAAGGATGCGCGCCTCCTTGAATGGCTGGCTGGACGCTTTTGTTACCTTGACCGGGATTCATGGCTTGACGAGATTGAACTGGGACGCGTCTTGGTCAACGGAAGCGCGGCGAAGCCCGGGTCACGCCTCAAGCAGGGAGAACGGGTATCATGAGAACCCTTGGACCTCGTCGAGCCCGACGTGGATTCCCCGTGGAGCCTGGTTTGGGAAGATGAGGACTATGTCGTCGTGGACAAGCCGCCGAAGCTTCCTTGCCATCCAGGCGGGAGGTTTTACACCCATAGCCTGTGGTAACTCCTGCGCGAAACCTATGGAAGCCTCCTTTATCCCTGGGGGAAAAAACAAGGGAGGCCGGCAAGACGCAGGCAGCTTCGACATGCTTTCGCCCGCTGGCCTTGGGCAGGGGCGTCGAGGATGACGAAGGCATGTCCAGGTAGGGCTCGATCAGCCTTGCGGAAGCAAGGCCGACGATTGGACGCATGCACCAGGTCCGGGCGAGCCTCCTGGCCTGTGGATATCCAATCGTTGGAGGCAAGCTGTACGGCCTTGACGAGGGCTGCTACCTCAGGTTCGCCCAGGATGGGCTTTCGGAAAAGGACAGCCAAGGACTGATCCTTTCCCACCAAGCCTTGCATGCGAGCCGCATCGGCTTTGTCGACAGGAAGGGCCCTTGCCTCGAGCTGGAGGCCGCCGCTCCCTGGTCGATCATCGCGCGCTGATCAAGCAGCGAAGCCTAAGGATGCGCCTTGAGCCAATCCTCAAAGAAAGCCTTTCGCGTTGGTACCATGAGGACGCAGGCACCGAGTATCACTTTCCGGATATCGGACCTGAAACCCTCGAGGAAAGCCGACGCTTCGATGCTTCCGGAGAAAAAACCATAAGCCGATTCCACCCGCGCCGCCCAGGCCCTTGGCTCCAGAGTGTCGTAGAAATAGAGCGCGAGGGGTGAATTGCGCAAGTCGAAGGATGATCCGTCCAGTCTCCCGTCGCGAAGGAGGCGGTACAGGGGGTTGCCAGGATCGATCCAGGCCGGCGCTCCCGGATCCGCAAGGTGGCTTGCCAGGGTTTCCATCGAGCCGCCGTCCGCGGCGATGTCACCCATGAAAAGCGCCATGGGGGCGTCCCCGCCCGAGATTTCCGCGGCGGCCTCCAGGACGCCGACGGCCAGGAGCTTGGCCTTGAGGTAGGTGGAAGCCAGGGCTATGTTCCTCCGCGAGGCGGAAGCAAGGGCCTCCATCGCCGCAGCGTCGGGAATACCATCATAACTATGATAGATCGAGGCGGCGTCCAGGCCGGTGAAGAATCCCTGCATCTTGCCCAGTGCCAGGCGGTATTCCCGGATCGAAAATGCGCCGCGGTGGCGGAGGCTCGCGTTGGATTCCGGAAGGAGCTTCCAGGTGTTGTCCAGGAAAAGCCCGGGATCCGCCAGGGCGAAATCGCGAACGTCGGCATTGCCGAAGGCCACGGACCGGCGGATGACCGCCTTGATGCCGTCCGCATCGAGGGAAAGCCGGTGGGAATCAGCGAGTGCCCCTAGCCTCGTTGCGAGGACCTCGGCAGGGCCCTCCCCTCCCCCGTTCGCCTTCCTGAAAGGAATGCTCGCTTCCACGCAGGCGGCTATGGCGACCAGGACTTCCCGGGGCAGGTGCGGACCGAGGAGCAGCGCCATCGCGAGGGCGGAAAGGAACTCGTTCTGGCCACGGAACGGGTTGAGGATGTCCCCTTGGGAGAAGCCGAAAACGGACAGGCAGAGTCCGAAAGCCTCGTCCTTGGGATCCACGTCATCGGCGATCCGGAGCGAACCGCCGTCCCTCCGGATATAGGGACGAAGAAGGGCATCCAGGTCGGGCGGCAGCCCATCATCAACCTGGAAATAGATGAGGTCGTGAAAGACAGCCGCGAGGGCCGTCTCACCGTCCGCGCCGTCGAGGAAGCCGAAGACATGCTCCAGTGTATGGAATTGGCGAGATTGGTAGGACATGACCCTATGCACCAAGACCGCCATCTTCTCGAAATCACGGCATTCGCATCGGGCTTCGAGTTTCGAGGCCGCGTCCATAAGCACGGCTATGAGCCTGTGCAACATTCCTTGACCCATAGATGTCCTCCCTCGCTTCGCTTACACTTTAGCTCGCAAGGGGCCTGCGGACAAGCGAAAACCCGAATTGCTGGAAGGGCGAACATCGCGTCGGGAAGGCTCCCACGATCCCGGCCTGTCGTCAGGGCTAGGATCATGGGCCATAGCCGATGTCCGGTTGCGTGGGCCACGGGAGGTGCGCGGCGTGAAAGCCAGGAAAATCGAGGTACATGACCTCATGCAGGCGGGATATCGCTACATCCGGACCGAGCCGGAGGGCTCAAATTTCCACCCGGGCTTCACCCCCGATCTCAGCCCGAGGCAGATGCTCGAACTGGGTGTCTTCGGCGGCAGGTACCTGACCGACTGCGTCCAGGAATATCCCGCTTCCTGGTTCGATAAGGCACGCCTCTGCCATGAAGCGCACAGGCCCGAGCTCAATTTATTCCTTGTCAACGCATCCCGGCCCCTTTCCTATTGGAGGGCCAAGGGCTGGATATGGGAAGAAGACCCACGCGGATGGTTCCAATGGTACTGCCGATATTACTCGGGCAGGCGATGCCCGGATGACGAAAGACAGATCCGCCGGTGGAAAGCCATGAGAAGGCATGTTGCCCAGCTCCAGGCGCATTGCGCGCCGGGGGAACTCCACTGCCGCTCCCGACAGCGTCAGGCACTCCTGCACTGGGCTTACGACTCGCGAAATCTCTGAGCCGGATGGCCCTGGGGGCGAGGCTACATGGGCATGTCCGCCAGGCCTCCTGCACTGATGACGTCCGCGAATCCCGCCTTTTTCAAAAGTCTAAGGGCTTGGGCGCTCCGTGCCCCCGAGGCGCAATACAGCACAAGTGGCTTTCCCTTGGGTAAGTCGCCCATGCGAGCCGCCAATGAATCCAAGGGGAAGTTTTTCGCCTTGGGATAGGAGGAGCCGGAGAATTCCGATGGGGTGCGAACATCGATGATCTTCGCGCCGGCGGCGATCTTCTCCCGTACGAGGGCTTGTGGTGCCTTTCTTGACCTCAGCTTCTGGAATAGAAGGAAGGCCACGAAAGCGGCGATCGCGACATACAAGACCGTATTGTTGTCCAAGTTCAGTTTCCTTCGGCAAGCCATCACGTGGATTGCCGAAGGAAACCATACAGCCCATGGAACTCCTGTTCAGTGACAGAAGTCACGCAACGACGTTGCTATTTGTTGGCGTTTTTCCGTGCTTCCACCACGGCCCTTACCTGATGGTCGAACTCCGGATATCTCAAGCGAAGCTCGTCGAAATCGTCCTTGTTGAGCTGATATCCCGTGCTGAAGCTCGTGGAGATTACGCTTGCGTTGCGGAGCAGGTTCTCGACGAGGGCCGTTTCACCAAAAGGCGAACCTGGCCCGAGCCGCGTCACGTCCTTGCCGTTGATGACGATGCGAACCTCTCCGCTCGTGAGGAAATACATGCAGTCGCCATATTCGCCCTGCCGGATGATGTACTCGTCCGGCAGGAAGATCCGCGGCCTTAGAAGCTGCACGGCTTCCCGGATGAAAAGCTCGTTCGCTCCCTTGAAGAGCTCGACACGATTGACGACCTCACGGTTGAGGAACATGAGGATTTCCTGGGAAAGGGTCTTGGGAATGTCCTCAAGGACGGCGGTCGGCGACACGCCGCGCTGCTTGACCCATAGATAGGAATAGTAGTCCCGCACCCGATCCTGAAGGTCCGCGGGGATGCGTTGGGCGCGGAGGTATGCATTGATCTCGTCCAGGCGGCGCTGATGTGCGGACCTGGCGACATCCAGGTTGGAAATCAGGCTCGACACGTTGGCGATGATGTATGAGAACATGCCGACGCCAAAAAGTTCCACGACAATCGTATAGACGATCTGGATGTTCTTGTTATGGTCCGGTGTGTAGTCCCCATAGCCGATCGTGGCGATCGTGGTAGTGACCCAATAAAACGCGCGTATATAGCGATCGAAATTCGATCGCTCGACCTCACCTGCGCCGATGACGATCCAGCCAAGGGCCATGAGGTGGAGGGTCATGGATAGCCAGTATCCGACGGAAATGAGCCGCCGGACGGCCGGTATGATGCGCAAGGCTTCTTCGAGCTCATTGAAGATCCGGCCTACCTTGAAAAGCTTTATCAACGTCAAGGCCTGGAGGAGGAGGAACATCTTTCCCAGGATAGGGTCCTTCGGCACATCGCCGAAGGCGATGATGAGGATGAGTTCGAAGGGTAAGGCAGCCAGGGCATCGATGATGAACCCGCCATGGAGATAATGATGCGCGATTTCCTTTGGGGTTTCGAGCCTGACATGGCCATACTTGCCGCGCGTGATGAAATTGACGCCGATATCGGCAAGGAAGAGGAAATTAAGGCCGTAATAGAAGATGTCGCCGGTGAAGCTGTAGAAGACAATCCGATAGGTGATGAAGAACAGGAAAAGCAGGATGGCGCCCAGCATGAGGGCATTCCAGGCTATCCGGAGCGGATGATCGTGGGGAATCAGTAAGTTCACAGCCATATTATCGGCTATTTGAGCGCGCGGGCACAGGCCTGATCGGGTTCGTTTCGCATATCGCGGGCCATGGTGACGTTTCGCCTACAGAAAACAGGATGAACCGCCCCGGGTTTGCCGGAGACCTAATCCTGTGGGAGGATAGGTCATGGGCAACAGAAGCAGGTTTTCACCAGAGATGAAGGAGCGGGCGGTTCGGCTTTTCTTTGACCAGGTGAAGGGCAAAGAGCCGACCTGGCCCGCCATTGTCTCGGTGTCGTCGAAAATTGGGTGTACGGCAGAGACCATAAGGTGGTGGGTGCGGCAGGCCGAGCGTGACTTAAGGCAAGCGCGAAGGATTGACCACGGATGAGCGAGAGGAACTCAAACGGCTCCAGCGTGAGAACCGCGAGCTCAAGAAGGCCAACGAGATCCTCCGCTTGGCGTCAGCGTTTTTCGCGAAGGCGGAGCTCGACCGCACGCAGAGGTGATGGTCGCCTTCATCGACGAGCATCGCGAGGTTGAGGGAGTCGAGTCGATCTGCGGCGACGGGACGAGTCGCTGCAGACAGAGATCCGTCGTGTCTGGGACGAGAACTTCAAGGCCTACGGTGCGCGCAAGGTG
>JANYKC010000043.1 GCA_025358255.1 Spirochaetaceae bacterium
GACCTCTTGTAGAGTGGTAGTTACGACACTAACCACAACAAGAGGCAAAGCCCCATGGACAAGGAGCATAGCATGCTCGAAGCACGGGTACTAAGGGGACAGGGGAAGACGCAGGCTGAGATCGCCCAAATCCTCGGCGTCTGCGAACGAACGGTCCGAAATTATCTGGCGAACACGCCGCGAGAGCGAAAGAAGCCGCGGCGAGGGAGTCGGGTCGATCTCTTCAAGGGCACAATCGACCAGATTCTCGAAGACAACGCCCTGTACAACGGAGAATTGATCTACGAGCGGCTGGTCAAGCTCGGCTATGCCGGGAAGATATCGGTCATGAAAGACTATGTTGCCGCCGTTAGGCGAAAGCTCACGATCCAGGCGGTCCAGAGATTCGAAACCGAGCCGGGCAGGCAAGCCCAAGTCGACTGGAAGGAGTTCGGGAAGCAGACGGTCGACGGCAGGGTCAAGAAGCTCTATGCCTTCGTCATGGTGCTCGGCTATTCCCGAAAAGCATTCGTCGTTTTCACGACGAGCATGGATACCGCGACGCTCCAAGCCTGCCATGTTTTGGCCTTCGAGTACTTCGGCGGCGTGCCCGCCGAGATCCTCTACGACAACATGCGAACGGCTTTCCAGAGCGACGCCGAGGGGACCTGGAAGCCGACCAAGAGGCTCCTTGCCCTGGCCGCGCACTACGGCTTCGCTCCGAAGCGCTGCCGGGTCAGGAGGCCCGAAACGAAAGGGAAGGTCGAGCGCGCAGTCGGTTATCTCGACCACAATTTCTGGCCTCGCATGGAGGGGGAAACCCTGAGCCTGGCGCGCCTAAACGACCAGGTGCGCGAGTGGCTCGCCATGGTGGATGCGAAGAAGCTCTCAGGCTTCGACGAGAGCCGGAGCGAACGTTTCACTCGCGAGAGGCTCCACTTGCAGCTCGTGACGCCGCAGCCTTTCGATGCGCGGCGAGATATCCCCGTGCTCGTCAGCCGGGAGTCCCTGATTACGCACGAGACCAACGGCTATTCGGTGCCGCCTGAGCATATCGGCTCGATGCTCACGTTGAAGGTGCATCCCTTGGGCACGAGCGCGGAGGTCTTCGGGCCATCAGGTTCGATCCGCCGATTCCCGCTCTCCCCGGAGGGCGCGAAGGTGAAGCGCTTCTTCCCGGAGGACCGCGAGGCCATACGGAGGCGCTGGGATGCGGATCGCATCCGCCTTGAGCGCGCACGAAAGCCACGAGCGCCAAAGCGCGCACAAACCCAGCCCGAAGTCGAGGGGCGATCGCCGACTAGATACGAGGAACTGATACGCGATGGCGCAATGGCGGCGACGGCGTGAGCGCGCAAAATATCGCCATGGCGGCACTCACGACACGGATGGAGGAGCTAGGCTTAAGCTTCATGTCGGCGGGCTTGGAGACCTTCCTAGGCGCTTCTGGCAGAGGCTCTGTCTCCCTGCTCGACTCGATCAGGGAGCTCGTAGACCTTGAGTACACCGCGAGGACGGAACGTATGGCTCGGACCAGGCTTAAGCTCTCCGGCATGCCCACCTATAAGCATTTGTGCGATTTCGACCTTGGCTGGCTGAAGGGCGGGATGCCCACCGCTCGCTTCGAGGATCTTAAGAGCCTGGCTTTCATTGAGCGCAAGGAGAACGTCATCCTCTTAGGGCCTTCTGGAGTCGGCAAAACCCACCTGATGCTCGCTCTTGGCCACCATGCCTGCATGACGGGCTACTCCGCGTACCACATCACCTGCCGGGACGCCATCGAGAAGCTGCTCCGTGCCCGCGAGCAAAGCCGCCTGCGCAAGGCCCTCTCTTGGTTCCGGAAACCCCACGTCCTGTTGCTCGACGAGGTTGGCCACGAGCCGCTTTCGCCCGAGCAAGCCCATGTCTTCTTCCAGCTCATCAACGTTCGCTATGAGACAGGGTCAATTGTTATGACGTCCAACAGGACATTTTCGAAGTGGGCGGAGCTCATGTCCGACGAGGCGGTCGCCACCGCTATGCTCGACAGGCTCTTACATCATGCTCAGGTATTTAGTTTGAAGGGCGACTCGTATCGGATGAAAGAAAGGCTACGCGTCGGGGCCGTTGGCTTCGATTGATGACAGGAAAGCGGCAAAATCTCGTCGGCGAAAACCGGCAAATTGAAATCGGCGTTGACA
>JANYKC010000070.1 GCA_025358255.1 Spirochaetaceae bacterium
GACGATAAGGTTTTTCGACAGGAGAGCGGGAGGTAGTCACACCTTTGTTCCCGCTCTCCTTATCTTTTCCCCCTGCTTCTTGCTACTCAAGAAATCGGGAGAAAAACCTCAACCCTGAGAAAAAATCGCGCTACCCGACACATGGGAGGGCCTATTCGCCGCAAGGAAGTCCAGGAGGCGGCCCCGCAGGGATTCAGGATTTGTGATGATGATCTTGGCCTTGCAGGATTCCACCGATTTTTCGGCCTGCTTGCGCTCGTCAGGCGACTGTCCGCCGCGGAAAACCGCGCAGGGGAGACCCAGGTCCCCGAGCCTTCGCACTTGGTCCTCCATGAGGGCGAGGAGAGGATAGATGACGAGGGTGGGACCCGGAAGGACCAATGCTGGAAGCTGGAAACACAGGGACTTCCCGAAACCCGTAGGCAGGATGGCCGCCTGGCGAAGCGGGCCATCGCCTGGGACCGCATCCTCCGGCCCTCCAGCCTCGGCTATTTCCTGCGCCCCGGGGGCTGCGGGGAGGCAGGCATCGACGATATTGGCCATGACCAGCCTCTGGAGAGGGAAAAGGTACTCGACCTTGAAGGTCTCCCTGGCCAAGGTGGCCAGCCGGTCTTCGCACAGGTCGGGAGCCTTCGAGGCGCAGCTGGTCTGGGCAAGGACAGGCCAAGCGGCATCATGATCCATGCAGGCATCACGCGCAGCCCGGCCTTTCCCGATTGAGGCTCCGGCCGCTTTTCTAGAACCCCTTGATCTTTTCCCCGCAAAGCATGTTCTGGTAACAGCGTGAACAGCCAGGGAAGAGGCCCTCTGGGCTCCCACGGAGCGCGGTCCTGAAACGCCTGGCTTTCTCGCCATTGAATATCTCGAAGAAGGGCTTTTCCGTGATGTTGCCGATGACGTAGTCGGGATAGTCAGCGCAGAAATGGACATCCCCATTGTAGTTCACATTGGCCTGGCTCCACGGAACGGAGCAGTTGCGCCGGACCAGGGTCTCGAAGTCGTGGTAGTACAGGTCGATTTTCTCTGGGTTGAGGGCAGGCACCGTGATGACAGGGTGGTCCGAATGCATGGCATGGATGCGTTCGAGAATCTGGTGGAGGTCCCTTCCGTCGATGCCTTCGTTGTATCCTGTGTCGAAGGCCTCGATGCAAGTCGCTTCGGAATCCAGGGCCTCCTTCATGAAGGTCTGCTGTTTCGCGATGATGTCCTGGTTCGTGTAGGTGCCAAGGTTGAAGATGTGCCAGGAGAGGCCGAAATCGTTCGCAGCCTCGGCCAGGCGATAAAGGTCCTTGTAATTGAGGTTGTTGACTGTCGTGACGATGCCCATGTGCGGCAGGTGGCTGCCCTGCCTTGCCTTCTCCCGCTTGATCGCCTCGAATCCCTCCACCACATTCTGGTACGAGCCCTTGCCCCTGATGGCGTCATTTGTCTCCTCGAAACCGTCAAGGGACACGAATAGCGCGTGCCAGCCCTTGCGGACGATTTCCGCGGCGTTCTTCGCAAGGAAGGTTCCGTTGGTGTTGACGCTGACCGCGAGTCCCGCCTCCATCATGTAGTCGACGAGGGGAAAGAGGTCGGGATAGAGGAAGGGCTCGCCTCCCCACAGGTAAATCGTCGGCTTCTTGTGCTTGATCTCGTCAACAAGGCGCTTATAAGTATCGAGAGGAACGATCTTTTTCGCCTCTTCGCGAGCGAATAGCCCCGTCATCGTGCCTTTCACGCCCCGCTGTCCGCACATGACGCAGCGAAGGTTGCACAAGGGTGTCAACCTGAAATAGATAAGGCTCAATACCTTGGTCGTCTCCGGATGAAAGCGCTTGTCGACGATGACGGATTTTTTCTGGCCGGCGAAGGAACGGACGATGCGTCCGGCGAGCCTCGGATTGCGGGCGAGGAGCTTGGGCACGACGCTGAAGTTGGTTTTCAAGTAATTACCCCTTTGCGATGAGATGGTCGAGGAATCGCTTCATGACCCGGGGGAGGAAGGCCTTGGGCAGCAATGCCATCCCTAAGGCAGCGACCCGGTTGGTGGCGCCGGCTATCCTCATGGCCCTGCCGCGGCCAAGGGCGCGGATCCCGATTCTCGCTACCGAAGCGGCGTCCATGGAATTGCCGGCGGAGAATTTCCGATATGAGACGCTGGCTATGCCTGCATTGTCATCGAATGCGGTCCGGACATAGCCAGGCAGCAGGCAGCATACCTGCACCCCGGAAGCCGCCAACTCCGCCCTTAGGGCCAAGGAATAGGCATGGACATAGGCCTTGCTGGCCGCATAGGAGGCAAAATAGGGCATGGCCACCCTACCGGCGATCGAGCCGACATTGAGGATCGAGCCTCTTCCGGCACCTGCCATATCCTTGCCGAAGAGCGAGCATAGACCCGTAAGGCCGGCCATGTTGAGCGCAAGCATCCTGTCCACCGCCGTCGGGTCCAGGTCGATCGAGGCGCCAAAAAGTCCGGCTCCGGCATTGTTTATGAGGCAGTCGACTTTAAGGCCACGCTTCACGCAGGCTTCGTGGATCTCGCCGGAAGCCCCGGGGAGGGAGAGGTCCGCTTGGATGTAGGTAGCCCGCGCGCCGAGCTCGGCTGCCATTTTCTCAAGCTTGTCCAGGGTGCGACCGACCAGGATTACCTTTTTGCCTTCATGGCAGAGGAGACGGGCAAACTCGGCGCCAATCCCGCCCGTCGCGCCTGTGATGAGGGCATAGTCCGTGCTTTCGTGCTTCATGGAGGGGCATGATACCCTATCCGCTCCCTCGGTCCAAGCCCACTTGGGGACAGAAATCAAGGAGTGGGCAGGTCACTTCGGCATCTTGGATTCGGCAACCAGGTTTTCTGGCAGCGCAGACGTTTTTCCCATGCCGGTTCACCGCATGCGAGAACGCAGTCCATCTCTCCTGGGGGAGGAGGCTGGCGATCAACCCTTCCATGGCTCCTGGGTCGCGGCTTTCGCCGAACCCAAGTCTTTTCATGACACGGAGGACATGGGTATCCACGATGATTCCGGGCTCGCCAAAGCAAGCAGACAACACCAAGTTGGCTGTCTTTCGGCCGACACCGGGAAGTCCGAGGAGGAGGTCCATGCTGGCCGGGACCCTGCCCCCGTGCAACTCCTCCATGAGCTTTGCTGCGTCGATCAAGTGCCGCGCCTTGGTCCGAAAAAAACCGACGCTATGGATGCAGTCTTCCAGCTCTCCCTGCTTGGCGCAGGAAAGCGCCTTCGCGCCGGGCCACCGGGCAAAAAGCTCCGGCGTCACGCGGTTCACCTGTTCGTCCGTACATTGGGCGGAGAGCACCACGGCACAGAGAAGCTCGAAGCAATCACGGTAGTGGAGGAGGGGCACCGCATCGGGCCAGAGGGGTGACAGGGTCGTATAGACACGTTCGATGCGGTCGCGCAGGCGCTTCTTGTTTTCCATGGCTTCATAGTATCCACGGCAAGGACCATCGCGGGCAAGCTCGTGCCGGGCAGGCTCGCTTCGGGCAAGGCGGCGAGGTGGAAGCTCGGTCGCGCAACCCGCCCTTGCATTGTCCTTTATTCGGCATATACTTTTCAATATTCAACGGAGGAATGCATGAAAAGGATGTTCATCGCCTTCGGTCTATTGGCTGTCCTCGCTCTTTCACCCCTCGTCGCGGATAACTCAGAACTATATCCGGTGAAGGTCGAAGTAGTGAAGGTCTTCGCCCATGCCGAGGGGTTCAAGGTCATCTATGCCAAGGGAAGCACCGATACGGCGGTCGTATACCTCCCGATTTCCTGGTTTGTGCCGGGTGGGAAGGCCGAGCTTATCCGATCGACCGATCCTGCCTATCCCTACCTCGTGGTTTTCTATCGCCAGGGAAAGTTCGACCACCTGCGCCTGTACGTGCAATCAAGTTACACCGACAATACCTGGGGTGTCCTTGAGCCCCAGGCCGGCAGCGGGAAGTTCGATCCGACACAGGACGTGAAGCTCGAATTCTGATACAATGCCTCCAGGGGATGACTTTCAAGTCCTCATAAAATGACCGCCGTCCGGAAACAGGACGGCGGTTTCATAGCATCTGCGATGAAGGGCGGAGAATCATGAAGCGCGTTCCTCGGGAACTCATCGAATTTATCGACCATTACGGCACGTTCTATGTCATAGGCCACAAGGAACCGGACGGCGATTGCGTCGGGTCCCAGCTCGCGCTGGCCTCATTCCTTCGTCGCCAAGGCAAGGATGTCACGGTTTGCTCTTCGGGGCCCTTCACCCGCGCGGAGATTTTTTCTTTCGAGCACCGCTTCACCTCGGTCGTGCCCGATGAACTTGCGTCGGAGCGTGCGGCCGCCTTCATCCTCGATTGCTCGAGCCTGCAGCGCATCGGCTCCGTCGCCCAGACCCTCCCGAACGTGCCCTTGGCCTTCATCGACCACCACGCCTCAGGGGAAGCCGCCGGCGAGGTGGTGTACATCGACGACAAGGCCCCCGCGGTCACCCTTTTGGTCCTTGCCCTCATCGAGGCATTGGGACAAAAGCCGACCAAGGAAGAGGCGGAACTCCTGTTTTTTGGCCTCTGTACGGATACGGGCTTCTTCCGTCATCTTGACGAAACGAGCGAGGAGACATTCGCTGCGGCTTCCCGCCTGGTCGCGGCCGGAGCCAATCCGAAGCGCTGCTTTGCCCTGATGAACGGTGGCAAGTCGCTGATCTCGCGGCGCCTCATGGGAGAGATCCTCACTCGAACAGAGCCCCACTATGACGGACGCCTCCTGGTTTCATACTGCAATCTCGAGGACCAGCAACGTTTTGGCCTCGCTAGCCGGGACTCAGATATGCTTTACCAGCTCCTGTTGGGAGTGGCGGGCTGCGATGCGGCAATGATCATCCGTCAGGAATCGGAAACCGATTGCACGGTGGGACTCCGCGCCCATGACCGTGTTGATGTCGGATCAATAGCCGCCCAATTCGGAGGTGGGGGCCATCGGCTTGCGGCAGGACTTTCTATCCGCGGTCGGATCGAGGATGTGCGTGAGCGCCTCATTTCTGCGTTTGAGCCCTTTTTCCCCGGGGAATGACGGGCCGTTTTGTAAGTGATTGTAAAGCGCACTTCCTCCTCCCTGGGAGGATCATAGAATAGGAAGAATAATTTCGCTTGTAGTTGTTCATATAGTAATGAAATAGCTTTTCCAACATCACATTGCGAAACCGGCCCTGCAAATTAGGCACGGTGTATGCGAATGCTTTCCTGCCCAGGAGGGGAAAGCATGGGAACAACGAATATCCAGGTTCTTGTAGCCGCATATAAGAAAGGCGGCGAAGGGTTGGAGGCGATATACGAAGGCATCGCAAGATTATTGTATGCCGACCCTGCCCGGTTTGGCTTTGACGGCGATGATGACGCGGCGGAAGCCATATGCCGGTATCGCAAGCGAATTCGCACGCTCGCCACTCGCTACATCGACAATGGCTCTTCCTTCGAGGCCTATCTAACCAGCAGCCTTCGATATATTGCGAGGACAATGCGAAGGGAAAACCGGCGCCGAAAAGAGCGCGATGCGGTATGCGAACGCAATGAGGTCTGGGATTACGAAAACCGGAGCGTCCGAGCCGCCCTTCATCCCGCGCTTCGCGGAATCGCTGAAGACGGCGAACCTTTGGAATCTCAAGTCCGACCCTTGCGACCTCGCGTTTCGTCGACGGAACTTGCCGCTTTCAAGAACCGATTGGTCTTCCTCTACCTGAAGTGCGCCTGGGAATCGAGTGACGAGAAAACAAGGCAGGTCGCCAATGTGGCAGGGGTGAACGAAGAATGGCTTGCCGCAGCGACGGCGCAGTCACTTCGCTCCCTGGAATCCGAGCGCCGTCGCCATGAGAAGCTAAGCAATCGTAGGGACCGTTCCTGGGGTCGCCTTCGCTTGCTTGAGGCCAAGCTCCATGAGGAGATCGATATCACGGCAAAATCCCAGATCGAAGCCAGCATGATCCGCGAGCGAATCCGTCTTGAACGGGTTCGAGGTGATCTTAGGGCATTCAGGCCCATTGTCTCCAACTCAGTCGTTGCGCGGGTGCTGGGAGTCCCCAAAGGAACCGTAGATTCGGGGCTATATTACCTCAAGAAGCGTGAAAGCAAGAAGTATGATGCTGGAAACCTTTGAGCCGGCTTGCAGTAGCTGAAAAAACGAGGCTATTCTCGCCGCCATGGAAATCATAGTCGCTACAGGCAATGCCCATAAACTTGGCGAGCTCGCCGAGCTTTTCCCGGCTTATCGTCTCCTTCGCCCCAGCGATGTCGGTCATCCGGCTTTCGATGTGGAGGAAAACGGCTCGACCTTTCTCGGAAACGCGATCATTAAGGCCGAGGCACTGTTTCGCCTGGTCGGGCGGCCCGTCCTTGCTGACGATTCCGGACTTGCCGTCCGCGCATTGGGCGGAGGGCCGGGTATCCACTCTGCCCGTTTCGGATCGGAGGATGGCCGGGCGAAGCTTGACTCCGCCGATAGGAATGCCCTCCTCCTTCGGACGATGGCCGACAAGGACGATCGATCTTGCGCCTTTGTATGCTGCCTCGTCTTATGCCTCTCGGCCGAACGCATTTTCTGTGTCCAGGAAACCCTCGAAGGGGAGCTCCTCCGGGAGCCCCGCGGCAAAGGTGGCTTTGGCTACGATCCAATAGTGTTTGTCCCGGCTTTCTCAAAATCGGTAGCCGAGCTCAGTTCGGAGGAAAAGAACGCCATGAGCCATCGAGGAAGGGCAGCGCGTCGCATGGTCTCAATTCTTTCCGATATCCATGCTTGTCCTTAGGTTCGCCGGAAGTGACGGATGACCGAAAGGCAGCGGGCGCGCCGGGACGCCCTGGACAAGGCCTTCAGGCCCCCCCAAGGGCGCGATAGGGGCCTCGTTCAGGCGAATCGCCGACGAGTGCCTCCGCGTACTTTCCGACGGCTCCAGACCCGCCCTGACGCTCTGGACGGACGGGAAGCCCGACTACGGGCCGGCGATCCGGCGATCGCCCTGCGCCTCGGCCATGCGCTCGGCGGGGAGGCTCGTCCACCGGACGATTCCCTCCCGCGCCGCCAGGACGCGATGAAACCCCTTGTTTCCGGGCAACCACTTCGACCGCAATCTCCGAAAGGACCTGCATGAGCACCTATGCGAAAGCGCCATCGAGAGCCCGCGGGGACTTCCGTACCAATGCCGCAGTGGCCGGCTATTACCCGGGCCTAGTACTCGCTTTCGCGGCTGTCACCATCGGCTTGCGAGACATGGCTGAGGCTCAGGAGGACGCCGCTTGGAAAGGAGGTGGACTACCTGTCCCAATTCGCTTCCGCATAAGTAATTAACGAGAAAAGCATGAAACCACGCCCGACTCCCGATAATCTTCGAGGAACCAGATAAACAGAACGGCCGCCTTGCATCGAATGACGATGAAGGCGGCCGTCTTCTGTATAATGTAAAGCGCTTACTTCTCTTCGGCTTTCTTGATGCCGTACTTCTTGTTGAAGCGCTCGATACGCCCAGCGGTGTCGACGAGCTTTTGCTTGCCGGTAAAGAAGGGGTGGCAGGCCGAACAAATTTCAACCTGAATGTTCTTCACCGTCGAACGGGTCTCGAAGACACTGCTGCAAGCGCACGTAATGGTGGTTAGCTCGTACCTGGGATGGATGTCCTTCTTCATGGCAACCTCCGTGCTTGCGAATGCAAAATGCCTGAAAACCGGCCTTGCGGACGGGATATTCTGCTTGTTTCCCTAGTCGTTGTTCCCTAGAGGGGTGTTCATCGACCGGAGGAACGCGTCATTATTCTTGCTTTTCATCATTTTGTCAATCAGCAGCTCCATGATCTCCACATCGTCCATGGGGTTGATGACCTTGCGGAGGACCCAGATCTTTTGCAGTTCCTCGTCGGAAAGGAGGAGCTCTTCCTTGCGGGTGCCGGATTTCTTGATGTTGATGGCAGGGAAAAGCCTGCGATCGGAAAGGCGCCGGTCAAGGTTGATTTCCATGTTGCCGGTGCCCTTGAACTCCTCGAAAATCACCTCATCCATGCGGCTTCCCGTATCGACAAGCGCGGTCGCGATGATGGTCAGGGATCCGCCGCCTTCGATGTTTCGCGCTGCGCCGAAGAAGCGTTTGGGCTTGTGGAGGGCATTGGAATCAACGCCGCCCGAAAGGATCTTGCCCGATGTCGGGACCGTCTGGTTGTACGCTCGTGCGAGCCGGGTTATCGAATCCAGGAGTATCACGACGTCTTTGCCGTGCTCGACAAGCCTCTTGGCCTTGTCGAGCACCATTTCCGCGACCTGGACATGCCGTGTCGCCTGTTCATCGAAGGTCGAGGAGATGACTTCGGCCTTTACCGTCCTCTCCATGTCCGTGACTTCCTCGGGGCGCTCATCGATGAGGAGGACGATGAGGTATACCTCGGGTTGGTTGGCGGTGATGGCGTTGGCGATCTTCTGCATCAGGATGGTCTTGCCCGTGCGGGGAGGGGAGACGATCAAGGCGCGCTGGCCTTTTCCGATCGGACAGAACAGGTTGATGAGCCGGGTCGAGGTCTCGGCAGTAGTGGTCTCCAGGTTGAGCCTCTCGTTCGGATAAAGGGGCGTGAGGTTCTCGAAGGGGATGCGGTTCTGTGCGACCGCCGGTTCGTCGAAGTTGACCTGCTCGACCCGTAGCATCGCGAAAAAGCGCTCACCTTCCTTGGGGCTTCGGATCTGGCCATAGACCGTATCTCCGGTCTTCAGGTTAAAAAGCCGGATCTGGGAGGGTGAAATGTAGATGTCATCGGAACCCGGCAGATAGGAGTTCTGGGGGGAGCGGAGGAATCCATAGCCATCTGGAAGGATTTCCAGGGAGCCGTACGCATAGATGATGCCGCCGCGATCGGTATGTGCCTTCAGGATGTAGAAAATGAGTTCCTGTTTCTTGAAGGCGATCATCTCGTCATGGTTGAGCCCGTACCGTGCGCCTAGTTCCCGTAGATCCTTGAGCCCCATTTCGGTGAGGTCGTTGATGGAGAGCCGGGAACGGTTTTCCCCGGAATCAGAGCGGCTGCCTTCGCTTCTGGAATCTCCGGAGGAGATTCCACGGGCGTCACCGTTCGAAAAACCGCCGTTGCCCGATCCCGCGAAACTGCTTGGTTTTTCCAGCCCATCGTTCCGGCGGCCGGTTTCGGCCTCTTGGACGCTTGGACCGTTGCGTCCGCTCGTGAAGCCCATGCCATTGGATGCATTGCCTTGGCCGCCGTTTCCTGCATCCGGATACTCCGATCTCGGCAGCGTCTTTCGCTTGACCCGAATTCGCACCGGTCCCCTGCCTTCGTTGTCCGAAGGCGAGAACCCGTCCGGCTGTCCCGCCTCTATCCCCTCGCCCTCTCCCGGCAAGACCGAGTCCTCTTCCGCGCCATCTCGGTCCGTGTCAAGGCGGTAAGGTACCTCAGTCGATTCCCCGTCAAGGGAAAGCTCGGGTTGCGACTCGAGATCGATCTCAATCTCTTCGGCGCCCGCGGCAGTTTCGCCGGGCCGCTTTTTGCGGATGATCGCCATGGGTTTCTCCCTGCGCTTCTCAGATGTGTCCATTGATTTATGGCGTGCCCGGGGGCCGTCGTTTTCTACCTTTGTGTGTGGGATTATCACGTACCGAGCAATTCCCAAGGATATCGAGGCTCAGCGCGTAACGCGAACCGTATTCGATTTCCCCTGTCGCGGCGGGAGCCACGACCTGCATCGGCTATACGGCGAACTATAGACCCGCCCTTGCTCATTGTCAATAACTGGAAGGATCGAAGCATTTCCCTTCCTCGAGCAGATCCATGGCCCCTTGCAATGCGAGAAGGACCGCGTGCCAACGTATGTCGTTCCTGTTTCCGGAAAAATGCCTTTCTAAGGTAAGCGGTTCACTCCCGGCCATGGACCAGGCGAAACATACCCGGCCCGGACTTGCTTCACCGGGCTGAGTTTCCGGCCCCGCGAAGCCGCTGACCGCTACGACGATATCGGCTGCGCTGCGGGAATAAAGGCCCAAGGCCATCTCCCGTACCGTCTGCGCCGAAACCGCGCCGAAGCGCTCCAGGGTTTCCTGGCTTACATCCAGAAGCCTGGTCTTGGCGTCGAGGGAATAACATACGACGCCACCCCAAAAAGCCGTGGATGCGCCTGGAATCTCGGAGATCAAAGCCGATAGGAGACCGCCCGTGCAGGATTCCGCGAACGCGATCCTCAGGCCCTTGACCGTCAGCAAGGCCAGGAGGCGCTCCGCGGTCTCGATCGCCTTTCCGCCGCCTCCCGATGGCTTCAAGCGTTCCCTTTTTCCGCAAAGGGGCTATAGGCCGAAGGATCCCTGATCATTTCGCAGGCTCCTTCAAAAATGACACCGTCCGCGATCCGGAGCTTCGCGGTCTTGACGTTGCCATAGACCTTGGCGCTGGCACCCATCTCGATTCGATCGGCGGCCTCGATGTCACCCCTGACCGTCCCGCCTACCACCACGCTTGTTGCCCTGATCATGCGTGCGGTGACCACGGCTTCGGGATCGATGAACAGCTGGCCTGTCGCATCTATCTCGCCATCGAATTTCCCTCGGATACGAAGGGAATCGCTGAACCTGAGGGTCCCTGAAAGGCAAGTCTCGGCACCAAGCGTAGTTGATGCCGTCTGGGCGCTGTCCTGGAGTTTTGTCTTGGCCAATTTAGGTCGATCTCACTTGTGCGTCATCGTGAATACCCCATCCCAATCTTCCGGAGGTGGGTTTGACGCGTAATGTTCGCAACGCAGGTAGTATACCTTTGACGGGCCATCGTTCGGATCCGTTTTCAGGGCCTCGCCGAAATATCTTTGCGCATCGGTGAATTGCATGAGCTTGTACAATTTCCGGCCCTGGGCGAAAAGCTCCAGGACTTTCCGTTTCTCTTCGGTGATCATGCTTTTCCTCCACGCCGCCGTGCGTCATCCCCGGAGGTTTTTCTTCAGGGCCGGCAGCGCCGTTTCGGATTTCTTGAGGCTCTCAGCCTCCGCTTTCAATGATGATACCGCATGATCCAATGCGTCAAGTTTCGCGAGGGCCTCTGCGGCATCCTTCAAAGCCCGGTCCACGAATTGCTTGGCGGAACCGGCTTGTGGTGAAAGGGCGATGGCCCCTTCGGCGATCGCCTTCAAGGGATCGCGAAGGCCATCGACATACGCCAGCACGTGCTCGGCGATCGTCTCGGAAACCCGGATGCGCTCTTCGCGCCTCTCGATCTGGCCGACGAGCTCGCGCGTACGCAGGACAACCCTGATGCGGGCTAGCACTTCGCTGAAATTGAAGGGCTTGGTTATATAGTCGTCTGCGCCAAGCTCAAGGCCTTCGACCTTGTCCTTGACGTCATCCATGGCCGAAAACATGATTATTGGAATCTCGGAGAATTCGCGGTACTCGTCATTGGTCTTGAGTATTCGGGTGACTTCCCACCCTGAAAGCTTGGGCATCACATTGTCGAGGATGATGAGGTCGGGCTTCCAGCGCTTCACGACATCAAGGGCTTCTGAACCGTTTTCAGCCTTCTCGATATCGAAGCCAAGCTTCGTGAGCATGACATCAAAAAACTCGAGATTTATCTGTTCGTCGTCCACGAGGAGGATTCGTTTCCTGCTGTCCATGCCGTTTTCCTGTCACTTTCAGGGTTCAGCGCACCCTGGCACAAATTACGGTATATTGTCCCATAGCCCAGAGCCCTTGTCAATGCAAAGGCCTCCGGCGGCAGTTGCGGCCTTCTATTCTGTCCGTGGTCAGGATGCTCGAAGCGCCTGTTTTTGTATTGGGTACCGGCTTTTGCGGGTACGGCCCGCGATCAGGCCGCAAGGCCAAGGATTTCCAGGCAAAAAAAGCTACTCGGCGGATTTTTCCGACAACGCTTCTGGATCCAGGCTGGAAGATTCTTCGCCCCTGATCGACCACGCGGCATTCTTGAGCTCCCTTCCAGGCCTGAAGGACGCGACGCCATGGTCTTCTACGGAGACGATGGCACCGGTCTTCGGGTTTCGCGCCCGCTTCCGTCCTTTTCTGAGCTTTACCTCGAAAGTTCCGAAGCCGCGCAATTCCACGGTCTTGCCCGAGAGAATGGCTCCCTTTATCTCATCGAAGAGAGCGTCGATGAGACCGTGGATCTCTTTCCGGTTGAGGGCCGTAGAAGCGTGAAGCGCCTCGATCAGCTCTGCCTTTGTTTCTTTCCCAGCCATGCACTTCTCTCCGGACGGCGAGGGCGAGTCAGAGACTCGCGGAATGGGCTCGCCGCGTTTTAGGGATGCTTTCTCAGGCGCCGAGGGTGTTGACGAGGCGCTGCATACGGGATTTCTTGCGGGCAGCGGTGTTCTTCTTCACGATTCCCTTGCGGGCTGCCGTGTCGATTTCCTTGATCATGACGAGAAGGGCAGCCTGGGCGCCGGCCTTGTCCTTCTCCTGTGCCGCGGCTTGGACCTTCTTGGCGGCCGTCCGCACCGTGCTCTTGGCTTTCTTGTTGGTGAGGCGACGCTTCTCGCTCTGTCGCGCTCTTTTCTCTGCGGAACTATTAGTCGTACCCAAATGAACTACCCCCCATCATGGAGTCACATATTGTCAGTTGCCGGAAATCGATCCGGTCATTGAACGTTTCAAAAAAATAGCAGAACAACGGGGTACTGTCAATACGGACGCTGCCTTCACAAGTGCCGGAATCCATAGTAGATTAAGGAATTAGAGTAGCTAGCAATGATGAACACCCTCATCCTCCTATCCATCCTTTTGATCTTCTCCGAATACGATCTGGTGCTTCGCATAGGCCGCGTCATCAACCGCGACGCACCTGTGGCCTATTCCGAGGTCATCCTGGGGCGCTCCCTTGACCGCATTTTCGCACTTTTACGGACCTATCGAGGGTTTTTCCTCAAGGTCGAGGATGGGATCGGCGCAGCCTGGCCTGAACGGTTCATCCTAGTCGCCAACCACCAGAGCATAGTCGACATTCCCGTCCTCAGCTACCTATTCCGGACGAAGAAGCTTCGCTTCGTGGCAAAAAAGGAACTCGGGGCCGGGGTACCCCTCGTGTCCCAAGCCTTGAGGATGCAGGGACATGGCCTTGTGACGCGGCACGGGGATCCTCGACAGGCCTTGCGGTCGCTGGACCGTTTTGCCCGCCACTGCAGGGAGTCGGGCGCCTGTCCGGTGCTGTTTCCGGAGGGCACGAGGTCGAAGGACGGCAAGCTTGGCGGCTTCCATACGGGTGCGCTGAAAAGGATATTGGGTGCGCAAAGCTTGAGTCCCCTCTAAAAAGGTCCACCTAAGGGATTCCCCCAAGCAGGGGTCGCGTGGTAGAAATTCCCATGTTCAGGAAGAATACCGACCACCTGCAGGGATCTTTTTACGGGACCATCGAGTCGCAGCTTTGCGCGGCG
>JANYKC010000015.1 GCA_025358255.1 Spirochaetaceae bacterium
CGGGCGTTGCCTCGATACGAGTCTCGGTGATAGCTTTCCTCACGGACGTTCCCCTTCCCGGCAGATTTGTGTGGTAACAAAACCCTACCGTGAATGAACGTCCGTTTTCTATTCCGTCCACAAGAATCGATCATATCTCTGGCGAGCGCGATGCGGCCTCAAATGGTGGGGGACAACGCGCTTTGGGCACGCTGGGCTTTTAGGGAGCACGCGACTAAATTCAAGCCGGGCCCTGGGAACGCCGATACTATTCCAGAGGAGTCCGACATGACGAAACGAAGTTTACTGGCGGTCGTCGCCGCTCTCGTCCTACTCGTCCCGGCCGTGGCCGGGGACATCGCGACCTTCGTGGATCTCGGCTTCTCGCCGGATTCGTCCTATTTCATGTTCGGCCAGTACGGCGTCGAGTCCGGGACGGGCAAGCCATACGCCGAACTTTACCTTGTCGACACGAAAAAGAACGACTTTCTCCCGAAGGGGACCTCGCGCCGCGTCTTTGACGCGAAACTCGAACCCGGCCAAGATGGCCAGGGCGCCTTGTTCGCGCTGTACGGCGAGACCCTCCCCCTCGTGAAGACCAGCAAGATCGACCATCTGGCCCCGGGACGCCTTCTCTACGTCCTCCTGGACGGGGAAGAGCCCCCCGCCACCCTCTCCTTCCGCGATTTCAAGACCGGAGCCGCCTACGACGTGGCCCTCCAGAAAAGCGTCGCGGAGAACAAGGACAGGGTCGTCTCTTCGTTCGGCTTCACCGTCGCGGTGACCGCCAAGGACGGAGGGGTGAAGCGCGTGACCGCGGGCAACCCCGACATCAAGCGTGCCGGAGTCAAGGACTACATCGTGCGCCGCATCATCGTCGCGCCGGACGAGAAGACCCTCGTCCTCATCATGGAGAAGCGCATGGCCCAGAAAGGTGACCAGGCCATCCGCTATATGGTGGAAACCGTCAAGTTGCCCTAGGCGAAGTTCGCCTCCCCGGTACGTCCGCTGCCGCCACCGCGGCAGCGAAGGGCTGTCCGCCAAGGCCGGCCCTGATCCCCGCGTTAGCGGGGATCATTCATTTGTCCGCGTAGGACCAGGCGAAGTCCTGGACGCAGACCGTGCCGTAGACCGGATGGGAAGCGACCGCCACGCCCACCCGGAGGAAATCACGGGAAAAGATGTTGGCGCGATGCCCCCGCGAGGTCACGCCATCGTCGACGATGAGGGCGATGACGATCTCCCTCGCAGTGTCCGGCCCATAGGAACAATTCTCCCCGGCCGTACCCTGCCAGGTCCCGTAGCGATCCATGCGCGCGAAAGGCGTGGACAGGTCGGAGCCGCCGTGGCCAGTCGCGCCGGATTTCCCCTGGTCCATTGCCTGGTCGCGTGCCGACATCGAAAGCCCTTTTGAGATGGCCAGCGCAGGGAGGGCTGGCTGGCGGCCAAGGAAAGCGATGGCCTCCCGTATCGCCCCTCCCCCCTCGGCAAGCTTGACGGCCACCCGGCCTGGGAGTTCCAGGAAACCGCCTTTGACGTAGGCTTGGAAGCTTGTCAGGATGTCCGCATATTCCGCGGGCCTCGTCCTGGCCAGGTTGAGCTCCTCGACGACAGCGGACTCGAGGGGCGTGAGCCAGGCGGGCAGGCGAAGGTCTCGTGCGGGATCCGCTGCGGCCTTGGCCTCCAAGGCTCCGAGCGCGAAGGGCGAATTAGGACTGGCCGGAACCTGGCCCGGCATACCGAAAAGCTCGGGGCTCGCGTCCGGATAGATGCCGATGATCTGGTCCAGCAGGCCCCTGCCCGATTCAGAGTCCCAATCGAATGCCCCTTCGCGCTTGGCGATGATCCATCCGCCGGGGGCCACGACCAGGAAGCCCGGAGCGCGGCCAATCCCGAGGCTGGGAGCGATCCCGGAACCCGTAATGAGGGGCATGGTGAGGGCCAAGCCCTGCACGGCAGCGCCAACCTCGCCCTGGAGGTCGGAGCTGATAGCCACAAAACCCAGCCTCCCCGCGTAGCGCATCCTCAGGTTCTCAAGGCCGGCAAGGACGGCACGGGTCGAAGCGAGGTGGGCGGAAAAAAAATACAGGATGGCCGGGCGGGTAGGCGCCACATTGACGGTAAGCGGAAGGCCGGAAAGGGCGAAGCCAGAGGCCTGGGCGATATTGCCGCTGTTCACCGCCCTGAAACCCAGGACCCCGAGGGCCAGGGGATCGAGGCGAGCCTTTGGCCCGTCGGCGCCTGACCTGCCAAGGGCAAGGGCAAGGAGGACAGACATGGCCAGCAGGCGGCAAGCCCGGGACGAAAGGCAGGAAATGGCGCGGCGCATACAAGAGTATAGGTGGAGCTCGATCGGCAATGCCAGCCGAAGCCCCCTTGGCCATCCTGGTCCCCTTGGCGCCATGGTTTGTCCATGCCCATCCGACCCAGGCCATCAGGATGACAGGTGCTGCTTCCGGTACTCGCTCGGGCTCATGCCCTTCAAGCGGGAAAACTGCGCATTGAAGACGGCTTTTGAGGCATAACCCGCCTCCAGCGCGATATCAAGGATGGTCTCACGCGGACGCTCGATCATCTGCACGCAGATATGGTCGATACGGAGCCGGTTCAGCCACACGGGGAAACTCGTCTCCAGGTGGGTATTGAAGTATTTGGAGACGCGGTAGGCAGGCAGGCCCAGGCGCTTGGCAAGGAGGGCCAGGTCGAGTGCCGTTGAAAGGAATAGCCTCTCGCGCACGACTAGGTCCTCGAGGGCCCTGCCGATGGATTCCACCTCCGTTTCCGATAGGCGGCTTTTCCGCTCATGGCCTGAATGGATTTCCTTTCGGAGCTTGCCGAAGAAGCCGGGGTTGCGGACCGAATAGAAATAGCAGAGCAACATGAAGGCCTCTAACAGTGTTTGCCCAAGACGGTAGAGGGGCTGGGAGGAGAGGATGAGGGCGCAGACGACCATGCCGAGGATCGCCGACACGATGATAGCGGCGATGCGCAAGGCCCCGACCGCCTTGGCCTTTGCCGGCATGTCACTCAGGCGGTAACGACCTTGGCGCGCGGAGGCTACGGATACGGCGAGTGGGAGGAGATACATCCCGAAATCGACGATCTGGTGGAAAAACGCCAGGCCGCGCGCGTCCTCGACGCTGACCGCGAGGTGGGGGAGGCTGAAGACATAGTCGAGGAAGGGAAGGACGGCGATCGTGCCCGACCAGGCGATGCTTGCCGCAAAAGTCCTTTTTCTGCTCGCCGGCCTGCGTTCGCCGCCCAGCACGTAGAGGCCGATATCGTAGACGGAAAGGCTCAGGACAAGGATCGCCGCTATGATGATGAAGTTGCCGAGGTCCAGGGGTATCCGGAAGAGGGGATCGAGGGCGCTCAGGGCAAAGAGGAAACCGCAGGACGCGAAGAACAGGCCAAATACCGCCCTGACCCTGGGACGTTGAGGTTCCAGGAAAAAACCCAGGCCAAGGATGATGAGGGCGAATCCGATTGATCCACGGAGATATACATAGAGTGCTTCGAGCATCCCTTCCTGCCTTTGACTCTGGAAATATACCGGAGTATCGCCAGGTATTACAGGGGGAAAGCGTCAGGAATCAGGAAATCCTGACCTTCGCAGGTCGGGATGCCGCGCTCAAACCGCTAATCCGTCCTCTTCTTTTTCCTCTTTTTTTTCTTGTCCTTTTTCTGCTCGGGCAGCTCGGTCCATGGGCCACCCATGCCGGCGGCGTCGGTCGGGCTCGGAGCCGCGTTGTCACTGAGAAGGGTGGTTTCCTCCGTCTTACCCTCCTCGGGCTTCCTTTCGAAGGAGCCTGGATAGATGCGCGGCACCCAGTGCTGGCTGTCTATCGGGGGACGGGCGTATTTCCCGATCTTCTGCCTTGGGGGCAATTCGATGGGCTCGGGGGTGAGATCCTCGAAGGGGACGCTGCGCAAGAGATGGGAAATGGTGTTTAGGCGGGCACAGAACTTGTCATCGGCGTCCACGACATGCCAAGGGCTGTCGAGGATGTCGGAGAATTCGAACATGGCGTCCTTGGCCCGGGAATAGTCGACCCACTTAGAGCGGGCCATCATGTCCATGGGCGAAAGCTTCCATCGCTTGGCCGGATCCTTGAGCCGGTCCTTGAATCGTTTTTCCTGGACTTCGTCGCTGACGCTGAACCAGTATTTCAGGAGGATGATCCCCGACCGGATGAGCATCCTCTCGAACTCGGGAACCGAGCGGGAGAACTCCCGATATTCCTCCTCGGTGCAGAAACCCATGACCTTTTCCACGCCGGCCCTGTTGTACCAGCTGCGGTCGAAGAAGACCATTTCGCCAGCCGCGGGAAGATGGGCGACATAGCGCTGGAAGTACCACTGCCCCCTTTCCTTCTCGGTCGGGGCCGGCAGTGCCGCGATCCGGGCGGTGCGGGGATTGAGGCCGGCGGTGATCGCCTTGATCACGCCGCCCTTCCCGGCGGCGTCGCGCCCCTCGAATATCACCACGACCTTCAGACCCTTGGCCTTGACCCATTCCTGAAGCTTCACCAGCTCCGTCGTCAACCTGTCCAGTTCTTCGTAATAGTCTTTTTTCCGCATCGCCGAGGAATCAGCCATGAATTGCCTCCGCTTCCAGTGTAGCGGATCGGCGCAGGGAAGCAATCACCCCGGTCCGACCCGGGGGACCCCACAAACCGCTTGGGTTGACGAGCGGCGCTTTCTGGGGCAGCTTGTTCGAATGAGTCCCCTCATCATGCCCTTCCTTTCCTACGCCATCGTCACGACCTTCACCCCGGGGCCCAACAACATCACCGCCTCGGCGATCGGGATGCGCATCGGCTACCGCCGCTCCCTCCCCTGCCTCTTCGGCATGGTCCTGGGCTTCTTCATCCTGATGTTCTCCTCGGGCCTCCTCACGGAATTCCTCATCAGGACCTATTCGGTCATCTCGCCTTGGGTCAAGTGGATAGGCGTCGCCTACATGGCCTTCCTGGCCGTCTCGCTCTTCCTGCCCCACAAGGACCACGGCGGAAAAAAAGGCGAGGCGACCTTCCTGGCCGGTCTCCTCCTCCAGCTCGCCAATCCCAAGGTCATCCTCTACGGGATCACGATCTACACGTCCTTTTCGGCCCTCATCGCGGGATCCTTCCCCGTCGTCGTCCTCTCCGCCCTTTGCTTGAGCATCCTTGGCTTTGCCTCGGTGACACTATGGGCGATCACCGGCGCCTCGCTCGGCCGGATCCTCCAGAAGAGCGGGGCCAGGATCGCCTTCAACGTGGTGATGGCCCTCATGCTCGCCTGGTGCGCCTGGTCCATCGCGACGCATTAGCGTCGCGCCGACGCATTAGCGTCGCGCCGACGAGCTCAGTCCCTGTCCCTGGTCGTGTTGAACTCGGCCCAGATCGGGTAGTGATCGCTCAAGGCCCGCTCGCTTCCGGCGCTCTTTTCGCTTCCCTCGCACTCGGATAGGTCATAGACCTCGCCGGGCCTGACGACGCCCCAGCTCCCCGCATAGTCTTCCGACATGGCCATCGTCAGCTCCATCCGGTCATAGGCCAGGCTTTCCGCGGCCACGGTCGTATCGGCGTCATTCGGAACCAGGCTGACATAGCGCCCCGGAGGAAATCCGGCAAGGAATGAAGGCCCCCCGCCGCCGTCTGCGCTGGCGGCCGGGTTTTCCGCGTAGTAGCTTCCATCTGCGTTGAAGTCCCCCAGGCACAGGACATCGGCTTCGCCATAAGAGCCTGCGACTTCATCCATAGCCGCGGCCAGGGATGGCACCTCGGTTCCCGCGAGGCTCGGCCTCGTATGGATGGTCAGCAGGAGGAAGTCCAAGGGACGGCCCCGTACCTGGAACCAGGCGACGAGGGGAGTGTAGGTGAATAGCCTCGTGCCTTGATAAAGCCCGGAGGCCTTCAACTCCAGCCGGTCCTTGCGATAGACGAAGGCATACTGGTCGCCGCGGACATAGGCGTAGAGATCCCCGCCCTCGATCTGGTTGATCCGCGCCGTGTAGGCTTCCATGGCGGCCACACAGGACTCGTCGCTTGCCGTCGATCCGTTGGAGCCCACCTCCTGCATCGCCATGACGTCGAAGTCCGCCGCTATCAAGGCAAGGACCTCCATGGTGCGGGGCCTGGCCGTCTTGGTGGAGGCGAGGATCGCCATGTTGTAGCTGCCGATCTTGATCACCTCGGGGGCGAGCGTGCCCAGGGCCTCGCCATCGGTTGCTGCGCCCGCCGCTGCGCGGGCGGAGCCCGGGCCTGGGTCGACGGCCCCTCCGAGGGCGTCCTTGCCTGGGCCGGGAGGAGGCGGCTCTTGCGCGGCCTTTGTCCTTCCGCAGCCCGCCAGGGCGAGGGCCAGGGCAAGGACGCAGGCAGGGAGGAGGCGGGAAGTTGAAAGGCTCATCGGCTGGCGGCCAATGGGTCGTCTGCCTTGGCGAGCTCCAGTTCCCATACCACCCTGGGCAGCTCGTACCTCGTCATGGTTCTTTCCTCCATCGATACAATGGCCCAAAGCCTCGGTCGAATAGTCCGTGGCGAGCACGCGGAATCCGCGCCGGCAAGGGTCGCTCGCGTTGTTGCCGGAGCCGCAGCCAGGGTCCAGTACCATGGCGCCGACCGTGGCGGACAGCGCCTGCTATGCCGGTCGAGCCACTTGTCATGGACGATGGGACCATCCCGCCGCATGCGGAAAAGCCTTTCCCACTCGCGGCGCTGGGGATCGTCGGTCATGCACGACCACCTTCATGAGCTCGGACAGGACATAGTGCGTGCAGGTCCATTGGGGGCAGCAGGCATCCTTGCCCCAGTGCCCCGAGGGGGGACGGTGGGCCAGGAGCCAGCCGAGCCTTCCATCCATCGGATCCCTAAGCCTTGATCCCCGCCAGCCGTCCATGGAAACGATGGAGGCCCGTCCCGAAGATCATGAGGGGACAGGCCACGGCGGCCGTGATGCCCAGGGCCTCGCAGCGCTCCAGGATGGCCGGAGTCGTCGCCCTGGCGCTCACGAAAAGGATGCGCTTCACGCCCTTGGCATGGAGTTCCTCCACGAGCTCGGCGCTGTGGATCGCCTTCATTGCGATCACCGCGGCCTTGGGGATCTTTGGCAACCCGTCTAGGGACCGATGGACGGTGATGGCGAAGTCCGCCGTGGTCTTGGGGTTGTAGGCGTGGACCGTGATGCCCGCCTTCTCGAAGGCTTCACGGATGCCCATGGAATACGCCTCGTTCCTTTTCGAGAAGCCTGCATAGAGCACTTCCCCCTCTGCGAACAGCTCCTTCGAGGCGGCAGCCTTGTACTTGTTCATTCTTCGCTCCCTTTGGTCGTGGCTCCGCTCACGGCGTCCGACTTGGCCTGGATATAGGGTGGCAACGACAGGACTATCGTGCCCAGCAGGATAATCGCCGCAAGGATGGGCGGCTTCCAGGGCCTTCGGTACCCGGCCTGGGGCCCGAAGATCCTGACCCTCATCACGCAGGTCGCACCGGCCAGCAAGGCGCAGATGGCCGTGGCGATCGGGGCGAAGGTGCATAGCGACTTGTAGCCCAGGACATTGTTCCAGCTCGCCTGGGCATTCGGGACGAGGGTGGCTATGGCCGCGGCGGCCAAAAGCCCGCTCAGGGCAAGGAGGGGGGCATAGGCCAGGTGCGCCTTTTTTTCCAAGCATGGGCTCCTTCGGGTCGAGGTCTTGGCCGCTTTGGTGCCAGGCGCCTGGCGCCAGGATACGGTACCGCACATCCCGTACCGAAAGGGATTTTCATAGCTTTCCAGCACCAAGGTCAAGAGGCCTGCTTTCCGGGAGGGCCACATCGCCCATAAGCGGGCGGCCTTTCAGCCAGGCTTCCGTTTGTCCTCCCACCAGTCCATGCCGTATTGACGTTCGGTCGGGCAAAACCCGAGTCTTTCGTAGATTTTTGCCGCATGGTAATCCTCGTCCGCCACCATGACCAGGACCTTGGCTTCCAGCTCCCGGAGCGCATACATGCTGGCCGCATAGACCAGCGAGCCGCATATGCCCCTGTTGCGGAATGCCTCATCGGTGACCACGTCCTGGAAGCGGCCCACCCCACCCGACACATAAATGCCCAAATTGGCGACCAGCTCCCCTCCCAGGAATGCCCCGAACCAGGCGCCCAATCCAGAGTCGGCCATGTCCCGATACCCGTCCATTTTCTCCTTCTGGAAGGCGCTGTAGCTTCCAAGGTCATGGCAAGGTTCCCTGCATTCGATCTGTCCCCGGGTCGCCTGTTCCCATTCCGCATCGTCGCCGAGCCGGCGGACCTCGATGGCTTCATTGAAGTTCCTGGGCTTGGCCACCTCGGCTGCGGTCAGGACAATGGACCTGTTCACATTGAAGCCGTCATCGATGAATTGGCCAACCTCCCACATCCCTTCCCCTATGGCATCCCAGCCGAAGGCGTAATGCCTGGCCTCGATCCGCGTTTTTATTTCCCTATCGAAGACCGCCTTCCATTTTTCCAGGTCCCCCGCCCGCGGACCTTCCTTGAACAGGATGAAGTTCCCCCAGTAATAGCCTGGATTGGACTTCGTCAATATCACCGAATAATCGCCACGATCCGTCACCGTGCCGCGGTATCCGGAAAAGAAAAGATCGGTGCGGTACCCCAGCGACCCTATCTCCATGCCGCACCCGCGGGCATGGCCTTCCCCGCCCCCGATCCTCGCCGCCGTAAACCCGTTCTTCTCGTACATGGAATGCGCCCCGTGGAAATTGCCGGATACGTCGTCGCCCTCCTGCCTGGATATGCCTCGATGGTCCGGACGCCTTCCGACTTGGCGTCCTTGATGATCCGGTAGAGCAGCTTCTGGGCTGTGCCCTTTCCCCGATAGTCCACTTGCACGATGAAGCAAGCCACGGAGAGCACGTCCCCGCTCTCGCCTGCGGCATCTGAGGGCTTGGGGAAATCCGATTTCCGGTTGACGCCGCACCGGGCTGTCGCCTTCCCGTTTTCATAGGCATGGCAGCCCTTCATACTACCCAGTCAGGATATTTGGCAACAGCATTGCGAATTAGGCCCAATAGGCAAGGGCTGGAATAATACAAGGTATCACCTTTTCACCCGACTGGGTAGTAAGGCCATTCGAGACAAGCCATTGGGCGTAGTCCCTTCTCCGGGCGGTCTTGCCTTCATACGCCGCCAACCTGGGCATGAAGAACCCCGTGCAATAACTGCCCTTCCAATCCAGCATATGCCAAAAGCCCTGGCACTTGAAGACCTCGGAGCTATCCATCATGAGTCTCGGGTTCGGCGGCCACAGCTGCAATTGGGGGACGCGTCTTTCGGACTTTATGAATCGGAGTCCGAACGGGACGCGATCATGTTCGGATTCCTGGCCCAGGGGCTCAGGGAACGGGAGCCCTACGAGGCGCAGGACCTCTCGAGCATCAACCCCAAGGCCTAGGTCGAGGAGCTCGCGCCCATCCTGATGCGCGGCTATGCGGCCTCGGCCGCCACGGCGTCAGGAACGTCTTCGCCCTCGGGGAGCTCCAGCTGCGCGGGCAGGTGAAATTCAAAGCGAAGGACGGAGTCCGATGCCATCTCAGGTTCAAGGACGTATTCTATGCGCCAAGGGTCTAGGACATGGACATACGCCTCTCCGGGCCCATGGATGGCCTCGAGGCGGCGAAGCTGACCTGCGCCAGGCTATCCCCAAAAAATCAGCATCACCTCCGGCTATGGGTACCACGACATCGAGGATCGATCGGCCTCCCTCCATCCCGCCGCGATCCTTCGCAAGCCCCTTGCCGGCCCGCTGATACTCAAGGCAATTAGGAACATCTAGCGGCGCCTGTCCGGGCTCCTTGCCTTGCGGACCCCGGACAGGACTCCGGAAAAGCAAGGTGGAGGGAGTCCTTGCGCAGGGCGCGGAGGCTGGCCGCGGCCATGGGTCATCCTCCCCGCGAAAATCGCCTTGCTCGGGCCGCCTCCCGTAGGTATAATTGCCGCAGGATGAGCGGGATGAAAACGATTCTGCTGGTGGAAGACGAAGCCCTCATCGCCATGGCCGCCTCCAAGGCGGTGGAAAAATTCGGCTATGCGGTGATCGTCGCCACCAGCGGCGAGCACGCGGTGGCGACTGCCACCGCAGGGACGGCCATCGACCTGATCCTCATGGATATCGACCTCGGGAAAGGCATCGACGGCCCTCAGGCAGCGCAGCGGATCCTTGAGAAGGTTGCGGTCCCCATAGTCTTCCTCTCCAGCCATTCGGAACGGGAGATGGTCGACCGGGTGCGCGGTATCACGCGATACGGGTATGTAATCAAGAACTCGGGCGATTTCGTGCTTCGTTCCTCCATCGAGATGGCTTTGGAGCTTTTCGACGCGAATCGCCGACTGCATGCCGAATTGGCCGAACGCAGGCATGCGGAGACAGCCTTGGCAGAGAGCGAGCGGCGATTGCAGAGCATTTTCCGCGTTGCGCCGACCGGCATCGGGGTAGTACGCGACCGGATCATCCTCGAGGTGAATCCCCGCTTATGCCAGATGACCGGTTACAATTCGGAGGAGCTCGTCGGGATGCGCGCCCGCCTCCTCTATCCCACCGAGAAGGATTACGTTTTCGTTGGAAGCGAGAAATACCGGCAAATCCCCGAAAAAGGAACAGGCGAGCTGGAAACCCGCTGGCGCAGGAAGGACGGCAGGATCATCGATGTCCTCCTCGCCTCCACGCCCATGGACGCAGGAAACCTGTCGCAGGGGGTGACGTTCACCGCCTTGGACATCACCGAGCGGAACCTGGTGGCAAAGGCGCTCCGGGAGAACGAGGAATACCTTTCGACCACAATCCAGTCCATCGGGGACGGGGTCATCGTGACGGATACCACCGGAGCCGTCACCAGGCTGAACAAGACCGCGGAACGGCTGACCGGCTGGACATCCGGGGAAGCCCTTGGCAAACCACTATCGGAGGTGTTCCGGATCGAGGACGCCGACACTGGGCAGGCTGTTGCCAGCCCCGTCGAGACCGTCCTGGTACGGGGCACGGTCGTCGGTCTGGCCAACCACACAGTCCTCGTGGGAAAGATGGGTTCACGATACCAGATCGCGGACAGCGCTGCCCCCATACGGGACGAAAGCGGGGCCGTGAAGGGCGTGATCCTGGTCTTTTCCGACGTGACCGAAAAATACCGCGCGGAGGAGATCATCCGGGTGAGCGAACGGCGCATGAAGAGCATCGTCGAATCCTCGCCCATGGGAATGCATATGTACGAACTGGCCCCTGATGGGCGCCTTGTCTTCGTCGGGGCCAATCCGGCAGCGGACAGGATCCTGGGAACAGACAATTCCGCCTTCCTGGGGATGACGATCGAGGAGGCCTTTCCGCCGCTCGCAGGAACGGAGGTCCCACTGCGGTACAAGCAGGTGGCCGGGAGCGGAGGGACCTGGAAAACCGAACAGGTCGAATACGATGACGATAAGATTCAAGGCGCCTTTGAGGTCATAGCCTTCCAGACCGCACAAAACGCCATGACGGCCATGTTCTTCGACATCACGGCACGGAAACGCGCCGACGAAGCGCTGAGGGGCAAGACTGAGGAGCTGGAGGAGTATTTCCTTACCGCCCTCGACCTGTACTGCATCGCCGACCTCGAAGGGCATTTCCTCAAGCTGAACCAGCAATGGGAAAAGACCCTCGGATATCCTATGGAAGACCTGCAAGGGAAAGCCTTCCTGGATTTCGTGCATCCAGAGGACCTTGAAGCCACCCAGCAGGCAATAGGGCGCCTTGAGAAGAGGGAAGAGGTCCTGAATTTCGTCAATCGGTATCGATGCAAGGACGGCAGCTACAAATGGATCGAATGGCGCTCGGGGATGAGGGGTGACCGGATCTACGCCGCGGCCCGCGATATCACAGCCCACGAAAACGCCGAAGAGAAGATCCGGTCCCTGCTCGCGGAGAAGGAGCTGATCCTCAAGGAAGTCCATCACCGCATCAAGAACAACATGAACACGATGATCGGCCTCCTGTCCCTCCAGGCCGGGATTGTCGCGGACCTTCCCACGTCCGCCGCCCTCCAGGACGCCATGGGCCGCCTGCAGAGCATGGGCGTCCTGTACGAAAGGCTCTATCAGTCGGAAAACATCAGTGAGCTGTCGGTGAGGGATTACCTCCCCACCTTGGCGGAGGAAATCGTTTCCATGTTCCCCAATGCGGGCAAGGCGGCGATCGCAGGGAACGTGGAGGACTTTTCGCTTGGGGCGAAGCAGTTGTCCATCCTGGGGATCATCGTAAACGAGTTGATCACAAATAGCATGAAATACGCCTTCGCCGGGCGGGACAATGGTGTGATCACGCTCTGTGCCTCGGCGATCGGCGGACATGCCCGCTTCCTCGTCGCCGATGACGGCGTGGGCATTCCGGAATCGATCGACTTCGCGGGAAGCCACAGCTTCGGCCTGCAGCTCGTGCAGCTGCTCACGGAGCAGCTGCATGGAACCATACGCATGGAGAGGGGCGAGGGGACCAGGTTCATCCTGGAATTCGACACAGAGGGAGCCTAAGCCGGGATGCGCCTTGTCCCTGCCCGGAAGGACGGCCATGGGTGCCTCGCGCTTCCTGGGCAGGTCGGTGCTCTCCGCCCGCGGGTGGCTGCCGCATCCAGCTTGAATTCTCCGACGGCGACCATGGGATAGCCGATCTATCGGGGATTCTTTGGGGGCCTGTTTTCGAGCCTTTGCGCGATGCCGAACTCTCCGCCAGTTTCCGCGTCTCCAAGGAAGGCGGCACCTTGGCATGGGAGAATGGCGCCGACCTCGCGCCTGAAGCCCTCAGGGAACTCACCTGAATACAGGCACCCTGAACGGCATCCTTTCCGATGCAGCCTCCTTTTTTCCCCTCGACAAAGAGGAGCTTACCAAGACGCTTTTTGGGGGTTCCGACTCTCCCCCTGCATCGCAGCCCAAGCCTTCGTGACAGGTCCGGCCTCCCCCGCCCTCCCCTCCTGCGAGAGGGGGCAGGGCGGGATCGCCGGCCCCGCTACCGTTGCCGCTTTAAGGCGCGGGCTCCGAAGGAGACCGCGCCCCAGGCGCTGCTTCAGGCGGGGCCGGAAGCCCGCCCGCGGGGGAGCCGCCCCTTCCCGCGTGACGCCGATGTAAAAAGCCGCCGGGAAGCGCGCCCGCAGGGCCGCGCGCAAGTAAAAGGAAGCTGCGCCGTATCAGCCCCTCCTGATAGCGCACCCTCAGGGTTGAACAAGCGCCCCCGGACATTTCCTGAATGGGCGCCGCCGCGGGTGGCGGGGGAAAGGACGCCGGGGCGAGCGGAGCCCGGCCCCGGCTCCTTCCCCCCCCGCCGGACCCGCCGGTGCCCGTATTGGAAAAGTCCAAGGGCATATTCCGACCAGCGCCGCGCTTCCCGGTTTAATTGTTATGCCGTGCTCCCCCTTTTGACCACGAATGGTCCTTTCGGGTATACTCCCGCCATACTTTTTCCATCCGAGGTAGCCCCATGGCAGAGAAGATCACCCCCCGCAGCGTCGACTACTCCCAGTGGTACATCGACATCGTCCTCAACGCGAAGCTCGCGGATTACAGCCCGGTGAAGGGCTGCATGGTGGTCAGGCCCCGTGGCTACGCGATATGGGAGCGCATCCAGGCCGAGATGGACAAGCGTTTCAAGGAGACCGGCCACCAGAACGTCTACTTCCCCATGCTCATCCCCATGAGCTTCCTCAAGAAGGAGGCCGAGCACGTCGAGGGCTTCGCGCCCGAGCTGGCGGTGGTCACCCACGGCGGCGGCGAGGAGCTGGACGAGCCCCTCGTGATCAGGCCCACGAGCGAGACCATCATCTGGGCCAAGTACAAGGACTGGATCCAGTCCTACCGCGACCTCCCCCTCCTGTATAACCAGTGGTGCTCCGTCCTCCGCTGGGAGAAGCGCACCCGCCTCTTCCTCCGCACGGCCGAATTCCTCTGGCAGGAAGGCCACACCGCCCACGAGACCCAAGGGGAAGCCGAGGCCGAGACGCTCAAGATGCTCGAGGTCTACCGCGAGGTGGCCGAGCGCCACCTCTGCCTGCCCGTGATCGCGGGCAAGAAGAGCGAGGCGGAGAAGTTCGCGGGCGCCGTCGCGACCTACTGCATCGAGGCGATGATGCAGGACAAGAAGGCCCTGCAGGCTGGCACTTCGCATTTCCTGGGGCAGAATTTCGGCAAGGCCTTTGACGTGCAGTTCCAGAGCCGCGAGGGCAAGCTCGAGTACGCCTGGGCGACGAGCTGGGGCACCTCCGCGCGCCTCATCGGCGCCGTCATCATGACCCACTCCGACGACAAGGGACTTGTCCTTCCCCCCTCCCTCGCGCCCGAGCAGGCGGTCATCGTCCCCATCCTCAAGAAAGACACGGCCGCGGCCGTCTTGGCATATTGCGAGAAGGTCCTCGCCGGGCTCAGGGCGGCAGGGGTGCGCGCCATCCTCGACGGGGACGACACGCAGAGCCCCGGCTGGAAATTCGCCCAGCACGAGATGAACGGCGTGCCTTTGCGCATCGAGATCGGCCCCCGCGACATGGAAGGCGGCAAGGCCATGGTCGCCAGGCGCGACACGGGCGAGAAGGCGGCCTACGACGTCGCAAGCCTGGGCGCCACGGCCCTCACGCTCCTCGACGCCATCCAGAAGAACCTCTACGACAAGGCCCTGGCCTTCCGCAAGGAGAACACGAAAGCCGTCGCCGACCGCGCCGAGCTCCTGGCCTTCTACGGCAAGGACAAGGGAGAGGATGCGGGGACCGCGGCGGTCGCCGGCGGCTTTGCCGAGGGGCTGTGGTGCGGCTCGCGCGAGTGCGAGGCCGCGCTCAAGGCCGAGACCAAGGTGACGATCCGCTGCCTCCCCATGGACAGGCAGGAAGGCATCACGGGTAAGTGCTGCCTCTGCGGTTCTCCGGCGCGTCACACTGCGGTGTTCGCAAGGAATTACTAGCATGACGCGTCGGAGTCCCTGGGCCTCGCTGAAGCGCTTTGCGCTTCGGCGCCGAGCAGGCCTCGCGCCTTCGCGCAGCATACGGCAGTCTTCGCCAAAAACTATTAGGGCCTGATGTCGAAACCTCCTGCGCCAGGCGCTTCGTGGATGCCGTGGGGGCGCGTGGCGGTCCTGCGGCGGGGTTGCCGCCGGACGATGTTCGCGGCATTCGCGCTGGCCGCCGCCCTCCTTGCATCCTGCGCGCCCAAGGGGCCTCCCCTGCCGCCGGAGTTCCCCTTCCCCAGCGGCAGGATCCAGTCCTTTGTCCTCGGCAACCGGGGCTTCGTGGCCCTTCCTGCGGGGCAAGCCCCGGGTTCGACGGAGGTCGCCGGGGCAGCGGCCAGCGCAGGCCCTGGGGGAAGCTCGCTTCTTCCCCTTGCCTTGCGCGTGGCCGGCTTGGCCGCGGATTCCTCCGCCACCACGCTCATGGCAGCCCTCAACCGCTTCGGGATCGGGATCCTGAGGCTCTCCCCCGACGGCCTTTCCTGGAAGCTCCTGAACCAGGCGGTTGGCATTGTGGAGTCGAGCAGCGTCGCCGGCCTCTGGCCCAGGCAGGACGGCTTCCTCCTGGAGCTCTACCACGACCCCTTCATCAAGGGGCTGGCGCCGCGGACCGACCTGGACCCCGAACTCCTCATGGTCTCATCGGGCGGCCTGGTCTCCCGGCTCGAGCGCCTGGGCGAAGCCGGCGAGGACCTCTTCGCGCTTTTTCCGGCTCCGAACGGAAGCTGGTACGCCGAGCTGCGCAGCGAGAAAGCCCTGGGGGCCTCGACCCGCTATCTCCAGCTCTCAGGTCCCGCGGAAAAAAACGGCGCCAAGGCGCTCCCGCGCGAGGTCTTCGAGGCGAGCCTGTCCCCCCGCCCGCTTTCCCTTGCGCCTGCCTGCCTCCGCGAAGCGACCGCGATGCTGGGCAAGGGGCCATTCCTGGTCCATGCGCGCAACGCCGAGGGCAGCGAGCTCTGGTGGCTTTCCGGCGGCAGGCTCGACGAAGCCAAGGAAGTCTTCGCGTGGATCGGCAAGGGCGAAGAGGATGCGATCGGGCTCATGCCAAGCGGCGACGGGGCTTGGGTGATGGGCAATCGCGAGGCGAAGGCATTCCACCTCGAGGCCCCATTGCAGGGAGGCCGCTACACGGCCGTGGCGGCCATCTTCGGCAAGGTGCTGGCCGCCGCCTGGGAGACGGGCAGCTTCCCCGAAGTCAGCGCCTCGGGCATGACCGTGGGGCCCCTGCCGGCGGATTGAGACGGCGCTTCAAAATCCTGTCGAATTGAAAATATCCGCGACGAGGGAGCTCATCTCCGCTTCCATTGGACGCTGGGCCAGGACCGCCAGTTCGGACTCCCCCGCGTCGGCACGGGCCAGTGCCCTGTCCCGGAGGTAGCTTCCCGCGGCGAAGGCCGCACAGGAGAGGACCAGGGCGCATGCCGCCGCCGCCACAAGCACCCGGGGCCGGCGCGATGCGCGCTCGAGACGGACCACGAGCTCCTCGGCCTCGATCCTCTTTCGCGCCGCGGCGAGATCGGGTCGGGCAGGGGCGGCCCTCTCCGCGAGGACCCCGAGTACCCGGCCACGCCTGGTCTGACTATCGTCTGGGGCATGCGTCATGGCCTTCCTCCTTGATCAGGGCACCGAGTCTTTTCCTGAGGCGGTGGAGCCTGGACTTGACCGTGCCCGGGGCTATGCCGAAAATGCGCGCGAGCTCCACGCCGCCCAGGCCTTCGCCCTCCGCCAGGTGGAGGAGGGCACGGTCCTGGGGGCGAAGACGGAGCATGGCGCGCCGTATCGCCTGGGCCTCCTCCTCCCGAAGCCAGGTTTCCTCAGGCCCGGGGGCGGGGTCGATGGGCTCGGATTGCCGGGGCCTGGGGCCTGAAAAGCGGCGGCGCTCCCGGGCTATCTTGCGCCAGTGATCCGCCGCGGCGTTGCGGCAGATGCGATACGCGAAGCTGCCAAAGGAAGCGTCGCCACGGTAGCGCGGCAAGCCCAGGTAGAGCCGCACGAGGACGTCGCCCGCAAGCTCCTCGGCCAGGGCGCCGTCGTAGCCGGCCAGGGCCGCGCACACTCGCCCCAGGCGGTCCCACCAGGAGGCGACGAGACGCTCGAAAGCCTCGTGGTCACCCCGGCCCGCACGGAGGGCGAGATCGACGTCGCCCGTGTCGGATGGCGGGGCCAAGGCTCCCACCGGTCTAGAGTATGCGTCTCGCATATGCCAGGAGGATTTTCCAGATCTCGAGCTCGCCCTTGTCAAGGCGCCTCTCGTTGAAGATCTCCTTGAGCCTGCCGTCCCTGGCCGCCACCCCCACCGAATGGGCGAAGCGGTACAGGATGGCCCAGCGCTGGTCCCCGAGGAGTCTCTTGATCTCCACTTGCCGGGCGAACTGGATCATCCTGGTGTCGTACTCGAGTCCCTGCCCCTGCTTCACGAGGCCGCCGATCTGGTCTAGCGAGGGATTGGCCTCGAGCATGAGGCGGGCGATCTGGGCCTGGAAGACCTGGAGGTCGGCGCGCTTCTTGGCGAGGGTGGACTCGTCCTTCGTGAGGATGGCCTCGATCTTCTTGAGTTCCTCCGGCGTGATCGCGAGGGCCTTGACGATGGCCCTGGCCTCCTGGGCCAAGGGCAGGTCGGCCTTGCCCTTGGCCATCATTCCGGGTTGGGGGGCACCGGGGTTCGCCGCTCCGCCCCCCGACTGGGCTACCGCAGGCGCCAGGCAAAGGGCAACGGCGAGGAAGGCGAGAAGGAGGCGGGGAGTCAGCCTTGGTTTCATGATGGTTCTCCTTGTTCACCAGTATAGTCGCTCGCAGCTCCCCTGCGGTTCCCGCAAATCGAAATCAAGGGCACCTTTGCCACAGGGGCTGGAGCGCGCTATAGTGGTTCCATGCTTCCATCGAAGCGGATCGCGATGATCCTCGCCCTCGGCCTCGCGGCCTCATGCAACTTCGCCCTGGCCCAGACCCCGGGCGCGACGGACAGCGCGGCCCAGCCCGCCGCCGCCAGTGACAGCGCCGCGCCACCGCTGTCCGCCCAGGCTCCGGCGGCGGCCGCGCCTGAGCCGCCGCAAGCTGCTCCCACCCCTGCGCGCAAGCCCGGCTTCCTTGGCTGGCTCGCTTCCCCGGATGCCTTCAGGCCCGAGCTCTCGGCCCTCCTCATCCTCAACCGCGACCCGGGGGCAGGCGTCGAATCGACGACCTTCCCTCAGAGGAGCATGGGACTGGGCCTCGAATACAGCCTGGGTCCGTCTGGCCTAGTGACCTTCGAGCCCGGGCTGACGATCCACGACGCATGGTACCGGTACACCGCCGGCGGCAGGGCGGTCACCGGCATCGACACGATTTTCCGCGATGCGTGGGTCATGGGTTTCCTCCTCGACTTCCCCTTCCTCTACAACCTCAAGCTCGGCGCGAAGTCGAGCATCGCCTTGGGCGCCGGCCCCGCCTTCAACTTGCGCTTCGGGATCAAGGCCACGACAGACACGCCGGACGCGAACGTGAGCGGCATCAACGCCTTCCTCTGGGACCAGGGACGCTTCTTCATGCCCTCCACCCATGCCAGGTACGAATACAAGGTGAGCGAACGCTACCGCCTCGGGGCGACCCTCTCCATGTATTGGCCGATCTTCAATCTCTGGGCCGGCGAGGGACTCGGCTTTTTCGACCAAGCGACCTTCGGCCTCGCGGTGACCCTCCGCAGCCCCCTTCCCTGAAGGCCCAGGCGATGCCGACCAGCCAAGCCTATCCCGATCCCGAGGAAGTCCTCCTCCTTGCCGCCGACGCCGCCCGCATCGTCCTCGAGAGCGGCGCGGAGACCTACCGGGCCGAAGAGACCGCCCAGGCCGTCTGCTCGGCTCTCGGCGGCGTCGAGGCCGAGTGCTTCGCCACGCCGACGGGCATAATACTTTCCTTCTTCGGCCAAGATGCGCGCGTCCGCTCCATCGTCCGCCGCATCTCGAAGCGCAGCATGAACCTGGAGCGGATAAGCCGCGTCAACAAGCTCTCCCGCGACCTCTATGCCGGATCCCTGGACTTCGACGGCGCCGCCGCCGAGCTGGGCCGCATCGAGCAGATAGCAGGCTATCCACTCCCCATATCCCTCCTCGCCGCGGCCATGGGCACGGGCTCCTTCACCCTCCTCTTCGGGGGCCGGTGGAACGACGCCCTCGTGGCCGCCCTCGTCGGCGCCGCCCTCGTCGGCGCCGCCCTCGTCGGCGCCGTCCTCTCCCGCCTCACGAAGGAGCTCACCCGCAGGCGAAGCTCCGACTTCTTCACCAACATCGTCGGGGGCGCCGCGGCCGCCCTTGCCTGCCTGGCCGCCGGCCGGCTCGGGCTCTCCACGAACCCCCATACCGCCATCATCGGCGTCATCATGCTCCTCGTGCCCGGCGTGGCGATCACCAACGCGACACCAACGCCGGCGACCTGGTAGCCGGCGTTGCCCGCGCCGCCGACGCCTTCATCGCCGCCGCGGCGATCTCCGTCGGCGCCGGCGGCGCCTTCGAGACCTGGCGCCTCCTGGGTCTGGGTCCCTTATGAGCCACCCCCTTGAACTCCTCTGGGCCGCCGTTGGCGCCATGGGCTTCGCCCTCCTGTTCGGCCTCCGCCCCCGCGACATCCCCCTCGCGGCCATCGGCGCCATCCTCGGCTGGGGAAGTTATGCGATCGCCACCGAATCCGGAATGGCCGCGGCCGCCTATTTCATCGCCGCCGCGCTCATAGGGCTCTGGGCCGAGATCGCCGCCGTCATCGTGAAAAAGCCCGCGTCCATCTACATCGTCTCCGCCATCCTCCCGATAGTCCCGGGCGGCGGCATGTACCGCACCATGCTCGAGTCCGTGAACGGCAACCTCCAAGGCAGCCTCCAAGCCGGCTTCGAGACCCTCATGGCCGCAGGAGCCATAGCCGCCGGCCTAGCGGTGTCCAGCGCGCTCTCACGCCTCCTGTCCTTCAACTCAATAGCGAAACGGCTCAAGCCCCGAAGCAAACGATAATTCAAGCGGCGGAAGAGCCTTAAAGGACTTGCCCAGCGGGTCCTGACGGATAGCCTCCTCCCCCGCGACCGCCCATCCCCATCCCCATCAAGCACGCCGCCCGCCCTGAGCCGTATCCGCGTCCGATGCAAGCGACACGCGGGCGCGGCTTTCCCGGAAGGCACAATTAATCGCAACATCCTGCCCCGCATCGGCAACAACCCATGATGGCGACTGCCCGGTGGCCAGCCATTCCGGGGAACCCCTTCCCGACAAGTCGGCCGGCGCCCCCGCGCGCCGCCCATTTTCGATAGGGCGACCATGAAGGCCTCCCCTTCCCGATATTCCCCCGCCCCGGATAGTGACCGCCCTCCCGGATTGCCCACCTTGGTTGAGCGCCTTCCCCGCCTTTACTGACCCGGCAACCAAACATTGGCTTCAGCCCATGATTCTGACCCGTAGCGACGGGCCAGAATCATGGGAGAGTACCCGATGTTAAGTTGCCGGGTCAGTAAGGCGCATGGCAGGGCGGCGGGTGCCCAGGGGAAGCCCGGGACTGCGCGAAGCGAAGCAGCACGCCCCGGACTTCCCCTGGGCAGGACCCGCCCTCCACGGTCATAAAAAAGCACAAAAAAGGCCAACCAAGGTTTTCCATCCTTGGTTGGCCGTCCAAATTGCGTCGAAGGCACTATCTGGAAGCAAGCCCCTCGTAGTCAGCCGCGACCACTGGGACGAGGGTGTCCGCTGACCCCAGCGCTACCCAGGTTATCTTCGCGTCGAAAAGGTACTTCTTCGCGGCCGCCTTGACCTGTTCCGCCGTGGCCTCATTGATGCGCTGCTGGTCCAGCAGCCAGGACCTGCAGTCGCCGGTGTTGATCACCGACTGCGCGATGAGGTCGGCGGCGGCGGAATTGGTCTGGAGCTTTTCGAAGTAATCATTCGTGTACTGCGCCTTGTACACCGGAAGCGCATCCTCGATCGACATGCGCGGGGTCTCGTCCTTCGAGGAACCCGGGTCGACGGAGAGGACCTTGCCGGCGGCGAACTCCTTGGATGCCTCGTCTATGTAGACCTTGACCTTGCCCGACTTGTTGGTCTTGTAGATCGTGATCGAGCCGTAGTTCGCCGCCTGGTTGCGGATATAGGCGCCAGGGGTGTAGACCGCGCCGTACTTGTCGCGCACCACGTTGAAGAGGAGGTCGGAGAACATCTTCATCCCGATGTTCATCGGCATGAACTCAGGCGATGAAGGGGACGGGGCCGCGAAGTCGCCGCGCACGTAGGCTATGCCCTTCGATTGGGGATGCTCGACCTTGAGGAGTCCGCCTTTTGCGACAAGGGCAGGCGTGGCGCCAGGGTAGCCAACATGGCGGTCGGGGATCGAACCGAGATTCGCCTCGAGGTCCTTTTTGAGGGCGACCGGATCGAAGTCGCCGGAGGCCACGATGAAGATGCGGTCGGCGGAAAAGCCCGCCGCGTACCATGCCTTGACCGCGTCCAGCTTGGCCGCGGCGAGGGATTCCTTGGTACCATCGGGAGAGGCCTCATAGGGGTGGCCGGCGAAGAAAACCGCGTTCATCTGCCGCCCTGTCCTGGCCCAAGGATCCTTCTCCTTGTTCTGGTAGGCGAGCTTGGCCTCGGACAGGACCTGGTCGAAGTCCTCCTGATTGAACAGGGGACTCGTGAGGGTGGAGGCCCATACCGGAAGGAGCTTGTCGTAATAGCGGTCAAGGCCCGTCAGGGTATAGCTCGTGTACTCGAGGTTGCCGCTCGCACCCATGCCGGCGCTCGTCTCGTCGAGGAGGGCCTGGATCGCCACGTAGGAGAACTTCGAGGAGCCGCGCAGCATGGTCCTCATCGCGAGGAGTTCATGGCCCGCGGTGGCCTGCGTCGCGACGCGCGAGCCGCCCCGGAGGACGAGCTGGATATGGCGGACAGGGCTCGCGTCATTGCCCCGCACGACGACGGGGATGCCGTTCGAGAGCTGGAAGGTGGAAAGGCTCGCCAACCCTTGCCGCGCGAATGGCGAGAGGGCCTCCAGGCCGGGGAAACCGGCCGATACCAGCGGCCCTTGGAGCGTCCCCGCGGTCTGGGTTGGTGCCGGCGCCAAAGCCTGGGCCGGCGCCACGGCGGCGAGCGGGGCAGCGGGCGGGGCGGCGGGCGGGGCGGCGGGAGTCCCCGCGCAGGAGCCCATGAGGACGGCGGCCAGGACCACGGCGGCGCAGGAGCGCAATGTATTCATAGTTGGTTTCATCACATCCCCCTTCACTTCTGCCACCAGAAGGCGTTGTCAGCCGTGACCTCGGTGTAGCCCAGGCTCTTCGCCTTCTCCGCCATGCCGGGCTCGGAGAGGAAGGCGTCCTCCTTCATCCGCAGGCCGATCGCATCCGTCGCGCCGATGAGGTAGCGCGAGAGCAGGTCCTTGATCTCGGCGAAGCCCACCTTGTTGCAGTTGGCCTCGTAGCCGAAGAAATAATCCGTCGAGACCGCCGCCCACCAGAAGGTCAGGGTGCCGGTGACATAGTCGGTGGCGACCTCCATGGAGAGGAGGTTCTGGTCTATGAGCTTCGCCTTGGCCTTGGCGAGCTCGTCCTTGCCGAAGTAGGCCTCGGGGTCCTTCACGATCAACGCAAGCTCGTCCTGGACCGCCTTCTCGATCTGGGCCACCCGGTCGAGGGTGGGGCCGTCCTTGGCCGGATCCTCGAGGAGGAGATAGGTCGAGAAATAGTAGCCGCCGCCGTCGCGGTAGGTCGGATAGTTGAAGGAGATGTACTCGGGGTCGTAAAGGCCCGGGCACTTGTCCATGAGATTCTGCTTGAACTTGCCCACCGGCGAGGTGAGGAGATAGAGGAAGACATCGGAGGTATAGGTATCCTTGGTCTGCCGCATCGAGTCCGGGCCGCGCCACAGGATCTCGGCCATGGCCACGCCGTCGTAGAAGCCCTCGTCGGGATAGACGACCCTGACGCCCTTGGGCAAGGGGCCCTGTGGATCCAGGACGGGGATGGGGACCGCGGGACTCGGGGCCTTCCAGTCGCCGAACCATGCCTGGGCCAGCTCGAAGGCTTTGGCCGGCGTCACGTCGCCGCCGATGAGGAGGGCGGTGTTGTTCGGGACGTAGTATTGCGCGCGGATCGCCTCGAGCTGCTCGACGGTCGCCTTGGCGATGTTGGCCTCGGGGCCGTCTATGTTCTTTCGCCAAGGATAGGTGGCGAAGGCGCGGGAGGATATCGCGTTCGAGAAGATGGAGTCGGGGTCGCTGTGGTAGCCCTGGATCTCGTTGGTTACGACGCTCTTCTCGTTCTCGAGGGTATCCTTGTCGAAGACCGGCTTTTTGACCGCCCAGGACCAGAACTCGATGCCGTCGCCGAGCTTGTCGGACGGCACGGTCACGTAATAGTTGACGGACTCGTTGCCCGTTCCGCCATTCCAGTTGGACACGCCCATCTTGTTGAGGGCGCCTTTGAAGGCCGCCTGGTTGCCGTACTTTTCGTTGGCTGTGAACAGCATGTGCTCATACAGGTGGAAGAGGCCCGCGGTCTCGGGCGTGTGCGAAAGGGCGCCACAGCGGAAGGCCACGCAGATCGTGACGAGGGGCACCGAATGGTTTTCGGCGACGATGACTTCCATCCCGTTCGCCAGGACCTTGCTGACCGCGGCGCCTTTCGGTGCCGCGCCTGAGGGCGTTGCCATCGCCGGCAGCGACAAGCACAATGCCGCCGCCAGGAAGAGGACCATCGCCCTCCCCCGGAACCTGGTTTCCATAAAGCCTCCTGTCATGGGAAATGCCGGCAATCGCTAAGCCTGGCCACGAAGGAAGGTGAGAAAGCCCTTCCTGTCGATATAGTTGGAATCGCGCGCGAAAGCGCCCTTCCGATAGTACCTGACATAGGGAACCTCGCGGTTCCCGAGGACATCTTCCTTGAAGGCCATGAAGTCATCGAAGTAAGGCTCCCGGTCATATTCGACGAACATGACCGCGATCTCGGGATCGGCCGCCGCGGCCCCCAGCCAGGAACGCATCATCATCCACTGGGGACACCAGCTCTGGGTCAGGACAAGGGCGGTGAAAAGCGCCTCCGAGAGGACGGCGGGATCGAATTCCCCCCTCTGGATGGCGGAAAGGCACTCGGCCTCGGTGAGATTGCGCAGCATGGAATGACTGTAGCGCGCTGCCGCGTGGCGCGCAAGCCAAGCCATTCCTCAGGCACCGCGAGGGAATCCTGCCCCAAGGGTCCCCTAAGGCGCCAAGGGCAAGGCACCTCACGCGCCATGATCCTGATGGCTCCCCGGCCTCGTTGCGCCCCGGAGGAGCCGCGGCCAGAACGGGCTCATGCGACCAGCCACGCCGCTTCCCATCTTGATCGTCTCCGGAGAGCCAGGCAGCGGGAAGACCACCCTCGTCAGGGACCTTTCCATGCGCCTCGCGGGAGGAGGATTTGGGCGGCCCCAGTTTTCCCCCGCCCCACCGCTCCGCGATCCGATCCATCGCAGCGCTCACGTTCTCCGGCGCAGCCTTCGCCTGGGCCATAGACCGCTGCCACACGGCCGCAAGCGGCGCGGCGAAGCGCGCCACCATCCTCGAGTTGGACGAAACGAACCGCAAGGAGCTCGCCGACTCGATCGCCGCCATGCTCGCGTGGCCAGGTCAGTGAGCCGGGCCGCGCCGGAAGCGCCTGGCCGTGGCCGTGGCCGTGGCCGTGGCCGTGGCCGTGGCCGTGGCCGCGGCCAGCCGTCTTGCCCAAGTACCTGCTTCTTCGGGATACTCAATCGCATGAAAAAGCTCCTCGCCTCCATACCTGACGCCCGGGTACGCGCGTCGCTGGCCGCATCCACGGCCGACGGCGCCTGCTGGGCCCTCATGTACGGGTTCTCGGAGTATTTCATCCTTCCCTTCGCGATCTTCTTCGGGGCCAATGCCCTGCAGACCAGCCTGGTCCAGGGCATGGGACAGCTCGGCGTGGCGGCGGCCCAGCTCATCGGCGCCGCCCTCATCGTGCGCCTGGGCAGGCGCAAGCGCCTTTCGCGGATCACCGTCGCCATCCACGCGGCCAGCTGGATTGTGATCTACGCCGCGGCGACGATCACGAAAAGCCCTTGGGCCGTCGTGGTCTTTTACGCCCTCGGCCTCTTCGCCACCTCGCTCTCGGGACCGGGCTGGCTTTCCTGGATGAACGAGCTTGTCCCGGCGCAGATGCGCGGGAAGTTCTGGGGAAAGCGCAACATGATCGTGGGCCTCGTGCAGTTCGCCTCCATCGCGACGACGGGGATCGTCCTCAGGATCGCGGAACCCGCCGGGAAAACCCTCCTGGCCTTCGGCCTCCTTTTCGGACTCGCCGCCATCTCCCGTGCGGGCGGTGTCGTGGCCATAGGCTACCAATACGAACCGCCCATGGAAAGGCTGCCGGCAGGGGAGAGGCAGGGCTTCCCCGCGTTCCTGCGATCGCTGCGCGGGGAGGGCTTCGGGCGCTTTGTCGTCTTCAGCGTCATCATGACCTTTTCCGTGAACATCATGGGGCCGGTCCTGCCGATCTACCTGCTGAAAGTCAGGGGCCTCGACTACTTTTCCTTCACGGCGGTCGCCATGACGGGCATGGTCCTCTCCTTCCTCGCGATGAACTACTGGGGGCCGCTCACCGACCGTTTCGGCAACCGGCGCATCCTCCTGGTCACCTCAGCCGTCCTTCCCCTCTTAACCTTCGGCTGGGTCTTCGCGAGGGGCTTGCCGGCGATGTTCGGCCTCCAGATAGTGGGGGGATTCGTCTGGGCGGGCGTCAACCTGTCCACGACCAACTTCATCTTCGACAGCGTGGAGAGACCGAAGATAGCCATGACCATGGCCAATTTCAACGCCCTCAACAATACGTGCGCCTTCGCCGGGTCCATAACCGGAGGCCTCCTCGCCACCGCCGTCGCGGGCCTTTCCATCCCCTTCTTCGAGCCCCGGAACCTCCAGGTCGTGTTCGCGGTCTCGGGCCTGCTCCGCCTCCTGACCTTCGTCTTCCTCTCGAAAGGCGTCAAGGAAGTGCGGGAGGTCGAACTCTCGCCGAGCGCGAGCCATTTCTATATCCGCGAGCCTTTCACGAGGATACTGGGCAGGTTCCAGGCCTTCGCCGACCTCTGGCGGGGCGACGGCGGCGGAAGCGCGCCGCGGCCCTGACGCCTAAAGGAGCGTCATCGCAAGGCCGTCGGCGCGGGGATCAGACCCTCCCCAAAGGGTTCCGTTCGAGTCCCTTGCGATTACCTGGCCGCGCCCGAAGGCGGCTCGCTCCCAACCGGTCACCGGCTTGACCTCATGTCCCATTTCGGCAAGGCGGGCAGCCGTCCTCCAGCCCATGCCCTCCTCGATCAGCACCGGTCCCGCGGCGCCGGCTCCGGCGATGTCGATGCAGAAGCGGGGCAGGTCGAGGGCAGACTGGGGGTCCATGCCCTCGGCGAGGGCTATGCCAACCTGGACATGGCCCTGGGGCTGCATGAAGCCGCCCATCACGCCGAAGGCGGCGAACTCGAGGCCCGCGGGGGCTTGGGATTCGCGCGTCATCATGGCGGGAATGATCGTGTGGTAGGGGCGTTTCCCTGGCTCCAGCCTGTTGGGATGGGAAGGATCGAGGCTGAAATTGTGGCCCCTGTTCTGGAGGCTGAAGCCACGGCCCGCGGGCACGATGCCCGTCCCGAAGCCCATGTAATTTGAATTGATGAAGGAGCAGGCATTCCCCTCGGCGTCCACGACGCAGAAATAGACCGTGTCCGAGGAGGCCAGCGGCGATCCGTGGATCCTGTCCACGCTGGCCTTGCGCGGGTCGATGAGGGCCCGCCTCTCCTTGGCGTAGCCTTCCGAGAGGAGCTCCGCCAAGGGAAGCCGTCCATTCGCGCCACCAAAGGCGGGATCGGTCGCCCACCAGCGCGCGTCCGCGAAGGCCAGCCTCAGGGCCTCGATCTCGAGGTGGAGGCGTTCGGGGGATCGCGGATCGAGCCGGGCGAGGTCGAAGCCCGACAGGATGCCGAGGGCCAAAAGGGCCGCAAGGCCCTGGCCGTTGGGCGGGCACTCATGGAAGCGCCAGCCCTGGTACTCGATCGATATCGGGGCCTCCCGGGTCGAGCGATGGGAAGCGAGGTCCTCCAACGAAAGGCAGCCGCCCGACGCCGCGATGACCGCTACGATGGACTGGGCTATCTCGCCCTCGTAGAAGGCCTTCTTGCCGCCTTCCGCTATCAACATGAGGGTCCTTGCGAGGCCCGGATTGCGGAAGATCTCCCCCGCTTCCGGCCCCCTTCCTTCGATCGTGAGTTCATGGCCATTCGCCGCCGAGGCAAGTTGCCTCGCCGCGCCGCGCTTCCAGAAATGGGAGGTGGTGGGGGCCACCGGGAAGCCCTTCTCCGCGAGGCCGATCGCCGGCGCGAGCAGGGTGGCCAGGGGCAGGCGCCCATGGTCCTCGAGGAGGTCGAGCCAGCCTGCGCAGGCGCCGGGGACGGTGACCGTGTAGGGATGGAAGGGCGGGAGGCCGCCGCCAAGACCTTCGCGGTCGAGCCTGGCCAGGTCCAGGGAGGCGGGGCAGCGGCCGGAGCCATTGAGGGCATCGATCTTCCCCGTGGCTCCCTCCCGGTACAGGGCGAACATGTCGCCCCCGAGGCCCGTGGACGTGGGCTCGGTGACATTGAGGGCGGCGGCAACGGCGACCGCCGCGTCGGCGGCGGTGCCGCCAGCCCTGAGGATCTCGAGTCCGGCGGCGGTGGCGAGGGGTTGCGAGGAGGCGACCATGCCGGCCTTCCCGAGTACAGGGGAGCGTCGTGACGCGAACGTGTCGAGGTTCATGGGAACCAAGCCTAGCCTCCTTTCCCCTTTCTTGCTATGCTCATCCGCGCTTCGCCACAGAGGCAGAAGAGTCAAGGAGCACCGTCGATGAGCGAACTAAGCCTGGTATTCATTGGCCTTGCCGCCCTGGCAGCAGGCTTCATCAACGCGATAGCCGGGGGGGGGACGCTGGTGACCTTCCCTGTCCTCACCCTCCTTGGCGTCCCTCCTGTGGCGGCCAACGTGACCAATACCCTGGCCCTCCTCCCCGGCTACCTTGGCGGGACCCTGGCCCAATGGAAGGACATCAAGGGACAGGCGAGGAAGCTTGCGCTCCTCCTCCCCCTAGCCCTGGCCGGCGGGCTCGGTGGAGGAATCCTCCTCCTCGCCACGGGCGAAAAGCTCTTTGGCGGGATAGTCCCCATCCTCATCCTTTTCGCTTCCGGACTCCTGGCCCTCCAGTCGCCCCTGCGCGCCTTCCTCCTCCGACGGGCCGGACGGCAGGGCAGACAGGTATCCCCGCTCTGGGGCATCCTGCCCCTAGGCTTGGCGGCGGTCTACGGCGGCTACTTCGGCGCGGGTCTTTCCGTCATCGTCCTCGCCGCCCTTGGCCTTGGTTCCGACGAATCGCTCACGCGGCTCAATGCCATCAAGCAGGCTTTCGCCTTCGCCACCAACCTCGCCGCGGCGATCTGGTTCGCATTCTCGGGGAAGGCCATATGGGTCGACGTGGGCATCATGGCCGTCGCGGCCCTCGCGGGTGGATGGCTCGGAGGGAAGTTCGCGGGGAAAATCCCGCCGGCGGTCCTTCGATGGGTGGTCGTCGGCATAGGGACCTGCGTAGGGGTTTATTACCTCGTCCGGCGCTGAGCCGCAGCGCCCGAAGCGCCCGCTCGGCCGCTTCGCCTAGAGCTGCGCCGACCGTTACCACTCGTGGTGCTCGGTCTTGATCGCCGCGGCGGGAGGCATGGCATAGAGGGCAAGGCCATCCCGTGAGCTGCCCACATAGACGCCGCCCTTTATCGCGAGGTAGGGCAGGTCGTTGATGGCGCCGGCCTCGGGGTCGGAGGCCAGCTCACCCAAAGCAGGCTCGGCGAAGGCGGGCGGCGGGGAGTCCCTGGAAGCCGCCTTCGCGCCCCATGAGGAGATTGAAAACCCCTGCGGGTCCCAAGGTGGAGACAACGGCCGGCTTCGTCGGTGCGAGCTCATGGTGGAAATGAAAGCCTTCCTCGGCCTGCTTGCGCGTCATGTGATGGGCTCCGGCCTCGTCGACGCGATCACGATAGCCACCCCGCACTATGACCACCCCGTGACCGCCGCAATGGCCTTCGAGCGGGGAATCCACGCGCTGTGCGAGAAGCCCATCGCCGTCCAAGGCCAAGGCGTGCGCGCGATGACCGGGGCCTATGGGGCGGCGAAGTGGGCAACCTATGTCGAGTAGGGGAGGCGCCTCATGGGGCTGGTGGCCGCGTCCTGACGGCGCGATGCGCCATGCGGCCTGGCCGCCCAAATGGGATCCCGACGCGTCTTGTCCCCCGGGACGGCGGGGGCTATGATCGAAGCATGGAACACTTCGTCCTCCCCAACACCGACCTGGATTCCTCGCGTCTTGCCTTCGGATGCATGGGTTTCGGAGGCCCCTGGGAGGCCGGACCCCATACGCGCGAGCAGGTCGACGCCGCGGAGCGCGCCGTCCTTTGCGCCCTTGATGAAGGCTTCAACTTCTTCGATCATGCCGACATCTATACGCGGACGAGGGCAGAATCGATTTTCGGCGAGGTGCTCGAGCGCCATCCGGGCATGCGGGACAAGGTCATCGTCCAGACCAAGTGCGGCATCTACCTGCCTGGCCAGCTCCATCCCGGGAGCCCTGGCCACTTCGATTTCAGCAGGGAGCATATCCTCGAAGCGGCGCACGGCAGCCTGGCCCGGCTCAAGTGCGGCAGGATCGACATCCTCCTCCTCCACCGGCCGGATCCCCTTATGGTCCCCGAAGAGGTGGCAGAGGCCTTCGCCATCCTGAAGGCCGAAGGCAGCGTCCGCTATTTTGGCGTCAGCAATTTCTCGGGAGCCCAGGCGGCCTTCCTCCAGGACTTCCTGCCCGATCCCCTCGTGGTGAACCAGCTCGAGATGAGCCTTTTCCACCACGACTTCGCCGAAGCCGATATCTCGGTCAACCAGAGGCCCAGTCCCGTGCCCCAGGGCATGACAGACACCATCCAGCATTGCAGGAAGCACGGACTCACCCTCCAGGCCTGGAGCCCCCTGGCCCATGGCCGGATCATGGCGGCGGAGTCCGCGGAGCGGCCCGCGAACGAAAAGGCCGCGGCCACCCTGGTCCGCAGCATGGCCGCGGAGCGGAAACTGCCGCCCGAGGCCGTGGCCCTCGCCTGGCTCCTGCGCCACCCCGCCCGGATCCAGCCCGTGACGGGCACTGTGAGGGAGGAGCGCATCAAGGCCTGCGCCCGCGCCGGGGAAGTCGGGCTTTCCCGTGAGGAATGGTACAATCTCCTCATCGCCGCCAGAGGAAAATCGATGCCTTGAAGGAGGCCCACATGCCCATGCGAAGCGCCCCGCTTGTCCTCGCGCTTGCGGTCCTCGCCGGATCCATCTCCGGCATTGCCTTGACAAGTTGTGCGACACAAAAGCCCCTCTCGATCACCGATCCGCCCGGACGCAACTCGATCAGGGCCCTGACACCGGGCTTCTCGCCCACGGGGGAAGCCGCGGCAAGGACGATGCGTTTCGCCCTCGGCTTCGCGGCCCCCGAGGTCCAGCAGCGCTGGAAAGTGCAGGTGGTCACGAGCTCCATGGTCGTCAGGCAATTCGAGGGCGAAGGCATGGGGTCGGCCTTGCCCGCCGAACTCGCGTGGGATGGCCGCACGGACTCGGGCGCCGTGTGGCCCGAAGCGGAGTACTATGTCTACCTGGACGTCCGCTACGCCACCTCCTATTATTCGGGCGAGACCGCCTGGGACAAATTCACCCTCGTGTCCTCCCTTCCCCAGGTCGCCGTGACCGCGGATCCACCCTCGTTCACGCCCGCCGGGCAGGGGATGTCGGGTCCGGTCACCCTTGGACTCGAGGCGAAGGCCTCCCTGGCCAGGCTTGCCGCCTGGTCGATCGAGGTGAGCGATGACAACGGGACCATCGTGCGGCGATTCTCCGGCGCGGACAGCAAGGGAATGCGCGCGGCTTGGGACGGCTCCCTCGATTCAGGCGGCCTGGCCGAGCCCTCGAAGACCTATACGGCCCGGGCCGAGGTCAAGGACGAATACGGCAACATCGGCAAGGCAAGCCTCGCGATCTCGGTGCGGGTCCAGACCGCGCCTCCCGAGACCAGCCTCATAGAGACCGAGGTGAGGGGATTCTCGCCGGCGAGCGGCCGCTCCGGCGGCGTCATCGATTTTTCCATCAAGCTGGGCAACAGGGAATCGGCACGATCCTGGACCGTCGAGATACTCGGGCAAGGGGCGACCCGCAGGACCTACGGCGGGAGCGCCGACTCCGCCCCCTCGAGCCTCGCCTGGGACGGCCGGGATGATTCAGGCCTGCCCTCGCCCGAGGGCAGCTACCTCGCTCGCCTCACGGTCGATTATGGCCGGACCTACAAGGCCGTCCAGGCGCGGACCAAGGATTTCCTCCTCTCCATCGCGCCGCCGACCTGCCGGCTCTCGGCGACACCTGACTCCTTCCTGCCTTCGGAAAAGGGCGTGGCCTCCCCGGTCGCCATACTCCTGGGCGCCACGCCGGGACTGGGCAGGATAGAGTCCTGGTCCCTTGACATCCTCGATTCCCAAGGGAGGAACGTCCGGGCCTTCAGCCTCGAGTGGCCCGCCAACCAGGTCCTCTGGGACGGCCTCACCTCGACGAAGGCGGTGGTGGAGACAGGGGCAAGATACCTGGCCAAGGCCACCATCATGGACGAGTTCGGCAATGAGGCCTCGGCCTCCCTGTCCATCGCGGTCAAGGACATACCGCCGGCCACGGAGCTCTCCATCATCGAGCCCCGCTCCTCCGGCTTCTCTCCCTCGGCTTCAGGCAAGCCCCGCTATGTCGATTTCATCCTGGTCGCGGGCAACGCGGCACAGATGAAGGGCTGGAAGGTCACCGTCTCCCATTCGGAGCGCGGCAGCCAGCGAGTGTTCGCCGGCAGCGCCGCCGATTTCAAGCGCGACCTCAGGTGGGACGGCAAGACCGACTCCGGAGCCCTCGCTCCCGACGGCAGCTACTACGCCGTCCTTTCGATCGACTATGGCAAGAGCTTCAGGCCGGCAACGGTGAAGGGCGCGGCGTTCGCCCTGCAGTCCGCCCCTCCTGACGCGAGCCTGGCCCTGGCTCCCGCCATCCTCACGCCCAAGGCCGGCGCCTTCCTTTCCCCCGTCTCCATCGACCTGTCCGCCAGCTCGCGCTTCGCGGACATCGAAAGCTGGATAGTCTCGATCCTTGACCCCGCGTCCAACACGGTCGCGCTTTACAAGGACGTGACGCCCGGCGGGCGGATGAGCTGGGACGGCCGTACCAATTCAGGCGGCCTCGCCGAGCCCTCGACAAGCTATTCCGTCCTGGCGGAGGTCAGGGACAGCTTCGGGAACACGGGGATGGCCCGCGCCCTCATCGCCGTGGCCGACCTCCCTCCCGTCCCGGGCGAGACCGCGATATCCCCGCAGGCCAATGGCTTCTCTCCCAATGGCGACGGGACCCTTGACTCCCTTGACCTTGCGCTGACCGTGCCCAACCGGGAGGCGGTCAAGGCTTGGAAGATATCCATAGCCCAGGCCGATGGGGGAATCCAGAAGACTTTCGCAGGCGAAGCCTCATCGCTCAAGGGCGTCATCACCTGGGCCGGCAGGGGCGACTCCGGAACGGCCGCCCCCGAGGGCTTCTACACCGCCGTGATGAGCATCGACTACGGCGCCACCTTCAAGGCGGTGACCGTTCGGAGCCGCAGGTTCCTCCTCGATTCGACCCCGCCCAAGGGCATGCTCCAGCTGCCCGCCGAGCCTGTCCTGCCCGACGAAAAAGGCCTGGTCGCCCCGGCGGAGATCCTCCTGGACGGAGCCTCGGCCCTCGCGCGCATGGCCAGCTGGAAAGTCTCGGTGGTGGACTCGGGCGGCAGGGGCTTCGGTGCCTGGGAGGGGGCATGGCCTCCCCGCCGCATCACCTGGGGTGGCGTGGCGGAGGACGGCTCCCTCGCCCAGCCTGGCAGCCGATATTTCGTCACGGCGACCGTAGCTGACGAATTCGGCATGACCGACCAGGCCAAGGGCAGCATCGCGGTGGATGCCCTCCCGCCAGCCACCGAGGCCAGCTCCGCCGTGGCCAAGGCGAAGGGCTTCTCGCCCCGCGCGAAGGTCGGCATGGACATATCCCTCGTTTTCGGCAACCGGAACCTCATCAAGGGCTGGAGCCTGGAGATAGAGCGGGAGGACCGGACCGTGCGGATAAGCTATCCTGGCGAGGGCTATGCCTTGCCGGAGAGCTTCACCTGGAAGGGCCTCCTCCAGGACGGCACGGTGGCGCCGGACGGGCTTTATACGGCGACCCTGCGCATCGATTACGGCAGGGTCTATGCGGCGGCCCAGGCCTCGAGCGAGGCCTTTGCCCTCGTGGCCACCCCGCCGACGGGGAGGATCGCGATCAGCCCTGCCCTCTTCTCCCCAGACGGCAGCGGCACGGGCGACAAGGTCACGATCGACCTCGTCGCGGACTCGCGCTACGCCAAGATCAACGACTGGAGCGTCGACATCTCGGACCCGGGCGGAAATGCCTTCGCGGGCTTCCGTGGGCAGTGGCCGGCCAAGACCCTCGTGTGGAACGGCAGGAACGCGAAAAACGAGCTGGTCGAGTCGGCCGAGGACTACCCCGTGGTCGCCCGCGTGCGGGATGAATACGGGAACAGCCTCGAGCTCAGGTCGGCGGTCCATGTCGACATCCTCATCGTCAAGCTGGGCGACGGGTACAGGATCAGGATCGCCAGCATCGTCTTCAAGCCCTTCACCGCGGACTACCTGAGCGTGGCTCCGCAGATCGCGGAAAGGAACGTATCCACCCTGAACCTCCTGGCCGACAAGCTCCGGAAATTCCCCGGCTACCTCATCAAGATGGTGGGGCACGCCGTCATGGTCAATTGGGAGGATCCGGCGCTCGGGAAGATCGAACAGGAGAAGGAGCTCCTTCCCCTCTCCAGGGCGAGGGCAGAGGCCATCATGCAGGCGCTGGCCACCCGGGGCATCGAGCCGTCCAGGATGGTCACCGATGGCGTCGGGGCGAACGACCAGATCGTTCCGGACAGCGACCTAGCCAACCGATGGAAAAACCGGCGCGTCGAATTCTTCCTGCAGAAAAAATAGTGGAGCAAGGCGGGCAAGCCCTTCGCGGGCCTCCCGCCGTCAATCCTGGACGAGCACGGGCGCGTCGGCGAGTTCGATGGTTTCGCCCAACGCGACCCTGGCGCCCGAGAGGAGGTCGAGGCCGGCGAGGGGAGCCTCACCTTCCCCGACCTTCCGTCGAGGTTGAGGAGGGCGCATGCCTTCCGTGGGCCGCCCGTGCGCTCGATGAGGACGACGCCGGATGCAAGCTCGACGGCGCTGAACCGCGGTTCCCGGGCGCGAATCGCCTTGGTCGCGAGATGGGCCTTGGCGAACCAGGCCTCGAAACCGGGGGCACCGCGCTCCCAGTCGACGGCCTCATGCTCGAAGAGGCTGGGCTTCGCCGTCATCGCCGCCTCCTCCCCGGCGTAAGCCAGGAAGCAGCCATCGAGGAGCATCGCGAAAAGGGTCCAGTTCCGCAGGCGGTCCCCCCATCCGAAACGGCTTGCAGCCCTTTCCTGGTCGTGGTTCTCGAGGAACCGGGCCTTGATCGCGGAGGCAGGCAGCATGCATCCCTGGAGGGAGAGGTGGTGCAGGTAGGCTCCCAAGGGCCGTTTCCCCGACCAGGCCGCCTCGAGCTCGGCCCTCCCGTCATAGTCATAACTGATATCAAATGCCTCGTGGAGCTCCGCGTCGCAGGCGGCGTAATGCCCCATCGCCCTGACCTCGGCCACGAATTCCTTGTGCACGCTCTCCGCGAGCCAAAGGCAGGGCTTGATCGCCGCGACACGCTTTCGCGCCGCGATCCAGAAGGGGACGGGGACCAGGCTGGCCACGTCGCAGCGGAACCCGTCCACGCCGAGGCGCGCCCACTGCTCGAGGGTGGCGATCTGGTATTCCCAGAGGGCTGGCTGTCCGTAGTCCAGGTCCACGACGTCCGACCATTCACAGATGCGCGGGGCTGGCCTCCCGCCGCTTCCCTTCCAGAACCATTCGGGATGCTCCCGCGCGAGGAGGGAGTCGGGGCTCGTGTGGTTGTAGACCACGTCGATGATGACCTTCAAGCCCTTGGCGTGGGCCGCGTCGAGGAAGCGCCTGAAGCCAGCCTCGCCGCCGAGGGCAGGGTCGACCGACCGGTAATCGGAGATGGCGTAGGGGCTGCCGACCTTGCCCTTCCTCGCCACCTTCCCGATCGGATGGATGGGCGTCAGGTAGACCACGTCGAAGCCCAGCCGCCGCGCCGCGTCCAAGGCCGGCAGGGCCGCGTCGAAGGTCCCCGCCTGCGAGTAATTGCGGATGAACACCTGGTAGATCGATTGACCCCTGAGGGACTGGTCGGTATCGGAAGCCATGGCTATGCGCCCTCGGCGCCCGTCCCGGGGATCGCGAAATAGTCCCTCGCGTTCCCGTAGCTGATGGCACGGACGATGCCGCCCATCGCGTCGAAATCGGCCGGCGCTTCGCCGTCCTCCATCCATCCACCGAGCATGCCGCAGAGGATGCGCCGGAAGTACTCATGGCGGGGGAAGGAGAGGAAGCTGCGGGAATCCGTGAGCATCCCCACGAAACGCCCCAGGAGGCCCATGTTCGCGAGGGTCCGGAGCTGGAGCCCCATGCCATCGATATGGTCGTTGAACCACCATGACGAGCCGAGCTGGAGCTTGCCGGCCACGGTCCCGTCCTGGAAGCATCCCATGACGGAGGCGAGGACCTCGTAGTCGTGCTGGTTGAGCGAATAGAGGACGATTTTCGGCAACGCGCCCTCGCCATCCAAGGCATCGAGGAAGGCCGCCAATGGACGGGCGGAGATGGAATCGCCCACCGCGTCATAGCCCGTGTCCGGTCCCAGGCTCGCGAACATGCGCGAATTCAGGTTGCGTATCGCCGCGAAGTGGAGCTGCATCGCCCAGCCTCGCCGGGCGTCCATGCGTCCGACCTCGAGGAGGAGGCCGGTCTTGAGGGCCGCCGCGTCCTGGGCATCCAGCGCCTGGCCACCGAAGGCGCGGGCGAAGGCGGCTTCAACCCGCGCCGCCGGGGCGATCGTCCCCAGGGGCTGGACGAGGGCATGGTCAGAGAGCCGGCACCCCAGGGAGTGGAAGAACCCATGGCGTTTCTCGAGGGCGGCGACGAGGTCCCCATAGGACTTGACCGCGGAGCCGGCCGCCGTCCCGAGCCTGGCCAGGTAGGCCTTCCACGCGACAAGGTCTTCGACCGCGAGGGCCTTGTCGGGCCTGAAGGTCGGCGCCATCACGGGCCAGTCCGTGCCGCCTTCGCCGGCCGCCCTGCCGGCTCGGGCCACGGCGTAGGCCACGTGATGCTCTAGCGAGTCGGCCGGGTCGTCAGTCGTGCAGACGGCCTTGACCTTCATCGAGGCAAGGAGGTCGCGCGCGCCGAAGAGGGGACCGCGGATGCGGGCGTTGCAGGCTTCCCAGATCGCGGGCGCGGTCTTCTCCGACAGGATGTCCGTTATGCCGAAGTAGCGCCTGAGCTCCAGGTGGGCCCAATGGTGGAGGGGATTCCCCACGAGCTGGGGAAGGGTCTTCGCCCATGCGTCGAAGGTCCGCCGGTCGGCAGGGTGCCCGGTGATGTCGGCTTCGCTTACGCCGTTTGCCCTCATGGCGCGCCACTTGTAATGGTCACCGCCAAGCCAGGCCTGGGCGATGCTCGAGAACGCGGAATTGTCCGCTATATCCGCCGGCGGCAGGTGGCAGTGGTAATCGATGATGGGCGAACCCTCGGCCCATTCGTGGAAAAGCCGCTCCGCGCTCGTGCTGGGCAGGAGAAAATCCTCGTCCATGAATTTTTTCACAGGGTGACTCCTTCCTTGAAAATGGCGATGCCGCGGTGGCCGGCCTTTTCAGCCTTGGTCTGCTGGCCGCTTGCCGTGGCGATGATCATGCGGAGGAGGGCAAGGGCGGGTTCATCGAAACCGCCGCCGTCCAGGATGCCTCCCGCGTCAAAGTCGATCCATCCGGGTTTCTTGGCCGCGAGGGCGCTGTTCGAGGAGATCTTGATCGTCGGCACAGGCGCGCCGAAAGGTGTCCCGCGTCCCGTCGTGAAAAGGACCAGGTGGGCGCCCGCCGCCGCGAGGGCGGTCGACGAGACGAGGTCATTGCCGGGGCCGGAGACCAGGTGGAGGCCCGGCTCCCGCGAGGCGCCGGCGTAGGGCAGCATGTCCCTGATCGGCGCGCTTCCGGCCTTCCGCACGCATCCAAGGGATTTCTCCTCGAGGGTCGTGATGCCACCGTCCTTGTTCCCGGGCGAGGGGTTCTCGTAGACAGGCTGGCCATGGGCCAGGTAGTAAGCCTTGAAGCCCTCGATCATGGAGAAGGCGGCCGCGCGGGCGGCCGCGTCGGCACAGCGCTCATAGAGCTCCGCTTCCGCGCCGAACATCTCCGGCACTTCGCTCATGAAGGCCCCGCCTCCGCTGGCGACCAGGAGGTCGCAGACCCTTCCAACCAGGGGATTGGCCGTGATGCCCGAAAATCCGTCGGAGCCGCCGCACTTGAGCCCGATGCGCAACGCCGAGAGCGGAAAGGCCGTACGCCTGTCCTGGGCGAGAAGGTCCCTCAGCCCGGAAAAAACCACCCTGGCGCATTCGATCTCGTCGCCGACCTCCTGGAAGGGAATGAAATGTATGCGATCGGCGTCAAAATCCCCGAGGGTGGTCCGGAACTCCGGGAGCCGGTTGCTTTCGCAACCCAGGGAAAGCACGACGACGGCGCCCGCGTTCGGGTGGCGGACAAGGCGGGAGAGCACCTGCCGCGTCGAATCGAGGTCGCCCCCGAGCTGGGAGCAGCCCAGGGGATGGGTGAGGGCGAAGGCATCGAGGCCAAAGGATTCCCGGGCGAGCCTCGCCATGGCCTCGGCGCTTCCATTGACGCAGCCGACCGTCGGCACTATCCAGACTTCGTTCCGTATGCCGACGGCGCCATCGGAGCGCGCGTATCCAAGGAAGTTCCCGGGGACCATCGCCGGGTCAGCGACGATCCGCGCCAGCCTTTCCCGCTCCGGCCATTCATAGCGCGGTCCGGGGCCAGAAGGCCTGGCAGCCCCGGTGCCCAATCCCGTGGACAGGTTATGCGAATGCACCCAGGCACCCGCGCCTATCCTCCGGGTGGCCAAACCTATGGGCCTTCCGTATTTCAGGACCTCGGCGCCTTCCTCGATATCGCGCAACGCGACCTTGTGGCCGCGGGGTATCGCCTCGAGGACGACGGGACCGGCGCCGCCGCCCTCGCCTAGGATGGCGCAATCCTGGCCGGGGCCGAGATCCTCCACGGCGACAGCCACCGAGTCGCCGGCGCGGAGCAGGATCAGCTTGCCCGCCATATATCGGCCGCCTAACGCGCGAGCCAGCCGCCGTCGACGGCTATCGTATAGCCCGTGACGTAGTCGGAGGCGGCGGACGCGAGGAACACCGCCGTGCCGGCCAGGTCTTCGGCGAGGCCCCAGCGGCCCGCGGGGATGCGTCCGAGGATCTCGGCGCTCCGCTGCTCGTCGGCCCGGAGCTGGGCTGTGTTGTCCGTCGCCATGTAGCCGGGGGCGATGGCGTTGGCCTGAATGCCGAACTTCGCCCACTCGTTGGCCATGAGCATGGTTACCCCCTTCACGCCGCTTTTGGAAGCGGTGTAGGAGGGGACGCGTATCCCCCCCTGGAAGGAGAGCATGGAGGCCGTGTTGATGATCTTGCCGCCCTTCCCCTGGGCGATGAGACGCTTGGCGACCGCTTGCGAGAGGAAAAAGAGGGACTTGAGGTTGACGTTCATCACGTCATCCCATTCCTTCTCGGTGAAGTCGACCGCGTCGTTGCGCTTGATGATTCCCGCGTTGTTGAACAGTATGTCGATGTGCCCGAACGCGGCGACCGCGGATTCCACGATTCGCGGCACGGGCTCTATGCTCGAGAGGTCGGCCTGGACATGGAGGTACCTTTTCCCTGTGGCGAAGACCGCATCTGCCGTCTGCGGCGCCTCGGCCACGTAGGTGACACCGACGATGTCCGCACCCGCCTGGGCAAGGGCGATGCAGATGGCCTGCCCCAGCCCGCGCTCCGAACCCGTGACAATCGCCACCTTCCCGTCGAGCCTGAATTTGTCGAGTATACCGGCCATGACGGCCTCCTTTTCGCTAGCGGAGATCGGACGGGGCTATGCCGTCCATGTCGTCAAAGGTCTGGTTCTCTCCCGCCATGCCCCAGATGAAGGAATAGGGGCCGGTGCCGACTCCGGAATGGATGGACCAGGAAGGGGAGATCACGGCGTCCTCGTTCGAGAGCAGGAGGTGGCGCGTCTCGTCCGGCCGGCCGTGGAAATGGAAGACCCGGGTCTGGGAATCCATGTTGAAGTAAAGGTAGACCTCCATGCGCCGCTCGTGGGTGTGGGGCGGAAAGGTGTTCCAGAGGCTGCCCGGCTCGAGGGTTGTCATGCCCATGACCAGCTGGCAGCTTTCGCAGACGGCGGGATGCACGTACTGCCGTATGGTCCTGACATTTCCCGTCTCCACGGCGCCAAGCTTGCGAGGGTTCGCGTTGGCGGCCGGTATGAGGGTCGTCGGGCACGTGCGATGCGCCGGCGAGGACATGAGCCAGAACTTGGCGGGCTTGGCGGCGGAATCGCTTTCAAAGCTGACGCTCGCCGCGCCGCGTCCGACATAGATCCCGTCGTTGCGGGACAGGGCAAAGGGCTTCCCGTCCACGACGACCTTGCCGCCTTCGCCGATGTTGATCACGCCGAGCTCGCGCCTGTCCAGGAAGCGCTCCGTGCCTAGCTCCTTGCCGCCCTCCAGGGAGAGGCCAGCCGTCGTCGGCATCGCGCCTCCGAAAATCACGCGGTCGGTGTGCGAATACGTAAGCTTGAGCTCTCCCGTCGTGAAGACAGCCTGTACGAGGAATCGTTCGCGGAGGGTGCTTGTGTCATAGAAGATGGCGTCCTTCGGGTCCTGGCCGTACCTTGTCTCGAGTTTCATCTCTTCTCCTTCAGGAAATCCTCTCGCTGGGGGGAAAATACATCGAGGAGCTTTCCGGCCTCGAGGCAGGTCACCCCGTGCCGTGCTCCGCCTTTTATGAAAACCGAATCGCCCCTTCCTATCGTCGAGGCCATCGCCCCGACGCGGAACTCGAAACGCCCCTCCAGGCAATAGGTCGCTTGTTCATGGGGATGATCATGCTCGGCGCCCTCCGCTCCGGTCGCGAAGGTCACCTCCACCATCATGAGCCTTCCTCCCCTCGCCTTGATCTTGCGCGTGACCTCACCGGGCACTACGTCCTCGTAGGGGATGCCCTTGTCCGGAAAAAAAACCGCTTCCATCCTATCCTCCCGCGACGGCTACCTGCTGACTCGTCCCGAGGCGTCACCCGCCAGAAGACGCTCGATCTCGGCCTTGGTGGCCAGGTTGAAATCTCCTGGTATCGTATGCTTGAGGGCGGAGGCGGCTACCGCGAATTCAAGGGCCTTGGCCTCGTCGGCGCATTCGAGGAGGCCGAAAATGAGCCCCGCGGCGAAGGAATCCCCCCCTCCCACCCGGTCGACGATATCGAGCATCTCGTAGCGCCGCGACGTCCTGTATCCCGAGTTGCCCAAGAGGGCCGCGGACCAGCCATTGCGGTCGGCGGAAAAGCTCTCCCTGAGGGTGATGGCGACCACGGCCAGATTCGGGAACCTGGCCTTGGCCGCTTCGGCGAGATGGCGGTAGCTGTCGGCCGCGGCCTCGCCCTTCGAAGGGTCGACGCCAGGCGCCGCGATCCCCAGGCCGAGCTGGATGTCCTCCTCGTTCGCGATGAGGACATCGGCCAGGGCGACGAGGCGGCCCATCATCTCGGGGGCGGCGATGCCGTAGTTCCAGAGCTTCTTTCGGTAATTGAGGTCGACAGACACCCTGACCCCGCTCGCGCGCGCAGCGGCCGCGGCCTCGAGGCAAGCCTCGGCGGCGCTCCGGGAGAGGGCAGGGGTGATGCCGGTGACATGGAACCAGTCGGCGCCCTGGAACAGCGCCGGCCAGTCGAAGTCCCCCGGCGACATCGCGGAAGCGGAGCTGCCACCCCGGTCGTAGACGACCTCGCTCGCCCGCTGGTCGGAGCCTGCCTCGATATAGTAGATCCCAACCCTCGAGCCGCCTCGCTTCACCCCGGAGACGTCCACCCCCCAGGCCCTGAGGGAACGCAGGGCAGCCTCGCCCACAGGATTGGCCGGCAAGGCGCTCACGAAACAGGCGCGTTCGCCCAGGAGGGAAAGGGACACGGCGACATTGGCCTCCCCCCCGCCGAAGGTAGCCTCGAGGGAGGGCGACTGGAAAAGCCTTTCCCGCTCCGGTGACTTGAGCCGGAGCATGATCTCGCCGAACGTGACGATCTTCTTCATATTGGACCTCGATGTGAGCTTACTACGGTTGTCGCGCAGGTGCAAGATATTTTTGGAACACTAGTCCATTTTAATAAATAGTGATACAGTTGGACGATGGAGGAAACCATGGACGCGATCACCGTTCGCATCGGGGAAATCGGCATCGTACCGGTCGTGAAGCTCGACGACCCATCGGCCGCGATCCCCCTCGGCAAGGCCCTCGTGGCGGGAGGCATCCCGGTCGCCGAGGTCACCTTCAGGACCGGGGCCGCCCTCGAGGCGATCGCCGCGATGGACAAGGGCGTCCCTGGCCTCCTGGTGGGCGCCGGCACCGTCACGCGCGCGGACCAGGCTGAGGCCGCCATCAAGGCCGGAGCGCGCTTCGTCGTATGCCCGGCATGGGTGGACGAAGTCGTCGACCTCTGCCTCGAACGCGGCGTTCCGGTCTTTCCGGGCGTGAGCGGCCCCGACGGCGTAGCCCGCGGCCTGGGGCGCGGCCTTGAGATCCTCAAGTTCTTTCCTGCGGAGGCCTCGGGCGGCATCCCGATGCTGGACGCCCTGTCAGGTCCCTTCGCCGGCCTGATGTTCATCCCGACCGGCGGCATCGACTCGGGCAATGTCGGCACCTGGGCAAAGCGACCGAATGTCCATGCCGTGGGCGGGTCCTGGATGGTCAAGGCCGACGCGGTAGCCGCGGGTGATTGGGCAGCGATAGAAAACACCTGCCGCGAGGCCGTCTTGGCCCTCCATGGCTTCAGCTTTGGCCACCTGGGCCTCAACAACCCCAGCGAGAAAGCCGGTGCGGCAGTGGCCGCGATGTTCGGGAGCCTTTTCGGCTTTCCCGTAAAAGAGGGAAGCAGCTCGATCTTCGCTTCAGATAGCGTTGAAGTCATGAAGAAGCCCTTCCTCGGAGCCAAAGGCCATATCGGCATCCGCTGCAACAACGCCCAGCGGGCCGTCGCGCGCTTCAGGGACCTTGGCATCGGCGTCGTGGCGGACACGGAGAAGCGCGAGAAAGGCAGGCTGAAGGCCATCTACCTCGACCTGGAGATCGGCGGCTTCGCGGTGCACCTTATCGGGCCATGACGCACTTGGGCTTTATTGAAAAGCGGTGGCTGCCCATGTTGGGCGGCCGCTTTTTTTGGGGGCTCGCTCGGACCTTTTCAGAACAGGATGTGCGGGGCCTGACGGGGGGAAGGGTGGGGGTGGTTCGCTGCGCTCAACCCCCGCCCTTCCCCCCGTCACCCGCGGCGCGACCCGCATCACGAAAGGCGGAGGCGGGGCTCAACCAATGGGGACGTCCTCGGCGAGGCAGCCACTTCAAGAAAGGCAAGGCGTCGTGGTCCTTTCGCAAGGAAAGACAGGGTGACCGCAACCATGCAGGAGGGAGGGGAAAGCATCATGGAATTTGCCTTCATGCCTTCAAAAGGAAAACACGGACCAACAGATGTCATTGCGCAAGGCCTGATCATCAAGGACAAGGTCCTTGATCCGTCCAGGAAGCTGTTCACGTTGCCATTCGCATTCACTGCGGGCAGCTTCCTCTCCGGCGGCTTTTCCTGCGGCCGCCCGGGCGGCCTTTATCGCATAGGCTGCCGCACCTAGTTCATGGGCTGCGACATGGGCAACGGCAGCGGCTTGTCCGGCTGAAAGGGCGGCTTCCTTCGCCGCACCGGTCACTTCCCTTGCGGCGGCATTGGAGTGGTAGGCGGCGACCTTGGCCTCTGTCACGGTGATCTCGCCACGAGCCCACGCATTCGCCGCGTCGATCGCCTGGCGCGGTCTTGCGTCAGCAGGGCGAAGCTCCTCGAAATGGCGCAACACATGTTGCGCGCACACGGCGGCCCAGACGGCCAGGAGATGATGATCCTCAGCTCTTAAACTGCCTCCTCGGCGGAGGGTAATGAATCTAGGGTCGCGGATCTTGGGCAGTATCATTCCCCCCCCACTACCATGCGTCTCCATGAGACCACCGGCTATGCCGCTCCTTGGAATGGCTGCCATACCACGTCGCGCAGGCGCGAGCTTCCTCGCCCGAAACGGTCGTGCGCCTGGCTCCGGGAAAGCCACGTCGCACCCGATCATTATGCGGCAAAAAGGTGGGACCCTGGCAACATGATTTCCCAAATTGGCAGCCCAAGGTGAACGCACGCGACCGAAATCTCCCGCTTGTATGCGGCCCCTTGCACTACCCCTGAGGCCGCGGAAGCGTTGCGCCTTGGATGACAAGCTCCCCGCTGGGTCAAACCCCATCGCACTTTCACATGATGGAGTTGCGCTGCGGGTGGCAGGGGGAGGAAGGGGGTCGCGCGGCAGCGCGTCATCCCAAGCCTCCCCCTGCCAGGACCCGCCCTATCCCGTCCTTGAAAGGCTCAAGGCAGCCCCATGAACGGAAGAGGCTGCCCTTCGCCGGGCAGCCCCTTGTTCATTGAAAGAACGTCGATCTCATCTCACGAAGTGGGGAAGCCACATGGTGAACTGCGGGACGTAGGTGATGAGGAAAAGGACCACCATCATCGCCAGGAAGAAGGGCATCATCGCCTTGGTTCCCGCCTTGACGCTCACCTTTCCTATGGCGCAACCGACGAAGAGGACCGTGCCCACCGGCGGTGTCAGCAAGCCCATGCCGGCGTTGAAGATGAGGACAAGTCCGAACTGGATGGGATCCATCCCGAGCTTCACGCAGACCGGCAGGAGGATGGGCGTCAGGATGACGATCATCGGGGCCATGTCCATGGGTCCCCCGAGGAGGAGGAGGAGGATGTTGATCATGAGGAGGATGACCCAGGGGGTGTGGGAGATCTGGAGGAAACCCTGGGTGATGAGGTCGGGGAGGCGGAGGATGGTCATCGCGTAGCCGAAGGCCCCGGAGGCGCCGATCAGGAAGAAGACCATGAGGACGGTGCGGAAGGTCCGCACCAGGACGGGCCACAGGTGCTTGGGCTTGAGCTCGCGGTACACCACGAAGCCGAGGAAAAAGGAATAGATGACCGCCAGGGCGCCGGCCTCGGTCGCGGTCGCAAGGCCCGTGAGGATGGAGCCGAGGATGATGACCGCGGGCGTGAAGGACAGCAGGCCGTTGAAGATCAAAAAGGGGATCTTCTTCCGCTCTACCGGATCACCGCGCGGATACTTGTTCTTGATGCTGATGATGATCCCGACGATGCAGAGCGTGGTGAGGAGGAGGAAGCCCGGCACGATGCCGGCCGCGAAGAGCTTGGCGATGGAGATTCCGCCGACCACGCCCGAGGCGACGATGGAATAGAGGACCAGGTTGTGGCTAGGCGGCACCACGACGCCCTGGATCGCGGAGGAGATCGTGAGGCCCACCGCGTACTCGGCGGGGTAGCCCTTTTTCTTCATGATTGGGATCATCACGGAGCCGATGGCCGAAGTGTCGGCGACGGCCGAGCCTGAGAGGTTCCCGAAAAGCATGCAGGCCACGGAGTTGACGATGGACAGGCCGCCGGGGAGGCGCCCCACGAAGACGTTGGCGAAGTCCACGATGCGGTTGGCGAGTCCGCCCGCGCCGAGGAGCTGGCCGGTCATGATGAAGAAGGGGATGGCCAGGAGGGAGAAGACGTTGATCCCCTGGATGATCTGCTGGGCCACCACCACGATGGGCATCTGGAGGTACCAGAGGGTGGCCAGGGAGGAGATAGCGAGGACAAGGGCGACAGGAAACCTCAGCACGAGGAAGATGACGAATGTGACGCAGAGGATCCAGATGGCTACCGTGTTATTTGGCATCGCGCGTGATCTCCTCATCGATCATGTGGTAGCGCCTTAAGTCCTTGCCTAGGAACTGGAGGGCGGAATAGGCGCAGGTGAGGACACCGGTGATGGGCATGACTACATACTGGATCAGGTTGGGCAGGTGGGTGGCGGCAAGGAAGGATCCGCGCATCATCATCGTGAAGTCCCAGCCGTAGAACACGAGATAGAGCCCGAAGAGGAAGGTCACGGCGTCCACGAATTTGTCCATGACATGGAGGATCTTCGGGGGAAGGTTTTCCAGGAGGTCCATCCCGAGATGGAGGCGCTCGCGGAAGCCGATGGCGATGCCGATGAAGGTGAACCAGGTCAGGCAGAGAAGGGTGATCTCTTCCGACCATGCGAACTGGAACGAGAAGATTTTCCGCGTGATGACCGCCATGAAGACGTTGAGGATCATGACGACGAGGAGGGTGATGCAGAAGCCATCGACCAGCTTGTCGACGGCGAGGAAAAACCTGGCGATGCCGCCTTTTTTCTCTGGCACGGAATTCTCCTTCCGGGAAATGAACGCGAAGGACCGCCGTGGGCCACTCCACGCAAGGGAGTGGCCCACGGCGCGAAATATCGGGGAACCGGCGCCGCCGTGCGTCCGCACGGCGAATGGCCCTGCTACTTCTTGGGGCGGGCTGCGTCGATCGCCTTGAGGGTCTCGGCGAAGGCCGGGGACTCGGTGGCGACAAGCTGCTTGACCGCGTTCTTGAAGGGGGTCTTGTCCGGCACCTGGACGATGATCTCGCCTTCGGCCACGATCTTCTTCGTGGCTTCGATCACGTAGGCGTCCCACTTCTGGCGCTGGAAGGAGATGGTCTCCTTGGCGGCCTTGCGGAAGGCGGTCTGGTCGGCGGCGGAGAGCTTGTCCCAGGCTGCCTTGTTCATGAACAGGACCTCGGGAAGGCGGAGGTGCTCATCGAGCATGTAGTACTTGGCGACCTGGTAGTGGTTGAAGGAGATGAGGGAGGGGGCATTGTTCTCGGCGCCGTCGATGACTCCGGTCTGCACGGCGGAGAAGACCTGCCCTGCGCCCATGGGGACGGCGGAGGCGCCCATGGCCTCGACCATCTTCACGAGGAGGTTGTTGGGCATGACGCGGAACTTCTTGCCCTTGAGGTCGGCGATGGTGTTGAGGGGATAGTTGGCGTAGAAGGAGCGCGCGCCGCCGTCGTACCAGCAGAGGCCCACGAAGCCCGAGGGGGCCAGGTCGGCGAGCATCTTGTCGCCGGCGGGGCTGAGGAGGAAGCTCCACATGTGGTCAGCGGAATCGAAGAGGTAGGGGAGGCTGAAGACGTTGAGCTGGGCGTTGAAGGAGCCGAGGGCGCCCGAGGAGACGCGGGCGATCTGGATCGCGCCGATCTTGACCTGCTCGATGACGACCTTCTCGTCGCCGGAGATCTGTCCGCCCGGATAGATGTCGACCTTGAACTTGCCGTTCGTGTAGAGATTGACGAGGCGGGCGAATTCCTCGTCCGCGAGCTCGGTGGGATAGCCCTGGGGATGGATCTCCGCCAGCTTGAGTACGGTCTGGGCGACGGCGCCCGAAAGGGCGACGGCCAGGACCAGGACGATGAGCGCGATTCGCTTCAGGTTCATGATGCCTCCTTCTTTTTCAGAACAACGTTCCATTTCGGTGGGACGTTTCGGGGTTCATCCTAAACCCGCTGCCGGGATCGCGGTCGAGGACTAATGTGCTATTTCCGGTACTCTGATGCGCTTGAGCGCCTACTTGACCGCCCTGATCCGCTCGACCAGGGCCTGGATGCGCGGCGACTGGAGCGCGTAGACGCGGGCGGACAGGACCTTCCAGTCCTGGAGCCTTGCGGGCTCGATGACCTTCACCCCGCTTTTCTCCACCATTGCCGCCGACTCGCGCTCGTAGGCCCGCCAGGCGTTGCGCTGGAATTCCACGACGTCGAGGGCGGCGCGGGCGATGAGGACAAGGTCCGATGGCGCAAGGCCGGAAAGGCTCGCCTTCGAGCCGACGACAATCTCGGGGATACGGAGGTGGCGGGTGAGGGTATAGAATCCGGCGACCTTGTAATGCTGCGATGTATAGAAGGTTGGCAGGTTGTTCTCGGCGCCGTCGGCCCTGCCCGTCTCGAGGGCGCTGTAGGTCTCCCCGAAGGCCAGGGGAAGGGGAAGGGCGCCGAAGGAGGAGATGGTGTCGGCCATGAGGGCGAGCTCCTGGACCCGGATGCGCATGCCCGCTAGGTCCGAGGGGGTCCTGATCGGCCGCTTCGAGTTGTAGAGGCTCCGTGCTCCCGCCTCGAAAAAGCACAGGCCGACAAAGCCCGCGTCGCCCACGGAGGCGAGGAGCTCCCGGCCGACGTCGCTCCGAAGGACCCGCCACATATGCTCCTCGTCCCGGTAGAGGTAGGGCATCTCGAGGGCCGCCAGGCCGGGGACGTAGGCCGCAACGGCGGTGAGGGAGACCCGGGCCATGTCTATGCCGCCGAACTGGAGCTGCTCGAGGACGGAGACTTCCTGGCCGAGGACGGAATCGGTGTAGACCTGGATGTGGATCCGGCCACCGGAGCGCTCTTCGACGAGGCGCGCGAACTCGTAGTCCGTCTTCGCCGTGGGGTGGTCGGAGGGATGGAGCTCCGCCAGCCGGAGCCTGATGGCCTGGGCCTCCGCAGCGGTCGGCCGGAGCAGCGAAAGCCCCATCGCAAGGGCCAGGATCATGCCTCTGTTCATGTCGGGTCGTCCTTTCCCGGAGAGGAGGGGCCGATGCCGCTCCGGTACTCCGCGGGGCTTGTTCCGGAAAAACGCTTGAAGACGCGGGCGAAATAGGCGGGGTCGCGGAAACCCACGAGGAGGGCCACTTCCTTCACGCTCGTCGACCCTGCGGCGAGATAGGCCTTGGCCCTCTCGACCCTGAAGCGAGACAGGCAGTCGGAGAAGCCCATGCCCGTCCGCTTGGCAAGGAGTCGGGAAAGGTGGGAGGGGGACAGGCCTATCGCGACCGCCACCGCCTCGAGCGAGAGGTCCTCGGCAAGCCTTTCCTCCATGAGGGAAAGCGCGCGCAGGGCCGACCGCCCCCCGTGGTCGCGCGCCTCGCCCGCTTCGCTGGCCTGGTCCGCGGGGTTTCCTCCGCTTGCGGCGATGGGCGCCAGCACCACGGTGCGCCCTCCCCCCGCAACGGACACGGCGGTGGAGGCTGCCCGCGCCAGGTCGCCTGGAAGCGGAAGGCCTCCCCCCTCGGCGAACGAGGCCCCTGCGAACAGGGAAATGCCGAGGCCGTCGCGGACCGAGGCAAGGGCGCCTTCGACCCCTCGCAGGATGGAATCGCGCAGGGAGCCCGAATGCCCGATTCCGCCTGCCCCGGCCAATTCGGCCTTCGACGCGAAGACGATGCACAGCGCCCGGTCAGCCCCGGCTCCTGCCAGCGCCTCGAAGCCGGCCGCGAGGAAGGCGCGCTCCAAGGCCGCGGCTCCCGCCTTCAAGGTCCCGGCCTTTCCCGTCCCTCCGCCTCCCAGGCCCATGGCCTCTCCGGGCCGAAGGCAAACGGCGGCTACAAGGCTCTCCCGCTTTCCGGCAAGGGAGCGGTAGCGGTCGATCCCAGCCTCGCTCACCCTGCCCATGCCGAGGTCCGACCGGATGGCGTCCGCGAGGAAAACGGCCGCGGACGCGACCCGATCCTCGCCGGCCACGGGGCCTTCCCTATTCGCGGCCAAGGCCCGTGTCAGGGCGCCCAGGACCTCGGGCTCCGAAGCCGGCTTGAGGAGGAAATCGTCCACATGTAGCCTGAGGGCGTTCCGGGCGTAGTCAAAACGGTCATAGGCGGTAAGGAAGACTATGGGAAGGCCCGGATGGCTCTCCCGAAGGTGCTTGGCGGCCTCCATGCCATCGATCCCTGGCATGCGGATATCAAGGAAGACGACATCGAGCCTGCCGGCAGCAGCAGCCTCAAGGACCTCCCTGCCATTCGAGGCCTCGACGATCTCCACGTCGTCGAGCTCCGCCGCTCCGAGGATATGGCGCAATGCCCGGCGCTCGAACTCCTCGTCGTCCGCGACGAGGATCCTAATTGCCATCGCTCGCCTCCGGTGGGGCATCATCGACCGGGATGGTGATGCGTACCAAGGTTCCGCGGCCGAGCCGCGAGACCAGGGAAAAGCGGGAGGTTCCCGGGTAGCGGAAAGCCAGGCGCGCCTCCAGGTTGGCCATGCCGATGCCGAAGCCCTGTCCCTTCGCCGCCGCGTCGGGCGGGAAGGGAGCGCCGGCGGCCGCGGCCCGGAGGCGGGCAAGCATCGCCGGCTCCATGCCAATTCCCGAATCGGCCACGACGAGGCGCACCGCGCCTTCCCGCCGGCGCACCGAGATGACGATGCGGCCTCCGTCCTCCTTGGGCTCGATGCCATGCCTCACGGCGTTCTCGACAATGGGCTGAAGGGTGAAGCGGGGGATGGGCAGACCTTCGACCAGGGGATCGGAGCGGATCTTCCAGGACAGCCTCTTGCCGAAACGTATCGACTGGAAGGAGAGGTATTCCCTCAGGGCCTCGAGCTCCTCGCCGACCGTCGCGAAAGAGCCTCCTTCCGCGAGGGAATACCGCATGAGCTTCCCGAGCGAGAGGGAAAGGCGCTCCGTCTCCGGCGCGCTCTCGAAAAGCGCGCTCCTGGCTATGGTGTTGAGGGCGTTGAAGAGGAAATGGGGGCGTATCTGGTCCTGGAGGTTCATGAACTGCGCTTCCCTCAGGGCCTTGCCCATGACGGCATGGGAGAGGCTCTCCTGGAGGAGGAGGCGCTCCAACGCGGCCTTCTCCTCCAAGCCCTCGACCATGGCGCGGATATTCGCGCTCATCGCGTTGAAGCCGTGGGCGAGGACCTCGATCTCGTCCCTTGTCCGGGCCACGACGGGTTCCACGGCTAGGTCCCCGGCGGCCATGCGCTCGGCCGCCTCCGCGAGGCGCTTGATCGGCGCCGAGACCGAGAGGGCGAAAAGCGCGGCGAGGAGGAAGGCGAGGGAACCCGCGCCAACAAGGCCGAGCAAGGCAAGGCGGCGGTACTCGGCGCTCCTCTGGGCCTGGGCCTTGTAGCGCGCCGCGCCGTCGGCCAGGGAGAGCGAAAGGAGCCTGCCCAGGTAGCCATCCACGTAGGAGGCTATGCGATCGGCGCCGAGGTAGGCGGAATAGGCATCGGAACCGCCTTTATCGCGGAGCGCCAGGGCTTCGCGCGCCTTGGGTATCCAGGTGTCGAAGCCGCGGAGGGCCGCCCGAGCCTCGAACCAGGCCTCCGATGACATCTCCGCAAGGCCGGGAAGGCTGCCGGACGCGGCCTGCATGGAGTCAAGGCCGCCATAGAGGGCGGCGAGCTGCTCACCCATGCGCTCCCGCATATAGCGCTCGGCCAGCGAGCGGAAATCGGCGAGGGAGGCGCGCAAGCCCTGGATGGCATGGTAGCGTTCTAGGCTGGCCTCGAACTCCGCGCCAACCTTCAGCGTGGCGTCCTGCGCCAGGACCTCCAGGGCCAGGACGATCGCGAGGGTCCCGCCGTAAAAACCGAGGATCTTGCCGCGAAGGCTGAACCGTGGGTGGAGCATCAGGGACACCATCCCTCGGGCAAAAGGCCGCCGTCAAGCCCCGCGGGCGCCGCTTTACAGGTCCGGCCAAGGCGTGTATCCTTTTCGGAACGTTGTTCCATTAATATCATCGTGACGAAGGAGGCCCCATGGGCTACCCGGTACGCATGCTCCAGTTCGGGGACGGAGTCTTTCTCCGCGGCTTCATGGATTGGATGGTGGAGCGGATGAACCGCTCCGGCCGCTTCCTCGGAAGCATCGCGGTCGTGAAGCCGCGCCCCGGGGATTTCAACCCTGCCTACGGAAGGCAGGCCAACGAGTACACCGTCTCCCTCAAGGGCATACTCGATGGCAAGCGCGTCGAGACCCGGGAACGGGTGGCTTCGATCGGGCGCCTCGTCAATCCCTGGGAGGACTTCGACGCCTACCTCCGCGAGGCGGCCAACCCCGACCTCGACGTCATCGTCTCGAACACGACCGAATCGGGTATAGTGCCCTCCCCCGCCGACAAGGCCACGGACCGTCCCGCCCCCTCCTTCCCCGGCAAGCTCACCCAATTCCTGCGGGCGCGCTACGAGGCATTCGCAGGGGAGCCCTCGAGGGGACTCGCCATCATCCCCTGCGAACTCATCGAGGACAACGCGGGGAAGCTCAGGGAACTTGTCCTGGACCATGCGGGGCGCTGGTATTCCGATCCAGCCTTCTCGGCCTGGCTGCGCGACTCGAACACCTGGATCGACAGCCTGGTGGACCGAATCGTCACGGGCTTCACCGAAGCCGAGAAGGCCGCCATCCTCGCCGCGGAGGGATTCGAGGACGACCTCGTCACCGTGGCTGAGCCCTACCACATACTGGCCCTCCGTGGGCCGGCCTCGATGGAGAAGGTCCTTCCCCTGCGCTCCTCCGGCCTCAATGTCGTATGGGCCGACGACATCACCCCCTATCGCGAGCTCAAGGTCCGCCTCCTCAACGGAAGCCATACCCTCCTGGCCCTCTGCGGCCTGGCCTTGGGCAGGAAGACGGTCCTGGAATGCGTGGGCGACCCCCTCCTCATCTCCGCGGTGCGCGCCTACCAGCTCCTCGAGACCATCCCCTCCATGGCCGGGGGCAGGTCCCCATCGCCGATCGCCACTACGGAGGCGGAGAGCTACCTCGCGGGCGTCCTCGAGCGCTTCTCCAACCCCGACCTGGCCCACAAGCTCACGGGGATCGCGACAAAGTCCGTGGCCAAGTACGCGGCCAGGATCCTGCCCACGGTCCGCGCCCACGTCAAGGCGGCCGGACAGGCGCCGGTCATGGCATCCTTCATCCTGGCCGCCCTCGCGGACTTCTATTGCGCGGGATCGGCGCAGGACGAGAGCGCGCCGCTCGGATGGTTCGCGGAGCACAAGGAAGCCTTTGTCCTCGATCCCGCCGCGGCGATGCGCGAGGCGACCGGCGGCTCGGGTCCATGGGGGGGCATGGAAGGCGTAGGCGACCTTGCCGCAAAGGCAGCGGAGCATCTCAGGAGGATCCGCGGGGCAGGCATGGAAGCGGCCCTCCGCGAAGCCGTCGAGCCATCCCGCGTGGCCGGGGCCGCGACCTAGGAAGCCGGCTGGTAGCCGAGTATCGAGGAGATCCGGGCGGCCGCGGCGATGACCTTGGCCGTCCACTCCTTCTCTAGCCGGGTGTCGTAGCGGAAGCAGGGCCAGGAGGAGGAGATCGCGGCTATCGCCTCGCCCCCAAGGTCGAAGACGGGAGCGCCGATGCAGCGTATGCCTTCCTCGTGCTCCTCGTCGTCGAAGGCGTAGCCGCGGTCGCGGACCTTCCGGAGCTCCGCATCCAGGGAAGCCCGGTTCGAATGCGTCTTGGGCGTGAGGGCGACAAGGCGCACCCCCGCTAGGGCCGCCTTCCTTTCCTCGGCGGAGGAGTAGGCCAGGAGGACCTTGCCGATCGCGGTGCAGTAGAGGGGAATGCGCCGGCCCACCCGCGAATACATCCGTATCGTGTATTTCGACTCGATCTTGATGATGTAGACGGCTGAATCGCCTTCGCTCACGCCGACATGGACCGCCTCGCCCAGCTCGCCGGCAAGGGCTTCCGCGACGGGCCTCGCGGCCGCGTGGAGGTCGATGTGGTCCAGGGCGTGCGAGCCGACATTGAAGAGCTTGAGGGTCACCGCCCACCGTTCCGATTCATCCCTGCGCACGTAGCCGAGCTCCTGGAGGGTGAGGAGGAAGCGGTAGGTCGTCGGCTTCGCGAGCCCCAGCTCCCGGGAGAGCTCCTCGACGCCAGCGGAGCGCTTGTCGGAGAGCCGCTCGAGGATCGAGAGGACCCTCACCGCGGCGCTCACGAGAGGCGGCCTTGCGGCGGCGGTTTTCTTCTTTGTCGCCAAATTTGAACCCCTGTTCCATTTTGCCTCGGGAAGCCCGGCCGGTCAAGCTATTTGCCGCCGGGATGCTCTCCGTGGCATCAGGGATGGGCCGCAGGATCCAGTTCGCCGGACCGGCGCTTCCTCTCGGCATCGAGGTCCATCTGTGCCCGCTTGCGGTCGGTGACATCCTCCGCCGTGGCCGCATAGCGGACAAGCCTTCCCGCCGAGTCCATGATCCGCTTGGTCCTGGCGCGGACCCAGCGGACCTCGCCATTGGGGCGCGTTATGCGATATTCCATGTCGAAGGCCGGCCCCCCGGCCATCATCGCGGCCTGGCGCTCCTTGACCTCCGGCAGGTCATCGGGGTGGATGGCCGCCATGAAGGAGCGCGGATTCCTGACCAGTCCCTCGAGGGGAAGGCCCCATATCGTCTCATACGACGGGCTGATGTAGAGCATCTCCCCGGTCTGGCTGTCCTTCAGGTAGAAAGCCTCGTCTATCGACTCCATCACCTGCCGGATGTTGTTGCGCTCGTAGGCGACCTTCTGGTGCGCCTCGAAAAGCTCGAAGGCCATCTCGATCGAGGCGAGGAGGACGAACTTCCCCGAGTTCTTGATCACGTAGCCATACCGGGTGATGTTCCTGACCTTCTCGACCATGTCACGCTCCGAATGGGAGGTCAGGAAAACGATGGGCAGGGAATGGATGCCAAGGATCTGCTGGGCCGCTTCCGGGCCGCTGATGCCGGGGCCGAGATCGATGTCCATGAGGACGATGTCCAGGGCCATGTCGCGCCGTACCGCCTCGATGGCCATTTCACCCGAATGCACGATCTCGACCGAGTATCCCCCCGCCCTCAGCATCGCCGCTTCGGACATGGCGATGAGGACCTGGTCCTCGACGAGGAGGATTTTCCTGTCTGCGGCCATGGATCCTCCTCCTTTAGGTCGCGGATCCGCGTGGACGGACCCGATTCCAGTATAAGGGGCGCTTCCCCGCGCCACAAGGCAGGGGCGGTATACATGATGCATTTCGCCGCCCAAGCGTTATATTCGTGATATGAGGTCCGCCGCCTTCCTGTCCATATTCCTTTTCGTCTCCGGCGCCGGCAACCAAGCCGCCTCCCCGGAGGGATCCCCGCTAGGCTTTCCCGCCTCTTGGGACAGGGCGGTCACCCGCTGGTCCTCGGGGCTTTCATGGAAACCGGGACGGATGACGATCAGGAGCGAGGAGATAGGCAAGGACGGGAAAATCGTCTCGGTGGAGGAAACCTTCCTGGTCCTCCGCTATCCGTCAGGACCCGACAACCCTGTCTCCGAGATAACAAAGGCCACCAAGGACGGCCAGGACGTGACGGACGATCGCCGCGCCCAAGCCGCCAAGCGAGGCGCTTCGGGCGGCCGGGGAGGGCCGCCTCCGGGATTGGACTTTCCCGACCCGATTCCCTTCGCCCCCGCCGCCGCCGGGAAGACAAGCGTATCGCCTCCGCGGCCCCTGCCCTTCGGCATCGAGGAACTCGGCTACCGCATCGAGGGGAAGACCACGGTCGTGGGGACTGTCCGCTTCCTCTCCGGCCAGCCGCTTTCCATCGCCTATTCCCTGGAGCCCCTCCCCTTCTACCTCAAGTCCTTTTCGGGCACGACGACCTTCGCTTCCGCGCCGGATGGTTCCCTCGTCTCGCGCGAGCTTGCCTTCGACGCCGACGTGAATTTCCTCGTGATGAAAAAGCACTATCGCTTTTCGCTTGCCTTCGGCGAGTGGACGACGGTCACGAAGGCGGCCATGGCGATTAATAACCAATGATGCGCGGCCATCAGGCCTGCTCGGCCATCAGGCCTGCGCGGCCATCAGGCCTGCTCGGCCTGGCTCTTCCCTTCCAGCTCGCGATGCATGACACGGGTCTCCAGGCCCCGCTCCGACAAGGCGGCGCCGAGGGCTTCCACCATGGCGACCGAGCGGTGCTGCCCGCCCGTGCAGCCGATCCTTATGCGAAGGAGGGGCCTGCCCTGGAGGACATAGGCGGGTTCCATCGCCGTGACGAGGCCAACCAGCGCCGCGAGCGTTTCCCGCGCGCAACCGTGCGAGAAGACATACCCGGCGCAGTCCGCGTCCTTGCCAGTGAGCCGCCGCAGGGCAGCGACATAATACGGATTGGGTATGAAGCGCAGGTCGACGATGACGTCGCCCTGTGGAGCGCCGAACTTGTAGCCAAAGGAAGAAAGCTCGACGACCGTCCTGGCCACCCGGGCTTTCCCTTCGGCGAGGGCGACAATGCGGTCGCGTTCCTCGACCGGAGAGAGCCAGGAGGAGTCGATGACCAGGTCGGCCGCAAGGCTCACCGCGGCGAAGGCTTCGCGTTCGGCTTCCCGCAGGAGCGCGGGATTCCCGGCTCCGTCGCCTCGTTGGCGAGGGCCCGCCGCATGCCGTTCGCTCAAGGCGGTTTCGCTCGCTCCGATGAAGACGAGCTTGCAGGCAAAACCGCTGTCGGCAAGCTTGGCGCGCAGAGCGAGGATCAGCTCAAGCTCCTCTGTGTCCACGGCTTCGATGCCGCCGACGCCGTCGACGAAGTCCCCATGCCCCGCGTCGAGGGCCAAGGCTACCCTCCCGCCCGCGTCGCGCCGCTTGCGCAGGCGGTGCGAGAGGTAGTCGGGGACCAGACGCGGAGGGAGGTTGTCGACGCAGGTATAGCCCGCCTGCTCCAGGTGCTGCAGGACCAGGCTCTTGCCCGCGAAGCGGTAGCCTGCGATGAGGACCACGATATTCTCTTGGGTTTTCATGACAGCCTCTCCCGCCTTCTTTCCTGTGCATTGACCGGCAGCCGGATCGTGAAGGTCGAGCCCTTGCCCGCCTCGCTTTCCACGCTGACCTTGCCGTTGAAAATCGCGGCGATGTCCTTGACGAGGGCCAGGCCCAGGCCGCTGCCGCCGGCACCGGAGCCCCGGGATTTCTCCACGCGGTAGAAGCGCTCGAAGATCCGGCTCCTCTCGTCCTCGGCGATGCCGATCCCTGTATCCGAGACCGAGACCTTCAGGACAGGCCCCTCGATGGCGGCTTCGATGTGGATCGAGCCCTTTTCGGGCGTGTACTTGATGGCGTTTTCCACGAGGTTCATCACGGCTTGCCAGAACCAGCCCTCGTTCCCGCGCAAAGTCCCGCCCTCCAGGTCCAGGTCGAGCGAGAGCACCTGTCCCTTTTTCTCCGCCAGCCCGCCGAGGACGGCCACCACCTTCCTGAGGATGTCGGCGACGTCGATCTCGTCGTCCGCGTTGCCGGGGAGGCTGTTCTCGATCTCCGAGAGGGTAAGGAGTTCGGATACGAGACGCTTGAGCCTCTCCGTCTCGATCTCCATGATCTCGAAGGCGCGCTCCCGATCTGTCGCCACGATATCCGGCCTGGTCCGCAGCATTTCCATGAAGCCGGAGATGAGGGTGAGGGGTGTGCGGAATTCATGGGAGACGGTCGCGACGAAGTCCTTCCTGATGTTCTCGAGTTTCCGCATCTCGGTGATGTCGCGGATGACGGCCAGGGAGCCGAGATTGGCCGCGTCCAGGTACTTGTTCGCCACGGGAAGGACGCGCGCGTCGACCACGAGTCCCGAGGCGAGGCTGACCTCCCGTCGCTCAGCGCGCCTCGTGCGCGTCACCTGGACGCAGAGCTCCAGGATGGATCCCGCTTCCATAGGGAGGCCCAGACCCTGCTCCCTTTCCCCGAAAAAAACCTGGGGGCCCAGCCCCAACAGCTCCCGCGCCCGCGGGTTGTAGAGGACGATGCGCCCCCCCGAGTCCACGAGGACGAAACCGTCCTCGATGGAGGCGAAGATGGAATTGATATAATTGTTTCTTTCGTTGGTCTTGTGGACCATCTGGGCGAGCTGGACCGCCAGCTCGTCCTGCCTTGGCACCTGGCGCCCGGCGGCCGCCCTCGAGGCGCCCCTGTGGCGCAGGGCGCGCCGGACGAGCGAAACCGCGATGACGGCGAAAAGGAGGAGGAGTGCGGTCTCGACGGAAAGGGCGGCCAGGAGTCCGCGGAGGGCTTCGGCGTCGACCGTCCTCTCCCCGATCCCGGAGCCTCCGTTTACGAGGTCGGCGAGGGCCTTGAGCCTATCCATCGAGCTTGTAGCCGAAGCCGCGCACCGTCTCCACGTAGTCCTTGCCGTCCGGCCCTGTCCCCAGCTTTCTCCTGAGGTTGCGCACGTGGACATCGAGGCTTCGCGCCTCCCCCGAGGCTCCCGCCATGTCCAGGTCGCGGACGATGTCCGCCCTCCGTACGGCCTTTCCGGCGTTGCGCGCAAGGAGGGCGAGGAGGGCGAATTCCGTCGGGGAGAAGGCGACCCTTTCGCCGCGGCGATGGACCTCCCGCCCCCCTTCGTCGATCTCGAGCTCGCCCACGCGCATCGAGAGCTCCGTGGAGGCGGGGTCGGGGAGGGCCCGCGCCGCATGGCGCAGGGCGACCTCGATCCTCGCAAGGAGCTCCCGCAGGCCGAAGGGTTTGGTCACATAGTCATCGGCCCCTATTCCAAGGCCGATCACCTTGTCGCTCTCCTCGCTCTTGGCCGTGAGCATGATGATGGGAATGGCGGCCGTCCGGGGATCCTGCCTGAGGACGCGGCAGGTCTCGAGGCCGCTCTGGCCCGGCAGCATGAGGTCCAGGATGATCAGGTCGGGGCGCAGGTCGAGGGCCTTCGCTACGGCCATCACGCCGTCCCCCGCACTGCAGGAGTCGAAGCCGTTCTGGCGCAGGTTCATGGCGATGAGCTCCACGATATGCGGCTCGTCATCGACAATGAGGATGTTCCTCCTCGCGGCCGCCCTGCTGTCCGTCATACTACGCCGAGCCTGCCCAAGGCCAGGTTGCAGCCGCTTTCCTTGTCGAAGATGACGCAGCGGTCCTCGACGAAGTCCATGGCGACCTCCTGGTCCACCGCGAAGTCTATCGCGCCGAAGACGACCGCCGTGAGGAGCTGCGCGCCGACGCTGAGCCTCACGATGGTCTCCATGCCCGAAGGAAGGGTGGAGTAAACCTTGGCCCTGACCTTCCCCTGGGCGCCGATCTTGATGTATTCCGGCCTGACGCCCACGACGATCTGCTGGTCATCCCGCAGGGTTATGCTTCCGGAGACCGGCGTGAACATGAGGTCGATGCCGTCGACGACGATCTTGATCTCGTCAAGGTTGACGTTGCTTCCCGTCCCCTCGATGAAGTTCATCGTGGGACTCCCCACGAAATCCGCGACGAAGACATTGGCGGGATTGTTGTAGACATGGAGGGGAGGCGCGTACTGCTGGAGGAGGCCATCGCGCATCAGGCAGGTCTTGGTGGACAGCGTCATCGCCTCAAGCTGGTCGTGGGTCACGTAGACGAAGGTCGAGTCGGTCTCCAGGTGGAGGCGCTTGAGCTCGGTCCGCATCTCGGTGCGGAGCTTCGCGTCCAGGTTGGACAGGGGCTCGTCCATGAAGAGGACCTTGGGCCCCGTGGCCAGGGTCCTTGCGATCGCCACGCGCTGCTGCTGGCCGCCCGAGAGCTCGCTTGGGTAGCGCTTCCCGAACTCGCCTATCTTCAGCGTCGCAAGGAGGCCGGCGACCCGCTCCTTGATCCGGGCCTTGTCCCACTTGAGGTTCTCGAGCCCGAAGGAGATGTTCTGCTCCACCGTCATGTGGGGCCAAAGGGCATAGTTCTGGAAAAGGAAGCCGACATCGCGCTTGTCGGGGGAGATGTCGACGCCCGTCCTCGAGGAGAAGACCGTCTTGCCGTCGATGAGGATCTCCCCTTCGGTGGGCGTCTCGAGGCCGGCTATCATCCTGAGGGTCGTCGTCTTGCCGCAACCGGAAGGGCCGAGGAGCGTGACGAAGTCGCCGTCGGCTATCGTGAGGTCGAGGCTGTCCACCGCGACGAATTTGCCGAAGCGCTTGGTGACGCCCTTGAGAGCTATTTCAGGCACATTATCCTCCGATTCCCTTGTCGATCGAGGCTCCGGTCACCTTGTTGATGACCGTGTTGAAGGAGAGCACGACGACGATGATGATGAGGTTGATCGCGTTGGCATACTGGTTCCAGCCCTTCTCGTTGTACTGGAAGAGCATGGTCGTGAGGACACGGTTGGCCGGGGAGATGAGGAGGACGAAGAGCGAGAGCTCGCGCATGCAGGAGATGAAGGGCAGGAGGTAGCCGGAGAGGAAACTCGCCTTCTGGATCGGGAAGATGATCCGCGTTATGCGCTTCCGCCAGGGGATGCCCAGGATCACGCCGGCCTCCTCGATCTCGCCGGAGAGCTGGAGCATGGCGTTCACGCCCGCGCGGGAGGCGAAGGGAAGGTACTTGACCGCCCCGACGAGGACCAGGAGGGCGAAGGTCCCGTAGATGGACGGGAGGCCGAGGAAGGGCCTGGCGAACATCGAGAGGTAGATGGCGCCGAAGGCCATGGCCGGCATCAGGTAGGGGAAGAAGGCCAGGTTGTTGACGAGGGCGGCGAGGCGGGTGCCCCTCGCCTTCGAGATGGCGTAGCCGGCGAGCCCCCCGACGGTCCCCGCCATGAGCGCCACCACGACCGAGAGCTTGATGCTGTTCCAGAGCCCGAGCCACACGTACTTGTTGATCAGGATCCCTGGCTCGCCGCCCCCGATGTCCACGCGCCCGGGGCCGATCCAGAACTGGGTGGTCAGGTTGGAGAACGAGTAGTTGCCGGGGGCCATGATGAAGGACTCGACCGCGAAGGTGACGAGGGGGAGGATGGCGATGGCCGCGAGGAAGACGACCACGAGGAGGGAGACGGGGGTGCGCAACGCCTTGAGCTTGACGAGGGAGATGTTCGAGCCCTTCCCCGTGATCGTGGTGTAGGACTTCCGCTTGCCGATGAACCACTGGTTCACGGCCAGTATCCCCGTGCCGATCACGATCATCACCAGGGCCAGGATATAGCCGTAGCCGGGATTGAGCCCGTTGAGCGTGCGGTAGAGCTGGGTCGTCAGGACATTGAAGCGGACCGGGGTCCCGAGGAAGGCCGGAACGGCGAAGGCGCTCATGCAGCTCGAGAAGGTGAGGAGGAAGGTCGACAGGACGGCAGGCATGACGATCGGAAGCGTTATGCGGCGCAGGATCTTGAAGCGGCTGGCCTTGAGTATGGTCGCCGCCTCCTCGAGGTTGGCGTCCATGTTGCGCAGGATGCCCCCGATGAGGATGTAGGCGAAGGGCGCGTAATGGAGGCCCTGGACGACGATGATGGGGAAGGCGCCGTAGGCGAACCAGTTGGCCGTCTCGATGCCTGTCAGCGCGGTGAAGAGGCCCGGCGCGCCTCCGATGAGGCGGTTCCGGAAGAAGTTGAGCCAGGCCATGGCCAGGGTCCAGGACGGCATGATGTAGGGGAAGATGAAGACGACGGAGATGAAGGATTTCCAGCGGAGGTCGCTGCGCGTGACGAGCCAGGCGATGCTGCCCCCGAGGAGGATGGCGATGGCGCAGCTTCCGAGGGAAGTCTTCACGGTGTTCCACAAGGGCTTGTAGAGCATGTTGGCGCTCGTGAGCCCGCTCGCGAAGACCTTCCTCCAGTGGAAGAAGGTCAATTCGCCGACCTTCGCGCCCTTGACCGTCATCACCTCGGAGGGATGGACGACAAAGCTGTCCCGCACCAGGGAGAGGAGGGGAAAGAGGGTCAGGAAGGAAAGTGCGACCGCCAGGATGACGAGGATCACGTTGTGCGGCTTCCTGAAGAAGGACCTGGCTTGGTTGGCAATGGTCATCGGGGGAATCCTTCGAGAGGGACTTTCAAGCGGAGCGGATCGAAGGCGACCTTCCCGCGGACGGAGCCGCGGCCTCGCCGTCGGCTTTGCCGTCGGCCCTGTGCGCGGGAAGGCATCTGCTCACTGGAGGTTGTTGATGAACTCTTCCACGTCCGAGCGGTTCTCGAAGATGTACTTGGGATTCTCGGGGACCAGGCGAGGTGCCCAGAAGCTGACCGGGAAGTCGTCGGCATTGACGCCGATCGAGGGATTGGTCGAATAGGCGCCGACATCCTTTGCCCAGGGCGCGAAACCTTCCTTCGTGAGGAGGAACTCGATGAAGAGCTTGGCGGCGTTCACGTTCTTGGCGTTCTTGGTGAGCTGGAGGAAGGCGGGGTATATGAAGCCGGTGAAGGGGGCGACTTCGGTCATGGGCTTCAGGGTCAGGTTCTTGGTGGCGTCGAAGCGCTTCTTCGAAAAGACGAAGAGGCCCATCGTCGTGGCTGGCTGGCCCTTGATCCCGATGTTCTCGGAGATCGTGGTATCGCTGTTGCCGAGGACCAGGCCGTTCTGGAAGAAACCCTTGATCCACTCGTAGCCGGCGTTCTTGGTCGTGAGCTTGAGCTTCTTGCCGTAGAGGTCGCTATAGGCCTTGTCGAGCTTGGCGCTCCACTCGGGGGAGGTGAGCATGGTGAGGAAGTTGGCGTTGACGCCTTCCATCTTCGGGTCCTTGAACTGGACCTTGCCCTTCCACTTGGCCTCGGTGAGCTCCCAGACGTTCTTGATCACCGGGTCTTGGGTCTTCTCGTCGTTGAAAATGAAGACCTTGTTGATGAGCTGGAAGGTGAGGGGATTCTGGTAGGCGGCCGGGATGACATTCTTCATCGTTTCGGGGACATAGTTCACGAGGTAGCCCGGCCCGATGAGCTGGCCGAAGACACGGCCGGAATCCTGGCAGATCACGAAATCCGCGCCTTGGATGCCGCCGCCGACTTCCTTGGTGACCTTCTCGATGAGCTCCCCGTCCTTGAGGTTGGAGGCCGTGACCTTGATGCCGTAGGTTTTCTCGAACTCGGTGGCGGCGTTGGCGATGCGGGAGGTGATCGAGTAGACGACGACCTTTCCCTCGGCCTTGGCGGCCGCAACGAGCTCGTCGTGCGTCATCGTCTTGGTCTGGGCGCCAAGAGCCATGGCGGCGGCTGCGATGAGAAGTGCGGAAAGTATCACTCTCTTCATGAATTCCCCCTGTATCGAAACGTCACGTTAACATTACGTTAACGTTTCGTTAAGATTAGGGGCGTTTCCCCATTCCGTCAAGCACAAATGGAGTGCTACCGAGATTGTTGGCGCCTGATGCTAGGGAGAATTGAGCTTGCGGATAAGGCGCATGTAGTAGTTGCAGGCCTCGTCGTCAGGAAGGCGGGTGGAGACTTCCTTCAAAAGCCCCAAGGCCCGGACATAGTCCTGGACATAGAATGAGCCGAGGGCCGCCTCGAATGGCACGCGGATCTCGTCCTTGCGCGCGCGGAGCTCCTCGGGATCGCCGTCGTAGAGCTCGAAGACCGGAACCTGCTCCCGCTTGCCCTTGACGCCGACCTTCCCGAGGAAACGGCTACGGTATTCCGAGCGGTCCGCGAGGCCCATGAGGATGCTTTCGCTTGCCACGACGCCTACGCCGAATTCCTTGGCGATGCCTTCCATGCGGCTGGCCACATTGACCGCGTCCGCGATCACCGTCCCGTCCATGCGCTCGTTCTCCCCGATCGTGCCGAGCATGATGCCGCCGAAATGGATGCCGATGCCGATGCGTATCGGCTCCTCGTCCTGGCCCTGGCGCTGCAGGTTGTACTCGTCGAGCCGCTGGTGCATGTCGATGGCGCAGCGCGCGGCGTCCTCGCGGCTTCCAGGGAAGAGGGCCATGATGCCGTCGCCCATGTACTTGTCCACGAAGCCATTGTTCGAGCGGATCGTCGGCCCCATCCGCGCGAGGTACTGGTTGATGAAGCGGAAGGTCTCCTCGGGGGACAGGCGCTCCGAGAGGCTCGTGAAGGCGCGGATGTCCGCGAACATCACCGCCATGTCCTGTTTGGCGTTGTCGCCGAGGCCCACCTGCTCGACCGATGACTTGCCGAGCATGGCCAGGAACTCCTCGGGGACGAAGCGTTTCATCGCCCGGTTCGCGCGGACAAGCTCTGCGGAGAGGGACTCCGACATGCTGAAGGCCCCGGCGAGCTTGCGCGTGATCACGAGGGACATGGAAAAGACGAAGACGAGGAGACCGTACTGGGCGACGAAGGTGCTCTTGATCATCCCGTTCGCAACGAAGATGTCGAAGACCGCCGCGGCGAAAAAGAGGAGGAATCCGCCGAGGAAGAGGAGTGCCCCGCGCTCCCTTGCCAGTATCGCGATGACCAGCACGATGACGAGGTAGAGTCCGGCCACGACGGTAAAGGCCTGGAACCACTGCAGGGCCAGCGATACGGACAGGGTATCGCCGACGCAGATGAAAAGGCTGTAGGCGATGCTGATCGCGGCCACCAGCCAGGTGAGGGGCTTCCAGGCGCGCTTGGGGAAGAGCTTCGCGATGAACATTGTGGTCAGGAGGACGGAGAGCGAGAAAGTCAGGTAGCCGATCCGGAAAAGCCAGGGCCAGCTGAGGTTCGGGATGAGGTCCAGGAGGAAGTACTCGTCGTAGCAGATGATGCGGAGGCCGAGGGCAAGGCAAAGCAGACCGAAGAGCAGCGGGGGCCGGTCCGCGGGCCTGAAGGCATGGAGGAAGAGGTAATACAGGCCCATGATGATGAGGGCACCGACCGAGAAAAGCTCGTAGAGGCGGATCCGGTCGCGGATTCCCTGGACTACCGTGTACTCGCCGAGGGCCATGGCCGTGCGCAGGCCACCCGAGCGATCGGCGAAATTGGAAAGATGGACGACGATGTCGGCGACCCCGTCCGCCGTTGGATGGAGGAGGATGAGCTGGGAATACCAGCCGGGCTCCTCCGAGGCCGCGTCCTTCCCCGGCTTGCCGAAGCTCATCACCTCCCTGCCGTTCACGAAGACCCGGGCGGCGGAGAGGAAGGAACCCATGCGAAGGCCCCAGTCCCTCTTGGGGTCCAAGCCCTTCACAAGGAGGCGGTAGGTCCCGTAGCCCGTCGGGGGGTAGCCCCGCCCGTACCCTGCCCATTCCCCCGGAAGCCGACCGAAGGCCGGGGAAGGCACCTGCCCCGCGGCGAGGGAAGAGGGATCGACGAAGGACCGCCAGTGGAATTCCCATTCCCCTTCAAGGGAAGAGGCCTTTCCCCTCGCAAGGCCCGACAGGTCGATGCCGCCCCGCGTCGCCACTGTCCCTGGGGCTGTGCCCAGGCCCTCGGCCCAGGCTGCGCCAGCGACGAGGAGGAGGGTCACAAGGGCGAAGGCGCGACGGACCGCGGCCACCCCAGGGGAAACGGCTTTGATTGGCATCAGGCGACGATGCTAGCATGGGGCCGTTGCCTCGACAAGCGCGGCAGGGCAGGTTCGGTCGGGGAGCGGTTCGCAAAACCATCCGTCATGCGATAGGATGGGACCTGAACCAGAGGAGGCTCTGATGAAAAAAGGGATACTGCTGATCGCCTTGGCCCTCGCGGCCCTGGCCGCCGGGGCGGAGGAAAAGGTGGTTTTCGACAAGTATCCAAGCGCCCTCGGACTCTACGTGGATTCCGCCGCGGTCTATGGCCTTTCCTACCAGCGCTGGATGGGCGATTTCGGCTTCCAGACCGCCCTTTCGGTCCAGTCCAACACCTGGACGGACGGGACCTTCGATGCCTCGGCCGTGATCGAGGGCAAGTATCGGCTGTATTCGGAGGACTATGCCGCCTGGCTTTCCGGCGCCCTCTACCTCGCGGCGCTGGCCGGCGGTGGCTATAGCAGGAACAGCAGCTATGTCGACGGCGGGAGCTATGCCCTGGGGGAACCCCTCGCCAAGATACTCTTCGGCGCGGGCTTGGGCTTCGAGGTCGTGCTGTTCCGCCACTTCTCGATGGACCTCCAGTTCCTGTACCGGACCAAGTACGAGACCATCCTGGACATCGGCCTGGGAGCCGGTTTCGGCGTCACCTATCGGTTCTAGCCTCGCGAAAAAGGCATTGGGGAGGGACAATCCATGGGCAATCCGCGAAAGCGAACGGCGACGGCGGCCTTGTTCTTTTTCCTGTCGATGGCGGCCCTGCTCACGGCCCAGGCCACGCAGGCGCCACCCCTCCCCCGCCCCGCCTTCACCGACGAGGCGGGCCTCGAGAACTACCTGAAAAAAGCGGGCCTGGACGAAAGGCTCGGGCTCTATGCCTCCTATCTCGGGTCACGGCCCCTCAACGGCATGGCCAACAGGGTCCTTTCGTCGCGCTTCGAGGCCGACCTTGGCGCGGCCGCTCCGGAAAAAAGGAGGAGCCTCGCGGAGCTCGCGATAAAGACGGCGAAAAGCGGCCTGGACGGGAATTCTGTTTACAATTATGACGATTTCCTCCTGGCGATCCCGGCCTTCCCCGACGTGGCGCCCCTATATTGGCTGGCCCTGCCCATAGGCGCCCGCTCCGCCGCCCTGGACCGGGTATCCCTCTCCGGCCGGCGCGGCCCGGTCCTCGCCGGCATCCTCGCAGGGATCCTCCCCAAGCTCGGCCCGGCCACGCGGGGGGCCATCTTCGCGGAAAGCCTCCGCTGGTTCGAGGCCGAAGGCACAGGCTACGACCAGGCTGCCCTGCGGAGCGTCGCCCTCGCGCTGGCAAGCCAGGCCTCCAGCCTTTTCGCCGCCATAGAGCCCACGCGCAGCCTCTACCGCGCGCCGTCGGCCCGGAGTTTCCAGAAAGCCCCGCTGGGCGAGAAGGAGCTCGAGTATTTCCTCCCCCTCCTTTTCGAGTTCGCGGAAAGGGACGTGCTGGAAAAGCCGGCCACCACCCTCGCCTCGCGCTTCGCGGACGCGAGGAAGGACGCCGAGACGGAAAAGCTCCTTGCTTCCTGCCGTGAGTCGAAAAACCCAAGGGTGGCCTACCTCTCGCGCTATCTCCTCCTCCTCGAGAAGGACCCGGCGGCGGGCGCTTACCCCTGGCCTCCCATGAGCCAGGTCGCGTCCATGACTGACGACTGGCTTGCCTACCTCGCCTATCGGGTGGCGGCCTCGCGCGGGGAGAGGCTGCCGGATGACGCCCTCCTTGCCTGCATCGACCCGAAGCGCCCCAGCCTGGCCGCCGCGGTGCTCGAGGACCGTTTCGGCCCCGAATACCGGAATCCCGACTTCCTCATCGTCCCCGCGGGGGCTCCATGGAAGCTTTCCGCCTTCCAGGAATCCGCCCTCGCGAAGGCGCCCGCCCTCGCGGGAGGCGATTCCGAGCGCGTCGTCATCCCGGCCCTGAGGACGATCATCCACCTGGGAAAGACGACCTGGCTCACCGCGATCACGATCCAGCTCAAGGCGCCCTTCGAGCATGTCCGCGAGTTCGCCGTCCGTACCCTCCTGCGGTTCGCCGACCAATCCCACTTCCTCCTCTTCATGGAAAGGCTCGCCGACCCGAGCGACACCATCCGCGCCCTGGCGATCCAGGGCCTGGGCCGCATCCGCGACTCTCGCGCCGTGGATGCGCTGGCGAGGATCGCCGGTGACGAACAGGAATCCATATCCATCCGCATCGACGCGGTCGAGGCATTGGGGGAGATCGGGGACCGGCGCATGATCCGGATCTTCACGGGCATCCTCATCACCCCGTCCAGGCAGGGCCTCTACGACTCCGGCCTCAGGATCCGCGCCGCCCGCGCCTTGGGCGAGCAGCGGGAAAAGACGGCGATCGACGCCCTCCTCTTCAACATCGACCCCCTCCATGAAACTGATCTTAATTACTATTGTCTTGAGGCGCTGGGCAAGATCGACGACCCCGACGGATTCCGGAAGCTCGTCCCGGTCTTCGTGAAGGCATGGCGGGCCTGGATAGCCGCGACGGAAAGGAGGGACAACTTCTACGCGGCGATGTGGGCCCTCTTCCCCTGGCGTTCCGCGGAGACCACGGCCATCTGCGTCAAGGCCTTCGAGGAATCCGGGGACCTGTATTCCGACACTGCCTTCATCTGCGCATACTACCTCGTCAGGCAGGAAGCCGCGCCGAAGCCGGGATGGATCGCCTATTGCGACGCGCATCATGGCAGTTTTTTCCAGGACAGCTACCGCGTCTACCAGTTCGCCTCGATGCTCGACAAGACCTGGGACGCGAGGAGCGTCGCCTGGATCGCGGAGGGACTCGACGGCTATGACGACGCGACCAAGACCTGGGTCCTCTCGGGGATGAACGAGCGGCCCTCGGTCGCCTTCATCCCGAAGCTGGGGACCCTGGCCGGCTCGGGAAGCGTTTCGGTGAGGCGCTGGAGCGGCGCCCTCGCCGAACGCATCGCTGCCTTGCTTCCGCCGGCCCCCGCGCCGGCGGCGGCCCCGGCCGCAACCCCGGCCCCGGCCGCAACCCCGGCGGCAGCCGCGACACCGGCGGCGGGCGATTCGATCCGGGCAAGGGCGGATGCGACCGCGCTCCTGGCGATCGTCGACACCTGGCTCCTCTCGGAAAAGGACGGGGAGGTGCGCGGCTACTTGACCCGGGTCGCATCCAGGCTCGCCGCCTGGCGCGCGGCGGCCTCACCCTGACCCAAAGCGTTTGAAAACCCGGCACGGAGGGCCTAGAATTCAAGCCGGGAGTGGGATCAGGGCAACGCGTTTCGTATCACCGCCTCAAGGCCAGCTACGAGGGGACGCCGAAAGCGAGGACGGTCAGCCCGATCGACCTCCGCGGAGGCTTCAGGTCCCTGGCCTTCCAACTCCATGATGAAGCGTCCATGAGCCTTGTGAGCTTCAGGGACTATCGCGCACGGGGCCTGGGCAAGGCCTAGTGCCCGAATTCCGGACTGCGATCTGGAAAAAAAACCGGGCACGGCTGACGCCGCACCCGTAGGTCCGATCGGGATGGTGACTAGTTCGCAGGCGTGTACTGCTCCCAGGTCCACCCGTATGCCAAATTGGGAGTCCTGGACCCGCGCCACCGTCATAGAGCTAGAATCCGTCCTAGGTCATGTTGCCCTGCGCATCGTACACTAGGACTTCCTTTGGCGCTTCGACGGTCGGGGAGCTATCCATGACGTAGTGCCGGACAGTGGCTCGGCCGGCCGGATCGTTCTCCATCGACAGGATGACCCCGGTCAGCACGGTGGTGGCCAGACCACCGTCATTGTTGATCAGGGGCCCGCCTATCTCCTTCCCCGGGGCATCGTAGGTATATTCGTCGTATCACGTGAGCGCGCCGGCCGCGTTGCAGGATTCCACCCGCGCGAGCGCCGCGCCTGTTGCGTAGCAGCAGGGGGAATAGCTCTTCAAGGCCTCAGGCGTGACCGTGACATAGTAGACCCTATATCCGGTCGTCTTTCCAGAAACGTCGCGGGTGAAGTCGCGCCGTCGCGTCTTAACGCCGGAAACAAGCTTCTTGCGGCAATCGGCAAGCCCGCTGGACGCCGAGGGGTAATGGAATGTGTCGGCCCATGAATGGACGAGTTGGCCGCCGGCCGGGACGTAATAGGAGTAGCTGGCCCGTCGCCATTTCGGCTGGGTCACCTGTGCTGCCGCATAGCTCGCACAGACGATCAGGTCCACCTCGGTGTCGCTGCTCCCCTCGGAAAGCAGGAAGACCTTCTTCCCGACATCCAAGGCTCCCAATGCGACCGTGGTCGCCGAAGCGGCGTCTCCCTCGATACGGGCTTTCGCGGCCGCAACGGGGCGGGTCTCCGCCATCTCGGTGGTGATGCTGGTTTCGACCGCAGCCGCGCTGCCGCCTTCCTGGCTCACTCCGGTGAGGAGGGAATCCTTGAGATGGATGGTATCAGCGAGGCTGCCCGCCCCTTCAGAAATGGAGGAAGCTATCTGGATGTGGAAATCACCTGCGACAATGGTCACATCGGTCTTGGCCGGGAGGGTGATCCGGTCTGCGGCCTCGGAGGCGGGCCATGCCCACTGGAAGCGGCGGCATCGGCCATGGCAGGATCCTCTCCCGAGGTGACGTGGCAATGGCTATCAAGGCAACGGTATTCAAGGTGGATCTCCAGGTCGCCGACCTGGACAGGAACTACTATGCCACCCACAAGCTGACCCTGGCCCGCGAGAGTTCCGAGACCGACGAGAGGATGATGGCCCGGATCCTCGCCTTTGCCCTGAATGCCGACGAGGCCCTCGCCTTCACGAGCGCGATGAGCGAAACGGAAGAGCCGAGCCTTTGGAAAAAGGACCTCGCCGGGCGGATCGAGCTCTGGATAGAGGTCGGCCTGCCCGACTCCAAGCGCCTGAAAAAAGCGGCCGGCCGCACAGGCCTGGTGCTGCTCTACCTCTACCATGGCCGCCAGGCACAGCTCTGGTGGGAACAGAACCGTGGCGAGCTTGAAGGCATCCGGAACCTGAGCGTGGTCGAGGTCGCGCCCGCCTCGGTCAAGGCCCTCGCGGACCTTGCCGAAAAGACCATGGACCTGCAATGCACGATCCAGGACGGCCAAGCCATCTTTGCCCACGACGGGGGCATGGTGGAGGTGGAGCTCAGGCAGGTCCTTTGATCAATGCACGGACCGGTATCCCTGGTCCTCTCGCCTCGCCGACTCCGGGAACCTGAGCGCAAACCGTCCCTCGCCCACCAAGGGAGACAGGTGTTTCCTCCTGAGGCTTTCGGGGCTGCGGAGGAGTAGGCGGGTCAATGCCTCGAGGGTCAGGTAAGCGCCGTCGGCGCCGAACATGAGGAGACCGGCCAGGCTCAGGCCTTCGGCGCCGCTCTTGCCTTCCTTGCGCCAGGCGCCGAGTTTCGTGAGGAAGGCCAGGTCATCCAGGGCCAGCCAGGGATGGTCCCCCTGGCTTCCTCAAAGCGCCGTCGATACAGGCGGATGGAGAGCGGATCCAGGTCAAAGAGCCCGAAGTCGCGGAGGATTCGGGTGTCGGACCTTTCTTGGCCCACTGTCTCCATCATGGGGCTTTAGCCCTCCAGGCTCAGGTTCCCGAGATAACTGTCATAGGCTGCCTGGGCATCCTGGCTTGCCTTCCGTGCGTCGGCGATCCTGGTCGTGGTGGCGTCGATTTCCGCCTCTGAGTCCATGAGCCGGGTCAGGTACTGCTTGCCCTGGCTCGAGTCCCGGCCCACCGCGTCCAGGTTCTGGCGGATGCGCGACTGGTCCGTGGAAAGCTCGGACTTGCGGGAAGCAAGGTCAGCCAAGGCCTTTTTTGCGTCATCGACCTTCTTACGGAGATCGATCGCCTTCTTGAGGGCATCCCGGACCTTGGCGGGGATCTCCGAGGACGAGGCGTAGTAGAGGAAGGAATCCGAGGACAGGCTCGACAGGGCTATGCGCTCCTGGGAGGGGCTTCTTTCCTTGACCTCGAGCTTCGCCTGGCCGCCCGCGGGAAGCGGGAGGAGGAAACGGTACAGGGAGGCGGTCTTCTCCTCGAAGGAGGCGGGCGCGAGCAGTTCTGCGCCGCTGGCGATGGGATGTTCGACGAGGATCTTCCTGGCCGTGGCCGAGGCGTTCCTGAAGTCATAGCTGCGCGTATAGGTCGTGCGGCGCGAGAAGATCATGACTCCCTTGGAGACGCTGACACCGACCGTCTCCACGGAGCTTGAGCGCGAGTCGTCGCCGGTGACAGAGAGGTCCTGGCCGTAGACAAGGAGGCGCTTGTCCTTTTCGGGAAGGAATTCGATGAGGGCGTCCCCGGCATAGGTCCCGCCGTCAAAGACGGTTATCGGCCCTGCGGGAAGTTTCATCCCGAGGGAGTTCGTGAGCCTCACGCCGAGCATCGGGTTCTTCGAGCCCGAGCCTGCAGTCCAGATCGAGACCTTCTCCGCCGTCATGGCTCCGGCCACGAGGGGAAGCATCGCGGAGCGCCGGCTCCCGAGGGTGACGGGTTTCTTCACGGTGAATTCGAACTGGTCTCCCGCCGTCTTGGCCACCGTCGTCTCCACACTCGAGGCCGAGAGCGGCAGGGGGGCGGACTTGGAGGGAAACTCGGCCCTCTTGGCCATGGAAGGGGCCGGAGCGGGCGCGCCCATGCCCGACATGGACGCCGATGGCGCATACTCTTCCTGCTCCATTGCCAGATCGGCGGCGCCGCCGTATCCCGAGTCAAACGTGCGCGCCTCGGCCGTGCCCGCGATGGAGAGGGCCAGGGTTGGGCGAGAAAGGCGCAAGGGCGCGTAGAGCCTCTGGATGAAGGAGACGGGCCGGCCGCTCACGAGGGTGAGGGTGACGTCCTTCCAGTCGGATTGGGAGGGATTGTCGACGATGGCCCAGCCCTGGAGCCATGGCTTGTCGCCCGAGAGGTCTAGGCGGTAGGAGACCTTCCAGACGGGCGAGGCGACGATGTAGCCAAGGGCGGCCTCGCGTGTCGTCGTGCCTGGAAGGCGGACATCAAGGACGCGGCGGTCGGCATCCCGCGCGCCGAGGATGAGGGAAAGGGCCCGGTCAAAATCGCCCGCGATTCCCGGATCGGTGAAACGGAAGCTGGCCATGTCGTCAAGGGCGATGGCCCGCACGCCGGACGCGGTGAGGAGGACGACCGTCGGCCGCCCTGCGCCGTCCTTTCCCGTGCCCCGCAGCTCGACCGAGACGATGCGCCCCACGATCTTCTCCGGCGCCTCCACCGCGAGCTCCGCGCCCCTGAGCCGGGCTATGAGGTCGACTACCTTGGGACTGCCCGTGAGGTCGATGCGGAGCCCGCGCAAGGCTTCATCCAGTGCCTCCAGGGAGGGATAGGAAACCGAGGGCGAACCTACGGCGCCCCCGGAGGCAGCGCCGCCATTCAAGGCGGCGCCACTACTCGTGGCGAGGTCCCAGATCACGAGGGACTTCAGGGCGTCGTCCACCTCCGCGGTGCTGAAGGGGAGGGAGATGGTCGCGTCGCCTTTCACGGTCCCGCGGTGCTCGAAATAGCCGACCCCTGACGAAAAGAGGGAAACCTTCGTGACCGGGAGGTCCTGGGCAAAGGCAAGGCCCGCCCCGCACAGGGCAAGGGCTACGGCGACCAGGCCAATGGTTGGACTGCGTTTCGGGTTTGCGGACATCGGGACCTCCTCGTCGGGACAAGTCAATTATAGCGCGCCTGGGGAGGAGTTGGGCATACGCGCTTCCACAATCCCATCCTCGCCAAGCTCGACATCATGGCCCCGCCGGCGGTAGATTGGAGCCCATGCGCCAACACGCCTGGAAAGACGACTTTTACCTCTTCATCGGGACCCAGACCCTCTCCCTCCTCGGCTCCTCCCTCGTGCAGTACGCCATCATGTGGTACATCACCCTGCAGACCAAGTCGGGGACGATGATGACCTTGTCCATCATCTGCGGCTTTGTCCCGAGCTTCCTCATCTCTCCCTTCGCGGGAGTCTGGGCTGACCGTTACGACCGGAAAAAGCTCATCGCCTTGGCCGATGCCATGATCGCCGGCGTCACCCTCGTCGTCGCCCTCCTCTTCATCGCCGGACAGGGTTCTGTCTGGCTCCTCCTCATTGCCTCGGCCTTCCGTGCGGTGGGCCAGGCCATCCAGGGGCCCGCGGTCGGCGCCATCCTGCCCCAGATCGTCCCCAAGGAAAAGCTCATGTGGGCGAGCGGGATAAATGGGACCATCCAGTCGACGATCATGATCGTCTCGCCCATCGCCAGCGGCGCCCTCCTCGGGCTGGCATCCATCCAGGTCATTTTCTTCATCGACGTGCTCACCGCCGCCCTCGCGATCGCCGCCCTCCTGGGCTTCCTCAAGGTCGCGCCGCACGCCAAGGCCCTCGCGAAGCAGGATGTCACCTACTTCACCGACATGAAGCTTGGCTTCCGCTATATCCGCGAGCACCGCTACCTCGTCGGCTTTTTCGTCTGGCTGGGCCTCTTCCTCTTCATGGTCAGCCCTGCCGCCTTCCTCACGCCCCTCCAGGCCACCAGGACCTTCGGCGCGGCGGTCTGGCGCCTCACCGCGATCGAGATCGCCTTCTCGTCGGGCATGATGGCGGGGGGCATCCTCATCGCGGCATGGGGGGGCTTCCGGAACCGCATGCACAGCATGGTCGCCGCGAGTGTCGTCATGGCAGCCTGCACCATCGCCCTCGCCCTGGCACCCTGGTTCTGGCTCTACCTCGCCTTCATGGCCATCTTCGGCATCGCCATGCCCTTCTTCAACTCGCCCTCGTCGGTGATGATCCAGGAGCACGTCGAAGCCCAATACCTGGGGCGGGTCTTCAGCATCCTGACGATGCTCCAGACCGCCCTCATGCCCCTCGGGATGCTCCTCTTCGGCCCCCTCGCGGACCTGCTGCGGATCGAGTGGATACTCCTGGCCACGGGGGTGGCGATGCTCGCCCAGGCCCTCGTCGCGCTCGGAAACAAGCGCCTCATCGAGACGGGAGTGCCCCTCCACCGCTCAAGCGTGCCGACTGAGATGACGCCTGCCCTGGAGAATTCGCACGGAGCGCACAAGGGAGAGGACTCCCCGGCATAAGCGGAGGCGAAGGCCGCGTTGATCAGGGGATCATGGGAACCCTGAGATAGACAATGGCCCGGTAATTCGCCTTGAGCGTACCGCCATCGGAGAATTCATAATTGATGCCCAAGCCCCATGCCGGATACTTGCCGTTGAGGGCGAAATCCAGCCTTTGCAGGGTGTTCGCGGAGGAGAAATCCGCGTTGCCCTTCTCATCCTTGGTCGTATCGCCCCAGCCGTCCGTGGTATCGGTGACCGTGATGGAAGCCGCCTTGACCACGATGTCCGAATCCGGATCCTTGAAGTTGCTGATCGTGTAGGTATTTGTCTGGATCGGGAAAGGCGAACTATCGCTCGCCTTGAGCTCGACCTTGAGTGTCACCGTGCCGTCGGCCGAGGCATAGGTCGTCGTGCTCGGGACCGTGCTGACGATGGTCTGGCCCGTCTGCGCATACGCATATGCCCTTCCCAAGGCACCGAAGCCAGCCTGGATATCCGCATCGACGGCCTCCGACATGAAGAGGGAGCAACCCGCCAGCAGCAAGGACGGAAATAGGATCCCGAAAAGGCCGGTCAATGCAGCGCAGGCGCGGTTCCTTCGTGCCCAAGCCACACGAGCTGTCATGCGCGAATTCCGTCCTTTGTCTGTCGCCATTTCTTTCCCCCTATTCAAGCGTCGAGTTCTTGGGATGCGATGGACAGATAGTACCTGACGACCATGGCGGCGGCAATACGCGGACAGCCCCATCCCGCGCCGTGGCGCGGGGGACGCCCAAAAAAATACGGGACCGTCCGCGATGGACGATCCCGTTTTTGGCGCTGGCGGCGAGGCAGGCTATATCTTCCCTGCCATCCTCGCCTCCGCGACGGCCAGGACCTCAGGCAGGTCCATCCCGATCTCCCGCAGGTGCTCGGGCCTGGGGCAGCCGTCCGGGGTCCAGCCCCGGCGCTTGAAGACCGCGTCGATGAGGGAGGAGTACTGCTTCATGCGGTAGTCCCTCGTGATCGCGACCTTCTCCTTGAGGCTCTTGCCCGCGGGGTCGATGCCGATCTTCTCCTTCATCTGCTTGTCGTAGCGTTCGGCGCGGGCCTCGTACTCGTCCTCGAGGACAGGTCCCATGGCGCGGTAGGGCGGCCAGTCCTCGTCGCGGTGGCCGTGGCCCTGGCGCACGTTGAAGGTCCGCTGGAAGTTGTAGACGCGCTCGGACTGGAGGATCATCTCCTCGGGGGAGAGGTCCTCGCCCGTGATCGCCGTGTACAGCTCCCGGTAGTTGGCGACGTGCTCGGGCACCTTGTTGGGCTCCGCGTGCCTGGCGTTGTCCGCGGGCTCCACGTCGTTCCAGGGGAGCTTGCACAGGCCCTGGAGGCCGAACCAGGTGCGGAACATGGGGAAGTAGTGGAGGGCCTCGGCCTTCTGCTCGAAGCTCGGGATGCGGTTGTTGACCATGTCCATGAAGATGAGCCAGGCCTCATCGTGCTGCGGGCCCTTGTTCGTGAGGTAATAGCCGCCCTGCTGGGCCAGGGATTCCTTGGAGATGTACTCGCTCTGCTCGAGCCCCTTGCCGTGGAGGGCGATGTCCTTCATGAACTGGGGATCGGCGCCGTATTCCCTGGAGAAATGCTTCGCGAGGAATTTCACGCCCTTGCCCATGAGGACGCCGAAGCGCTTGCCGTCCGCCAGGTCGTGGAGGACCTGGATGGCGCCCTTCCAGTTGCCCCAGGCGAGGTCGATGCCGTCCGTCCTGTCGGCGTCGAGGACGCCGTGCTCCCAGCACTCCATGAGGAAGCTCATCGTGGTCCCGAAGCTGATGGTGTCGATGCCGTAGGTGTCGCAGTAGAAGTTCATCTCGAGGATGCCATGGGGATCGTAGACGTAGAGGTTGGAGCCGACGCCCGCGGCGGTTTCGTACTCGGGGCCGTCGACGCAGACCTTCTGTCCCTTGTAGGGGCCGGTCTCGAGCTCGAACTTGTCCACCGCGTGGGCGCAGGCCATGGTGCAGCCGTACCAGCATCCGTCGGGGAGGTCCTGGGAGAGGAGCTTCTCCCAGACCCATGAGGCGATCTCGGGTCCCTTGGGATCCTGCCCGTACTTGTGGTTCTTCGTGGGGAGGAGGTCGTAGTCGTTCATGACCTCCATGAGGTGGGCGGTACCCTGCTTGCGCATCTTGCACTGCTTGTCGTCGTTCTGGACGATCTCGCGGTGGAGCTTGAGGCCGATGCGCTGGACCGCGGCCGGATCCGCCGCGTCGTTGGAATCCGAGTTGACGCCCTTGAAGCGGCAGACCACGGCCCGGATCCTCTTGTCGCGCAGTACCTTGCCGATGCCGCCGCGGCCGGCCTGCTTCACGCGGATGCCCGCCCGCCGCTTGTCGTAGAGGGAGAAGTTGAGGAGGCCCATGGGCGAGTGGTCGGCGCCGCGGCCAGCGGACACCACCGCGACCGACTGGAGGTCCTTCGCGTCCTTGGACGCGCCGTCCTTGGACGCTCCCTCCTTGGACGCGCCGTCCTTGGACGCGCCGTCCTTCGCGAAGGTGTGGGTGAGGATCTCGGCCAGGAGGTGGGTGTCCGCGGGGATGTCCGCAGGGGACTCGTAGAACTGGACGATGCCCTCGTTGCCGTCGATGAAGACGATGGTCTCGCGGTCGGCCTTCCCCTGGAGCTCGAGGGCGTCGAAGCCCGAGAACTTGAGGTAGGGGCCGAAATAGCCGCCGACATTGGAGTCTATCGGTATGCCCGTCATGGGCGAGAGGGCCACGACGAGGCTCTTGCCCGAACCGGGGTAATTGGTATTGCCGCAGATGGGGCCCATCGCGATCACGATCTCGTTCTCGGGGGAGTCCCATTTCGTCTCGGGGCGCGTGGCGTCCCAGAGGAGCTTGAGGCCGAAGCCCTTGCCGCCCACGAACTTCCGCTTCATCTCCTCGGACACCTTCTTCTCGGTGACGCTCCGCGTGCCCACGTCCAGGTGGAGGGTCCGCATGTTGTAGCCTTTCCGGACGCCGCCCTTTTCAAGGCGTGCCTCGGCGAGGAGCTTCAGGTCTTTCCTTTCGAGGCTCATCATTGCCCCTCCTTGCGAACGAGGGCTATGGCGTCTGACCAGGCGCGGGAGGCGGGGCTGTCTTCCTTCTCGGCGATCTCGAGGGCATCCTTGGGGCAGCGCTTCGCGCAGGCGCCGCAGGCGATGCACTTGAAGGGGTGCTTGAGCCCCGGATACCAACGCATCGCGCCCGTGGGGCAGACGGCCACGCAGGCCAGGCAGCCCACGCACAGGGACTTGTCCAGCATCACGACACCCGTCTTCGCGACCGTGATCGCCTGGGTCGGGCATTCGCTCACGCACTTGCGGCATTCCTGGTCGCAGGCGACGAGGTGAAATTTCCCGAGGGCGAGCTCGAATACCTGGATATCGGACTTGGCGGGATTCTCGTCCTTGAAATACAGCCTTGAGCAGACCGCCGTGCAGGTCATGCAGCCGACGCATTTTTCGTCCATGGTCCGGAGATACTTGATCACGGCCTCAATCCTCCTGCGCGCCATCCGAAGGCCTGACGCGAAAACATGAATTATAGCGGAATTCCGGTTTTTCGGCTATGGCGAAAACCCATGGGGAAGTGGCAATTGGAAGGACCACAAGGACGAGCGCCCATGTTCCTACGCGCGGAAACAATTGGGGGACGGCCTGCCCTTGCGGCCGCCGCGAAAGGCCGACTATCATGGAAAACATGACAAGGGATGAGTATCGCTCGCGCCTTTCGGGAAAAAAGGTCGGCATCGCCGGCTGTGGCGGCCTTGGGTCCAACTGCGCGCTCGCGCTTGCCCGTGCGGGCGTCGGACAGCTCCTCCTCGTGGACTTCGATCGGGTCACGGAGGCCAACCTGGACCGGCAGTTCTTCTTCCTCGACCAGGTGGGACTCCCGAAGGCTCCATGCCTCGCGGACAACCTCGCGCGCATCGACCCGGGCATAGTCGTGGAGGCGAGGGAGATTCGCGTCGGCCCAGCCCTGGTGGCCGACTTGTTCGGTGGCTGCGACGTGGTGGTCGAGGCCTTCGACGCGGCGGCGGAGAAGGCCATGCTCATGGAGACCATGCTCCTCCGCCTGCCGGACACCTGGCTCGTGGCGGCATCGGGCCTGGCAGGCTACGGGCGGAGCGGGACGCTGAAGCTGAGGCAGATGGGCAAGTTGGTCATAGTGGGCGATTGCGAATCCGAGGTCGGTCCCGACAATCCGCCCATGGCCCCTCGCGTCGCCATCGCCGCGAACATGGAAGCCAACGCCGTCGTCGCGATCCTGCTCGATGGCAACCCCGGGGAGGAAGCGTGAAGATCAGCGTAAACGCCGAGGCGGAATCCTTCCCCGAGGAGTCGCTCACGATCCGGGAAATCCTGGAAAGGAAGCGCTGGTCCTTTCCCCTCATCATCGCCAGGGTCAACGGGGAATTGGTCGAGCGCGGCGATTATGAACGGCGCACGGTCCGCGAAGGCGACGCCCTGGAACTCTACCACCTCGTCAGCGGGGGCTGACGGATTCGGCGCAGGCTTGCCGTCGGCCCTTGCTGGCCGACGGCAAGGGCCGGCGATGTCAGCGGCGATCGGTCGCGCCAGCCCTTGATGACGGCCTGAGGCGGGCCGGGAAGGAAAGCGCGAAGCTCGTCCCGCCACTTCCCGTTTTCGTCTCCAGCTTTCCGCCGAGCTGGGAAGCCAAAGCTTCGACGATGAGGCTGCCTATCCCGCCAGGGCCTTCCCTGTTCCGGGGATCACTGCGGCCGGACACCGCCAGGCGCATCCCTACACCGTCGTCCTCGACGACAAGGACGAGCCTCGTCGCAGCGGCGGTGCTTGACGCTTCGGTTCCCAGGGCTTCCTCGGTCAAGCCGACCCGGATCATCCCCTTGTCGCGGCCCGCGAAGGCATGCTTGATGCAATTTGCCACCAGCTCGTTGACAATCAGTCCGCAGGGGATGGATTGGTCCAGGTCGAGGAAGACAGCGTCCGCCTCGACCTTCACTTCAAGGTCGCAGGGCGAAGAAAGGCAGGAGCCATCCACCGCGGTCCTCCCCGAGGCGAGGGACTCGCAGATGCGCCGCAGGTAGCGCCCCATGTCCACCGAGTCGATGTTGTTCGAATGGTAGATGTCCTCGTGGACATAGGCCATGGCCTGGATCCTCTCCTGGAGGCGATAGAGGCCCTCCTGTGTCGCGTGATCCGGCGCTGAGGCGGCCTGGGTGCTGATGAGGCTGGACACTATCTGGAGGTTGTTCTTGACCCGATGGTTGAGTTCCTTGAGGAGGATCTCCTTTTCGGCGATGGATGCCTTGAGCGAGGCGAAGCTCTCCGCCAGGCGGCGGATCAGGACGTCATAGGACAGGGCGACCTTCCCGACCTCGTCCACCCGCTTCATGAGCGAAGCCATCTCCCCCGAGTCCGAAGCGTTTTCGGGATCGAGGGCCGAAAACGCCAGCCCAAGCTGGCGCAGGGGTTCCGAAACGCGCCGGGCCGCGAAAAAGCCGAAACCCAAGGCAAGGAAGAGGCTCGCCGCCAGGACCAGGAGGCTCAGCCTGTCCGACTCCCCGATGAAGGAATAGAACGAAGCCTCGGGAAAGACGACGATGAGGTCCCAAGGCAAGGGCGCCTTCCCGCCGAGGGGCAGGCGGACAGCCCGGTATTCCTCGCTTTCGAAACTGAAGTGCAAGGCCTGGCTCGATGTCCGCCGCGTGGATTCGAATGCGGCCTCATTCAGGCCGCCCAGGTCATGGACAAGGGGTGTGAGGGTTCCACTCGGCCAGATGAGGGCCTCATTGGATACGGAAATGAGGTGCCCCGCCCCATCCACGATGCTCGCCGACGCGCCGGGCACGGAGGAGACCTCGGCCAGGAAGGCGTTCAACCTGCCAAGCCCGATATCGGCTGTCGAGACCGCGGCGAGGACACCTTTGACCAGGACGGGGACCGTCGCCGACATCACCAGTTCGCGGGAGGATACGATGGCGTAGGGCTCGGACCATGCGGGCCGTCCCGCCCGCGCCGCGGAGAGGTACCAGGGACGCTGGCGGGGGTCATAGGCCTTCCTGCGAAGCATCTCCTCGACAGGCCTGCCATCGGCATCGGTCCGCTCGAGCACAAGGTCCCCTCCTGTCGATGCGCTTGACCGCCCCGTCCTCACCGTCGCCGGATCAAGGCGCTGCGCCTCCACATACTCGCCCGTGGAAAAACCGATGCTCACGATATCGATTGCGGGCATGGCGTTCAGCTGGCGCCAGAGGGCCATCCGCAGGTTCTCCGCCCGTGTGGGGCTCGTGTCGGAGGGATCGACAAGGGCGGCGTTGATGACCGCCAAGTCCACCGCCTCGTCAAGATAGGCGATCGTGCGGTCCTTGATCCTCGACGCCGACTCCAGGAGGAGGCGATCGGCGGCCTGGAAAATCGCGACTCGACTCACCGTCTTGTCGGCGAGCCACACCAGGCCAATTCCGATGGCCAGGAGGAGGATGAAGGGCAGGAGGAGATCGCGCTTCATGCCGCCGCGCCCGGTCAGCCATTTGAAAAAATCGAGTTTGCGGACGGTCGGCCCCCTGTCCCGAAATTGAGCGCCTTGAGTGTACGCCCGAGTCGCCGCAAAGAAAAGCAAAAAGGGGAGGAGTCGGTCATGCGGGCGGATCGTGAAAAAAAGATCACTCGTCGTGAAAATGGGCGATGGAGGATATAGTTATAAGAATAGAACGTTGCGGCGATCTTTTGCTGGCCGTGGCCGAAGAATGTCGTGAAAACCCGGATGTGGTCCGTCATGGTGGTTTTTGACGCCGTTTCCGGAGCGTTGTTCGGGCTGCCCAGCGGTTTCTCGATGGAAGCCTCGGGTGGAGCCGCCCTGCACCTGGGTTCCGACGCCGCGGCTTTCGATACGGCCCTTGGCGCCTCAATTGGCGCGGGACTGACCCTCGCGCCGGGCCTTCCACTCAAGGGCTTGGCAGGATTCGGCTACACCTGGGCGACGGTCAAGGACTCGGGAGGGGGTCACGCTCTCGACCCTCAGGCTCTCCCTCGGGATCCGCTTCGAGGCCCTCAGGTTCGGGCCGCTAGGGCTCGTCCTCTCCCTCGGTGCAGGCGCGCTCCGGCCCTTCATCCGGGTTTCCTACGCGAACGCCTTCGGTCCCTGCCAGGACCTCTCCATACGGGGCGGAATCGACTTCCATCCCGGCGCGGCCGCGGTTTCCACCCGAAAGCCAGTGGTCAAGCCCGAAGCCGCCTCGCCTGCGACCAAGCCCCTCATCCTCAAGACCGGCCCTCCGGCCTCCAGATCATCGGCCTCGAGCTCGAGCCCGTCTTCCCGGTTTTTTTCAGGTACTGCGAAACCAACCCCCTCGGCTGCCTCATCCTCAGGAACTCCGGACCGGCTGCGCTGGAAGGGCTCCAGGCAAGCCTCCCCGTCAAGCAGTTCATGGATGACCCCAAGGAGTCCCCTGGGACCAAAAGCCTCGCGCCAGGGGCCGAGGCACGCCGATCGCAATTGCCGCTACCCCCTCGGCCAGCTACGACTTCGCGCCCTGGAGCGTCGAGAGCGGCTCCTCGGTCAGCTGCGCCGACGCCAGCCTCGAGTCCACTACGGTGACCATCAACGATGGGTCCGCGGCCGTGAAGGCGGACTTCGCGCTGAAGACCTATTCGCCCACCCTGAACGCGACCAGCGGAGGGAGTGTGAATCCCTCCACCGTCACGACCGCGATACACGGTGTGCCGGTGGCGATCACCGCGCCCCCGCTCTCAGGCGGCGACGCGACCATCCAGGCCAACTTCACGTCCAAGGTCCCGACCATCAGCCTCCAGGCGTCGCTAGCGATCGGGGGAAACGTGGATCCATCCTCGGTCCAGACCCTCCCCCATGGCCAATCGATGGATATCACCGCGAATTTCAATGCGTTTCCCGACCTTCCCAGTTCCCTGCTGACGGTCGACGGAATCACCTCAGCGGCCTTCACTCTGCACTGGACCGCCGCAACCGATGTGGAGACGCGGCAGTCCGGGCTTTCCTACAAGGGCGCGATCTCCAGCGCCGACAACGTGACGTCGGTCGCGGAAGCCGAAACCAGTGTGGGGGGGGACGCACCGTCGCGATGGACTGGACCGCCGGCGAGACCTGCTGCATGATCGGCAGCTTGCTTTCCGGTTCGCGGTATTACGTCAACGTCCTCGTGAAGGATGGCGCAGGGGACAAAGCCGCCCATTCCAGGCGGGAAGGGCCTCCCGTTTTTTTCTTGAGCAAGAAATCAGGCTATGGGAGCTTGATCTCCACAAATCCGCCATGCCCCGACTTCGGCATGCTCTTCTCGATCGACAACAACGCTGTCACGACGATAACCCTGACGAACCAGGGCTGCGGGACCCTGGATGAACTGCTGTCGTCCCTCACGGCCTAGGGCCTTGGAGGAGGGGATGCCAGGGAGCTTGCCTCCGCCCCCAATTGCCTGGCCGAAAACGGCATCCTGATTTCGAAGGAAAGCTTCCTCGAAGGCTTGGCCGAACCTGAAGCCACTGCGGCGGCGGTCCTGCCCCAGGCCCAGGTCCCCGATCCTGAAGGCAAGCCGGTGACCCACCTCGCCATCGCGACCAGGGACAGTCCCGAATTCCTTTTGCGCGGCATCGAGGACATGACGGCGGAAGGCAGCCACTGGCTTCCCTCCGACTTCGTCCCCGGGGAGGCGCACAAGCCGGAGGAAGCCGATTGCGCGGCGGCGCAAGCCGCCTGCCAGGAAAGGCTGGCGGGCATGGGGCTCCTCCTCCAGGCCTGGCCGGGGATCGGGGAAGCCGCCGAGGCCCTGCGGCAGCGGGAGGCAAGCCTTGGAGTGACGATATAAACTATTACGATCTTCGGGCCGTCCCGGTCTCTTTCGGGCCGCAGGAAGGGCCTCTAGCCCCTGACGTATTCCTCGACGACCTCGACCTGCCCGCCCAGGGTGAGGCGCACGGGGCAGGCCTTCCCTGCCGCGACGATCTTGCCGAACTCCAGGTCGGAAAAGGCCCCGGAGAGCACAAATCGGACAGTGAGCCTGGCGATCTTCCTCGGCGGCGGGGACATCTCCTTGACTATGTCGAAGCTGATCCCATCCAGGCTGATGCCATGGTTGCTGGCGTACATGCCCATGATGGTGGTCCCGCAGGCTCCGAGCGAGACGGCGCAGAGGTCGGTCGGCGAGAAGCTCGAGCCGTCGCCGCCGTTGTCCTTGGGCGCTGTCGTCCGGATCGTCGCGCCCGACTCGTGGACGAGCTCGACGGTGGTAGGTCCCGTCGACCGTCCACTCATGCGTACGCTCATGGCTTGTCCCTGCAGGCCGCGGCGGAGGCGTCGTGGGCGCCGATATCGTGGGCGTCCCATGGATATGCCACCCAGCGGTCCTCGATGGTCCGTCCGGCGAAATAGCGGCTCACCTCCGGGGGGATGATCCCGCGTTTTTCCTTTTTCTTGTCGTGGAGGACGGCGACGGCTATCTCGGCGGGGCCGTGGCGCATGAGCTCCCGGATGCAGTACTCGAGCGTGGAGCGCGAATCGTCCACCTCGTCCACGAGGAGGATGCGCTTGCCCGCGAGCTTGCGCTCCGCCTCCTCGATCCACTGCACCTTGCGCGGTTCCTTGCTGGGCTTGTCGTCGGCGTCGTAATAGGAAATGCCGACGGCCAGGACAGGCTTGTCGAGGAAGGTCCGCAAGATGCGCGCAGGGATGAAGCCGCCCGTGCCGATGGCCACGATTATGTCGGGATCGTAGCCCGACGCCACGACGCGATCCGCGATGTCCTTCGCGGTCAGGTGAATATCATCGTAGGTAAAGTAGTACTTTTCCATGTACGGATACTAAAGAGCCCCCGGCATTTTGGCAAGGGGCGGCTCGAAGCCCCTGGCACGAGGCGAGAAAGCCCCGGATGCGATCCTTGACCCGGCAGTCCGATGGCACTAGCCTGAAGAAGGCGACACGACAGGAACGGGAGGCACAATGCAGCCGAAATTTTTCGCCCCCCTCTTCCTGGCTACCCTGGTCGGCCTAGCCTTGGCCGCGTTCGGCCACCATGTGCTCGCCCTGGCCTGGATACTCCTCTCGATGCTTGCCCTCCTGTCGATATCCGACGACGGTAGACCCTCGACCAAGACCTGGGTGACGGCCAGCCTCGGCCTCGTGGGCTTCTTCATCTTTGTCGTCCGCTACGGGATCCAGCCGGCTGCGCAGGGCGATGTCCTCGCCTCGATAGCGGGCATCGCCCGCGCGATCCACCTTGAGATATTCATATTCCTCACGGGCCTCTACCTCGTGGTCAACACCTTCGCGTATTCGGGCTTCATCGGGGACCTTGCCTGGCGCATCGTGAAGCACACGGGAGGAAGCCTCGGGCCGATCATGATCTCGATCATGCTCCTGACCTGCGTCCTCTCCGGCCTCTTCGACGGGGCGACCATCACGACCATCATGGGCATCATCACCCTCACCATCCTCCTTTCGAGCGGGATGAGGACCAAGCACATAGTCGAGATCCTCCTCCTCCTCGTGGTGGCCACGAACATCGGAGGAGTCTGGTTTGTCCTGGGCGAGCCCACGAACATACTCGCCGCGGAAAAGCTGGGGCTCTCTCCCTTTTTCTTCATCAAATACGCGTCGTTCTTCGCCATCCCGGCCGCAGGGCTTTGCGCCTTCCTCGCCTGGCGGGTCGTCCGGCGCTATCCTAAGATACGGAGCGACCGCCCCGAGATGGAGGTCCTCCTCGAAGGGCTTTCACTGAGGCGCGCCCACGCGGGGACAGGGACCCTCTCCGACACCCTGCGGGACATAGGCACCGTGGAGGTCCGCTCCCTTTTGGACATGACGCGCATCATCGAGGAGGAGGGACTTCCCGATTTCGAGGCCGCGCTCAAGGCGGGCATCCCACGGAGCAAGGTCCACGCCGCCCTCTCGGTCAACCTCAACAGCGAGAGCCTTGCCTCGGGGCTCATCGATTTCTACCACTACCGCTCCGAAGGGGATCCCTTAGCCGAGATCATCCTGGGCGACCTCCTCCTCGACGTCAGGGACGAATACCGGGCGCGCACGAAGAGCCGTCGCCTCATCGTCGCCAGCGGCATCATCCTCGTGATCCTCCTGGCCGCCCACGCCTTCTTCCCGGCCATGCCGACCTGGGCTTCCACCGCCATAGCCGGCATCCTGGCCATAGCCGCGGTCCAGCCCAACGCGCGCCGCTATATCCTCACCCAGACCAAGCTGAACATGGAGGAGGCCTTCTTCCTCGTGGCGATATTCATCACCATCACCGAGCTCAACCTCGCCGGCGCCTTCGAACTCGTGGGCGGCAACCTCCTGAAAGCGGGCTCGGTGCCCGCGGTGGGAATCGCCATCCTCGGCGGGTCGGCCCTCCTTTCCGCGGTCGCGGACAATGTCGCCGTGATGGACATCCTGACCAACCTCGTCATCCACCACGAGAAGTGGTCTTTCTTCGCCCTCGCCGCGATAGTGGGCACCGCCCTGGGCGGCTTCGTATCCCCGATAGCCTCCGTCCAGGCCGTCATCATGGCTACGATCGTGCGCAGGGTCGCGAAGGTGAGCTTTGTCCATTGGGTCCGGATCACCGCGGTCTGGTTCCTCATCCTCCTCGTGGTATCCTCCCTCATCCTCCTGGGCTTGCACGCGCTGGACCTTCCTCCGACCCTCGCAATACCCGCCCTTCGCGTGTAGAATCACCTCCATGATACCGGCCAAAGTCCAAGCGGTCCTTGACCTCCACCACCTGTCTCCCCTGGAGTTCGAACCCGGCTCGACCCCCACAGCGGAGCTGGCCGCGGCCCGCATCGGGGTCGAGACCGCCCGCATCGCGAAGTCCCTCCTTTTCAAGGACAAGGGCGGCGCCTACTTCATGGTGGTCTGCCCCGGGGACAAGCGCATCCCCTCCTCGGCCCTCAAGAAAGTCGCCGGCTCCAAGCTTTCGATGACCGATGCGCAGGAGACGGAAAGGGTCACCGGCTATAGACCGGGCGGGGTTTGTCCCTTCGCCCTCACCGGCGTCGAGATCCTCCTGGATCGCGAGCTCGGCCTGTATGACCTGGTCTATCCTGCCGCCGGGACGGACGCGACCGGTGTTCCCCTGACCCTCGACCAGCTGGCCGCCATCACCGGCGGGCGCCTCGTGGACTTCCCGGTCGCGGAATAGCCGGATGCCTGCCTCCCTTTCCCCGGGCACGACGCGGCGGCACTTCCCCGATGTGAGGCCCGAGTTCGTCGCCCTCGGATTCCTGATGGCGAGCCCCCTCCACGGCTATGACCTTTTCCGCCGCTTCGAGGCCGATCTCGGGAAGGTCTGGCACATCAGCCAGAGCCAGATGTACTCGATACTCAAGCGATTGGAGCTCCAAGGCCTCATCGCCTCGAATATCGAGGCAGGGGAAAAGAGCCAGGAGCGTCGGATCCTCAATGCCACGGACCAGGGGGTGGCTCACTTCTCGCAATGGCTTGCCGCGCCTTCGGACTGCAGCTCCCGGATAATCCGACTCGAGTTCATCTCCCGGCTCTATTTCGCGCGGGGCTGGCGGCCGGAGTCCGTCCTGGCGATCATCGAAGCCCAGCGCGCGACCATCGCCCGCCAACTGAGAAACCACCAAGCCCTCCTGGCCAGCACTCCAGCGCAGGAGACCTGGAATCGACTCGGCATCGAGCTTCGCCTAAGCCAGCTTTCTGGCATTGCTGCTTGGCTTGAAACATCGGTCGCTGTCCTAAACCAAGCCTTATAGATCGTTTCATTATTTGAAACGATGGATCAATTCATGAAAATTCCTCTCGCCAAAACGTGCAATAGATGGTATACTGTCTCTATGGATAGTGACATCGGCCTCGTTTCGGCCAACATTCAGGAAATGGCATCCGCCTTGGCTAAAGCCGGGAAGCCTGAACTCATCGAGAGCTTCCTCTATAGCCTTTTTACACCATCGGAAGCGGATGAGATCGCCAAGAGATGGGCCCTGGTCAAGGACCTTGCCAAGGGCCGCCCCCAGCGTGACATCGCCAAGGACCTCGGGCTTTCGCTCTGCAAGATAACAAGGGGCTCGCGGGAGCTGAAAAAAGAGGGCTCCCCCTTCCGGCAGATGCTGGAAATCGCCGGATACGAGGTGCCCCTCAATTTCTCGGCCAGGAAGGGCAAGACAGCGGCCCCCCAACTGACCATCTAGTCCGCCTTCCGGCGCTGGCCAACAATCTTCGATGCACTCCCCTTTAGGCGAGCAGGCTCGCCTTCATGAGGAGGATGTCCTCCTTGGGCACGTCGCCGTGGGGACCACGCATGCCTGTCGCCACCTTGGCCATCGCATCCACAGTATCCATGCCCTCGACAACCTTGGCGAAGGCACAATAGCCGGGGTTGCTCCGTCCCGAGTAATTGAGCGAAGCATTGTCCTTGAGGTTGATGTAGAACTGTGAGGTGGCGCTGTCCGGGTCCGACGTTCGGGCCATGGCGAGGGTTCCCCGGACGTTCGTCGGCGCGTTTGCCGCCTCGTTCTTGATCGGTCCCTCGTTGTCCTTTTCCTTCATGCCGGGAAGCATACCGCCGCCCTGGGCCACGAAGCCGGGGATGACACGGTGGAAAATGGTCCCGTCATAAAAGCCCGACTTCACGTAGCCCAGGAAATTGGCCGAGGTTATCGGGCATTCCTTTTCAAAGAGCTCGATGACAATGTTGCCTAGACTGGTCTCGAATTGAACCTGCGCCGCCGCCATATGCACCCTCCTGGGAGATTCCGTATTTCACCCGCGCCGGATATCTGCCGGGTCTATCGGGAAAAGCGGGGATAGGATACAACGAAGTTGGCTTTGCGGCCAAGGAGGCAGATATGGACATCCCGCTCGTGCTCAGGAAGGCCAAGGATGGCAGGCTCATCTATGCGGTCCCGCTCTGGTACCGCATCGCCATGCTCCTCATCGGGGCTGTCCTCGTCGGCGCCATCCTCGTGGCGAACGACAAGCCGAGCGCCTTCGAGTGGGTCGCCCTCGCCCTGACCCTCCTCGCCGCCCTCTATGAGGAGCGGTGGACGCTCGATCCTGCCCAGCAAAGCCTCACCCATCGCTACGGCCTTGCCTTCCTCGCCAGGAAGGTCGTCCTCCCCTTCTCCCGCATCGAGGGCTTCCGCCTGCGCGCCTTCGTGAAAGGCACGGCGCCAGGAGGCCGCACGGAAGCCTCTGACAGCGCCCGCATCCTTGGCGCCATCGATTCCACGGGCGACGTCGACGCCTTGAGGCAGAGCCGCAGCACGCTCCGCAAGGCCTTCGTGACCCTCCTCTGCGACGACCTTGAAGGCGGCGGGCTCGTGTTCAACACGCTTCCGGCCAGGCGGGCGGGAGACCTGATTGCCGCGGGGCAGATGCTTTCGCAGGCTTCGGGGCTTCCCTTCGAACAGGATTAGCCGCGGGCGCCAATGCAAAGCGGGCACGTTTGGGCTCCATTGAACCTTTCAAGGACAATCGAGGGCGGGGCCTGGTACTGTCAACGAATTTTCGCGCATTTATCGGGGCGTCCCCATCCGCTCCTCGTTCAAGCCCCATCCCTTCTTCCAAAAGCTGGCTCTGCGGGGTCAGGATTCGGTCTCCTTCGAGGGCCCTCGCAGAGCCTCGTTTTTTTGATTTCGCTCTCCACAAAGAGCTCGCCTATCGTCGCTTTCAGTTCCTCGACTTCCGTATCGGCCTGACTGTCCACCCCTACAGCCCTTGCCTTCAACCCCTGTCCGCCGGCCTTGAGGCAGGCATCAGTCCATCCCTGGACCACGCTCGGCATCAGGTCAGTCTGCCGGGCCACGCCGATCACAGGCGTTGTCTGGCGCAGGACCTGGAGGATGATCTCCGCCTTGCGCATCGCTGTCGACCGCTGTAGTTCTGTCCTTTCCTCTCTCCTCGTCCATAATCATGTCCCTTGGTCTATGGAGGATTGGCCTTTGGGCGCTGGATGCCGAATTGTCAATGGCAAGAAGCGCCAATTAGGGGACCCAATCCAGCTTGGCAGGCATTTTTGCCATCACGAGGCATTTTGCATGGCCAAAAACTGCTGTATAGTGATCGGATGCGATAATGGACATGGCCGTCCATCCCTTGCGCATAAAGGAAGCATATGCCGGAGCGACGGAACGAGCGCAAGACATGGGAAGAAGCGAAAATGAAAGCGCTATGGACCTTCGACAATCAACTGAAGATCGACCAATTCATAGCATTGCTTGATTCGAATGGGATTGGGCATGAGGTTTCGACAATAAAGGCCCCGGCGGGAAAGCTGGCGATGACCCTGTCCGTCAACGAAAAAGAGTACGAAAAAGCGAAAAAACTCTTGGTGCGGCATCGGAAAAGACGAACGACGGGGGACTATAAATAGCAGGCCAGGCCAGGTCTGCATCGAGGAAACTCCGGAAAGGCAAAATCGAGGATCAGAGGCAGGTTGGTGGCTTGCGCGCCAGCCTCTCCGGTAGTGCAACAAATATTTTTCGAAGAGCGGCAATTATCGCGAAGCTTGGGACCGGCATCGGAACGCGGTGGAACGGGGCCTAGCCCGAGACGACACCGTGGTTTTCGATGGCATGATTTTACACGAGCGATAGCGGGCTGGAAGTTGGATTGGCATTGGACAGCATAGGGAACCCCTTGGTCGACCGGCGCAGCGTGTTCGATATGGGACGGATGCCTAGTTTCGAGAGGCATAGGATTCTTGACAAAGGCATATGCCGTGGTCATTCTGGCTACATGGAATTTTTTTGAATGTCCCGTATGAACTTGGCGCATGAATCAATCGTGGGCGTAATTCCGGTCCAAATGCCCGGGCACAGGCTTTCGGCCTTGGCACTCGATTGGAAGGCTCGGGCAAGACATTCGAAGGGAATCCGGTGTTGGCCGGCCAGGCGATGAATAAAAATGCATGGGACTGAAAACAAAGGAGGATATATCCCTCCTCTCGATGGATCGTGGATAGAAGCAGACCATGTTTTCCATACTAGCCTGATGGTTCAATTCGAGAAAATCGCGAACATGCAGAACGCGGTTTCGATCCGCCTGCATGGGGAACTTGCCTCCTTCAATGGCAATTGCCTCCACGGCATCATAGAGAGACTGGTCGATGCGGGGATGACCTACGTGGTGATCGACTGCGCCGATATTTCCTTGGGAACCTATCGGGAGGTCCTGTTCCTCGATTCGGCAAAAAGGCTTAGGGAGACCGATGGATTGATGGTCGTGGTCCTCCCACCCATCGATCTAATCGAATGCTGGAAAAAGGACAACAACCTATTGTTGGAGATGCTGAAAGTCCTCGTAGTCGCGCAATCGAGAGAAAGCGCATTCGCTATCGTCGGAAAGGCCTCGGCTAAGGCGAGCTCGAAAGACACGAAGAAGCCGGAAAGCTACGGCAGGATCCCTGGTGGCAAATTGTTGTCAGGGAAAGGCAGGATCGGGATTCCGGACGGGAGCGAGGGTATTATCGAGACCAGGGAGAGATGGAAAAAAAGGGGATGGATCAGGCAATAATGGCGGCCATCGGCCCGACTTGACGGGGGCAATCGAGGCAGTCGTGGTGGGCTAGGGATTACCCGGAGGCGCGCTCGAAAAGCGCGGGCAAATCCCAAGCGCTTGATCGTCAAGCAGCCTGGGGAAATCCGGCTAGGGGATATGGGGAAGATACAACGGAAACAAGCACGCAGTGCGAGGAAGCGAAAAGCCGTATTGGAGATGCTTGCTCGATCTCCCCAATCACGGGACGGATCATCGGGGTCACGTCAGCAGTATCCTAGGGGGCATGGATCCCGAATCGCGGTCGCCCGGCCTAGCAGGCCAAACCTATAGATAGTCGTGCGGTTTCGGCCCGCGGCCTTCGAGCGGTACATGGCCTTGTCCGCCCGCTCCACTATGGATTCGCCCGGGCCTCGCCACGAGGGATCGAGGGGGCAGCACCCGAAGCTTGCCGTGACCTCGAGGAATTCGCCTTTCCACGGCACTGCCATGGCCGCGATGCCCTTGCGTATCCTTTCGGCGACCTCCACGAGCTTGTCCCGTCCGCATTCGACGAGGAGGATGCAGAATTCCTCGCCACCGTAGCGGGCGGCCACGTCCTCGGATCGGATCGCCTGCTTCACGACTCGGGAAAGGGCCCGCAGAACTTCGTCTCCCGCCAGATGGCCCCAATTGTCATTGAAGATCTTGAAGTGGTCGATATCCATCATGATGAGCCCTGAGTCCGTGCGTCCCCTTGCGACACGCGCAACTTCCTCCTCGAGGCGCTTCATGAAATAGTTGTGGTTGAACAGGCCGGTCTTGGCATCGGTGATGGAGCGCTCGCGATGGAGGCGGTTCTGGATGCAGATGGAGAGGAACCTGATCAGGCGATCGACATACATGCGCTCGAGACTCGAGTAGTCTCCGCCGACCAGTTTCCGTCCCAGGAGGACGACACCGAAAAGCCCGCCTATCCCCACCATGGGAAAGAGAAGGTCAGGATCGTAGCTTCGAATGTCCTGCCCAAAGCGCTGCGGGCCGAAGCGCTCCTCCATCGCGCTGAAGGAGGAGGCGTAGGGCGCGACCGCGAAAAAATCCTTGAACAAGGCGTAGTATTCGATCGGAAAAGGCAAGTCGTCCGGTTTCATGTTGCGATAGCTGTAGAAGTCGACGCCAAGGCCGTCCGGCCTTCCGATGAGGAAGACGCAGCGGGTGGGGATGAAGCGGTCGAGGAGCCTCGAGATCACGAAGGCGAGCATGTCCTCTATTTCGGTCAGCGCGAAAAGGCCCGCCGCGTCATTGATGAGGGTATCGAGCTCCCTGCTTTCCTTCCTCAGTTCGGAGAGGTGGTCGAGGGCCCCTGAGCTTTCGAGGAAATTGAGCTGTTCAACATACTCGGTATCGGCTTCCCGCCCTTCAAGTCCCAAGGAGGAGACCGATGCACTTTTAGGCAATTCCACAAATGGGAGTATAACCCCTCGTCTGCGGGTTCGCCAGCCATTCGGGACGATAGGGGCCTTCAATCCTCGACGCAGGCGGGACCCTTTCCAAGGTCATCCATGAGCATGGAAAGGAAAGCCAAGGGTCTAGCTTCCTTCCCCACGATGAGCTCCTTTCGCAAGCGGATCCACTCGTTCCGGGCAAATCGTGCGAGCTGTGCGAAGCCTGTATCATGGAATAGCACGATGTTGAAAACGAGGTTGCGGAGGCCGTGGGAGAGACGGACTTCCCGCGATAGGCCGGCCGGATCCGCGGCCACCAGCGCGGCGTATCCAGCCTCGAAATCGAGGAAGGCCGATAGGGCAGTTCCGGGGGCGTGGGTGCGATCCCTGCCCGCAAGCAAGCGCATTACCCGTCCCCTGCAGGCGACGTAGAGTCCCCGCGGGCCAGGCACTGATGGTTGCCGGGGGAATCCCCGGGCCAGGAGTTCCTCGAGGTTCTCATAGAAGGTTTTTTCGGACCATGGGAGGGGAGGGAGCCCCTCTGGTGGCGCCGTGCCGGGGCGTGGCATCTCGCCAGGGGGGGTATTGAGCGAGCCAGAGGCGCCCAACCAGGCGAGCGCCTCTTCGTACTCGGACCTAAGGGCGATAAAAGCCTCTGTCGCCTTTTTTTCGGCGCGTCCGCGACTTGCCGCTCCCGATCCCTCGGCAAGGTCTGGATGGATGCGCTTGGCGATTCCGCGGAAAGCGCTTTTCAGGCCTGGCTCATCCATGATCCGGCCTGATTCCAGGAGCTCGATGAGGCGATTTTTCATGGCTGGATTATAACGCTGGCCTATGCATACTTCCAGCATCATGATACCCCACATTTCCGTGCTCCACGTCGAGGAGCTAGAGGTGGAAGTCACCCGTCGGCAGACGAAATCCATACGGATCGTTGTCGAGCCCCCCGAAGGCCGGGTGCGCGTAAGCGCCCCTAGGCAGCTCGGAGACCTTGCCCTCGGAGTGGCAATCCAAAGGCGGCTCGGGTGGATCCGGAAGCACCGCACCCGGATGGCGGCGATGGATCGCTCTCCCTGTCTTGGGTATGTGGACGGGGAGAGACTGCGTTGGCTAGGGCTGGAGGTGGAACTCCGCGTGGTCCCTGGCGGGCGCGGCGCGAAGGCGAGGCTGCTGGAAGACGACCGGATCATCGAGCTTCGCGTGGGGAAAGGTTGCAGCTTGGAGGGCAAGGCGGCGGCTATCGGGAAATGCTATCGCACGGCGCTCAAGGGCCTCCTCCCCGAGCTTGCCGAGAAATGGGAAGCGGTGCTTGGGGTCAAGGTTTGGGAACTGCGCATCAAGACCATGCGGACCCGCTGGGGCAGCTGCAACACCAAGGTACGGCGAATTTGGCTCAACCTCGAGTTGGCGCGTCGTCCCTTCGCCTGCCTTGAATATGTGCTCGTTCACGAGATGGCCCACCTGATCGAGCGCGGCCATGGCCCGGCCTTCAAGGCTATCCTGGACCGCTGCCTGCCCGAATGGCGCACCGCGAAAAAACTCCTCGGCGCGGAAGGGCACAGAGCCCAGGGTAGTCCTCTCCATGGTGCGGCCGGTGACAAAGTACAGTCCCCGCTGAACTCCTGGAACCCCGTGCACCTCCGCAAGCGCGGGCGCTCGCAGGGAAGTTGAGCCTTAGGAATTTCCCGGCACAAGCCGCGCCTACATCCAAGGCGCGGTTTTTTTTGCGCCGGCGCCGGCGACCGGTTGCCGATATTCGGAACATGAAATACGGCATCTCCAAGCAGGCGCGCGCCGATATCGTTCCCGTGGCGCAGGCATTGCTGGCCACCTTGGATCGCATGCTGCCCGGACGGATAAACGGTTTCCTGGTCACCGGCTCGGCAGTCCTGGGCGACTGGCGTCCCGGCGTGAGCGACCTCGACTTCCTTGCCCTGGGCGACACGCGGCTGGAACGCGGCGAACTCTCTGTCCTTCCGCGTCTCCACCGCTCCTTTAGGCGTGCATATCCGAAACCCGTACTTGATGGCGCATACGTCACGTGGGGGGAGTTGGGACAGGATCCGAGGGGCCTCGTGGTCCCGCGGGTGCGCGAAGGGGTTTTCGAGACAGCAAACGGCTTTGTCGCAAATCCCGTTACCTGGCACACGGTCGCGCTCCGACCTTGGGCGATTCGCGGCCCTGCGAAACCCGCCGCCTGGATCGATGAGGCCGCCCTCGAAAAGTGGTGCCGTGAAAACCTCGCCACGTACTGGAAGGACTGGGTAGGCAAGGCCAGGAATCGGCCCCGCGGCATCCTTTATTCCCTTTCGGCCGAAGCGGCATATTGGGGAATCCTCGGTGTGGCCAGGATCCACGCGACCATCGCGACGGGGAATATCCTGTCGAAAGGCGCAGCCGCGGATTACGCCCTCCGTCGCTTTGGCAAGGAGTGGGATGACATCATCGGTTGGGCTTCGGCCTATCGCAGGGGAGCAGCCCCCTCATTGCGCCTCTCCCCTGTTGCGAGAAGGGAGCGCTTCCTGGCCTTCATGGAAATGGCGCTTTTGGATGCCACGAAAATACCCCCGCGCTTTGGCAGGGGGCAAGGACAGGACTCGACTTTACTGACGGGCAACATAACATCGGGTGTTCTCCCAAATTTCTGGCCCGTCGCTACGGGTCGGAATCATGGGCTGAAGCCAATATTTGGTTGCCGGGTCAGTAGGTAGCAGATTCCCAGTCCCTGTCCAGGGGAGGAACTATGATCGGCCAGGTTCAAGCCTCGATACCCGCCTTCGTATTTGCCGCCATCGTGGCAGTCCTGTTTTTCGGCGTCTTTGCCAACCGGGCCTTCATGCGAAAGGTCCTGTCCAGGTGGCGAAATATCCATCTCCGCCCTTTCGAGGTGTATGTCGCACCACCCCGTCCCGAGCCGGCCCCTCCCGCCCGCGATCGAGCGGTGCCACTTCTCCATCAAGCCACTTCGCGCAATCCCGGCATCGCTCCGTCTAGATAAGCACAACCCTGAAATAAGGTATCAGCCCTACTGGGCCGTGTCCGTTGGCTGAACCCCGCCCCGGCCCCTCCATGAGCGCCTAGCGCCGGGGGTGATCCCGCATCGCGCTACCGCGCGCGCGGGACTCCATCCCCCTGCGCATCCCCAGGCCACGCGCCACAAGTCCATGAAGGTCCAAGCGAGGAAAAACAAAGGACCGCCCTTAGGGCAGTCCTTTTGTTTCCAGTTATGATAAAGCCTTATGTCCGGGCCACGTCGTGGTAGAGGAAGCAAGCCACCTCGTGGCCGGGCTCCACCTCCCTGAGCTTGGGCACCGCTTCCTTGCACTTGTCCATCTTCTTCCAGCAGCGGTCGTAGAAGTAGCAGCCGGTGCGGCGCCGGTCCGGGGAAGGGACATCACCCGTGAGGATGATCCGCTTGCGCACCTTCTCGATCTTGGGGTCGGGAATGGGCGCGGCGGAGAGGAGGGCCTGGGTGTAGGGATGGAGGGGCTTCTTGTAGAGGTCGGCCGAGCCGGAGAGCTCCGCGATGATGCCCAGGTACATGACCGCCACGCGGGTGGAGATGTACTGGATGACCGCGAGGTCGTGGGCGATGAAGAGGTAGGTCAGGCCGAACTCGTCCTGGAGGTCCTTGAAGAGGTTGAGGATCTGGGCCTGGATCGAGACGTCGAGGGCGGAGACGGCCTCGTCGCAGAGGATGAGCTCCGGACGAAGGGCCAGGGCACGCGCGATGCCGATGCGCTGGCGCTGGCCTCCGGAGAACTCGTGGGGGTAGCGGTTGCGGAAGAAACGGGAAAGGCCCACGCGCTCCATGAGCTGCTCGACCCTCTCGTCCATCTCCTTGCGGGAGAGGTCCAGGAGGCCATGCTTCTGGAAGATGCGCATCGGCTCGGAGATGACGTCGCCCGAGGTCATGCGGGGGTTGAGGGATGCGTAGGGATCCTGGAAGACCATCTGCATGTTCTTCCGCTCGGCGATGAGAGCCTTGGCCTTGAGCTTCGTGAGGTCCTTGCCACGGAGGATGACCTCACCGCCGGTCGGCTTGTAGAGCTGGGCGATGGCGCGCGCCGTCGTGGACTTGCCGCAACCTGACTCGCCGACGAGGCCCAGGGTCTCGCCCTTCTTGATCTGGAAGTCCACGCCATCGACGGCGTAGATGTAGTTCTGCTGACCCTTGATGAGCTTCTTTCCCCCGATGGGGAAGTGCATCTTCAGGTCTTTCACGTCAAGGAGAACTTCTTTCTCGGCCATGGTTATCTAGCCTCCGTGTAGAGCCAGCAGGAGACGGCGCGGCCGTTGCCGAATTCCGTCGTGCGGGGATACTTGCGCTTGCACACGTCCATGGCCCGGTCGCAACGGGGATAGAAGGGGCAGCAGTCGGGAAGGTCGATCACGTTCGGCGGCTGGCCCCGGATGGAGAAGAGCCTGTCGCCGGAGATCCTGTCCAGGCGAGGGACCGATTTCACGAGTCCCTGGGTGTAGGGGTGCTTCGGCTCCTCGAAGACCGCGCCGGTCGCGCCGCGCTCCACGATCCTGCCCGCGTACATGACGCAGAGGGTGTCGCACATCCCGGCCACCACCCCGAGGGAGTGGGTGATGAGGATGACGGCCGTCCCGAGGCGGGCGGTAAGGTCCCGCATGAGGTCGAGGATCTGGGCCTGGATCGTGACGTCGAGGGCGCTCGTGGGCTCGTCCGCGATGAGGATCTCCGGGTTGCAGGAGAGGCTCATTGCTATCATGACGCGCTGGCGCATGCCGCCGGAGAACTGGTGTGGATACTGGTCGATCCGCTTCTCGGGGGCGGGGATCCCTGCGAGCTTGAGCATGTCGATCGCCTTGGCCTTGGCCTCGACCTTCGAAAGCCCCTGGTGGAGGACGATGGTCTCTATCATCTGGGTCGAGATGCGGAGGAAGGGGTTGATCGAGGTCATGGGATCCTGGAAGATCATCGCGATCTTGTTGCCCCGGATCTGCCTGAGCTCGTTCATGGGCAACTTGAGGAGGTCCTTGTCCATGAAGATGACCTCGCCGCCGGCGATGCGTCCCGGGGGCGATGGGATCATGTTGATGATGGACAGGTTCGTGACGGACTTGCCCGACCCGGACTCGCCGACGATGCCGAGGGTCTCGCCCTTCCTGAGGTTGAAGCTTACGCCGTCGACGGCCTTGACGAGGCCTTCATCGACATGGAAATAGGTTTTCAGGTCCTTGACCTGGAGGATGACTTCTTCGGTCATTTCATGTAGCTCCTTTGGCTGGCCTTAGGTCCGGTTCTTGCTCTGCGGATCGAGGGCATCGCGCAGACCGTCGCCAAGGAAGTTCATCGCGAAAAGGAAGATCGTCATGGCGGTCGCGGGGACGAGGAGGCGCCAGGGATAGAGCTCCATGCCCTGTACGCCCTCCGAGACGAGGGTTCCCCACGAGGCCAAGGGCGCCGAGACGCCCAGGCCCAGGAAGGAGAGGAAGGACTCGTTCATGATGAAGCTCGGGATGGAGAGGGTGGCGAAGATGATGATGACGCCAAGGGTGTTCGGGAGGAGGTGGCGGAAGATGATCCGTCCGGTGCCTGCACCCATGGACTTGGCCGCCTCCACGAATTCCGCGTTCTTGAGGCTGATGATCTGCCCCCGCACCACGCGCGCCTCGGTCAGCCAGGACACGGCGGCGATCGCGATGAAGAGGATGAAGATGCTGCTCGAGCCCTCCCTGCTGAAGATGGCCAGGAGGATGATGACGATCATGACGTAGGGCAGTCCGTAGATGATGTCGACTATGCGCATCATGAGGTTGTCGGTGCGGCCGCCGACATAGCCGGCGATGGCGCCGTAGATGACGCCTATGATGATGGCGGTGATCGTGCCGATGAGGCCGATGAGCATGGAGATCCGGCCGCCGTAGATGGTCCGCGAGAGGAGGTCGCGGCCCAGGTAGTCGGTGCCCAGGATGTACACGTTCTTGCTCCCGGGATTGGTCTGGACCTCTCCCCGGATCGCGGCGTACTCGGTCTTCACCTTCTCGAGTTCCGGCTTGAGGTCATCGCGGCCTTGGGCGACAAGGGCCTCGATCTGGGCCACGCGCTTGTCGACCTGGGTCAGCGCGACCTCGCCGGCGGTCCTGAAGGACGGCGGCATGTTCGTGAAGTGCATCTCCTGGCCGGTGTAGTCCAGGAGGGGCAAAAGGGGCGCGAAGATGCTGATGACGGCGAATATGACGACGATCCAGAGCCCGATGAGGGCCATGCGGTTCTTCCGGAGCCGCTTCCAGGCATCGGCCCAGAGCGACACGGCCTTCACCTGCTGGTTGAACTCGTTGACCGCCTGATTCTTGTTCGGGGACATGGCAGTTCTCCTATTTGTAGGCGATACGAGGATCGAGGAAGCCGTAGACGATATCGACGACGAAATTCAGCATGACGAGGAGGAGGGAGAGGATGATGACCTCGGCCATGATGAGGGGATAGTCGCGGTTCAGGGCGGACTGGACGAAGATGCGTCCGACTCCCGGTATCGCAAAGGTCGATTCGACCACGAGGGATCCCGTGATTATGCCCGCGAAGGAGGGGCCGAGGAAGGAGACGACCGGAAGGAGGGCGCCCTTCAGCACGTGCTTCGCGATGACCACGGACTCGGTGAGCCCCTTGGCCCTCGCTGTCCTCACGTAGTCGGCCCGCAGCACCTCGAGGATCGAGGCCCTCGAAAGGCGAGCGATGTAGGCGAAGTAGGGCAAGGCCAGGGTGATGGCCGGAAGGACAATGGCAGCCATCCCGGCCCTGCCGTTGATCCAGCCCGCGACGGGAAAGACCTTGAGCTTCATCGCGAAGGCTAGCTGGAGAAGTGGACCGATGACAAAGAGGGGCACCGAGATCCCGACCACCGCCAGGGCCATGGCGGAATAGTCCTGCCATTTGTTCTGCTTGAGCGCGGAGGTGATGCCCGCCAGTATGCCGAGCACGCAGGCGATGACGAGGGCGGTGGAGCCGAGGACGATCGACACCGGGAAGGCCCGGTTGATGAGCTCGTTTACGGTCGAGTCCTTGTAGCGGAGGGAGGGACCGAAGTCGCCGCGCAGCACGTCGCCGAAATAGCGGAGGTACTGTTTCCCCAAGGGCTCGTCCATGTGGTACTTCTTGAGCATGTTCTGGATCACCTGCTCCGGGAGGTTCTTCTCTCCCGAGAAGGGTCCGCCAGGGGCGAAGCGTATCAGAAAAAAGCTGAGCGTGATGATGACGAACATCGTCGGTATCAGGCTCAAAAATCGTCGGATGATGAACTTGGTCATCGTGTCCTTTTCCTCCGGCATGGGTTTAGCCGCGCGAATGCGGATCGGCTCTGGAAGCGCGCGGAGGGAGGCCACGCCCGTGGCAAGGACTCCCCTCGAGGGCTTCATCCCAAAAAGAAGCCACGGCGAGCGCGCTTTTGCGCCCACCCGTGGCATCCTTTCCGGGAACGGACCCGGCCGCCTGGGGCGGCCGGGCAAAGACGGGATGTCTTACTTCTTGAAGATGTACTTGAAGGGGTGGAACCCGAGGGGGGTGGCATTCCATCCGCCCCACTTGGCGGTGTCGACCAGGTCCTGGTTCGAGTAGTGGTAGAAGGGGATGATCACGGCGTCGCCCATGAGGATGGCTTCGGCCTTCTGGAGCATGTCCATGCGGTCGGCGCCCTTGGCGAGCCTGGCGTCCTGGATCAGCTTGTCGTAGGCGGGGTTGGCGTACTGGCCGTCGTTGTTCCCGCTTCCGGTGATGAACATGTCGAGCATGGTGTTCGGGTCGAGGTAGTCACCCACCCAGCCGGCGCGGGCGACGGTGAAGTCGTGCTGCTTGGCGCGGAGCTCGATGAGGGTCTTGAACTCCATGTTCTTGAGGACCACGTTGATGTTGAGGTTGTTCTTCCACTGCTGCTGCACATACTCGGCGATGGCCTTGTGGCCCTCGTTCGTGTTGTACACGATCGTGAGGACAGGGAAGCCCTTTCCGTTGGGATAGCCGGCCTGGGCGAGGAGCTTCTTGCCTTCCTCGGCGTTGAAGGCCTGTCCCTGCTGGGGGGTATAGCCGGCCATCGGGGGGACCATGGCGGCGGTGGGGATCTGGCCACCCTTGGTCACCTTGTCGACGAGGGTCTGCTTGTCGATGGCGGCGGAGAGGGCCTTGCGCACGAGGACGTTGTCCACGGGCTTTCGGACCACGTTGAACTCGTAGTAGTAGGTCGCGACCTGCGCGGAGGCCTGGTAGTCCTTGCGGAGCTTGATCTCGTCGATCTTGCTGTTGGAGATGCCATGCATCCAGTCAACTTCGCCATTCTTGAACATGTTGTAGTTCGTGCTGTCGTTGTCGCTGGCGAGGATCTTTATGCCGCGGAGCTTCACGTTCTTGGCGTCCCAGTACTTGGGGTTCTTGACCATGAAGATGTAGTCTTGGGGCTTCCACTCCTTGAGGGTGTAGGGGCCGTTGGTGACGATGTTCGCGGGCTTGGTCCACTCGTTGCCGGACTTCTCGATGGCCCACTGGGGAAGGGGCCAGAAAGCGTTGTGGCAGGTCATGTCGACGAAGTAGGGGGCGGGACCGGTGAGGGTGTACTGCACGGTCTGGGGATCGAGGGCCTTGATGCCGACGGCGTCAAAGGAACCCTTGCCGGCGGTGAAGTCTTCGGCGCCCTTGAGGACCATGCCAGGCATATAGGCGTACTCGGCGGCCGTGGCCGGATCGAGGATTCGCTTCATGCCGTACACGAAGTCGGCGGAGGTGAGGGCGTGCCCATCGGACCAGTTGGCCTTGCGGAGCTTGAAGGTCACGACGAGGCCGTCGGGGCTGACGGTGTAGGACTCGGCGAGGGCGGGAACGCCCTTGTTGGTGTTCGGGTCGTACTGCATGAGGCCTTCGAAAAGGCCGAGGCCGACGTTGGTGGACGCGACGTCATTCAGGAGACTCGGATCGATGGTGGGCTCTGCCCCGTTCGACATGATGAAATCGGCCTTGTCGGCCGTGAGTTCTTTCGGCGCGCAGGAAGTGAACAGCATTGCCGTCACTGCCATGAGCGCAAAAAGGACCGTGAGAATCCTCTTCATGGTTCCTCCTATGGATGCCTATGCGAGATTAAGTCGTTATACCGCTTTTTATTGGTGAAAGCAACTGTTTTTCGAAACGCCCTGCTAGGACATCAACCTACTGCCGCCAAAAACAGAAGCTATATCTATTCGAAGTAACAAGATAGCCATCGGGAAAGATATGCGCTCATCCGGCATCATCGATCGAAAATAAAACTTGACAGGCGCCAAAGACCGTGCTTGCTCCCCGTTTTCATCATAGCCGGACCAAATTGGGGACTGCCAAAACCCATGGCATGCCATTTTTACCATAGATTCCGAGAATTGCAAGGCCTTTTTCCTACGACTTTGGGAAAAAAGAGTGTCGCGAGATGAAAACAAGTCGCATTTCTTCGTAAGGAAACAAGCATCGCGCAGTTTTATTCCAGGGAAAGCCGGCTTCGATCCTCCATCGGGAATGATTCCCATGCGCGTACAGACGAAGGTCAGGGGCTGCCCTTGCCCAAACGGGCAGCAAGCCGGTAGAGCTCGAAACGGTTATGGATGCCAAGCTTGGTCGTTATGTTCGACAAGTGGTTTTCGATCGTCTTCTGGCTGAGTCCGAGGAGGGCCGCGATTTCCTCCGCCCGTCGACCCGCTGCCAGGAGGCCCAGGACCTCGTTTTCGCGATCCGAAAGCCCGGCGTCGGCCACCCGGGCCGCGATCTCGTCCCGGATGGGCGCGGAGGACCCGGGCTTCTGTCCGTTGCCCTGGCCTCCGAGGAGGGCCTCGTCCACGAAAAGCCTGAGCGAGGCCGGGTCCAGGTAGCAGCCCCCAAGGCTGGCGGCCGCGAGGGCCTGCATGATGCACTCCACGCCGGCATCCTTGGCGACATAGCCGGCAGCTCCGGCCTTGAGGGCTTCGGCGATGTAGTCGTATCGCCTGTGCATGGACAGGACGATGGCCGGGGAGGGAAAGCGCTTGCGAAGAGTCGCGATGAGCTCGATGCCGTTCATGCCCGGAAGGCTGACGTCGACGATAAAAAGGTCTGCGGGCGCCTCGCCGTCATCGAGGCGGGACAGGAGCTCTTCGGCGCAGGAGGCTTCGCCGCTCACCGTATAGCCCCCGGACCTTTCGAGTATGGCCTTGAAACCCTCGCGGATGGCCGTATGGTCATCCACGACAAAGACGCTTTTCTTCATGTGCCCTCCCTTTGCGCTACCGGTATGGCCGCGGAGACGACCGTCCCGCCTTCGGGGCCGGGTCCCACGGCGAGGAGGCCACCGAGCATCCTCGCCCTCTCTTCCATGCCGCGCCTGCCGCCGCCTGGGCGGGCCGAGCCCAGGCCTATCCCGTCATCGGCGACCCGCAGCCGCATGGCCGTCGGGACCACCTCGAGGACGACATCGACCCGGGATGCCTGGGCGTGCCGGCGGACGTTGGTCAAGGCTTCCTGGAGGATGCGATAGACATTGATCTCGAGGTCCTCGCCGAGGGCCTCGAGCTCCCGGCCCACAAGCACCTCAAATCCTCGGGTCGAGAAGCCCACGATCAGGCCGGACATCCTGGAGGTCTCGACGCAGAGCTGGGCGCAGGCCTTGGAGATGCCGAGCCTGTCGAGTTCGACGGGACGGAGGCCCTGGCAAATCTCGCGGATTTCCCCGATCGACCGTTCCAGCAGGGAGGAGGCCTTGTTCGCGTCGGCGGGGGATCCCTCTTCCCTCGCGGCCAGGTCGCAATAGACCCTGGCCGCGGCAAGGTCCTGGGCCACGGCGTCATGGAGCTCATGGGAAAGCCTGAGCCGCTCCGCCTCCTGGGCGGAGATGAGGGCCCCGGCGAATGCGCGGTTTCCGGCGGCTTCTATGCCCTCCAGCATAATCCGCCGCTCAAGGAAGAGAAAGGCCGCGGCTATTACGATGATGAGGAAGAGGAGGATCGCCAGGGAGAAGCGCGCGACCTTCAGGCGTTCGTGCGAATACTCGGCCACGCGGCCAACCATGAAGGCCAGGGCCTTGTCGAGGGTGACGACGGCCTTCGTCACAACGGCCTGGGTTCCCATGCGGCCGAGGGATTCCGCGCTCTCCAGGCGGAAGAGGGCATAATCCACGCGCTGTGCCGCGGTCGCGAAGGCCGGATCCACTTTCACGAGACGGCTGATGGACGGCCTCTCCCGGAAGGTCCTGTACTCGGTGATGAAGTCCACGGAATTGGAGCGGGCGTCTCCCCGTATGCCGTAACTGCCTGCGGTGGCGCTCCAGGTCTCCTTGAGGCTCATGAGGCCGGCCCTGTCGTCGCTGAAAGCCGCCTGGCTGTCCAGGATGGATAGCGAGAAGGCCATCGTGACGAGGAGGAGGATAAGCGCGATGATGGCTTCGACCCAAGGCCGGAGCGATGGTCCACGGGACTTCATGAGGGAGGAGTATAGCCGGGGGGGGGGCAAGGCGAAAGCCTACTTTCCAACGGCCATGGCAGGGGACCGTCTATTCGTCCAAGGGAGCCTTGTAGCCGGCAGGGAGCATGGACCCGGCGGCCATGGCGGATCCATCCAGGAAGACGATCACGCGGTTGCACAGGCTCCGGAGGCCGTCGGTCAACCACGGCACGCCCGTATCCGGACAGTCACGGAGGGCTTCCTCAAGGCTGGCCGCCACCTCGGCCAACTCATCGGCGCCTATCGTCTTGGCGCTGCCCCGGAGGCTGTGGGCCAGGCGGCGCAGCTTATCCCCCGTCTCCTCTCCAAGGGCGGCAAGGAAGGCGGAATGCCGGCCTGGCGCCCCGGAGGCGAAGATGCTCAGGATCTCCGTGTAGAGCTCTCCGTCTCCGCCCAGGCGGCGCAGCGGCTCGGCCGTGGAAATGAATGCCCCGAGGCTTTCCTTGCCAGGGTCTGAGGCCCGCGAAGCGCCCAACTGCACCAGGGCATGGGGAAACTCGCGCGTCGCAGGGCGGACCACCCGCGAAAGGGTCGCCGCCAGCTCGACAAAATCCACGGGCTTGGCGACGTAGTCGTCCATCCCCGCCCGCGAGAAGGCCTCCCTGGCCTCGATGCCCGAGTGGGCCGTCATCGCGACGATGGGAACGGAAATGCCCGACGGTCCAAGGACTCCGCCCGAACGGATCCGGCGCGCGACCTCGATGCCGTCGATGTCGGGCATTTCGATATCCAGGAGGATGAGGTCGAAGGCCTTCTCGGCAAGGATGGCGAAGGCCTCGAGGCCGGAGGCCGCGTGGCGCGCGCGGTGGCCTTCCTGGGTCAGCCATCGCACCGCGACCTTGGCGTTCACCGGGTTGTCCTCGATGACTAGGATCTCGAGAGACCGCCTTCCATCCAGGGAAAGCGGCCCTTCGACCAAAGGTCGGCGCTGGACGCGCGCTGGATCGCCGGGCTCAAAGAAGGCGGTGAGGGTGAATTCGGATCCCAGGCCGGGCTTGGATGAGACGCTGATCTCCCCGCCGAAGAGCCCAGCGAGCTGGCGGCAGATCGACAGGCCGAGGCCGGTGCCGCCGTAGCGCCTCGAGACCGAGGGATCGGCCTGCGAGAAGCTTTCAAATATGAGCTTCTGCTGGTCCACGGGGATGCCGATGCCGGTATCGCGCACGCTGACGCGCAGGCCAAGGACACGGGGATCCTCCCCGCGCAGGCGGGAACCGGGAAGCGAATTTGGACGGGCGCGGAATGGCAGGGGGGCGAGGGTCACGGTCACTCCGCCCTTCTGGGTGAACTTGATGGCGTTGCCCACGAGGTTCGTCACGATCTGGCCCAGCTTGACCGGATCGCCCGCGACCTCCCGCGGAGCCCCCTTTTCCTCGACAAGGTCAAGGGAAAGCCCCTTCTGCCCGGCCGCGATCCTGAAGGTCTTGAGGACGGCCGCCACCTGCGCGGGAAGGTCGAAATCGACGCGCTCGATCGTCATCTGGCCCGCCTCGATCTTGGACAGGTCCAGGATGTCATTGATCAGGTCGAGGAGGTTGTGGCCGGCGGCAAGCACGGTCTCCAGGTTGTCGCGCTGTTCCTCCTCGAGGCTGCTGCGCAGCGTGAGTTCGGTGAGGCCGATGATGGCGTTGAGCGGGGTCCTGATCTCATGGCTCATCGCGGCGAGGAAGGACCCCTTGGCGGCGTTCGCGGCATCGGCCCGCTCCCGCGCCGCGGAGAGCTGACGCTGCGTCTCGAGGTAGTCGGTGACGTCCTTGGTCACGAGGACTGCATGGTCAGGCTCGCCGGAAACCGAGCGTGAGGGATTGAATGAGAACTCGAGGTCGCGCTCGCCGCGCCCGTCCATGAAATCATGGCGGAGGCGGAGGATGGAGGCTTGGCCCCGGAAGCATGCCTCGAAGCCGGCCAGGATGCGGTCGAGCGAGGCGCTGCCCGCCCAGGCCTCGGCGACCGGATGGCCAACGAGGCTTCCCCGGGCCTGCCCGAAACTGGCGCAAAAAGCCTCGTTGACGGCCTCGTGGCGGAGATCGCGGTCCACCAGGCTCATGAGGTCCCGGCTTGCGTTTGCCATGAAGCTGAAATGCCGGAGCGTTTCCTCGTGCTCCTCCAAGGTGTCGAAGGCGCGCGCCCGTTCGGTCACGTCATGGAATATGACGATGCTGCCCGGCAAGGAGAGGAAGCGCGCCTTGAGCGGTCGGACGATGATGTTGAAGACCGCTTCGGCGGTCCGCCATTCGACGCTGCCGCCGGAAAGGACCGGCTTGGAAGGGGGACAGAGATCGGGCAGCAAGGATCCTTCCCTCGATGCCGGGCCGGGGAATAGCGAGCTTGCCTCGTGGTTGAGCCCGAGGATCCGCCCCTCGGCGTCGACCGTGACAATTGGGTCCTTGATCGCCTCGAAGACGATGTCCTTGGCGAAGGGTACGGTGTCCAGGATGTTGTAGCGCCGCAAAGCCAGCGCGATGAAGACGCCGGCGATCGCGAAGGCCACCGGTGTCGGGTCTATCGGCGACATGCCGGAGTCCCTGGAGAGGGAAAGGACCCCGAGGGGAGAACCGGGGGTGGCGGTTCGCAGGATGCCGAAAAGATGAACCAGGTTCGCGGCCAAGGGAAAGACAAGGAGGAGCATGGCATGGCGGAGCCACCTCCGCGACGTCCCGTGCGCCGTCCTCTGCCTGCGATGGGCAAGGAGGAAAAACTGGCCGGCGATGGCGTAGGAATACAGGACCTGGATCCAGTATCCCGGCCCGAGGACGAGGGCGAAGCCGGAGGCCGACATCGCAGGCCGCCAGAAAATCCCCGAGGAGTCCCATGGCCAGATGAGTACAAGGGTCAATGCCGGCACGACGCAGAGGAGGAGGACGGCCCGGAGGCCCAGGGCGCGGTCCATGAGGGTGCGGCCGAAGGCGAAGGCCGCCGGCGGCACGATGAGGACGCCAAGGAAGGAAAGCCTGAAATACAGGTACTGCTCGGAGGGACGGACAAGGCGCAGGTGGAGATAATCGAAAAAGCACCAGGCGAAGACCGCGAGCTGGAAAAGGGCGAAGGGGCGGGCGCTGTCCTTCTTGCTGCCCGAGGAGGCGAACCCCGCGAGCCCGACCGAAACGAGGGCTCCAAGGAAGAGGACGGCCGAAATCACCTCTCGCTGCCACGCGAACATCGTACCTCCAGGCATTCCAGGTCCCCTTTCGGGACCGGAGCTAAGTCTAGGATACGGACGCCCATTAAGCCAGCATCAATGCGGCCTCAGACAATGGTCAGGCGTGATCCGCCCTTCCCTTTTTCCACCTCGATTCGAGAGGCGATGCGGCTGCGCAGCTCCGGCACGTGGGAGACGAGGCCGATCATCCTGGCACCGCGCGCCCTGTCCAAGGCTTCTACGGCCCGATCGAGGGCCTCTTCATCAAGGCTGCCGAAACCCTCGTCGATGAAGATCGCGTCAAGTGAGGCTCCTCCCGCCCGGTTCCTGATCGTGTCGGCCAGGCCGAGGGAAAGGGCCAACGAGGTGAGGAAGCGCTCTCCGCCCGATAGCGTTCCGGCAGGCCGGGTCCTCCCGGTATAGGAATCCCTCACAAGGAGCTCCAGCCCAATCCGCCCGCGCCCCCCTGAGGCGCCTTCGTCGGCCACAAGGCCGTAACGCCCCTCGGACATCTCGTCGAGGCGGCGAGAAGCCCTTTCGGCCACCTCACGGAAATAAAGGCCGAGGACATAGCTCTTGAATGGGAGGCGCCGGTCGGTCAGGTCGCCACAGAGGAGGGCGGCGAGCGATGCCAGGCGGCCGGATCGTTCCGCGCATTCCTGACGCTCCACCAAGGCCCTCCTGAGCGAAAGGGCGACCCGGTCAAAGGCGGCAAGGGCATCTTTGGAGGCTTCGAAAAGCCTTTGGGCCTCGCCCTCCGCAATGGAGGCCGCGCGCTTTGCCTCCTCGAGAAGGGCGATCTCCATGGGGGGAAGATCACCCAAGGCGGCACGGGGCCCTTCGGCAAGGGTCCTGGCCTCGGCGATGTCCCGATCGAAAGCCGCGAGTTCGCCTTCCAGCCCTTCAATGACGCCTCTCGAAAGCGCCCCCGCCCTGGCCGAAGCCGCATCGGTCCAGCCATTGTCCAGCAAGGCCAGGCGCGCGGCCTCGCGGCGATCCGCGACTGCCGCGGCAAGGCCCGGAAGCCTCGCTTCGGATTCCGTGACGAGGGCTAGGGCCTGCTCCATTCCCCGCGACCAGGATTCCACCGAGGCGACAAGGCCTTGCCGCTCGGACTCGAGGGCCTTCCTTCGGGAAGCGAGGCTCGAGATCTTCAGGCCGGGGTCCTCGCCTCCGGCATGGGAAAGAAGGGCCTCGAGTTCACTCGAACCCTGGCTTTCCAGGCGCCTCGCTTCCCCGAGCGCTGCTTGGGCGGCTTCACGCGAAAGACGGGCTTCGTCCAAGGCCTTCCTGGCTTTTTCCCGCGCCACGCGCCGATCGCCCAGGGAACGATACCGCGCCGCCGCCACCGTGGCTACGGACTCCGCTGCGGCACGGGCGGCTTTCGCCACCTCCCTCGAGGGCAGGGATCCGTCCGATCCGCCATTTGCCGCAAGGGCCGCCATGGCGCTTCCATGTGAGCGCTGGGCGGCCTCGAGCGCGCCGCGCGCGGCGGCATTGGCGGAAAGCCGGCGGTCCCGTTCGGCGCGCACAGCCTGCGCGGCGTTCTCGCCCGTGGCTACCGGGGCATGGAAAGGGAAGCCGCCCGCGGGCGCCGGATGCTCGCGGGAACCGCAGACCGGGCAGGCCTGTCCGGGGAGGAGGCGGGTCGCGATCCTGGCGGCCAGGTTCCGGGTTTCCCTGTCCTCGAGCTCGGCCAGATGGCCTTCTGCCTTGGCCAGTTCAACGCCGGTCGCTTCCAGATCGCGCAGCGCCTTCCCCTCCTCCAGGCGTCGGACTTCAAGTTCCTCGACAAGATCGGCCGTCTTCTTGGATGCCTCGAAGGCCTCGCGGCTTGCCTGGAAATCGACGCTAACGGCCGCCTCCTCGGCGGCGTCCAGTTCGTTCGAGCCGGCCACGAGGATGGCCGCGTCCTCCACGGCCTGGAACCTGGCAAGTTCCCTCTCGGCCAGGGATGCGCGCTTCGTTGCCGCTTCGCATGAGAGGCGGCAGCTCTGGACCTTTTTCCAGGCCTCCCCCGCCGCCGAAAGCTCCCCGAGTTCGTGATCCATGCTCGCGAGGGAATCCGCGCACTGGCCTGCCCTGCCGCGCCACGATTCGACGAGCCCGGCGCGGGCTTGCAGTCCGGCCAAGGTCTCCCGGCGCGCGTCCAGGGCCGATAGCTCAGCAGCATGGGCATGCTCGGCGGTGGACTGGGCCTCGAGGACTGGGATCACAGCCTTGGCCCTCGTGCCTGCGGAATGAAGCGCGCGTTTCGCGTCAATTTCCGCCTGGCGCGCTTCAAGCAAGGACAGCCGCCGCAGGGCCGCCTCGAGCTGTCCCTTGAGCCTCTCCCCCTCCATGCCTCGTTCGAGCCCCACCAGGGCCGCCACCGAGGCAGCCCTGGCCACATCGCGTTCCGCTTCGCGTTGGGCCAGGAGCGTTTCGAGCCGGATCCGCTCATCGTCCTGTCCCCCGGCCAGGCCGGCCATGGCCTCTCCATTGAGCCGGACGATCTCCGCATCGAGGCGCCGCTGCTCATCGGCGGCGCTCTTGGCCTTTTCCCTCGCGATCGCGGCCACGGCCTCATGGAGGCGGACGGGAAAAAGCTTCTCAAGGATGGAGGACCGTTCCGTCGAGGACATCTCGAGGAAGCGCTGGAACTCGCCCTGGGGCAGTAGGACGATCTTGGAGAACTCGTCCACGGACAGGCCGACCCGCGAACGGATGGCTTCGTCCACCTCGCTCTTCTTGTCGGCGACCACGACCCAGGCATCGCCTTCAGCCCGGTACAGGCTCGCCTCCGCGAGGACGTCCTTTTCCTCGCCGTTCCTTCCGATCTTCCGACGGGGAGGCACGCGCACCGCCTTGAAGCGCTCGCTGGACAGTGCGAACTCGAACTCGACAAGGGGCTTCTCGCCCGGTTTCGCGTAATGCGACCAGAGCTGGTTCTCCAGGCCACCGCGGCTTCCGGTCACCTTGCCGTAGAGGGCGTAGGTCATGGCGTCGAAGAGGGTGGTCTTGCCCGATCCAGTCTTTCCCCACACAAGGAAGACAGGACCCAGCCTGGAGAAATCCACCTCGGCCCTGGTCCGGTAGGGACCGAAATTCTCGAGGAGGAGCCTAATCGGACGCATGGGATGCCTCCTCGAGGAGGACGGCGAAAAGCGCGGCCGTGCCTTCCTCGACCGGCCCCAGGTTCATGTCCTCATGGAAGGCCCGGAAATCGGACATCACGGCGCCCGCCCCGTCCTCGCCGCCCCGCGGCCTCGCCTCGGCACCCGCCGCCGCCCTGGCCTCGGGCCCTCCGGCCAGGTCCAGGTCGAAGGCCGCCTGCCGCACGGAGAGCAGGTTCGGGAAATTGACACGGAGCGGGTCAGCGGGGTCCAGGACCGGCTTGGGATCCAGGAGCCGCGCCTCCACATAGTCGTCGCGGAAATCGGCGAAAGCGCCGGGAGTGGTGAGCTCGGCGAAGCTGCCCGAGAGGCGCGTCACGCGATGCAGGGGCGCGAAGGGGCGGAAGGATTCCACGAAGCCCTGTCCATCCAGGTCGATGACGAGGAAGCCTTTCTCGGGCGAGGCCTCCGCTTCGGCGAAGGAATAGGCAAGGGGCGAGCCCGGATAGCGGGCCCGTTTCCCCGCGGCTTGCCTGCGGTGCAAGTGGCCGAGGGCGACGTAGTCGAAGGCCTCGAAGCACTCCCCGGAGACCTCCTCAGCCGCCCCCACGAAAGCGCGCTCCGATTCGCTCGCGATCCCTCCGGTCGCGAAGCAATGGGCGACGAGGATGTTGCGATCGCCGGGATCCAGCCTTCCCTGGATGCGGTCCATTGCCTCGGCGAAAAGCTCCGCCTGGGAACGGTGGCCCCCCATCGCGGGGGCCGGGCCCTCGACGGCGGGCGTCACCTCCTTGAAAAGCTCCCCTTGCGCCCCGCCTGCCGCCTTCTCGGGCAAGGGCCTCGCAGGGCCGGAAGGCCCGACATCCGGCGAGCCATCGCCCTGCGGCGACGCGCCATCGACCGGACCGGAAAAGGCGCCTGGATTGAGATAGGGCAAGGCCCAGAAACAGAAGCGTTTCCCGTCCTTTTCGACGACGATGGGGTCGACCACATCCTCGGGCCGGCTGCGGATATGGAGGCCGGCTCGGCACAGGAGCCCTGCCGCGAAGGAGAGGCGTGCGGCCGAATCATGGTTTCCGGGGATGGCCACTACGACGAGCCCCGGGGAGGCGTCCTTTGCCTGGGTGAGGAAGGAATCAAAAAGGGCTATCGCTTCGGGCGGGGGGATGGCCCGGTCGTAGATATCCCCGGCGATGAGGAGGACCTCGGCCCCGCACTCCACGAGGATGCGGCGCAGGGCGTCAAGCATGAACCGCTGGTCCTGGACAAGGTCCTTTTCATGGAAGTTCCGGCCCAGGTGAAGATCGCCCGTGTGGATAATCCGCATATTGAGAGCCCAGCCTAGCGGCGCTTCTCGGTCGCGTCAAGCGCGGAGCAGCGCTTTATTTCGGGCCTCTTCGGCGGGTTTCGCGGCGGCTTTCTCGCCCACGGACAGGAAGCCCGGGAAGGCATAGACGATCACGCAGGCCAAGGTCAGGGCGAGCCGCTCCAGTTCCTCGCCGGAGAGGCTGGGCGCCTTCGCGGGCCTTCGGCGGAGGCCTACCCATGCGCCGTAAAATGGAAAGCGGCGGGATCCGCCCAAAGGGATCGTCCGCCGCATGGCAAGCAACTTCCATGTCATAAGGACAGCGCCGCCGTCTCTTGTCCTAGCCCCGTCGCGGTCCTTGCTCGGGAGGCCGCTGGGCAGGTTTCTGCGGCGCGGCACCTTGCGGAGCCTGAGCGCTTGTCCGCACAGGCGCCTTTTCGCCCGCCGGCGGAGTTTCCCCGCTCGGCTCGCTGCCTTGGGACCCGGCACCTGCAGCCTCGGCGCCCCCCGCCCCTGCGCCTGCCGCGTCTGCACCCGCACCAGAAGGACGGCGCGGAAGGGTTGCCCTTAGCGAGGCGAGGGCTCCGGCCACAAGGTCGTTGCGCGCGCTGGCCGTGGCGTTCGGATGGATCGCGGAGAGCGGTTCATTCCCGCTCGGCATGCCGGTGACGACGGAGATCCGGTCTGCGGGCATGGAACCGAGGGTCTCGGCGAAGGGCGTGAAAAGAAGGTGGAAGTTGTCGATGAGCCATGCCTTCTTCGCAGGGGAGCCCGCTTGGGAGAGGGTCTCCAGGGTAACCGCCAACTGGTCCAGCTCCGCCTTTCCCTTCGAGGTGAAGCGGACGGCCTCAGCCTTGGCGTCCAGGACCATCTTCTCCGCCTGGCCGGAGGCTGGCGTGACTATCTCCGCCCGGTAGCGGCTGGCGAGCATGTCGATGTTCTGCCTCTCGGCCTCGATATTGCCCTTGATGCCGGCCACGCGGGCCGAGCCATCGCGGGAAGCCTCCTCGACACCGACCATCATGCGCTGCACTTCCTGCTTGACCGCCACGCGGGTGTTGGCCTTGAGGCTCTCGAGCTGGTTGGAGAGGTTCTTCACCTCGGTCTCGGCGCGCCGGGCTTCCGATTGCTCGGCGCTCGCCGCACGCGCCTCCGCCTGGGCCTGCCTGGCCTTGGTCTCCGCCGCCACGGACTGGACCCGTTTCAGGAGGGCGATATAAAGGTCCGGCTCCTCGACCCCCGGGAGCCGGTGGTCGTCCACGTCGGCGATGTTCATCGTCGTGATCTCGAGGCCGATGTTCTCCAGGTCGTCCTTGCAGGCATTGATCATCTTGGCCACGAGGATGTCCTTGTCCTTCATGACCTGCTCCGGCGTCATCGAGGCGATCGAGTCACGCAGGTGTCCCTCGATGATGTCGCTGGCGACCTTCATGAGCCTCTCGCGCTCGGTCGCGAGCTTGGAGATGCGCGTGACCGCATGGCTGCGCCCGAGCTCGTTGGAGGCGATGGCGAAGGAGATCGTCGCCTTCACGTTGAGCGGCACTATGCCCGCGGCGATGGCGGAGTCCACGAGGACCTCGATGGTGATGGGCGTGAGGTCGATCTTGAAGAATCGCTGGAGGAGGGGGATGATGAAGGCCCGCCCGCCGGAGAGGCTGCGGAAGCCCTTGGGACCCGTCGCCCCGGAGATGATGCCCAGCTCGTTGCCGCCCACGATCTTCATGTTCGTGAGCAATTGGATGATGACGGCGATGGCTACCAGCCCGCCGAGGGCGATGATGAAGCCGATCATGTGGGCGCCCCCTCTTTGACGCCGGCTTGGGCCGGGGGCCTCACCTCGATGGGAACCTCCGCGCCGAAGCTCGCCAAGGCCTTCACGTCCACGCCGAAGGCGCGGGAGAAGGTCTCGAGCAGGTCGGCGAAGGCGCGGGGGCCGCGGTTCGCCACCTCGGCCGTGCCGCCTCGGTCCCCGTTCTCCATGACCACGAGGCTGTCGAGCCTTCCCGCCTTGTCGGCGTTCGCGCGGTATGCGGCGAAGAGCCCGGGCAGTTTCTGCTGGAGGAAAAGGACGCTCCCCGCCGCCTCGCCGTATTTCGCCAGGAGGCCTGCCTTGGCGGAGAGGATCTCGTTGCGCGCGCCTTCGCGGATGCCGATGGCCGCCTTCTCGCCCTCGGCCAGGATGCGCGCCGCTTCCTCGCGGGCTCCGGCCTCAAGGGTCGTCCCGGAGCGGTTCTTCAGCTCCTGGAGGCTCACCAGGGAATTCTGCACCTGGCCCTCGCCGCGGTTCTTGGCCCCGCTTATGGACTGGTCAGCGGTGAGGTTGGCTTCCTGGATGGAACCCTGGGCCTCGCGCCGGTAGACCTCGAGCTCCTGCCGCATGGCCACGATCTTCTCTTCGGCCTGGGCGCGCGCGATCTGGATGCGCCGCTCGGCGTCGGATTCCGCCTGCGCGGCTGTCGCCTTGAGCCGCGATTCCTCGATCTCCACCTGCCGCCGCTTCTGGGCAAGGGTCTGCTGGGCGAGGTTGGCTATGTAGTTCGAGTTGTCCCAGATCTTCTGGAGGGAGACGGAGACGACCTTCATGCCGAAGGAGCGAAGGTCAGAATTGATGTCGCTCAGGAGCTCGGCCCGGAACTGGGCGCGCTCGCTCTGGCCGACGGCCGTCGCGGCCTCGTCGTTCATGTCGTCCATGCCGATGGCCTGGAGGGGCGTGGCCTTGTTGAGGGCCCCGCGGAAATTTCCCACGAGGGTCTGCTGTACCTGGTCGTGGATGGCCTTGGCGTCCTTGCCCATGAGGCGTTCGACCGCGGAATAGAGCATCGCGGGGTCGTCGTCATCGATGCAGACGCAGGCCGTGGCGTCGGCGCCCATCGTGATGCCGTTGGCCGAATTGACACCCTCGACCTTGACGTTGACGGGGAAAACCCCGAGTTCGAGGGATCCCACGGACTGGAAATAGGGCAAGGCGAAGGTCCTCCCGCGCTCGACGGAGAAGCCGAAAGTCTTGCCGCCGAGGACTGCCCTACGGCCGGTGACGACAAGGAGCCTGTCGGGAGACGCGACCTGGATCGTGGCCTTGAGCAAGCCCAGGAGCACGAAAAAAACGGCGACGCCGACCACGCCGCCCAGGATGCCGCTAAAGGAGCTGAACAGGTCCAAACCGAACCTCCTTGTGCCGCCAAAAACAACCCAAAGGCTAGTGGACGAGATGCTCCTCGTCCGCCGCTTCCACGAGATAGCAGTCTTCCTGGTAATCGATGATGCGGACCTTGTCGCCGCGGGCGAAAGCCCGGTCCGGAGAGGTGGCGCGGACATAGACCTCGGCCTGCGAGCCGAACTTCCGGATGACCGCCTTGCCCATCAGGGAAGGCGCCACAGGGATGGTGATGTCCGCTTCCTCGAGGATGAAATCCTCGGCGGTGAAGCTTGAGTCGAGGTCACGCCTGACGAATTTGCGCAGGGAACGGGCCAATATGGCGATCGCTACTCCCGCGCCCAAGGACCACAGGAGACTCGCGATGGCGCCGCGCTTCATGCTGAGCGCCGCGATGCCCGTAGGGCCGGCGCCGAGGGAGAAATAGACGGCCGTCCGGAGCCAGCTCACGAAACGCGCGACCGAGGAGCTGCCTGCGAGTCCACGGGATGGCTCGCCGCCTTGGCCTTCGGCCCGATTCGAGCCGAGGAGGGACCCCTGACCAAGGGGATGCCCAGCCTCGTGACCGCCGGCGCCATGGGCGACGGCATCGTGTCCTCCGCCATCATGACTGCCGCCATGACCCGTATCCGAACCATGATCCAAGGCGCCAAAGAGATCGACGATGGTTACGCCGACGCCGAATACCGCGAGAGCAATGTAGATGGCCTGCAAGGTTTCCATGATCGACTTCGATTATAGCGCGCCCGCGCCTTGCGCGCCATGCACCGTCGTCAAGCGGAAAGCCTGGCCAAGGATTCTTCTGGAAGAGGGGATCGGAACCCCTCCTTCTGGCGTTCAGCCCTGATCTCCCGGGCCATCCGGACGAGAAGCGCCAACCCAAAAACGGAAGCGGCGACGTCAGCCACCGGCCCGGCAAGATAGACGCCGGTCACGCCGAACCAGCGGGGAAGGACGAGCATGGCCGCCATCATGGCCAAGGAGCGGGAAAGCATCAGGACACCCGAGGACATTGGTCGCCCAGTGGACTGGAAATAGACGGCCGGCAGTTGGGAAAGCGGGAAAAGGGCGAAACCGGACATGAAAATGGCCAGTGCCCTCGAGCCCATCTCGACCAGTGCCTTGTCCCCGTTGAAGAGCCCGACGAGGGCCGCCGGAAAGACGAGGGAGGCCAGCTCGGCGAGGGCGGCCAACGCAAAGGTGGATAGGCCGACGAGGAGGGAAAGCCTCTCGACGCGTCCCCATTTCCCTGCACCGTAGTTGTAGCCGAGGAGGGCCTGGGCTCCATTGGTGATGCCGTACAGGGGGTAGGATAGGACCATGCCCACCGTGTTCACCACCCCGATCACCGCCAGGGCCAGCTCGTCGCCCCAAGGGGCGATGGCCCGGTTGGCGACGACGAGGACGGCGGTGGAGACAAGGTTCACGAGGAAAACAGGGGCGCCGAGCCGAGCGAGCTCCTGGAGGATCGCCGCCTTGGGCGGGAGCATTGCCAGGTCGAGGCGGAGCGCGCTCTTTCTCCCCTGGACGACGAAAACTGCGATGAGGAGGGATAAGCCTTGGGCAAGTGCGGTGGCAGCTCCTGCGCCGCCCAGGCCCCAGCCGCAGCCGAATATGAAAAGAGGCTCGAGGCCGACATTGATGGCCGTGCCCGCAAGGTTCACGGCGAAGCCCGCGCGAGGCCTGCCTTGGACCTGGAGGGAAGTGGCGACAGCCATGGCCGCGGACTGGAAAGGCAAGCCGACAAGGGTCCAGGCGAGAAAGGCCCGGGCTCCCGCAGCTACCGTGGCCGAGGCCCCAAAAAGGGAAAACAGGGGGTCGGCCAAGAGCCAGAGGAGGAGAGCGGTCACAGCGCTTGCAAGGAATGCCGCCCCGGTCGCACGGGAAACGATTTCCCCGGCCCGGTCACCTTGACCCCGGCCCAGCGCCATGGAGGCGGCGCTCCTGGCTCCGACCGTGAACAGGAGACCGACGGCCAGGCCGGTGATCATGAAGGGGAAGACCACGGTTGCCGCGGCCAGGCCTTCTATGCCCGCACCACGGCCAATGAAGATGCGGTCCACAAGGCCGTAGAGCGCCGAGACGAGCATGGAGGCCGTCGTGGGGATCGCGAACTGGAAGAGGAGGGAGCCGATGGGAGCGCTGCCCATCGCTTCGGTTTTATCCATGGGACACCTCGTACGCCTTGCCCTCGATCGGAAAGGCGCCGGCCGGACAGCGAGGGTCCGCGCGCAGGCCTCGGGCGCTTGGCCCCGAACCGATAAAGCTAGCTTCAGGCTACCGTCCGAAAAATAGCGATAATGGGAAAGAATCGTCAACAGGAATCAGCGTCTGGCTCCTGTCCCCGAGAGGACCGCGACGATGGCTCTGGCCTTTCCCGGGCTGGCCGCGCCTGTTGCTGAAGCCAGCAACTCGCCGGAAGGGCTGAAAACCAGGACGGAAACCTCGTTGCTGGCTATGCCAAGCGCGGAAACCACCATCCCCTTCCAATCGAGGAGGAGGGGAATGTCCGCATTCCACCGCTGGAGCATGCCGACGACCGCCGCATGGGAAATGAAAAAGGGAAGGGCAAGCACAGTCCCGACCCCGAGCATCGCAAGGGAAAGCATGATTGGCGGCTTTTTTCACCACTGCCAAGATAAAAGCCGCCGGGGCCAAAGGCAAATGCATTCAAGAACAAGGGGAACTGGCCGACCAATGGGCTGCGCGCCAAGCACCTGGAGAGGCGCAGGGCGATGAAGATCGGCCATTCCTGCGCCTCCCTCGGTCATCCGGCTTGGGCGAAGCCGCTTCTCCTTCTAGCGGATCTCCTCTATGGCAAGGGGATACTTGGAGAGGGCTTCGCAGCCTCCCTCGAAAAGCACGATCGGGTTCTCATAGCGGAAGCCGATCTTCTCGTCCGGAGAGGCATACTGCATCGCGCAGATGAGCATCTCTCCCTTGGCGTAGACATGGTCGGGATCGGTCCAGTAGGGGAAGGGACCGTCGTTTCTCGCGCCGATGCGCCATTCGTCACCCCAAAGCCCGATCCCATGCTCGCAGCCGGGATAGCAGAAATCGGCGCAGTGGAGGGCCTCCGCGCGGTCCATCATGAGGCTCGCCATGTCGGAAGGCGTCCGGCCCGGCCGGTATGCGGCGAGGACGGTCGCCACAAGGTCGACGAAGTTGTCGGCATGGCGGCGCTGGGCCTTGGTCGCCGGCCCGATGAGGTAGTTGTGGGAATGGTCGCCCATGGCCAGCTTGAACAAGGAATGGAAATCCAGCATGAGGGGGTCTCCCGCCTCGAAGACCCGGGTGGTGGGCGGCGTGCAAGCTCCGAGGGCTGTCCGGTATCCCGACGAGATCTCGTTGAGGCCCGCGAAATTCCACTCCGAAACCGAACCGGCCCGACGCATGGCCAAGGCGCCGATACCGGCGATCTCGGTCTCTGTCATGCCCTTCCATCCACCGTCTTCGAGGGCGACACGGGCGGCTTTCTGCCCCTCGTCCACGATGCGGGACGCCTCCCGGAAACGTGCCACCGTTCCCGCGTCCTTGATGATCTGGAGCTCATCCACGAGCTCGTGGGAATTGACAAGCTCGAATCCTGGCAGGGCCGCCTCGAGGGCATCCCACTCGTATTTCGTGAGGTTGCCCTCCGGCGTGTAGACCGAGAGCCCTGTTTCCACCCCTATCCTGCCCTTGGACAGGCCAAGCTCGTCCTGGATGCAGGACTGGAGGGCCGAGACCTGGTCCTGGCCCCCCATCGGGGCATAGGCACGGACATTGTCCTGGGGCAACCAGGTCTCGTCGGCTAGGCGCGTCGAGTCGACGATGAAGGTGAAGACGATGGGGTCGCCCTTGGCGGGGATGACCAGGTAGGAGCGCCAGGGGACGAAGGCGTCGAGGACCCAGGAGAGGGTCCTGGGTCGAGAGCCGATGTAGAGGTCGAGGCCGCGGGCTTTCATGGAAGACTGTATGGCAACGACCCGCGCGCGGTTGTCGATGAAGCAGGGGCTCGAGGGCAGGTTTTCGTAGGACATACCGTGCTCCACTTCCTAGTAATTCGAAGGGATCGTCGAAAGGACCTTGTTGATCCGGTCGGCGAGCGGCGCCAGGCGGAGGGCCTTGGCCATGTTGCCCTTGAGCTTGAGCCTGCCTGTCATGAGGGCCTTCTGCGAACCGAGCTCGCCCTTGGAGATGGCGGCCAAGGTCGCATAACTCCCCACGATGCGGAATTCGGCCTCCGGCGGTTCCCCCTCCCCGACGTCGAAGCGCGCGAGCTTCCCGCCCTCGCATTGCACGAAAAGCCACCGCGACTTGCCATCGGGGCATGCCTCGTAGATGTCGGCCATCGACGTGGTGATGCCGTTCATCTTCTCGGGATCGAGGGCGGCCTCCAGGCGTTTCCGCGCCTCAACCGTCCATGCCGCGTCGAGATACGTGTACATCTCACTCATCACGAACACCTCCTTCAAGGCCCCCTTTTCCGGGGTGGCCGCCGCTATCGGAACGACCTGTCCCCAAAGAGCCCTATCGGGGCTCCTTGCGGACGCGCAGACCGTCAAGTATGAGATCGAGGCCCCTCTCGAAAAGCGCCTCCTCGTCCTCCTCGCCGGCCACGTAGGCCTTGTGCACGAAAAGGACATAGAGGGAGAAGATGACGCGGGCCGCGGAGCGCACCTCGCCCTTGTCGGAAAAGACGCCTGCGGCGATGCCTTCCCTGATGATGCCCTCGAGGAGCTCCACGGAGGAGCGGTTGATGTCGGCGAAGGGATCGTCGGCCTCGAACAAGGGGAAGAGGGAGGGATCGCGCGCCAGGACGCGCCTGAGACGCGGCTCGCCAGCCAAGTAGCGGAAGGCGCTGCGGCAGGCTGTCCTGAACCGGGCCACGGGCTCGGTTTCGGCCTCCACCGCCTTGGACACCGATTCCTGCCAGAGGCCGAAACCCCTCGCCACGGCACGCTTGTACAAGTCCCGCTTGTTTGCCGCATAGCGGTACAGCGCTCCGCCGGATAGACCCAGCCGCTGTGCGATTTCATCCACCGAGGCTTTTCGAAAGCCGAAGTCGGCGAATGCATCGAGGGCGGCGTCGAGGACTTCCGCCTCACGTTTTTCGAACCTCATTGAATTATTGAACATTTCTTTCACTTGTTTATTATAGGCCCGACCCTGAGCCTGTCAACTTCTTTCTCCTGCCGGAGCTCCGCAACGGCGCCGATACTGTATACGACGTCAGCGAACTCCTTCGGAGGGCATATGGGCATTGGCGCACATGGATCTGCGGTCATCCTCGACGCGCGGCCTTGCTTTGAGCCCGAATTCGCCGGCGGGTATCCGGAGCTGCAGCGCCAGTACCGGGATCTCCTCGCCGAAAAGGACCTCCTCCTCCGCGAGTTGGGCCACCGGGTAAGGAACTCCCTCACGGTCATCGCAAGCCTGGCCAACATCGAATCAATCGACGTCAAGGACAAGAAAGCGGCGGCCAGCATCGAGAGGCTCAAGGGGCGGATCGAGGCGACTGCCCTATTGTATGACCGGCTCGAAACCAGCCAGGCCTTGGGCCGCCTGCGCGTCGACAGCTACATCGAGGAACTCGTCGTCCTTTTGGTGGCCAGCCTGGCACCCTCCCCCGAATCCGTGGCTCTTTCCCTTTCCCTCTCGCCGCTCACCATGGGCTATAAAAAAGCCGGTGCCATCGGCCTCATCGTCAACGAGGCGGTCACCAATGCCTTCAAGTACGGAATGGACCGGAAAAAAGGCGGACGCCTCTTCGTGAAGCTGGGCCCCACGCGCCGCGGGGAGCGCCACCTCGTCATCGAAGACCAGGGGCCTGGATTTCCAAAGGGCTTCGACCCCCAGCGCGATGGGGATTTCGGCCTGGCACTCATGGCGGGCGAGGCCCGGGATCTCGGCGGCAGCTTCAGCATCGGCAAGGCCGAAGGCCAGGGTGCGCGCATCGAGGTCGTGTTTCCCGTAGACGGGACCAGGCAGCCCAGCCTCTGACATGCTTCGCGCAACCCTCTATCGCATCGTCATGGCCATCGCCCTTGGCGCATCCCTGGTGGCGGCCCTTGGCGTGGGTGCCTTCGGGGCTTCCTACTACCGTCAGGTGCTCAACGAGGAGCGTGAACGCGGCTTCGCCGATCTCCAGCAGCGGATCCTCTTCATGGACCGCGTGTTCTCCCTTCCGGAAAGCGCCATGTTCGAGCGGGGGAAGACGGCCCTTCTCGCCCTCGATGCGAAATGGAAGGAGATGGGCGAACCGCCGAAAGCCGCCGAGGCGGAATTGCGCAGCTTGGCCGAGAGCCTCGACGTGGACGAGATCTACCTGATAGATGCCAGGAACGTGGTCGTGGCGACTTCCTTCGGCACGGACCTTGGCCTGGACTTCTCCGGCTTCAGCCGCGAATTCACCATCTTCCTGGAGGGTGTCCGGGGAAAGGGAGAGGTCGCGAACGAGCGGCTCTCTGTCTCGTCGCGCACGGGTGCCCTCAACAGCTATCAATACTACAGCGCCCCCGGCTCGAACTGGATCATCGAAATCTCCTGCGGCCTGGGCAAGGCCTTTCCCAGGGCCTACTCCGGCATGGGCTACGAGGAGTTCATGCGCCTCGACTTCGGTCCCTACCTGGCCAGTTCAGGGGCAGGACCCTTCGTCGCGTTCGACGTGGTGAACTGCTCGGAGCGCCAATGCTGGTCGACCATCAAGCCAGGCCAGAAACGCGTGGTGGACGAGGCCATCATCAACGAGGCTTTCTCCAAGGGCGAGGCGATCAGGACGGCCGGGGGGCTCCGGCGATTCTATCGCCCTGTCCATGACGAATACGGAGGGGCCGCCTTCCTGGACCGGACGCTTGCGGAAATCGTCATTGACATCACGCCCCTTCGGCGCTTTGCCCTCCTCTCATTCTTCATTGGCCTGGCCAGTTGTTCCGCCGCGGGCCTCCTCTCCCTCATAGCCGCCCGCAGCTTCCTCGACCGTCCCATCGTCTCCCGTGTGGAAGCCCTCAGGGAGGCCATGGACAGGGCAGCCGGCGGCGAGCATGGGCTTTCCTTCGACCATGAGGGCGAGGACGAGATAGCCATCATAGGGGGTGGCCTCGAGGCGATGCTCGGGGAAGCGCGCGCGGCCGACGAAAAACTGCGCAACGCCAAATCCGCGGAGGCCATCGGCATCATGGCCGGCGGCCTTGCCCACGACATCAACAACCTCCTCACGGGGGCCGTGGGAGCCGCCACCTTCCTGCGGACCCGGCTGGACGAAGAGGGCAGCCTCCCTCCGGGCGAGGTCAGGGCCTCGCTCGAGCTGATAGAGCGGACCGGCGAACGTGGCAACATCCTGGTACGAGACCTCCTCGCCATCGCGAGGGCGGACCGGCCCGCGCCAAAGCCGGTTGACCTGGCAGCCCTCGTGACGGAGACGGCACAGCTCCTTTCGGCATCCGCGCCGCCCGACATCGTGATCGACATCGCCCTTCCAGCCGAACCTGCCATCGCCCTGGCGTCGGCCGAGGACCTTGGCAGGATCCTCCTCAACCTCGGAAAGAACGGCATGCAGGCGATGACGGACATGCGCCCGCCTGAGGAAAAACGCGGTGGCAACCTCGGCTTCGTGCTCCGCAAGGAGACCATCCAGGCCCCCGACCCGTCCGGAAGGGACGGGGACGACGAAAGGGCGTCCTGGCCCGAGAAGGAGGAATGGGTCATCGACGTGCGGGACAGCGGCGTGGGCATTTCGCAGGAAACCATGTCTCGGCTCTTCTCGCCCTTTTTCACGACCAAGCCCCACCGGGGCGGTTCGGGACTCGGGCTTGCGGCCTCCCGCGCCGTGGCGGAAGCGTACGGCGGCCAGATCCTCGTGCGCAGCGAATTAGGCAAGGGAACGATCTTCAGCCTGGTGCTGCCGGCCGCAAAGGGCGGCGGGGCTTCCATGGTGGCCGATGCCTCGGAGCCAAGGCAGGAGCCGTGAAGGCCCTTGTCCTTGCTCCCTTCCCCGCGTAACCTCTCGTGTATGGAAATCGATGTCAGCCCTCCATGGCGGATCTTCCTCGTGGACGCCTCTTCCCCCACGGGCTTCATGGCGCCGGACCTTCTCGGAGCAAGGATCGCGCGCCCCCACGAGTGCGAGAACCCTTCCGAGTTCGCTGCCGCCGAGCTGGCTTCGTCCCTGGCGATGGTGGGTGGATCGCCCATCCTTGCCGGGACCGGCGATGAGGGCGAGGAAACAGGCATCATAATCCTGGACCCTGGCATCGTCCTTTCCCCGCGAGGCGGGATCGTCGAGGAATCCCCGAAACTGAGGAATTTCGCCTGGCGCGCATCCGGGAGGCGCATCGAAATCCATGGCGGTTCGGGAACAGGGCTTCTTGCGGGCTGCTACGATTTCCTCGAGGCCGCAGGATTCGCCTGGCCGAGCCCAATCTCGGCCCCCGTCATTCCAATGGCGGCCCACGCCCCCCAGCTGGGGGCAAGCCTCGCCCTGGTCAGGGGTTCGGGCTTCAGGCGCGGTCCCTTCCCCCTTCCTTGCCTCATCTTGGGCCATGGATCCTACCTGGAGCGCGGAGCCGACTACTTCCTTTGGGCGGCGCGCAACGGCTATGCCTCGATCTTCATCCATACGACCGGCGAGGCTATGGCCCTTGGCGCGGCCCCCCTCTCCCTCTATGAGAAAATGCGGCCCGTCCTTGCGCCCATGGCCCGGCGCCTGGGCTTGGGCATGGAGCTTGGCGGCCATTCCCTCTCCTCCCTGTTGCCCCGCAGGCTCTTTGCGAAAAAACCCGGGCTATTCCGATTCTCAGGCGGCGCGCGGAAAGCCGACCGGAATTTCTGTCCCTCCAGCCGCGAGGCCCTCGATATCGTCGGAGCCAATTTCGCGGCCCATGTGGACAGCCACCCGGAGATCGGGGTCTTCCATGTCTGGCCGGATGACCTACCCGGGGGAGGCTGGTGCCAATGTCCGGAATGCGCCGGACTTTCGCCTGCCGCCCAATCGATCAAGGTGGCTGCGGTCCTGGGGCGCATCCTCTCGAGGCTGCGCCCGGGGGCGAAATTGTCCTTCCTTGCCTACCATGACACCGAGGACCTGGGCACGGCGATCGAGGGCAATGACCGCCTGCCCGCCTCACTGGAACTCCTATGGGCTCCGCGGCTGCGCTCTTGGGCCAAGGGCTATGGTGATCAGTCCTCATCCCTCAACAGCGCCTCACTTAAACGCCTTGACGCGGCCCAGGAGACCTACCATGCGGCGGGAGGGTCGACCGTCTCGATCTTCGAATACTGGGAGGACGCGGTCCTGTTCAAGACGGCGGTGCCGCCCCTGCCTTGCGTGATGGCGAAGGATCTCGACCACTATGCGCGTCGGGCCGGAATTGGCCGTGTGGGGATCCTCCTGACCGGCGACCGCCTTCCCCTGGCTCCCAGGCCCAACCCCTGGATTTTTCCCCGCCTCCTCCGGGAGGCGGCGGAAGGGGTGACCGACCCCGAAAGCCTGATGGTCCGCTGGGGTGAAGCCGTCTACGGCGGAGCCGCCGCGCCAATGCGCCGCTACTGGAAGGCCCTCGAAGCCGCGTGGGCAATCGACCTCGATTGGGAGGAAGGTGAGACGGCCCTCTTCATTCCCGAGCCCCGGAGCTCCTGTGCCAGCCATCCTCCAGCCGACTGGGGCGATCCCTGGAAGACCGGCCTTGCCCGGCTTTCAGCCCGTCGGGAACGGTGCGAGGAGCTTTTCCGCCTGCTCAGGGAAGCCGAAGCGGACCTCGAGGAGGCGCTGGCGGTCGAGGCGCTTCCAACGGAATCGCGCCGCTGCGTAGAGGCGGAAAAAAAAGAGTACGCGATCGCATCGGGCATCCTCGAGGCCAACTGCGCAAGGATAGCCGCCTGGCATGAGGTGGCCATGGGTTCGCCGAGAACGGCCGCCGACCTCGCCCTCATCGCGCGTTCCATCCTCGACAGCGTCTACCGCGCCTATCGCGCCGTTCCGGATCCGAGGGCCAGGCGCAACGGGCGCTTCCTTCTTTTCCTGTTTTACGAGCTAAGGTTCCGTGCCATGGCCCGTGGCCGTTCCCGAGGGATCCTGCCCCGCATCGGCGCCCTGCAAACCATGGCCGAACTGGGATTGCGGGCGGCAAGCATCCTGCGTCTTTGGGAGCCTTGAATACCGGAAGGGATGCCATCTGTCGCGATTTCACTGTCCCTCGCGCTTCTCCGGTCAGTATTTTAAATGCATGAAGCCCATTCGAGATTATCCCGTCAAGGCGGGCATCCTCTTTTTCGCCGTCATCTCGCTTGCCGCCTGCGCTCCCAAAGCCCAGGCACAAGCTCGTCCACCGGTGACGCCGAGCGCGATCACCGACGCACAAGGAGAATCCATGAAGGTCTTCGGCGCGGACGACGCGAGCGTCTGCTTTGTCCAGCCCACGGAGGAACTGAGGAAGAAGCTCTCCCCCGAGCAATACGCTGTCCTTGTGGAAGCCGCCACCGAGCCCCCCTTCCAGAATCCCTATTGGAACAACCACCAGGAGGGCATCTACGTGGACGCGATTGACGGCACGCCGCTGTTCAGCTCCCTTTCCAAATTCGATTCCGGCACCGGCTGGCCCAGTTTCTGGAGCCCCATAGACAAGGCCAGGATCGTCCTCGTGGAGGACAATTCCCTCGGGATGCGGCGCGTCGAGATCCGTGCCGCGGCATCAGGCGGACACCTCGGCCACCTCTTTGACGACGGCCCCAAGCCCTCGGGGCTCCGGTACTGCCTCAACTCGGCCTCCCTCCGTTTCATCCCCCGCTCCGATCTTTCGGCCCGAGGCTACGGATCGCTTGAGGGCCTTTTCGGAGGCGCGGGGAAATAATACCCCAATCTGGCCGCTTTCCGCGCCTTCCAGTGGTTGCGCTGAAGGCGCCGTTGGACTAGGGTTGAGGTAATCATGGAAACAGGCGCGCTCGGAAAAAAGGTCTTTTTCCTCAACCCCATGCCGGTGTTGAGCGAAATCGTCGAGGAATTGGCCCGACGGGAGTTTGAGGTCTACCTGGCCCGGGGACATGACAGGCTGGCGCGTGTCCTCCAAAAGGAGACCGATTCCATCGTGTTCATCAATGTCGATGATAGGACCGAAGAGGCGGTCTGGGACCAGTATGTCAGGGATCTTGCCGCGGGCGAGGCGACCAAGGATGTAGGGATCGGGGTGCTCTCGATGAACGAGGACCGTGACCTCATGCAGAAGTACCTCATGGATCTCCAGGTTCGTTGCGGTTTCATCGTCGTCAAGATCGGCGCCGCGAAGACCACGGAGATCCTCACCAAGACCCTCGAGGCGAACGAGGCCCGCGGCCGACGGAAGTTCGTCCGCGCCGTATGCCAGCCCGGCTCCGCCCAGGCCATCGTGGACATCGACGGCAAGGAATGGAGGGCCGAGCTCAGCGACCTCTCCTGTGCCGGTGTGGCCATGCGCTTCAAGGAAAACGCCAGTTTCCGGCCTGGCACCGTCCTGAAAAAGCTCCAGCTCTCCGTGAAGGGCACCAACATCCTCACGGACGGCTTTGTGGCGGCCAAGCGCGACGAGGCGGAAAACCCGACCCATATCGTCATGTTCGCGCCGAACTCGCTCGATGATGTCAAGCGGGACAAGATCCGGGGCCTCATCTCCAAGATCAACCAGGCGTCCATGGATTGCCTCCTGGATTCGATCTAAGGGGCCGCCCCTTCCGCGGGCGGGACGGGGAAATAGACCCTGAACTCGCTCCCCAGGCCCGGCCGCGATTGCACCTCCGCGAAGCCATCATGGCTTTCGGCGATCGCGTATACGGTCGGAAGCCCCAGTCCATGGGAGCGCCCGTCGAGCTTGGTCGTATAGAAGGGATCGAACACCCGGGAAAGCTCGTCCTTGGCTATGCCAACCCCCTCGTCCTTGACCGAGAGTATCCAATACCGCCTTCCTGGCATCGGCTTGCCCTCCGGCGCCCCGCCGCTGAGGACGGCCACCACGGCCTTTCCGCCCTTGGCTTCGCCCGAGGGACGCATGATCGTCATCGAATCCGCCGCGTTGATGATGAGGTTGATGAGGACGCGCTCGACTTGGGCGCCTTCGGCCATGACCACGGCATCCTCGGGCATCACGGCGGAGAGGACGGTGACGGAGGCATCGATGCTGTTCCTGGTCAGCTGGAGGGCATGGTTCACCGCGTCGGCGAGGCGCACGGGCCGACGCTCCGAAGTGGATTTCCGTGCTATGGCGAGAAGCTGGCGGACAAGCTCCCCTCCGCGGCTGGCGGATGCGTCGATGAGATCGAGGCTTCCCCTGACCTCCCGGCGGTGCGCCGGTCCTTCCTCGTCCTCCCCCAGGCGGAGGACCGAGACCGTGCCCTTGATGCCCGTGAGGATATTGTTGAAATCGTGGGATAGGCCCGCCGCGAGGGTGCCGACGGCCTCCATCTTTTCCGCGAACTCGAGGCGGCGCCTCTCGGCGAGGGACGCGGCAGCGGCGAGCTTTTCCGCGGTCACGTCCCGGATGATGGCCGCTGTCGCCGTCTTTTTCCGGCCCAGGTTTATGACAAAACCAGCGGACTGCAGCCAGCGCGTCGTTCCGGCCCGGTCCTTGATCGGATACTCGTTGATGCTGTTGGTCCAATTCACGGGCAATCCGTCCATCGCGTCCTGGAGCCGCCTGTGGATCCTCCCCTCGGAGCCCGGAGCCTGGAAAGTCGGCACGAGGAAGGAACGCTGGGTGTCAAGAAGTGAATGCCCAATGACTTCGGAGGAAGCCACTCCGGTTATCTCTGCCATCGCCTGGCTCCAAACGGCGATGTTTCCCTCCGCGTCCGCGAGGACGATGCCATCCCGGCTTTTCGCGATGAAGGCGGAAAACAGCTTGACGGCATCGCCGATGTTCCGGAAAGGCGCGATGAAGCCATAGCGGAACATCGAGATCCTCACACCGAGGGCCCAGATCGAGCACCAGAATACGGCGACATCCGGAAGCACGATGCCGAAGCGCGGCACGACAAAGGTGGTGAGGAAGCCGCCTAAGGCAGGGACAGCGATGGCGAGGATGAGGACAAGGAGGCGCTTGCGCTCGAGGGGCTCTTTGGTCTTGGCGCGGCGGAATAGGAGGACGAGGAGGCCGGCAAGGAACCAGGAAAAATAATGCAGGGACAGCAGGCTCCCCAGGAGTTCTCCAGGCATGGGCGGACCGAGGAAGCTCCCATGCCCGGCGGGTCTCGTCAGCTCGAGGTAGTCCAAGATCGTGGCAAAAACGCTTCCCGGCGCGTAAAGCAAGACGATTGCTGCCCATCCGAGCTTCTTCTTCGGGGCGGACGCAAGGATGCAAAAATGGAGGGCGAGGCCGAAAAACAGGTTCCACATGGGAGTGAAAATGAGATACCAGGCTCTGGAAAAGCCCGGAACGGGCGAGACGAAAGAAAAAGCCGCGTCGAGGGCCCATGCGGCGAGGACACTATAGAGGCAAAACACCACTCGATTGAGCCGCGCCTTGGGATCGAGCCCCAGTGCCCGGAAGCCCGAGTCGCAGAAAAACGCGAAAATGATGATCGATGTCACGGCGAGGACTGTCATGATATGACCTTATACTCAGCTATTTCACGACGATGGGCAAGCGCAAGGGGAAGGACGCAACCTAATTCCACGGGAAGGGTCTAGAGGGGGGCCAAGGGAGGATCATGACGACTACCGAGCATTCCGGCGCCGAAGAAAGGGCGAACAGCCTCAGCCATGGCATAGGGGCGGTTTTTTCGCTGCTGGCCTTGGTGGTACTCGTCCTTTCGGCGCGCAAGACGGGCGATCCCCTCATCGTCTTCGCCTATGCCCTCTTCGGCGCCTCCCTCATCCTCCTCTTCACGGCTTCCAGCGTCTACCACGGCGCGGTCCGGCCCGCACTGAAAAAAAAGCTCAGGGTCCTGGACCATGCGTCGATCTACGTCCTCATCGCAGGGACCTACAGCAGCTTCTGCCTTACCGCCCTCCGCGGTACGGTTGGATGGCTGGTCTTCGGCGTCGTCTGGAGCATCGCCATTGCGGGTGTCGTCCTGGCCTTTTTTTTCACGGGACGTTTCAAGGTCCTCTCGACATCGGGCTACGTGCTCATGGGATGGATCATCGTTTTCGCCTTCGGCCAGCTGAAGGCCAACCTTGCGCCGGAGGCGCTCTTCCTCCTCATGCTGGGCGGCGGCCTCTATACCCTAGGAGCGGTGGTCTACGCGATCAAGCGCATCCCCTGGAACCATCCGATCTGGCATCTCTTCGTCATCGGCGGCGCCGCCTGCCATGTCTTCGCGGCGCTCAAGGCCTTGGCCTAGCCGGCGGCCAAGGAAGGAATTCCCACGCAGGGGGCACGGAGGCGCAGATAAGGGGGAAGAAGGAACCAATTATCCTATTAATTGGCTCCAACATGCATCCTTCCCCCGCGTCCCTGCGCCCACCGCGTGAACCCTGCTCCTTCCCGGACTCCAGCTCCTATTTCCTGGTCGGCCCCAGCTCGGCGATAGCCTGGCCCAGCCGGGCGCAGCCTTCACCTATGGCCGAGATGGAGGGGAAGGAGAAATTGAGCCGCATCGAATTCTTCCCCTTGCCGTCGCAGTGGAAGGCGCCCCCCGTGACGAAGGCGACCCCAAGCTCCAGGCTGCGGCGGAGTATGGCCGTGGAATCATAGCCTTCGGGAAGGGTAGCCCAGAGGAAAACTCCGCCTTCGGGGTTCGAGTGGCTGGAGCCCGGAGGAAGGACCTGGTCCAGGCCCGCGATCATGGCGTCGCACTTGGGCTTGTACAAAGCCCTGGCCTTTTTCACCGTGCCCTCGAGGAGACCGCGGTTCATGTATTCGGCGGCGATGAGCTGGACAAAACTCGAGGTGCACAGGTCGACCGATTGCTTGAGGACGATGAGCTTGTCCGTGATTTCGGGGTCGGCGGCCATCCAGCCCAGGCGGAAGCCGGGAAAGAGCATCTTGGACAGGGTCTTGAGGAGGACGACACCCTTGCCGCCCGAGAGGGTCCAGAGGCTCGGCAAGGCTTCCCCGTTGAAAGCCAGGTCGCGATAGGGCGAGTCCTCGATGACCAGTATTCCGCGGCTGCCTGCCAGCTCGAGAAGCCGGCGGCGACCGGCAAGACCGAGGGTCAGGCCGGCAGGATTCTGGAAATCGGGAATCGTGTAGATGCAGCGCGGTTTCTTCCCTTCGGCATCGAGGCGGTGGAGGGCAGACTCAAGGGCATCCATGTCCATGCCCTGGGCACCCAGCGGCACAGTCCTGAAATCCGCGCCAGCGCGCCCAAAAGCCTGGATCGCTCCCACGTAGCTTGGTGACTCCAGGATGATGGCGCTCCCTGGGTCCACGAGGAGGAGGGTCAATAGGTCGAGTGCCTGCTGCGAGGAGGAAGTCACACACAGCGAATCCACGGTGGCGATATCGCCCGCCTGTCCCATCTGCTTGATGAAGGCCTCGAGCGCTTCCGGTTCGCCGGGCGTGGGGCCGTAATTGAGGGCCAGGTAGCCTTTGCGTTCCAGTACGGCAAGCTGGATTTGCTCAAGATCGGCGATCGGGAACAGCGAAGGATCGGGGAGGCCCCCGCCGAAGGAGACCGTGTCCGCACGCCGGGACCATTTGAGCATTTCCCTGATTTCTGAGCGCACGATGCGCCCGGCCGTCTCGGAGAACTCGTAACTCGCCATATGGCCTCCCTTTCAACGAACTTTGGCGCGGAATCACCGCTTCCGACAGCCCTCCGCGCCTTCCGCGTGAGACTCCATCTCCCTTCGCGTGACAGGTGCCGTCGCGGATCAAGCAGGGACAATGACAGAGAAAACGGCCAAAAGCAGGCCGACGATTCCGCCGACCACCGCTCCATTGACCCTGATATACTGCAAATCATTCCAGACGGAATCCTCGATGCGCTTGACGAAGTCCCTCGGGTCGGTGGCCTTGAGGAGACCTGCCAGGTAGCCGCTCAGGTTGGGCACGAACTGCCCCTTCACGATTATGTTCGTGAGGATGCCGGCAACCGTGGCGTTGAACCGCAGGCGGATATCGGCGTCGTTGTGCAGTTGCGAGACTATCCCGTCCTCGAGCCGACCCAGGCCTTCGATAAAACGGCTGGAAGGGTTCCCGATGTCCAGGCCAAGGCGGCCGAGGAGGTCGGCGACGAAATCCGCAAGGCCACGGGCGAAGCCCTCATCCCGCAAGGCGTCCTTCATCCCCTGTCTCAGGCGCTCCCGATGGAGGGCGGCTTCGCCTTCGCCTTTTGCCAGGCTTTCGGCGTAACGCGAGATGCTCGACATGACGAATACCCGAAGTTCATGCCTGCGGTCCGAACTGATGGCCCCGAGCTCCTCCTCGATGCCGCGGATGAGCTCCTCCATCGTGCCCCTGCCGATGAAAAGCCCCTTCCAGCCGGCGTTGCGCTTGACGATCGGGGTGATCGCCGCGGCGAGCTTGACCCGGTTCTTGCCCATTTCGGACCTAATGAGGTCCGCAAGGCCTTCGAAGACCCTTTCATCAAAGGCTTCGCGGCCTGCCCATGCCAGAAGACCCGAAACGGCGGGCGCCGGGTCCACGCTCTCGGCGATGAAGGCCAGGAGGTCACGCACCAGGGCGCGGAGGTTTTCGATTTTCGCTCCCATCCCGATGGCATAGGCCGCCAGCCATGTCGAAACCCTTCCACGAAAGAGGCGATCGAGTTCGGCGCGGAAAGCCTCCGAGGCCAGGGCCCCCTCGAACTTGGCGGAAAAATCCACCCGGGCCAACTCGCCGGAGATTCGGTCAGCGCTCACGAAACTGGCCAGGAAACGGGGAACGGCCTCGGCGATGCTGTCCTTGTTCTTGGCCAGGATGTCCGTATGGGACAGGTGGAGACCGAGGGGATCGCGGAAAAGGGCGGTCACGGCGAACCAGTCGGCGAGGGCGCCTACGAGGGCCGCGTCGAAAAAGGCGGAAAGGAGGCGCTTGAGGCTCAAGCCTGGGAGGAGAATCACGGAGGAGAGGGGAATCCAGGGCTGGAAGGAGACGAGGAGGAAGCCGGCTAGTGCGCCGAGGAGAAACCAGGTGCCGATGCGGTTTCGGGATGTGCCCATGCGGAAGAAAGATAGCGAAGGGTCCGGCGCGAAGCAAGCGGTTGGCCGGCACGCACTGGTTAGGGGCCACCGGACGCGGCATAGTAGTCGATGGAGGCTCCAATGCCCGATCAGCCCACCGAACATGGCACCGAGGATCTCGTCCGGCTCTCCGTTTTCTCTTCCATCGGAAAAAGTATCGTCGCCGAGAACACCATCCATGGTGTCCTGGACCGGGTCATGGAGCATGTTGGCTCTTTTTTCGGCCCCTCGAACTGGTCTGTCCTCCTCGTCGACGGCAAGAATGAGGAGCTCGTTTTCGCCGTTGTCGTCGGCCGGGCAGCCGAGGCGCTCCAAGGGCGCCGCATCCCCATCAGCGAAGGGGTGGCCGGTTGGGTGGTCCGGCACGGCAAACCCGCGATCATCGAAGCCACGGAAAGCGATTCCCGCTTTTCGGAGCGGATCGATGGCATCAGTGGCTTTACCACGGAGAGCGTCATCGCCGTGCCCCTCGTGGCGGGAGGCAAGGTTTTCGGGGCCATTGAGCTCCTCAACCGCCTGGATGGGCACTCCTTCTCGGCCTTCGACATGAGGGTCCTGTCCACCATCGCCGATTTCGCGGCCATCGCCATCGAGAAGGTCTATTACCTTTCGGAAGCCAAACGCCTCTCAGAACAGGACCACCTCACCGGCGCCCTCAACCGGCGAGGCCTAGCCCGCGTCATCGAGAGGGAGACGATCCGCCTCAAGCGATACCCTGGCAGCGTTTCGGTCATCATCGCGGATGTCGACGCTTTCAAGGCGATCAACGACCGGCATGGTCACCAGGTCGGCGACGAGGTCCTCAAATCGGTGGCCTCGGCGCTCGGGGGAGCCATGCGCGCGGTCGATGCCCTGGCCCGCTACGGCGGGGACGAATTCGTGATCTTCATGCCCCAGACCGGCCCGGAGGAGGCGAAACTCGCCCGCTCCCGGATCGAGGCCCTCCTTGCGCAAGCGGGAAAGGCCTTTTCGGTTCCCTGGACAGTGACCTTGGGCGTCCATTCCTCGAGCCACGCCGACTTTGGGGAACTCTTCCGCGAATCGGACCGCGACCTCTACCGGCGGAAGGCAGAAACCCTTTCCATCGACGAAAACATCCTCGCTGCCCTGGTAGACGAGGGTGGCTCCCCCCCGAGCTCAGGGAAAGAGGGAGCGAAGGGCGATTGAGAGCGCCGAAAACACTAGCGTCGTGCCATACATGAGGGCGACGGATCGGGTGATATCCCGAGGTTCCGGCGGACGGCGCGCTTCACCGAGAACGGGCTTCTCCAGGCGCTCGCCCGAATACCAGGCGGGGCCTCCGAGTCCGAGGCCAAGTGCCGCGGCGAAGGAAGCCTCAAGCCAGGCGGCATTGGGGCTTTCATGCTTGCGTCGATCCCGCCACCCGATGAACAGCGCGGATCGCGCGTCGAGCCTGAGGAAAAACGCGGCGAAAAAGGCGGCGAAAAAGGCCAGCCGGGCGGGAATCCAGTTGGCCACGTCGTCCGCCTTCGCGGCGAAGCGGCCGTAAAGCATATAGCGCTTGTCCTTGTGGCCCCACATCGAATCCAGGGTGTTGGCTGCCCTATAGGCTATCGCTCCCACCGGCCCAAGGACCAATGCCCAGAAAATCGGCGCGGCCACCCCGTCCACGGCGCTCTCCGCCACGCTCTCCACGCAGGCCTTCACCACGCCCTCCTCATCGAGCCTGTCCACATCCCTGCCCACGATGCGGCCCACGGCTTTCCGGCCGCCTTCGATCCCGGCTTCCTTCAGCCCGGTGGCCACGGCAAGGGCATGGCGGGCAAGGTCCCGCGGCGCAATGGCCACATAAAGAAGCACCATTCCCGCGAGGTCATGGGCGTGGCGACGCGCGCCCAGAAGGCCGCCGGCCAGCTCCGCGAGGACGATGAAGCCGAGGGCGACAGCGGAGGAAAGGCCTACAACGATGAACCAGCCCAGGAGGCCAGCCCGGAAAGGCCGCGAGGCGCCAGGGCGAAGCCTCGCCTCCACAAAGCCCGCGAACCTCCCGGCCAGCCGCACAGGATGACCCGGCCTGTCCGGATCGCCGACGGCCAAGTCCAGGAGAAGCGCGCCGCCGACAAGGAGCGCTGCGCTCATGGCCGCATCCTTCCCATGTGCAGTCCGAGGGCTTGGACCAGGCGATCGTTCTCCGGAGGGAGGCGGACGGCGAGGCGCAGGTACCGGTCATCGAGTCCCTCGGATCGGCTGAAGGTCCTGATCGCGATCCCCTCCGCAAGGAGGGAGGCCTGGAGCGCCTTCGCCGACAGGCCTACATCCAGCTTCAGGAAGAGGAAATTGGCTTCCGCGGGGAAGACCCTGAGGCCCGGGATAGCCTCGAGGCTGGCGGCGAAGTCCGGGCGGATTTCGGCGACGCGGCGCGCGCCCTTCGCTCCCCATTCCCTGTCGGCCATGGCCATGACCGCGGAGGCCTCCCCGAATGACGACAGTGGCCAGGCGGGGAGCTCGCCCCTGATGCCGCGCAGCAGGGTGGGCCGCGCTTCGACGAGGCCTACCCTGATGCCGGGTATCGACCAGGTCTTCGTGAGCGACCTCAGCACCAGGCAGTTGTCCGGGAGCCTGCCCACGAGTCCGTCGCCCTGGCCTGCGAGTTCGGCGAAGGACTCGTCGACCGCGAACAGCGCCGACGGGAATCCCCGTGCTATATCGCACAACGCGTCAGCCGGCAATGTGGCGCCCACGGGGTTGTTCGGTGAGCCGATGAAGACGAGACAAGGCCCCGCTCCGGGCGTGGAGCCTTCTCGCCCTTGGGCAAGCAAGGCCTCCGCCATCGCGGCGGGATCCTGGGCGTAGCCTTTCGCCTCGTCGAGGCAAACGGGAAGGAACCGCGCTCCGGCCCGGTGGGCCGCACGGATATAGCCTGAATAGCAGGGCTGGAAGGCCAGGACCGTGGTGACGCCGAAAGCCCGAGGCAGGGCGAAGATGAGCGAGTCCGCGCCGTCGGCGAAAAGGAAGCGCTCGGCCGGCAAGCCGAAACGCGTCGAAGCTGCCTGCCGAGCCCGCGTCTCCTCGGGATCGGGGTAGCGTCCCACTTCGGCCAAGCCTTGGGCCACCGCATCCGCCACCCAGGGCGGAGGCCCCATGGGGTTCAGGTTGGCGCTGAAATCGAGGATGGCGCATGGATCGAAGCCCGAAAGCCCTGAATAGAGCCTCAAGTTGCCGCCATGGCTGTTCTCGTCGATGTCGCCCATCGCGCCATCGGCCATGCCGATCATGGGAAAAAACGCAGGCAGGCCGCAAGCGCGAGGAGGGCGGCAAGTTCGCCCGTCTCCACGGCGGCGCCCAGCGCGTCCCCGGTGAAGCCACCCACACGCAGGCGATAGAGCCGCGCCGTGAGGAAACCCGCGAGCGCCGCTCCTGCCAGGGCCGCCCCTGCGGCCTGTGCCGCGAGGAGGGTCCGGCCTGGGAAAAAGGCCGCGGCGGCAAGCGGAGAAACGCCTGCCAAGATGCCAATGCAGCAGCGGACGGCCGAGAAGCCACGCATCAGGGAACCGAGTCCACCCGGCCGTGCCGGGGAGGAGAGCAAGGGGATGAGCGCGCAAGCCGCCCGCCCGGCCAGAGGCGCGGCGAGGAGGGCAGCCACCGCCACAGGGAAGCCACGCCTGAACAGGGCGGACAGGACCGCAGTCTTGGTGGCGAGGACCAGGGCGCCGTAAAAGAAGGCATAGGCCCCTATTCGGGAATCCTTGAGGATCTCGAGGCGCCTTTCCGGTGTCGCGAAGGTCGCCATCGCGTCGGCGGTGTCCAGGAGGCCATCGACATGGAAGAGGTTGAACGCGAGGTATTGGAAAGCCAATGCGCCAAGGACCGCGAGGAGGACATCCTTGAAGAGGAGCCATGACAGGGTACCGCCCGCGATGGCGACCAGGGACACCAGGGGCGAGATGGCGGGGATCCAGAAATCCGACCGCGAATAATCGGGCTCGAAGCCCGCCCGGACAGGTATGCGCGAGAGCATGGTGAAGACGGAAAGAAAGCGGGCCAAGGGCTTGTTCATCGCGGATACTCCAGTGCGGCGCGGGCCGTCGTGACACCGGCCAAGGAAAAGACCTCGAGCTCGATGCGGCCGGGGAAAACCGCAAGGAAGGGGCGAAGGGCGATGAACCAGGGCTCCCCACCCGAAAATGGGCGGTGGTCCCGGCCTTCCGACACGCCATGCAGGTGCACCTCGCGGATCCTGCCAGCGCGTTGTGCGAACCAGCCAGCTGGTTCGATGTTCTCGACTAGGAGCCTTCCCGTGTCCGCGCACAGCGGGAGTCCTGGGCAGGCCGCCTCCGCCCCCGAAAAGGCGGAGCCATCCGTATACTCCAGGAGGAAGTCGTCGCCGTATTTCCCTCGCCATCCGCCAAGGAGGCCCGCCCAAGCCTCGAGGCCTCCACCCGCCGGGCCGGGCTTCGGCGGGTGGACGACGAAGGACTCCGCGAATCCCCGGGTCAACTGGACGAGCTCCTCGTGCCCGGGCAGAAGGGGATCGGGAAGGTGGACGCTCAGGGAGAGGCGCTTCCCCGCATCGGCGAGACCGGGCAGCTCGGAAAGGAAGAGCTCGCGGTCCTCCCCTTCGAAGGAAAAGAGGAGGAGCTCGACGCCGCTGGCCCAGCCGAGGCCTTCGGCCACCCCGACGTTCGCCAGCCAGCCGCCGGGCACAAGCCAGGAAGGGACGGACAGGCGCATCCCTGCGCCTACTTCACGATCAGGGGCAAGCCCGCGACCATGAGGATGACCCGGTCGCATGCCGCGGCTATCCTGGAATTGGCGCGCCCCAGGAGGATCCCGTAGCGCCGGGAGAGGGCATCCTGGGGAACGAAACCCATACCCACCTCGTTGGTGACGATTACGATGTTGCGCGGAAGGCCCTTGACGAGCGAATCCAGCCACGGCTCGAAATGGGCCTCTTTCTCATAGTAGAGGACATTGTTGACCCAGAGGGTGAGGCAATCGAGGACCATGTTCTCCGCAAGGCGTTCGTGGATCATGAGGGGTTCCTCGATGGTGAGGTAGCGGCCTTCCCGTTCGGACTGGTGGCGGGCGATGCAAAGGGCCATCTCGTCGTCGAGGGACTGGGCAGTCGCCAGGAAGCTCCGGGGTTCGGGGAATTCGCCCGCCAGGACAAGGGCATGGCTGCTTTTCCCCGATTTGATGCCGCCGGTCAGTAGGGTACGCATTGTCCCGTGATAGCCCGAAGGCAAGGGAGCCGTCAATCCGTCCAAGGCCGTCCTGCGGCTTGCGGCGCGGCGGTCATCCGAACCCCCACTTGACCCGCGCGACAGGACGGCGCTAGATTCCTTGCAGTATTGGCGCCGCAAGGCTTAATTGGGAAGCCGGTGAGAAACCGGCGCGCCCCCAGACACTGTAAGTAGGCGATTGACCAGTTCGACCGGAACCGATGGACAAGATCGGTCCGGTGAGCCACTGCGAAAGCGGGAAGGCGCGAACAGGACGGTCCGTGAAGACGGATCGCCAGGGATGCCTACAAGCCAGGAGACCTGCCGTACGGCCGCGTCTTGCACGCGGACATTTCTGTTATTCACTGGGTGTTGAATAATGACGGTATCACCATACCCGAATTGTCCCCGCTACTCTCCAACCCCACCCCTTAGTCCATGACCCCCCGGGTCGGCACGACCTCGAAGGTCGGCACGACCTCGAAGGTCGTGATGGTGCAGGGTACAGCCTCCTCTGTGGGCAAGAGCCTCGTCTCGGCGGCGCTTTGCCGCGTCTTTTCGCGCAGGGGCTACCGCGTCGCCCCGTACAAGTCCCAGAACATGTCGAACAACGCCTTCGCCGTCGGGGAAGGCCTGGAGATCGGCCGAGCCCAGGCACTGCAGGCGCTTGCGGCCGGAATCCCGCCGAGCGTCGACATGAATCCCATCCTCCTCAAGCCCGAGACCGACAGCCGCTCCCAGGTCGTCGTCCTCGGCAAGGCGTGGAAAAACCTGGGAGCGCGGGAGTACTACGCCGAACGCGACTTCCTCTGGAAGTCGGCGACCGGGGCCCTGGACCGCCTCCGGGCCGAATACGACCTTGTCGTGATCGAAGGCGCCGGCAGCCCCGCCGAGATCAACCTGCGCGAAAGCGACATCGTCAACATGTCCATCGCGCGTTATGCCGCCTCGCCCGTCATCCTCGTGGGGGACATCGATCCAGGCGGGGTGTTCGCGCAGTTCGCCGGCACCTTGGCCCTTCTCCTCCCCGAGGAGCGCGACCTCGTCCGCGGCCTCGTCGTCAACAAGTTCAGGGGCGACCTTTCCCTCCTCGAACCGGGGCTGCGCATGATCGAGGGAATCACGGGTCAGCCTGTGCTTGGCGTCCTCCCCTACCTCCAGGGCCTCGAGCTCGCCCAGGAGGACGCCCAGCCGCTAGAATCCACCCGCCATCCGGGCAGCCACGCCTTCGATCCGACCGGGCGCGGCGGTGGGCTCCTGGACATCGCGGTGATCCACTATCCCCGCATCTCCAACTTCGACGACTTCGATGCCCTCCGGCTCGAACCGGGCGTCCGCCTCCGCTTTGTCCGGGACTCCCAGGAACTAGGTCAGCCGGATGCGATAATCCTGCCGGGCACCAAAGCCACCCTCGCCGACCTCGACTGGCTCAGGGCGCGCGGCCTTGATGACGGCATCCGCTGGCTCTCCCGTCTGGGCACTCCCGTCCTGGGCATCTGCGGCGGATACCAGATGCTCGGCTTCGAGTTGTCCGATGAGGAAGGGATCGAGGGGCCGCCCCGATCCGTGAATGGGCTCGGCCTCCTTACGGCACGGACCCTGTTCTCGGGCGAAAAGACGGTCGGACAGCGCCATGCCGCCTGCCTGGGCGGTCCGGGCTTCCTCGCCTCGACAGCAGGCGCCATCATCGAAGGCTACGAAATCCATTCCGGCGAAACGCGGATAGTGGACGCGACAGGAAGACCCAGCCTTCCGCTCTTCCGCATCCTTCCCGAAAATGGCCATCCGGCCCGGGATGAAGGCGCGGCCAGCCCCGAGGGCCTCGTCCTGGGAAGCTGCCTCCATGGGCTCTTCGACCTTCCCGCGTTCCGCTGCGCCTGGCTCGCCTCGCTTGCCCCTGCGGGCTTCGTCGCCCAAGGCGGACTTCCCCCTACAGCCGGCCTGTCGCTCGGTGAAGCCAGGGAGGCCGCGCTGGATCGCCTGGCCGATGCCGTCGAAACGGCTATCAACATCGAAACCCTTCTGGACATCATCGGGATCGGCCCAAGCGCAGGTCCTGCCGCCCCTTCCAGCAAAAAGGAGTCCCCATGAACCTGCTCGAGAGCACCGTCTCCAACATCTCCAATGCCGACGAATCATCGGCCAAGGCCGCGAAGGCACGGGAGGACAGCCTCACCAAGCCCCAAGGCAGCCTTGGCCTCCTCGAGGACCTTGCCGTCCGCATAGCCGCGATGCGCGGCACCGCCCGTCCCCGGCTTGGCCCGGGAGCGGTGTTCGTGATGGCCGGTGACCATGGCGTGGCCGCGGAAGGGGTCAGCCTCTTCCCCTCCGAAGTGACGGCCCAGATGGTGGCGAATTTCGTCGGCGGCGGCGCGGCCATCAACGTGCTCTCCCGCGCGGCCGGTGCGCGGGTCGTCGTGACCGACGTCGGCGTGGCCTCGGACATGCCTGCGGCCTTTGGCCTCTACTCGAAGAAGATCGCCCACGGCACGGGCAACATCACCCACGGCCCCGCGATGAGCCGCGAAGAGGCGCGCCGCTCCATCGAGGCGGGAATCGAGGTTTTCGAGGCGGAATACGCGAAGGAGGCCTTCTTCATAGCGGCGACGGGCGACATGGGGATCGCCAATACGACGCCCTCGGCAGCCATCGCCGCCGCCCTGACGGGCTTGTCCGCTCGCGATATTGTCGGCCGCGGGACAGGACTAGATGACGCAGGCGTGGAACGCAAGATCGCGGCTGTCGAGAAGGCCCTTGCCACGAACAAGCCCGACAGCCACGACGGCCTCGATGTCCTGGCCAAGGTGGGCGGCTTCGAGATCGGCGCGATCGCCGGAACCTGCCTCGCCGCGGCCGCGCGGAGGATGCCCGTCGTCATAGACGGCTTCATCTCCACGGCCGGCGCCCTTGTCGCGCTGAGCCTCGCACCGGCTGCCCGCGACTACATGATAGCCGCCCATGCCTCCGCGGAAAGGGGCCACCGCGCCATGCTCGAGAAACTGGGCCTTCACCCGATCCTCGACCTTGGCCTCAGGCTGGGCGAGGGAACAGGAGCTGCCCTGGCAATGCCCATATGCGTCGCGGCCTGCAAGATACTGGACGAGATGGCCACCTTCACCGAGGCCGGCGTCTCGGAAGCCTAGAGAGGAGATCAGCATGAACAACGCTTTTTTCAGATCCATGGCCAGGGTTGTCCTCGTGGCAAGCCTTCTTTTGGCGACCGCCCTGTCTGCCTTCGCCGCCGGAGGCGTGGCCAGCGGCCAGGCTCCCGTCTCCGCGCGCGATTCCGGAGACCGCCTCCTCACCCTCAGCGCTCCGGCGCTCCGGGTGGTCTCGCTCTCCCCTGCGGCCACTGAGGTGGTCTTCGCTGTCGGCGCCGGGGAAAACCTCGTCGGCGATACAAGCTATTGCGACTATCCCGTCGCCGCACTCAAGGTCGCCAAGGTCGGCGGCTTCTCGGCCTCCACGATCAGCATCGAGCGCATCGTCGCCATGAAGCCCGACTTCGTCATCACTGCCGGCACCATGCACGCCTCCGTGGAAACCGCCTTGGCAAGGCTTTCCATTCCCGTCTTCGCCTACGACCCCCAGGATTTCGCGAGCATAGCCGCCGGCATCGCCTCCCTGGGCGTCCTCTGCGGCAAGCAGGCCGAGGGTGAAGCGGCCGCCAAGGCCATGCTCTCCTCCATCGAAAAAGTGAAGTCTGCCTTGGCGGCGACCCCAGGGGACAAGCGTCCTTCGGTTTTCTGGGAGGTCTACGATGAGCCCCTCATGACCTGCGGCGCCAAGACCTTCCCCCATGCGATCCTCGAGGCGGCAGGTGGGCGGGACATCTTCTCCGACCTGCCTGGCGCCTGGCCCAGGATCAGCGGCGAAGAGGTGCTCAGGCGCGCGCCCGATTACATCATGGGAGCCGACGACCATGGGGACAAGCTCACCGTGGCCGCGGTCGCGCAGCGCCCCGGTTGGGCAGGCGTGCCCGCGGTGAAGAACGGCCGGATCATCCTCATCAGCGCGCCCCTCGTGTCCCGCGCCGGACCGCGCGTGGCCGATGGGGTATTGGCCGTAGCCAAGTCCCTCTACCCGGCCATCTTCAAATAGGATCGACCGTGCCCAAAAAAAACCCCCTCGGGACGGCCCTCGTGCTGGTCGCCCTGCCCCTCGTCCTTTTCGCGACCCTCTGCCTCGGGGGGGCACCCATTTCGCCGCGGGACGTCGGCCTTGCGCTTCTCCACAAGCTGTTCCCCGGGGTGGCGGCCGATCCGGTCGCCGTGGCAATAGTCTGGGAGCTGCGTCTGGCCAGGAGCCTGATCGCCGCGACCGCCGGTGCGGCGCTGGCCGCTTCCGGCGCCGTGCTGCAGGGGCTATTCCGGAATCCGCTGGCCGACCCCTATGCCCTCGGCGTCTCGTCGGGAGCATCCCTCGGGGCCGTCATAGCCATTTCCTTCGGTATCGAGGCCCATTTCGCCGCCCTCGGCGCGATCGAGCTCTTCGCATTCGCCGGGGCCATCCTTTCGGCAGTCGTGGTCTATGCCATGGCCAAGGCGGCGCGCGCGACTGGCCCCACGGCAGCCCTCCTCCTTGCGGGCACAGCGGTCGGAGCCTTCGTCTCCGCCATCGTGTCCCTCATCGTTTCCCTGCACGACCGTGACCTTCACGAAGTCTTCTTCTGGCTCCTTGGCGGCTTCGGAGGGAAAAGCTGGCCGGACCTCGCCGCGGCCCTGCCTGTCTGCTTCCTCTCGATCTTCCTCGCCTTCCTCCTGGCCCGGCCCCTCGACCTCCTGGGCGCGGGGGAGGAAGCGGCGGGAAGCCTCGGTCTCGACGTGACCCTCACCCGCCGGCTGGCAGTGGCTGCTTCCTCCCTCGGGGCAGCCTCAGCGGTCTCTGCCGGCGGCATCATCGGCTTCGTGGGTCTCCTCGGTCCCCATATAGCCCGCCTCCTGGTCGGCCCGGACCATCGCCGCCTCGTTCCGGCCTCTGCCCTGGTGGGCGGCGCGCTGCTCGCCGCCGCCGACGCGATCGCCCGATCGATAGCCTCACCCCTCGAGCTCCCCGTCGGCGTCGTCACGGCCATCCTCGGGGCGCCGCTCTTCCTCAGGCTCCTGACCCGTCCAGGCCGTGAAGAGGGCAGGCCATGAACCGCGGCAAGCTGCTGCGCCCCGCACAGGCGCCCATTGGCCCGACGCGCCTCATCGCGCGCGGCCTCAGCTGCGGCTATCGGGGACGTCCCGTCCTTGAAGGCATAGACCTTTGCGTCGAGTCCGGCGAGCTCCTTGCCCTGGTCGGTCCCAACGGGGCGGGCAAGACCACCTTCTTCAGGGCGATGGCCGGGGATTTGCCGCTCGAAACGGGCGAGGCCCTGGTGGAGATCGGGGGACAGGGCTGGCCGGTCGCCCAACTTGGCCGCCGCGAGCGGGCAAAAAGGATAGCCCGGGTCCTCCAGGGCGAGAAACCAGCCTGGCCCGCCCTGGTCCGCGACTATGTGGCCGCAGGATTGTTCGCTGGCCTGGGCTGGTTCGGCACCGAAGGCCAAGGCGAAAGCGCCTCGGTCGAGGCGGCCCTGGTCTCCGCTGGAGCCCTGCCCCTTGCCGGCAGGAGGGTGACCGAGCTTTCAGGCGGCGAATTCCGTCGGGTCCTGGTGGCGCGCGCCTTGGCCCAGGGAGCCGGAGTCCTCCTCCTGGACGAACCGGCCGCGGAGCTCGACCTTTCAGGGCAGATGGCCGTCCTCGATCTCCTCAAGGACCTCGCTTCCAGGGGAGCGGCGATCGCCTTCAGCGTCCACGACCTCAACCTCGCCGCCTTGGCCGCCGACAGGGTCGCCGTTCTTTCGGGCGGCCACCTGGTCGCCCTCGGCTCGCCGCGCGACGTCCTCAAGCCCGACCTCATCGAGGCCATCTATGGCTCCCCCGTCCATGTGGGCGAGCATCCTTCGGCGGACCGCCTCCAGATCTCGCCCATCCCTCCATGGCTGGACCGAGGCAGGCCATGAAGAAACCATCATGAAGACGGCCCGCATCGTGGTCGCGGCCGCCGCCTCGGGGGCTGGCAAGACAAGCTTCACGGTCGGCCTCCTCGGGGCGCTCGCCGCGCGGGGCATTTCGCCCGCCGCCTTCAAGGTCGGGCCTGACTATCTCGACACCGGTCTCCACGCCGCCGTCACGGGCCGACCCTCGCGTAACCTCGACCCCTTCCTCATGGGGAAAAAAGCCCTCCTGCGCACCCTGGCGAAGGCCACGGAAGGCCTTGACCTCGCCGTGATCGAAGGCGTCATGGGCTACCTGGACGGGATGGAGTGCGGCTCATCGACCTCCTGCGTGGCCCTGCTGACGGCCTCTCCCGTCCTCCTCCTTGTGGACGCGTCCGCATCCGCCGAAAGCGCCGGCGCGGTGGCCCTCGGCTTCGTCCGCGCGAGACGGCCGAACCTGATCCGCGGCGTCGTGCTCAACCGCATCGCCGGGCCGGAGCACTACCAGGCCGCAAGGCATGCGGTGGAGAGGCTCAGCGGCATCCCTGTCCTCGGCTTCCTGCCCTCCGATCCCGTCCTTGCACTGCCGGAAAGGCATCTTGGCCTCCTGTCGCCTGCGGACAACCCAGGCTTCGCCGCCTCGGCGGCAGCCCTCGCGGAGGCCGTGGAGAGCCACGTCGACATCGACACCGTCATCGCGATCGCACAACGTGCCCGGCGCCTTCCCGGCGGGCGCCTTCCCGGCGGGCGCCGGAGCCCTCCTGCGCCGAAGCCGTCCTTGGCCCCCTTTGGCCGGCCGGAAGGGCGGCTCCCTGTCGCGATCGCCAGGGACGAGGCTTTTTCCTTCTATTATGAGGACAATTTCGATGCGATGCGGGCGACAGGCCTGGAGCCGGTGTTTTTCAGCCCCATGCGTGACCGTGGACTGCCGGCGGGCATCGCCGGGCTCTACCTGGGCGGAGGATATCCCGAACTCCATGCCGAACCCCTCTCCACAAATCTGGGAATGAAGGAATCCCTGCGCAAAGCCGCCTCGGCGAAGCTGCCGATCCTTGCCGAATGCGGCGGGTGGCTCTATCTCCTGGATTCCTTCGAGGACGGCGAGGGCCGGAGATGGCCGATGTGCGGGATTTTAAGCGGCAAGGCCATCATGGGTAAGCGCCTCGCCGACCTTGGCTATCGCGAGACCCGGACACCGATGGCATCGATCCTCGGCCCTGCCGGCACCGTCCTGCGTGGCCATGTCTTCCACTTCGCCCGGACCGAGGGTGCCGACGCTGGGGTCCAAGGGAACATCTACGCATCCTGGCTCCACATGCACTTCGCAGGGAATCCCGCCGCGCTCGCCGGTTTTGCCCTTTCGTGCCAGGCTTGGGCCGCCTCCAGCCGCGGGCTCCGGGAAATCTGACATCCCGCGGAAAAACGCGTATACTCCCCCCATGAGGATCCACCCGTGAAAAAGGGATACCTGTATATCGGCCTCGCCACCATCCTCTTCAGCACGATGGAGATAGCGCTCAAGCTGTTCTCCCTTGGGCTCAACCCGATCCAGCTCAACTTCCTGCGATTTGCCGCAGGCGCCATCATCCTTTTCCCCCTGGCCCTACGCAGCATGCGCAAGCGCCCGCCGCTGCGGGGGCAGGACTTCCTGTTTTTCGCCCTCGCCGGCTTTGTCTGCGTGGTGTTCGCGATGACCTTCTACCAGCTCGCGGTCGCGCGGGAGAAGGCCGCGATCGTCGCCGTCATCTTCAGCTGCAATCCGGTGTTCGTGGTGCCTTTCGCCGCGCTCTTCCTCGGCGAGCGCATAACGCGCCGGACCGTGGCCGCCCTCGCGGCGAGCCTTGCGGGGATCGCCGTCATCGCAGCGCCCGCGTTCCGCCACGCGGCGGCGCCGGGCGGCTCCGGACCGGACGGACTCGGGATAGCCTTCACGGTGGTCTCGTCCCTGGTTTTCGCCCTATATGGCATCATGGGCAAGGCGCGCAGCGGCCGATGCGGAAGCGTCCTCACGACCTGTCTCAGCTTCGCGGCCGGGGCCCTCGAGCTGCTCGCGCTCATTGGGCTATCGCACATCGCGCCGGTCGCGTCCGCGCTAAGGGGCGCGAACCTGGCGGTGTTCGCGGAAATCCCTGTCTTCGCGGGCTTCACGCTGGCCAGCCTGCCGGGCTTCCTTTACATCGCGGTCATCGTCACGGGCTTCGGCTATGCGTTCTGGTTCCTCGGCATGGAGAAGACAAGCGCGCAGACGGGATCTGTCGTGTTCTTCATCAAGCCGGCCTTGGCTCCCCTCCTTGCCGTCCTCATCCTCGGCGAGTCGATGACGGCAAGCCTGGCGATCGGCATGGCCTTCATCCTTGGGGCTTCTGCCCTTCTCGTCCTTAAGCCGCGGTCCTAGTGTCCTGTCAGATTCGCTTCGCTCAACTGCGGAAGCCGCAGAGCCCTGTCCCGCAGGGCCGGTGGCGGGATAGGGCTCAGGCGTCCTGTATCTGGCAGGACACTAGGGCCGTATGGCCACGGCACGCACGGGAGAGCCGTCGGCGTCGCGCATCTTGAGCGGCAGGCAGGAAAAAAGGAAAGCCCCGCTGCCCAGTGACTCCAGGTCGCCCAGGTTCTCGATGACGATCATGCCATGCCCAAGGACGACGAGGTGCCGCTCGAAGCCCACCGATCCGACGGGGTCTATGGAGATGGCGTCGAAGCCGAGTCCCTTGAGCCCCAGCTCGGCGAGGACATTGACCAGGCCCAGGGAGAGGATGGGGAAGCCCTCATAGTAGCCAGGGCTTCCCCAGCGGCTCGACCAGCCGGTCCTCCAGAGGAGAAAATCCAGTTCGCCCCTGTGCGGAAGCTCGCCCGCGACGTCATCGAGCCCCACTTCCCTCCCCGCGAAGGCCGCGATGTCGATCACCCGGGCCTGCCCCACGAAAGAGGACACCGGCATCGAGTCCAGGGTCGATCCGCCCTCGATCATGTGCGCAGGCGCGTCGATGTGGGTCCCGGTATGCGAATAGAAAGCCAGGAGCTTTTCGGCGAAGCCATCCTTGGCTATCGTCGTGGCGTCGCTGATGCTTGGTCCTTCGGTTCCCGGATAGACGGGCATCCCCGCTTCGATCGTTCGTCCCAGGTCAATGACGGTCATAGTGGCTCCCCGTTTCAGGCATCCGACTTTGCGCCGGCGGGATCTCTCCCGAAATATAGCAGCAATTGGCCATACACATCCGGATATTCCGACCTGAGCAATTCCGGCCGCTCGAAAAAATACTCGCAGGCCACGGCGAAGAATTCGTCCGGACCCTCCGCGGCGTAGGCATCAATCCGGGGGGAGCCTGACTTGCGTAGCTTCCCCTTCCTTGGCTTTCGCGAGGCGGGGGAGGCAAGACGTGAGCGCAGGTCCTCGTAAGCGGCGCCGAAGGTCGATTGCCATGCGGCAGGCGACATGCCCTGCCTGAGCGCCGGGGAACCGTCGTATTCGCCATTGAGCGCGTCGAGCTTGTGCGCCATCTCGTGGATGACGACGTTGTAGCCGTCCCCCCAGCCCGAAGCCTCGACATCAGCGAGGGAAAGAGCGACCGGGCCCAGCTCGAAGGCCTCGCCCGCGAACTCGTCCTCGTATTCGTGGACGACTCCCGCGCTGTCCACGTCGCGCTTCGTCACGTCGTACTCGCGCTCGGTGACGATGATGGTCGTGAAATCCCGGTAGCAGTCGATGCCGTCCTCGAGGCCGATGAGGGGAAGGCAGGCCTGGGCGGCGATGGACACCTTGGTCTCTTCGTCTAGGACAAGTCCGGCGACGGGATCGAAGCGCTTCTCCCCAAGGAAGATCGTCGCCAGCTCACGCAGGCGGGCCTTGTCCTCGGGGGGCAAGCGATGGAAGATCCGGTGTTCCGAAAGTGCCCAATTCCAGACCTCTTCGGCGATGGGCGATCCCGAGAGGATTCGGGCCCTTCGGGCTTTTCGGAACGGATGCGGCATCGGCATGGGGGAGTGCTAGCGCGCTTTCCCGCCGTTGTCGGGCTGCGCGTCCGCGAGGCCGACGAGGCTGGCACTCCTGTTCCAGTACCGGTCCACCAGCTCCTTGTCCAGGAACTGCACCGGTATGACCTGCCGCTTGGCCCGGTCGAAATAACCGCCTGTCACGCCCTCGAGCTCGGGGGACAGAGCCAATCCCAGGGCGGCTTCCACCCCGGCGAAGGCAGGGGCGAAAAAGGGCAGGAGGATCAGGTCGACGATGAAGCCATACCAGGTCCTCATGCGCATGATCTCCGTCCTGACGACCCCCGGATGGAGGGCGTTGGCGCTGATGCCGAGCGCCCGCCCGCGGTCGGCAAGGCCCAGGGTCGCAAGGATCACCATCCGTTTGGAGGCGGCGTAGTTCATGAAGCCGCTCCAGATCCCGCCCTTTGCAGGACGCTCCAGGTCGGCATTGCCGACAGTCCAGACAGCGGAAGAGAGGTTCACGATGCGCGATCCCTTGGCGAAAGCCGGCATCAGCAGGTTCGTGAACAGGAAAGGACCAAGATGGTTGGTCGCCATGGAAAGCTCGAAGCCTTCGGGGCTGGCCGCCCAGCTGCGTGAGAAGACTCCCGCGTTGTTCACGAGGACATCTATGCGCGTGAAGCGCCCCAAGGCCTCGGAGGCGGCCCGCCGCACGGAGACCAAGGAGGCGAGGTCAAGCTGGAGGAGCTCGGGGGCAGGCCCTGTAGCCACACCTGCCACTTCCGCCAGGGCTATCTTGCCCCGCGCCTCGTCGCGGCAGGTGAGGACGACCTGTGCGCCACGGGCGGCGGCCCCCATAGCGATGAGCTTCCCGAGGCCTCGGGTGGCTCCGGTTACCACTACGGTCTTGCCCAGCCCTGAGTTCTCGGAGGCCATCGGGCCGGCATTCTTGGTTGTCATAGCCTATAACCTACCCTTTTTTGGCATTTTAGGGCAGAGCATCATTCCATTTTTTTTCCGTTCCGCGTGCTACCTTGATATCCATGCGCTTCGCGTCGCGGAGGCAACCAATCTCGCCCATAAGGGGAGCCATATGATCAAGCGAATAGTCACCGTAATCGCCCTTCTGTCACTCGCCGCTTCCACCCTGGCCTTCGCCCAGGATCCTTCCAGGGTCCTCCGGGAAGCCCGTGATCGTCTCCAGCGTTCCCGTGACGCCGCCGCCAGGAATGCGGATGATGTCCCTTGGACGCCCATCCTCATCTCGTTTACCCCCATGATTTCCTTGCCTTTTGGCTATTACGACAGCAACCTCGCGCTTGGCGTCATCGGCACCCTCAGCCGCGACGTGAATGGCCTCATGGCTTCCAGCGTCTTCAATATCGCCCGCGACGTCAGGGGCCTTGAGGCCGCGGGGGTCTTCAATACCGTCAACCGCGTTTTCGGAGGCCAGGCCGCAGGGGTCTACAGCACCGCGGACCAGGTCCGCGGAGGGCAGGCTTCTGGGATCTTCAACATCGCCGGCCTCATGGATGGCTTCCAGGCGGCGGGTGTCTTCAATATCGCCGACGACATGAGGGGCATCCAGGTTGCTGGCGTCGTCAATGTCGCCCACGCCGCCCAAGGCCTCCAGATCGGCCTCGTCAACATCGCCAACGAAATGGATGGCGTACAGCTGGGCCTGGTCAACATCGCCCGGGACGGTGTCGGAGGCCTCGGACTTTCCTTCGATCCCTCGACGAGCCATGCGACTGCCTGGTGGCAGAACGGGACTCGTTTCCTTTATACGGTCTTCACCGCGGAAATGCCCCTGGAGGACTGCTTCACCACGGCTGACCACCTCATCATGGGCGCAGGCCTAGGGACCCGCTTCGGCGGCCGTGAGAACCTCCCCTACCTGGATCTTGAGATATTGGCGGCCGAGGATCTCGGTTCCCGCCTGGCATCCATAGGGCGGGTCTTCACGGATTGCGATGCTTCCATCTGGCCCGTCATGGCCCCCTACCCCGAGGTCAGGCTCCGTCTCGGCATCCCCTTGGCCCGCCACGTGGCCCTTGTCGGCGGCGTCATCATCGACTTCGACCTGGCTGCCTTCCCCAACCTCCCTGCCAACCTGAAGACGGAATACTCGTCTGCGCAATCCTGGTTTGGAGCGGACTTCACCGCCTATGGCCGCTGGTTTGTCGGCGTGAAGTTCTAGGCTGTCAGGAATGCATGGAATCGCCGCGAAAAGGCGGCAGTCCTCAGCCTTGTGCTTCTCGGCATGGCAGGCGGCCTTTGGGCCATACCCGAAGCCGCCAGCGCCCGCATCCCCATCGCGCAGGTTTCCTACCTCGAGGGCAGCGCATCCATAATCCGCTCGGGTTCCGTCATCGCCGCCCCCGATCCAGGCATGCCGCTGTGCGCAGGCGATCTCCTGAGCACCGCGGTCGATGGCCGCCTGACGATCGATTTCGCCGAGCCAACCTGCGCTTCCGGCACCCTCTCCATGCGGCCAAGCACAGCCCTTTGCCCCAGCCTAGGCCTTGTTGCCGGGGAGAAATGCACGGTTGTCGAGCTTTTCACCGGCTCGGTCGGCGCTAAGGTCAAAAAGATCGCGGGGAAACCGAGCTTTGTCATCCAGGCCGAGAATTCCGCGGCGGGCGTGCGGGGGACCGAGTTCGAGGTTGCAGCCGCATCCACCGACGCCAGCATCGTCATCGGCAGCTCCGGTTCGGCCATCTGGTCGGACAAGGCCGGCACCACCTTCCCGGTCCCTGCGCGCATGGCGGCCGAGGACACTCCTTCCCGAACCATCCAACGCTGGGCGAATTCGCCCAGCGCTGGATGGAAACCGAGATGACCGCCTTCGCATCCGACCCCGTCCGGGCCATCGCTGGCTATGAGGCACGTTGTTCGAAACTGTCAGCCGACTTCCAGGCGGCCTGGGAACCCCTGGGCTCGAGTCGGATCGTTTACAGGTGGAAAGCGGACGACCTGGCGGGGGTGGAGGCCTCCTCCCTCGATCCCGGCGCCATCCGGGACAATGAGGCCCTCTTCGACGCGGATACACGGTGGACGATCTCCTCAAGCGGGGCGAGAGGGAGCGGGCCTCGCGTGGCGCCTGGCGGAGTGGCAATGGGTCCTTGCCCTTTACGCCCTCCGCAACGATGGAGTCGTCCCCTTCGACAGCGGCGACTTCTTCGGGGACGACCGATGGAGCCTTTACCACTTTGCCGCCCCTGACTATTATCGAGGTTTGGAGGCAGCCTGTGACCAAAGTCATTTCGCTCGGCGGATCCATCGTCGCACCGGAAGGTCCTGACCCGGCTTTCATCGCGCAATTCCGCGATCTCGTGATCGAGTACCTGGACGCGAATCCCGAACGAAGGCTCATCTTCGTGGTAGGAGGCGGCGGGCCCGCGCGGCTCTGGCAAAAGGCCTATCGCACCGTCACCGGCTCAGGCAGTTGCGAGGACGCCGATGCTGATTGGATCGGCATCATGGCGACGCGCCTCAATGCCCAGCTCATTAAGGCGATCTTCGGCCGCCTCTGTCCCCAGGAAGTCGTCATCGACCCCACTGGCGTGGAGCTTTTCATGGGAAGGGTCCTTGTGGCGGCGGGCTGGAAACCGGGTTGGTCGACCGACTATGACGCGGTCCTCCTCGCCGAGCGTTTCGACGCCCGGGAACTCCTCAACCTCTCGAACATCGCCAAGGTCTACACAGCTGACCCGCGCGTCGACCCCTCCGCCAAGGCGATAGACAGCATTGGTTGGGCAGACTTCCAGGCTATCGTCGGCAGCGAATGGACCCCCGGGAAAAACCTGCCCTTCGATCCCATCGCCACAAAAAAAGCGGCCGAGCTTGGGCTCACGGTCGTCTGCGCCGCAGGCCGCGACCTCGACAACCTCAAATCCATCCTCGCCGGCAAGCCCTTCACGGGCACGACGATCGGCCCCGGCTGAGTCCGTGGGACATCACCGACAGGCCTGCCTGTCGGCGTGCCTCCGCCGGCAGGTCTTCAGCCCAGGATGTCCGAGAGGACTTCCCTCGTCACGGCATAAAGCGGCGGCACCCCTTCCAGTGGCGACATGCGCTCCGAGAGCTTCATCCCCGATTGAAGGGGGAGGTCGCTCACGTAGTACAGGAAACGCATCGCCGAGCCCGCGGTGAGGACGCCGAGTTCCTCGGCCTCATGCACCGCGCGCAGGTACCAGGCTCCCTCCATCTCAAGTCCCACACAACCCCAGATGCTCCTGTAGAACCGCAGCATGGCGCGATTCTGGAGGAGGGTGCCGCCCACCGTGAGGAGGGGGCCCGTATGGATATGCCTCCCCGGGAGGGCTTTGGCGAGGCGCTCGAAGACCTGGGCGTCAGCGAGGGCCACGGGCATGAAGGTGTCGTTCGCCTGCTCGACGAAGGCCGAGGGGAGGATGACGTCGCCACGCGAGCCGACCAAGGCCCCGGCCTTGCCCAGGATGTCGATCGATCTCACGTTGCGGCCGAAGAGCAGGAGAAGGCTTCGCGTGATCTCCTCCGCCTGCTCGCCGAAGGCGTAATCGATGTTCACGATGAGGCTCCGGCTCGAACATGGCTTCCTCCGTATCCCCGGATCGGCGGAAGCCTGGCATGCCGACTCGGCGTCCACGAGCTGGACCTGGATGCCCGTCGTGACCGTCTCTGGGAGGCGGAGGATGCCCGCCTTGCGTTCCGCTTCGGCGACTTCCAGGCGGCGGCCAGGGAAGGTCGCGAGCCATGAACGCGAGAGATGGTAGACCTCGTCCAGTGGGATGACCCAGCCGTCACTTCGAAGCCCTTCGCCCTCGGCCCAGGCCAGTATCTCCGGGCCATGCTCGACAAAAAAGGGGTTGATGCAGTTGGAGACCGAGTGCGTGTTGGACGAGACGATGTGGACTTCCCAGTCCTTGGGGAAATCGCTGGGGCGCACGCTGAAAAGGGCCCCTGCCGCCGCACCCACCTCGCTGGCCCAGAGCTCGGAAAGCCGACTGTTATAGTTGTTAACTTGTTTCCTCACATCGACCGAGTAGGCCTGCCGGTGGAAGACGATCTCCCGCACACGCTCCGCGGCCTCGCCTGGCCAGATCTGCTCGAGCTCCCCGCGCTCCTCCCGGCTGAAGGGAAGGCGTTCGAGGAGGGCCGAGGACCGCTCGCGGTCGCGCGCGGACACGGTCCGGACCTCATCCTCGTCGTTGGCGGCGATATCGCCATCGTAGGAGAACAGCTCGGGGCGCGGCTCCGCCGCCCCCTCCCCCTCCTCGAAAGGCTCAACCCATTCGGCCTCGTCCTCGAACCTTGAGAGGGTACGCAGCAGGGCTGGATGGTTGAGGCGATAGCGGATTTTCCTCGCCTCGACGGCGAACAGGCAGAGGCAGGTCAGGAAATCCACGAGGTCGGAAAGCCCGTTCCTCACCAGGACCATGTCCTTGCCCGGCATCATCTCGTAGACGAATCGATGTCGGGCCTCGGCCTGCACGGCGGGAAAAAGATGCTCGGGGCTCGCATAGACGGTCGGAAGGTTGTCCGTGAGGAGGAAAACGAAGGTGCGGGAGAGGTTTTCCGGAAGGCGGCGCACCGCGTACGAGAGGGCTTCCCAGTCGATTTTCGACTCGTCCTTGGCGCCCGCGTGGAGGGCAGGGTCCAGGGCCTTGTAGGCCTCCGTGAGCTTCCGGATCTCGATATGGCCGTTCTCCACACCCTGGGCGACTTCCTGGGCAAAGCGGTCGAATGCGTCAAAAAGCCCCTGTCCCTCGCGGAGCTTGGTGCCAAAGGCCTGGGCGAAAGGCCGCGACTCGGAGAGGAGGCGGAGGAAGCGGGAGCCTGGAATGGCCAGGCCATGGGACGCCTCGAGAGCGCGCATCTCGAAACGCCGCGGTTCTCCGAAAAGGCAGGAGCGCTCGCCGAAGAAAGAGCCAGCCTCGACGACATTGAGCCGGAAGGGGGGATCCTTCGCCACGTCCACCGATTCGATCGAGCCGGAAAGCAGGACGATGACCGAATCGTCATCCTCGTCGCCTTGGCGCAGGACCACGTCCCCGGCCCCGTAGCTCCGGAGCGAGGAATCCGCGATCAGGGCCTCGAGTTCGGCGCTGCGGAGATAACGGAATGGCACGATCGAGCTGAGGTGGCGAAGGTGTTCCGAGCCGATGGCACGGGGGGCATGGTTGCTAGGGTTGACCATATCTATGAGCATAGTTTGGGCTGGTAGCCGGGACAAGGGCGAGAAGGCGCTTTCGGCGGCTCGAGCTCTTGTACCGAAAGCGGCCACAGGGTAGGCTCGGAGTCCGGCCGGCACCGCGCCTTCCGCCAGAAAGAAAGGAGAATGTCATGCAGAACCAAGCCGGCGCATTCCGAGCAGAGCTCCTCCTCCTCCTCACCGCGGTCATCTGGGGATTTGCCTTCGTGGCCCAACGCGTGGGCATGGGATCGATAGGTCCCTTCGCTTTCAATGCGGCCCGCTACCTGGTGGGCGCAGCCTCACTCATTCCCCTCCTCCTGATCCGCAGGGGCGGCGCCGCGAGCAGGGAGAAGGACCTTTCGGCCCCCGGCTGGAAACGTGGCTTTGGCTATCCCCTCCTCGCGGGAACCGTGCTTTTCCTTGGAGCCAGCCTCCAGCAGATAGGCCTGGTCACCACCACCGCGGGCAACGCTGCCTTCATCACAACCCTTTACGTCGTCCTTGTGCCCCTGATCGGCATATTCATGGGAAAACGCATTGGCGCCCGCGGCTGGCTTGCCGCCCTCCTCGCGGTGGGGGGGCTCTACCTCATCTCGGTGGGCGGCCGGCTCTCGATAAGCAGGGGCGACCTTTTCGAGCTGGTCGGCGCCATCTTCTGGGCCCTCCACATAATCGTCATCGGCCGCCTCGCGCCAAAAACCGATCCGATCAAGCTCTCCGCAGGCCAGTTCATTGTCTGCGCCGCCTTGAGCTTTGGCGCCTCCTTCGTTTTCGACCCTCCCTTCCCCGGCGGCTCCTGGCTTTCTTCCCTCGGAGGCGCGGCCATACCCATCCTTTATGGTGGCCTCCTCTCCTGCGGCATTGCCTATACCCTCCAGATAGTGGCCCAGCGCACCGCGCGCCCCTCGCACGCCTCGATCATCCTGTCCCTGGAGTGCCTATTCGGCGCCATCGGTGGCATCCTCATCCTAGGCGAACCCCTCACCTGGAAACTCGCCGCGGGCGGTAGCCTAATGCTTGCCGGCGCCATCCTCTCCCAGCTCGGACCCGGCGGCCTTCCCGACTCCAAGGAAAAAAAATCCTGACGCTCGCATTTCTTTTCAGTATTATGTGCGTAGTTTCTTGCCAGGAGGAGACCATGTCTTCATATCGTGAAGAGTATTGGCCTCGTCGCCCTAACGGGGACGGCCAGCTCTCTCCTGCCGAATTCGAGAAGCGGAGACAACTCGCCCTCGATCGGCTCACCGAGGCCTTCGCCTCGGATTTCATCAATATGGACAGCTACGAGAACCGTGTAGCCATCGTCCAGCGCGCCAACCTTCCTGAGGAGATCGATGATGCGGTCGCCGGCATTCCGCAAGTAAAGGCCGAGGCCCAAAAGGGCTTCCCCTTTGCCATGCACAAGGCCCCCGCCGAACCCTCCATCGCGAACCGCATCGACCCCGGGCTCCGAGGAGAGGACAGCGTCGCCTGCATCATGGGAAGCCGCGTCCTTCAGGGCGACTGGCTCTCCGGAAACAAGGTGTCGATCTTCAACCTCATGGGAAGCACCAGAATCGACCTGCGGGACACTGCCCTCCCACCGGGCCGCCTGAAAATCGATGCCTTCTGCCTAATGGGCGACATCAAGGTCATCGTTCCACCTGGACTTGCCGTGCGTGTGAGCGCCCTCCCAATCATGGGAAACAGCCATATCGACCGCAGCGTTAACCGCCGCGTGGATCGCGGCGCTCCCTATGTCGAAGTCAGCGGGCTAACCTTGATGGGCAACCTGACCGTCGTGACCGCATAAATCTTGCCACTGTGAAAATCAGGGCCTCCCTTAAGGCGGCCCTTGATTTTTTTAGCTTGCTTGAACCTTCAAAAACGGGATCGGCGGGTGGCGTGGGGGAGGCACAGGGCCGCTCGGTTCGCTCAGTCCTGTGCCTCCCCCACGCCACCCGCGGCGCCGCTTCTGCATCTCAAAGGCTCCGGGCATGCACAGCCGATGAAGGCCGCGCATCATGACAAGCACCTGCACCAGGGTGGAGCCCCTCTTTCACAAAGGCAAGAGGAAGCCCGCCCTGGCAAGCCCCCCGCAAATTCGCCCAAGCCCGCAACAGCGGGCATATGATCCATTACTCTCGGCAGACGACCGAGGGTCGTTACCACCCCCTGTGTCCCCAAGCCAGGACCCGCCCTGCAGCTACCTGCTGACCCGGCAACCGAACATTGGCTTGGGCCCATGATTCTGACCCGTAGCGACGGGCCAGAATCATGGGAGAGCACCCGATGTTATGTTGCAGGGTCAGCAAACAGGTTCAAGCGAGGGAAAGAAAAAAAAGCCCGTCCATTGCGGACAGGCCCTTTTGATGGTGACGGGAATCGCCTCTAGATCTTGTCGATCAACATGGAGCACTTGCCCGAGGGGATGGGCAGCGTCTTCTTCTTCTTGCCGAGCACGTTGATCGTGAAGTAGTAGAGCTTCTCGCTCTCCATGTGGATCTCCCAGCCGCGGCCGGACTTGTTCGAGAGGATCGTGATCATGTTCCGCTTGAGGGACATGTTTTCGATGCCCATGATCTCGAGGTTGGGGATGATCCAGTCCACGGTCTTTCGGGGGAGGGAAATGTAGAGGCCCACGATGTTCTCGATCATGAGGGCGACAGTGGACAAGCCCGTATAGGCGAGGAACTGGGGACGAGGCCAGTCGGGACGATCCGCCCAGACAGCCTTGCCGTCGCTCTGGGGCTGGTAAGCCTCCCAGACGGTCGGCTTCTGGTCACCGTTCTGGTACATGGAATCGAGGATGAAATAGAGATGCCGGATGGCGCAGTCCCTAGCCAATTCGTAGTGATTGTACTTCTCAAGGCCCTTGATGACCATGTAGGTGAAGGGCGGGACAACCGAGCCGCGATAGCCGCCACCCTTCTTGTCGTAAGCGGGATCAGCGGCGGCGAGGGTCGGGAAGGGATGCTCGGTGCCAAAGGCGTTGGGATCCTTGAGGTGGGCTATCAGGCGCTCGGACCGGTCCTCGTTGGGGATCTCCGCCAAGAGGGGCCAATATCCCCCGATGGTCTTGGTAGGAACCTGCTTTTCGGCTTCGTCGAGATCGTAGTAGAAGCCGTCGGTCGCGTTCCACATCTGGGAATTGATGCGCGTCTTGAGGGAAAAATAGGCCCGCTTGAACTGGAAGGAGGCTTCCTTGTCATTGAGGATGTCGCCAAGGGCCGACAGATAGAGGGCATTCATCGCCATGGCCGCGTTCCAGTCGGCAAGATAGAAGGCCTTGCCCCGCGGGGAGTTCTCCAGGCCAGTGGCGACGACAGGCACTCCGTATAGGCCATTTTCGCGTTTGAACGTCGCTTCCATCCAAGCCCATTGCTTGGTCAGGAAGGGCATGACATCCTTGACGCGCTTCTTGTTGGCGGTCTTGTGGTAGAGGTTGTATTCAGCCCAAGCGAAAAGTGGGAGGCCGAGGCCTTCTGGATTGTCCGGGGTCACGATGGGCTTGCCGGTTTCCAGGTCATATCGCCAACGAATGGCTCCGTTTTCTTCCTGGAGACCGTAAAAGGCATCGAGGCCGTTGGATGCCGCGTACAAGCGGTTCGAATAGACCAGGAAAAACGAAGAAAACACCTGCTCCATCTGATCGAGGACCCCGGATCCGGGGTATTTGAAAAATTTGACCTTCTCCAGGCCGCTGCCAGGTTCTCCGGCGGCCCAATAGTCGGCTATCCATGCCCAGGTGCGATCATAGATCTCAACAAAATCCTGATCATAAAAGTGCACCCGCGGAAAATCGCGTTTATTCAACAAAAAACCCCTTCTCGAACGTTCACAAAGACAGATGGAGTGCCGCGATAAACCGCACCCCTTTCTACTATATGCCAATAAATGATGTAAAAAGGATAGAATATGAATATAGTTCCGGTGGCCGTCTTTGTCAAATACGAAGAGCCCACGAGAAAATCCGCCCCTGAGTGCGACGGACGAAGGATTATAGCACTGATCATGCCATAATAAAACACTTTTCAAGACAATAACAAAGTTAGTCCCTAGTAATGACTCTTGATTTTTCGGGCTTTTGCACTAGACTTGATCTTGTAAGGAGGATCTTCAGGCATTGCGGCAACCCATTCGTGGGGCCGTCTTTCCAGTCTACCCGACAAGGGGGTTCCTATGGATACTCCGCCTGAGAGGTCACAGACGATTCAAGGCGCATGATGGTGTTGGATCGTCGGTAAATGAAGGTTCGTAGCGGTTTTCGTACATTTTAGGGATGGGTCGAGTCGTTGATGACTCGAATATGCTTTAGCCATAAGCATGCCTGCCACCGGTTGAGCGAATACTGCCCCGGTATTGCAGGCTGAGCGACCGAAGAGGCCGACCTTCACATACTTTGAGTGAAGTGTCGGTCTCCTTTTTTTCCGGCCGTAAAGGACGGAGAGCGGAAAGCCGATAGGTACAAGGTATGATCGTAACACTATACAAGACCGCCATAAACGGCGCATTGCTCTATTATACCATCCATGATCGGCAGTCCGGCCTGTCCCATCCTTGGTCCCTCACGGTCACCTGGAGCCGCGGCGCTGGCAGGGGCAGGGAGAAGTTCTACCTCTTCGAAAACCTGGCCGAAAAGGACCGCATGATCAGGAAGCTGCTCGGTCGGCGCACCAAGGACGGCTACCGCCTGCTCTACAGCTTCAGCCGGGATACCGCGTGGTCAGATGAAACCGGGGTTGCCGAAGCAGATATGGCACAAGCACTAGGGCGCACATCGCGCTCGCAAGCCTGATGCGGACACCTGACGCTCCCTCCAAAGGAAGAATTATCCACGCAGAGGGCGAAGTGTCGCAGAGGAATAAGATTAATGAAGGGGCATTCCTTGCCCAAAAATTCCCAATCTCCTCCCTCCCTCTGCGTCTCAGCGAACTCCGCGTGAAATCCTGAATCACTTATTCGGTATCGAGCCCTGGAGGCTTCAGTTCCTCGAGGGCGAGCAGCCGACCCGCCAATTCTCGCACAGTCTCCCTTAGCCTGAAAATGCAGTCCGTCTCCAACGCATTGCCGCGCACCACGTCCTCGGCCAAGGATTGGCACGTGGGCGAGCCGCAAGAGCCACAGTCAAGCCCCGGCAGCTGGCCGACAAGGTGCTCGATCTCCTCGAGCATGATCATGGCCCGGAGCATGTCGGGATCCAGGAGTCGGGAGGACCTCGGGAGGATAGGGTTGTCCCAGGCGAGGGAGCCCAAACATCCAAGGCTTCTTGATGTCGCCGTCGGCATGAGAGAGATGGCCCTGTTTCCCAGCCGCGAGCGGGAGATGTAGGGATTCTCCACCGTCAGGGGGCCGCCGACGCAGCCCGCGGGACAGGCCAAGGCCTCGATATACTGGATTCCCTTCAGCTTGCCGTTCTCCAAGGCCTCGAGGACGCCAATCACGTTCGCAATGCCATCCACGGAAATGGATCGCCTCTCGCCCAAGGCCTTGCTCTCGCCTTCGCTCATGGCCCAGGCAAGGCCCGCCCCTCCGGCATGGGAGATAGGCTTTTTCCCTGCCTTGCCCAGCGCGGCTCGGAGCGGGAGGTAGATGTCCTTGAGGCCGATGACGGCGTCGACCGCCGATTTTTCATAGCCGAGGGGTGCGCGGGCGGCGGTGACCTTGCCTGCACAGGGGCTTATGAAAAAGACCCCGATGCCGCTTTCGCCGGGATGAAGCACTTCCTTCACGTAGCGGGCCGCGACTTCCATCGGGGGGAGGAGGGGCACGAGGTTGGGGATAAGGCTTGGATAGCGGACCTGGACAAGCTTGACGACCGCCGGGCAAGCGCTCGAGACGAGGGGCCGCGGCTGGGCATCAGGCGTTCCTGCCATCCGGCCCTCCATCAGGCCCTTGGTCGCCGCGGTCACGAGTTCCGCGGCCTCGGCCACCTCGAAGACCTCATCGAAACCGAGTGCGAGGAGGCCGCCAAGGATGCGGTCGATGGAGATCGATTCCTCGAATTGGGAAAAGAGGGCCGGGGCGGGCATTGCGACCTTGAGCCTGAAATCGCCCAACGCGGAGAGTGAATCGGAAACGGCTTTCTTCGCTCCGTGGGGGCAGGTCCTGATGCATTCGCCGCAGTCGATGCAGCGCTCGGCGATGATCCTGGCCTTGCCCTTCCTCACCCGTATGGCCTCGCTCGGGCATTGCTTGATGCAGGTCGTGCAACCGACGCAGCGATCGGGGTCGAGGGTCACGGAATGGAAATACGGAAGGCCGACAGGACTCATTTCCCTTCCCCGGCAGTCGGCAGGCGGATGAGGATCGTCACGGTAGTCCCCTCGCCAACAACACTCTCCACCTTGAGCTCGTCCGCGTTGCGCCTCATGTTGGGAAGCCCCATGCCCGCGCCAAAGCCAAGCTCGCGGATCCATTCGGGGGCGGTCGAGTATCCCTCGGTCATCGCAAGGTCGATGTCCGGGATGCCTGGCCCCCTGTCGCGCATCGTGATGAGCACCCGCTCTGGAGACAGATCCGCCTCGGCGACCCCCCCTCCTGCGTGGATGACCATGTTGATCTCGGCCTCGTACATGGCCACGGAGCTGTGCTTGATCACGGCCGGATCTATCCCCAGCTGGCTGAGGACATGCTTGAACTCGGTGGAGGCCTTCCCTGCCCGCGCGAAATCATCGCCCCTTACCGTGTATAGGTACTTCATTGGGAGCGCTAGGCGATCTCTCGCACTCCCCCCGCGCGGAGGCCGGCTTCATAGAGACGCCCGCAGGCGAGGAACATCGAGTACTTGGTGCACAGGAGGATCATGCCGTTCTCCCTGGCCATCTCGACCATGTCGTCGCCCGGCGTCTTGCCGCGCACGAAAACGACGACCTTGATGTCGAGGAGGTCAGCGGTCCGTATCGCCTGCGGGTTGACAAGCCCGGTGAGGAGGACGACCCGGTCCTTGACGAAGGCCATGACATCGCTCATGAGGTCGGCCCCGCAAGCCGCGCAGACTTCCAGGTCGAGGCAGTCGCCGCCAGCGACCACACGCGCATCGAGGATTTCCACGATCTTCTCTACCGTCATCCTAGGTCCCCCCTGGGAACCCAACGATAGCATGGACTTTCCGGAAGCCTCAAGCGGAGCGCGGAGCGTGCTGACTCCCGAAGGCGGCATGGGACCGGATTCCCTTAAGTAGTCCCGCGGTTCTCCGATATTCAAAATGAACGGTACGGGTTCCCTCCTTCAGCGGAGGTCACGTAACGCGTTCAAACGCGACCGCCCGCCCGTAAGGGACGGGGAAGGCGGCTCGCGTGGCAGGACCGGCGCATTGCACCGGCATGGAAGCCGCGGGGGCATCCCGAGACTGGAATGCCCCCGATACGATCGAAAGGAGTAACGTATGGTAATCAATCACAATCTCAGCGCTATGTTCGCCAATCGCTCTCTCGGAGCCACGAATCTCGAGAACCAGAAGGAAGTTGAGAAACTCTCTTCCGGCCAGCGCATCAACCGCGCGGGCGACGATGCCTCCGGCCTCGCCGTCTCCGAAAAAATGCGTTCCCAGATCCGTGGCCTACAGCGTGCGTCGAAGAACGCGCAGGATGGCATCTCCTTTATCCAGACGACAGAAGGCTTCCTCCAGGAGTCGCAGGACATCATCCAGCGTCTCCGCGAACTCGCGGTGCAGTCGGCCAACGGCATCTACACCTCTGAGGACCGGATGCAGATCCAGGTCGAGGTAAGCTCCCTTGTCGAGGAGATAGACCGGATCGCCAGCCATGCGCAGTTCAACGGCCTCAACCTTCTCACCGGCCGATTCGCCAGGGAGACGGGCGAGAACACACCTACTGGTTCTATGTGGTTCCATATCGGTTCCAACATGGACCAGCGGACCCGTGTGTACATCGGCACCATGACCTCCAAGGCGCTCGGCGTCCGTTCCGTCGGGGACAACACCATCATGTCCATCAACAACCCCGACGATGCGAACCGCTCGATCGGCATCCTCGACGCCGCCCTCAAGCGGATCTCCAAGCAGCGAGCCGACCTTGGCGCCTACCAGAACAGGCTCGAGCACGCGGTTCGCGGCATCGACGTGGGGGCGGAAAACCTCCAGGCCGCGGAGAGCCGGATCCGCGACACCGACATGGCGAGCGAAATGGTCAACTTCACGAAAGGCAAGATCCTCGCCCAGGCCGGCAACGCGCTCCTCGCGCAGGCCAACCAGACCACGCAGCAGGTCATGCAGCTCCTCCAGTAGTTCCCTTCTGGAGATCGCGCCGGGGCATCCAGCCCGGAGCGGCGGACCGGCGGCCCGTTCCTTTCCGAAGGAGCGGGCCGCTTCTATTCCGAACCACCGCTTCCGGTTGCGGCTTCCTTCGACCAAGCGTATAATCCCTGCCGAATGGAAGCGCTACCGAAAGAAAAACAACGCGAGCTCATCAAACGCGTCTTCCCGGAACTCCGCTACGGAGGGGACCCGGACATCGAACGCTACTTCGACTGTCGCCGGGCGGGGCGCATGGGCGAAGCCCTTTCCATCTACAACGGCCACCTCCTCATGCGCTATCCCGAGGACGCGAAACGGGTCCTCCTCCTCAGGCTGTATCGCGAAGGCGACCCGCGCTGGTTGGGCTTCCAGGAAGAGCTCATCCTCGACCTCGCGGGCCGGATCGCTGCAGGCATCGCACGCAACATAGACATCCTCGTCCATCCCCTCTCCCTCCTCGACCATGGGGACGCCTACAGGGCCCTCGCCGTGTCGGAGGCCATCCTCCGCATCATCCCTGCGAAGGACGATGACGCACTCCTTTTCCTGGACCGCTACGAAAGCCTCGCACTCCTCCTTCGCCACAGGGCGGCCGAGATGGAGCGCGCCCAAAGGCTCCTCCGCGAGTACGTCGCCATGACCAAGGCCGACTCGCCCTCCGAATACGACTTCATCGCCCGAAGCGAGGCCCTGGAAGCCCGGCGCCGGGAAGCGGAGGCGAGGACTGGACGCGCCGCGACCGGCAAAAAAGAGACCAATTATGATTTCATCGCGGGAAGCGAGGCGCTCGAGGCGCGCAGGCGACATGAGGAGGAGGCCCGGTCGCGGTTCTTCGACCTCTCACGCATCCGTTTTTCCGACGAGGATCGCGCCCGCATCGAGATACCCCAGGCCATCACGCGCAAGGAGGACAGGGTCCTGGCCTTCTGCTGGAAATACTGGGAGCTGGTGGGGGACCAGGGCTTCGAACGCATGGTCTTCCTCTGGTCCAAGAAATTCGGCACGAGGCATTACGCGATCTACCATTCCATCAAGATAGGCCGGCTGCGGCGCCATACGGACGACGAGATCCTCACCGCGGTCTCGACCATCCTCTCAAGCAGTTACAGCTATTCCGTCTCGGGGGACCTCTACATGCAGGCGTCATGGCGCCGCCTCAGGGCAAATGCCGAGGCGGAACGCGCACTTTCCCTCGAAGCCGCGCGGACCGGCGGGACATCAGCTTCCCCTGCCTTCATCGCCGGGGCGACAACGGAAAGCGCGCCTGCGGCGGCTTCGGCGGAGCTCCCGGCGACGCAGACCCCAAGCCCCCCCCCACGGGAAGCCAGTGGCAAGGCCAGCGGCAAGGTTGGCGGAATCAGCCCCCTGTATCCCGAGGCCAGGAAAGCCCATGCGATCCAGAAACCCGCGGTCCGCAAGCCCGAGGCGGTACGGGAATTGGTGTCCCGATCAGGATCCGTATCGGACCGAATAAGGAAGCTTTCCGGGAAGGCCTACGACGTCTACAAGCAGCTCTTCCTCGAACAGGTCCGGCTCGACATCCATCGTATCCTCCTGACCCATAGGCGCCGCGCCTTCAGGCTGTTCGACGATTCGGCGAACCAGGCCGAGGACATCATCTATGCCTACATGACCGCGCATTACGCGGATCCCTTCATGAACTGGGAAGAGTCGCCCGAACGCGCCAAGGTGGAGAGCCTCGGCTACGCCCTCCCATCGCTGGATCCAATGATCGAATCGTGGTACCGCAGGCGGGAAGCCTAGCTGCCGGCGAGCGCGCGCCTCAGAGCTTGACGCGGCCGCGGAAGGAACGGGCAAGGGTCAGGCGATCGGCATACTCCAGGTCCCCGCCGACGGGAATCCCCGTGGCGAGCCGGGTCACGGAGACACCCGAGGATTCAAGGACGCGCTTGACATAAAGCGCAGTCGTATCGCCCTCCACGGTCGGGTTCGTCGCCACCACCACTTCGGTCACCGCACCGCTGGCAAGCCGCTCGGCCAGCTCCGCAATCCTGAGCTTCTCGGGGCCAATTCCGTCTAGGGGCGAGATCAAGCCGCCGAGCACATGGTAGAGGCCGCGGAATTCCCGCGAGGCCTCGATGGTCACGACATCCTGGGGTTGCTCCACCACGCAGAGCAGTGCCTGGTCGCGGGACGGCGAGGCGCACACTGGACATGGGTCGCTTTCCGTGTAGGATCCGCAGGTCGAGCAGAATATCACCGATGCCTTGAGCGCGAGTATCCGCTCGGCGAGGGCTTCGGCATAGGACCGGTCGCTCTTGAGGAGATGCCAAGCCACTCGCAGGGCGCTTTTCTTGCCGATGCCGGGGAGACGCGTAAGAAGCTCGACGACCTCGTCGAGGGCTTTCACGCGATCCCGCTCCCGGGGAAGCCTGGGGGCAGGCCCATGCCACCCATGCCCATCGAAAACTCCCTGCCCAGCTCTTCGCGTATCCGGCTTGCGGCATCATTGAAGGCGGCACGGACCAGGTCCTGGAGCATCGAAGCATCGGAAGGGTCGATGATCTCCGGCGCGATCACACATGCCCTCATCTCGAACGCGCCATTGAGCGTGATCCGCACAAGGCCCCCTCCCGATGAACCGGTCACCTCGATCGCCATGGTCTTGGCGCGCAGCTGTTCGGCCTGGGCCTGGATGGCCTGGGGATCCTTGATCAATCGCATGATATCGCTAAAGTCCATCATTTCCTCCGAGGCTTTTCGCCTGCATCCTCTGACCCCTGAAAACGCGGGCCACGATGGCCGCGGAGTCGTCCTGCTCTTCCTCGCGCAAGGCGCCGCTGCCTGGGGCCAGCGGCACGGCGACGCGGAGCTCAACCTTGAGCGATCTGCCGGCCGCCTTGGCCACGGCTTGGGATAGGGTGGGAAGCTCGGCTTTCACCACGCTTTCCTCCATGCCGCTCTTAAACGGAATGACGAGCCGTGTATCCTCGAGTATCCACCGCTGAGAGGTCGACAATCCCGTGCTGAGGAGGGGATTCGCCCGTCCCAAGCCCTCCATCACGTCCTTCCTGATCCGTTCGGATTCCGCGCCGTTGTCTGGCATCAGCATCGCGGGCATTGTTTCAGGCATTGTCGGATTTGCGGCCCAAAGCTCCTCATCCTCGTCGTCCCCGTCGTCTTCATCCCCGCCGTCGGAAAGGCCTGACCCGGAAATGTCCATCATCACCGCAGGTGATGCCGTCGCCGCAGGTGATGCCGTCGCCGCAGGTGACGATACCAGCGTTGCATTTTTGTCATTGACCGCGGCGGCAGGGACCGGCATCTCGGCTCTGTCCAATGCCGCGGAGGCGGATTGTGCCGCGGCAATCCCTTCCCAGCTTGCCCTCACAGGGGGACTGGCCGAAGGCAGGCGCTGCGATGCATCGATGCTATCCTCAGATCCGCCTACTGTCGCCGCAAGGCTGGAGAATGCGGATTTCAGGCTCGTGGAGAATTCAGGCTTTTTTTTTTCGCCGCCTGACGCCGAACCTGCGCCGCTCTCGTCTCGAAGGGGCTTGGCTTCGGCCATCGAGGCCCGAGTCTCTGGACTCCGCCCGGACGAGGCTGTCGCGGACCTTGTCTCACCTGGCGCGCCTGTTTCGTCGCCCGTGGCAGCCGCCAAGCGCTTCTTCAAGGCGGCTACGGTCCAGGCAAGCTCGGTCACGGTTATGTAGCTTGGAAGCCGAGCCAGACGGGCGACAGCCAACTCGAGCTCGAAACGAGGATCGACGGTAAACCGTATATCGCGATGGAGGTCGAGGAGTTCTCCCAAGGCCCGCTCGATCTGCTCGGGATTGAGGGCATCGAGGACGAGCGCGCTGAAGGCATCCTTGGTGGCGCCGATGAGGGATTCTCGATCGATGCCGTTCTTGAGCAAGAGGAGGGAGCGGCAGTACTCGACTGCGTCCAGGACAAGCTGTTCGGGCGAGACACCGCGGGCAAGGATCGCGTCGAGGGCCTCGAGGCCGCGCTTGGTGCCGCCTTCGGCGCCACCAGCGGACGTTTGGCTTACCGATGGGACGGCCACAGTGCACAACAAGCACTCAAACAGGTCATTCATCGCATCAAGGCCGACAAGACCCATCTTTTCCCTGATCTTCCCATAGCTGATGCGGCCTTCGGAAAAAGCCGCAACCTGGTCAAACAAGGTATAGGCGTCACGCGGCGAGCCTCCGGCTTCCTTCGCTATCCACAGCAGGGCATCATCATCGACGGCGACACCGAGCTCGGCGGCTGCCACCTGAAGGAGGGCTTTCAATTTCGCGATCGGGACGAGGCGAAAGGCGAATTGCTGGCAGCGGCTCTTGATCGTCGCGGGAACCTTGTGTAGTTCGGTGGTCGCGAAAATGAAGACCACATATGGCGGCGGCTCCTCGATGGTCTTGAGGAGGGCGTTGAAGGCGCTCATGGAGAGCATGTGCACTTCATCGATTATATAGACCTTGTAGCGGCTGCTATTGGGGGGGAAGAGGACCTCGTCCTTGATCTGCCGCACGTTGTCCACGGAAGTATTGGAAGCGCCGTCGATCTCTATCACGTCGAAACTCGATCCGGCGGTGATGGACTTGCAGGAGGAGCATACGCCACAGGGCTTCGAACCCGGTCCCTTTTCGCAGTTCAGGGCCTTGGCGAGGATCCTGGCCGTGCTCGTCTTGCCGCAGCCACGCGGTCCGGAGAACAGGTACGCGTGGGCGATGCGTCCGCTCGCGAGTGAAGCCCCAAGGGTCGCGGAAACGAAGTCCTGTCCGGCGAGTTCTTCAAAGCCCTGCGGGCGTTTCCTGGCGGCGGTTATCTCATAGGGCATGGGTGGATAGTACCGCAAAGCAGTGAGGCGGTAAAGGAGTTACAAGGGAGTTTGGGGGGATGCCTCAAGCGTCTGAAGCCAGGCGGTCTGCGGCACAGCTCCTGTCGCGTACCGTTGCTTCCTTCCGGACCTGGCGGGATTAGGCGACGGCGACTTGCGCAGTGCCTGGCTTCAGACGTTCGAAGCGGTTCAAATGCGGAGAGAGGGGGATTCGGTTCTCGTCGCTTTCGTCCTGAAAGCTCCTCGAACCCGCCTTCGCCCTCTGATGGCGGCATCCATGCCGCCTTTTCCTCCCTGCGGTCGGCGAGGGATTCGGTTCGAATCCCCACCTTACACTGAAAAGAAAACCACGGTAGCGGAGAGAGGGGGATTCGAACCCCCGGTGCCTTGTGAGCACGCACGCTTTCCAAGCGTGGACCTTAAACCACTCGGACATCTCTCCGAATAGAAGCCATTTTTCAATTCGTTCGCCGACCGGAGAGAGGGGGATTCGGTTCTCGTCGCTTTCGTCCTGAAAGCTCCTTGAACCCGCCTCCGCCCTCTACCGACGGCATCCCTGCCGTCTTTTCTTCCCTTCGGTCAGCGAGGGCTCCGGTTCGAATCCCCCTTTCACTTCAGGCAAGAAAACCGAACCGGAGAGAGGGGGATTCGAACCCCCGGAACCCTTACGGGTTCAGCGGTTTTCGAGACCGCCCGATTCAACCGCTCTCGCATCTCTCCAAATCAACTTGAGGCAAAGAGGATTCGAACCTCCGACCTTCAGATCCGCAATCTGATGCTCTATCCAGCTGAGCTATTGCCTCGTACAACCTGTTCCAATCCGGAGAGAGGGGGATTCGGTTCTCGTCGCTTTCCTCGTGAAAGCTCCTCGAACCCGCCTTCGCCCTCTTCCGGCGGCATCCATGCCGCCTCTCCTTCCCTTCGGTCAGCGAGGGCTCCGGTTCGAATCCCCCGCGTTCCAGCGCGTTCACCAAACGGAGAGAGGGGGATTCGAACCCCCGATACCCTTTTGGGGTATAACTCCTTAGCAGGGAGCCCGATTCGGCCGCTCTCGCATCTCTCCAAAATCATGCACAGCTCGGAGCGAGTGGGATTCGAACCCACGGTACCTTACGGCACAACGGTTTTCAAGACCGTCTCCTTAAACCGCTCGGACATCGCTCCAACGATTGTGGTAACCCACTTTACGGAAAAGCCTTCCACGTGTCAAGGCAGGGGTCGTTACGGCGCATGCCAACCCATTCGCTTACTGACCCGGCAACATAACATCGGGTGCTCTCCCACGATTCTGGCCCGTCGCTACGGGTCAGAATCATGGGCCCAAGCCGATGTTTGGTTGCCGGGTCAGTAGATGCCTGGTTCGCGCTATTCGACGAGATAACGGCCGATTTCGTGGAGCTCTGCGATCTGGCTGTAGACAGGATTGCGTGTCCCGGCCTGGGTCTTGTCGATCGTAGCCACCTTCACATAGAGCTCGTTGAGTTTGTCCGCAAGGATCTTGAGATTGGGGCCGAAATTGTTGACGGCCATGTCACGAAACACGCGATCCGACTCGCTTACCTTGCCCGGACCCGTGCCCGATGAGGCCGTGTAGCGGAGGGAAGGAACAACTTCCCGCCGGGCCTGATACGTGAAGCGTGACAATGCCAGGATTTGCGCATAGAGTTCGTCCAGGTGATAGCCTTGGTATCGGTAGTTGTCCACCTTCTCCGTGAGCTCCTCGATGAGGCTCCAGGTTCCCGGATCAAGGCTCATCGCCGAAAGGGCCCGCCGGGTGAAACGGTTGGAGATATTGCTACGGTAGTGCTCGCCGATCGACTCTATGGCCGAAAAGATCTCAGGGTTCTTGAGTTGCATATCAAGGTGAGTATACCCCAAGCTGCTGTCCTCCGCTACAGCGGGCGGCTTGCGCCCGGCCGCACCAGCGGGCTAGGCTGGGCCATGGTACGCGCTCTACTTGCCCTCCCCATTTGCCTCATCCTCTGCGCCTGTTCCCTCGAGGACTCCGGCCCTTCGGTAATCTGGACGGACGCGCCAGAGATGTCCCTCTATGCCGAACTCTTCAATGCCGCCCAGTCCCGATACCGGATGGACGTGCAATACAAGGCCGACCTGGCCGGAGCGGTGCGAGACTCGGACCTGGCCCCGGATCTTGCGATCGGCCGCTACCTGAAAAGCTCCATCGTCCGTGATCGCTTCCAGTCCCTCGATTACCTTTTTGGCGAACTCACGGTCAACCAGGCGGCCTTTTACCCGAGTCTCCTCGGACTTGGCAACCTTGGGGGGCGACAACTCCTTCTCCCAGTCTCCTTCGATCTGCCGGCTATCGTCTTCGCCCGGGAGGGTCAGGCGAATTCAGGCGGGAAATTCCTCCTCGGCCTCGAGGATATCGCCGCTGAAGCGGGAGCCTGGAACAAGCTAAAGAACGGCTCTTACACGCGCATGGGCTTTTCCCCGCGATGGGGCCCGGATTTCCTGGTCTATGCGGCGCAAGCCTTGGGCGCCGATTTCCGAGAAGGGCGGCCCATAGCCTGGAATGAAGCCGGCCTGGACTCCGCAGTGGAAAAGCTGCGGGGCTGGACCCAAGCCGCCAACGGCTCGGCGGCCAACGAAGAGGATTTCCAGTTCAAGTATCTCTATACGCCGGCCTATAAATATCTCGCCGATGGACGAGCCCTGTTTGCCTTCATGCAGGCGTCCGACCTCTTCCTTGTTCCGGAAGAGAAGAGGGCGAGCCTCGACTACCGCTGGTACGCCCAAGGCGGCCTGGTCCCTGTCTCCTCGGATATTGTCTTTGCGGCCATCCCGCGCGGCGCCCACAACAAGCCGGCCGCCGAGGCATTCCTCAAGTGGTTCTATCGTGATGACAACCAGAAAGCCATGCTCGAGAACGGAAGGAAGACGCGGGCGATCGAGGGCTCCTTCGGCATCGCGGGGGGCTTTTCCGCAGTGCGTTCGGTGACAGAGCGGGTTTTTCCCTTATATTACGCAGCCCTTGTCGGACATCTTCCGCCTTCAGAAGCGCTTGCGGCCCCTGGCGTCCTTCCCAACGACTGGCCCGAACTCCAAGGCAAGGTCGTGGCCCCTTGGCTCCTTGCGACCAGCGCGATCGGTCCCGGCTCGCCCGGCAAGCCCGGAGATGAACTTGCGGCAAGATTCGCCGTCTACAGCAAGAACCGGGGTCAGTAGCCCCGGGATTCCTCAGATACCTGCCGCCTCGACCCATCTCTGGAAAAGCCCCTCGAATTGCGCCGCACTGCTTGCATGCACCGCCTCGTTGCGAAGCTCGGCTCCCGCTTTGCTTCCTTTCGTGTAGGAGCAGAACTGCTTGCGGAATTCGACGCAGGCCGTCCTTTCGCCAAGGTAAACGACGGACAAGGCCAGGTGGCGGCGCGCTATCTCGGCTTTTTGGGCGGTTGTCATGACAGGGCTGGTGCCACCTTCAAGCAGTTTCAAGGTCTCTCGGAAAATTCCGGGGTTGCCCATGGCGCCTCGAGCTATCATGACGCCGGCAGCCCCCGTCTCCACCATGAATCTAAGGACCGCTTCCGCGCTGGATATGTCGCCCGATCCGAAGACCGGCACACGTAGGTCGCGGACGAGTTGGGAGATGGCCGTCCAGTCGGCCGTGCCTGAATAGGCCTGAGCGCGCGTGCGAGCATGGAGGGTCACGGCAGCGGCTCCTGCCTCCACGGCCAGGCCAGCCACTTCATGGTAGTTGATGCTCTGTGCGTCCCATCCCAGGCGGATCTTCACGGTGAGCGGTATCCCGGCTGGAGCCAAGGCCAAGCTCATGGCCCTCACGATATCGGCCAACTTGCCCGGCTCGCGCATCAGCGCCGAACCGGCCCCGTTCCGCACGATCTTGGGCACGGGACAACCGCAGTTGAGGTCGACGACAAGCGGCTCGAGGGGAATAATTGCCTCGCAGGCGCGGGCAAGGACGGCAGGCTGGGAACCGAAAAGCTGGATTGCCCAGGCCTTCTCGTTGTCCGCACGGACCAGGAGCTCCTGGGTCCGGGAATGCCCCCGGGTAAGGGCCTCGGAACTCACCATCTCCGTGAAGCAGAGATCCGCGCCTTCATCTATGCAGACCGATCGGAAAGCCGCGTCGGAATACCCCGCCACCGGCGCCAAAAAAAGATTGCCGGGCAGCTCGATGCCCCCGACCGCTACAGCATGATGAAGGTTTTGCATACCTGCCTTGATGAATACAAGATTCACGCAGAGGACGCAGAGCTATATCACAGGGATCGCAAGGGCAAAGGGTGAAGGGAAGGAAATGCAAGGCCAGGATCGGAAGGAGGATTTCCCCCTGCCCCCCTGCCTTCCATCCCTTCTTCCCCCGCGCCCTCCGCGGCAAAACTCCGCATCCTGTGCGATAAAGCCCTCTTCCTAGGGTGCCACCCTGAAAAGCTTGCAGGCGTTCTGATAGATGGCCTCGGACACTTCCTCAGGATCCATCTCAAGCACCTCAGCCAGGAAACCCGCCGTCGAGGGAAGGTATTCAGGCTTGTTGCGCTTGCCTCGGAAATCCGCAGGCACCATGAAGGGCGCTTCGCTCTCGATGAGGATGCGGTCCAAGGGCAGGACGCGCACCGTGTCATGGAGGTTCCGCGCATTCCTGTAGGTAAGGTTGCCGGCAAAGGAGAAATAGAGGTTGAGCTCAAGTGCGCGCTCGGCATACTCGGCATCCTCGGAATAGCAATGCAGGACGCCGCCGGCGGTAGGCAATCGATCGCGGAGGATATCCAGGACATCCTTTCCAGCCTCGCGATTGTGCACGATGACGGGAAGGTTGAGGTGCTGGGCAAGCTCGAGCTGCTCGATAAAGAGCTCTATCTGGCTTTTTCGGTCCCCATATTTGTGGAAATAATCGAGGCCGATCTCGCCCACGGCTACGACGCGCGGCAGCTTGGTGGCTTCCTCGACTGTATGATGCCAATCCTTGCCCGGATTCTGCACCTCGGAGGGTGAAACGCCGGCGGCATGGTAGACATGTTCGGCAGTTTTGAGGTTTTCGTAAACTTGCTTGAAGTCCATGAGACTGTTGCAGATGCTGACGATCTTGGAGACGCCGACCTGCTTCGCTTGCTGACAGACTAAAAGTTGTTCGATCGGGTCATCAAAGATGAGCCCGATGTGGGCGTGAGTGTCAAAATAACGCATCTGTAGTCCGTAGAGTCATGTGGTGATGATGTGGAATCCCGTACGGGGCGAAATGAATGTAGCACGCCGCAATTCCGCCGTCAACTCATACCGGACGGTGAGGGAACTACAGGGCCTAGGAAGGCTTGATGAGGCAAGTCGAGCATCGAAGTGGACTCGCGAAGAGCCACCCAACAACTTTTCCAGTATAGCTAGGCCACCTTAACAGCGTCAAGGCGGCAACGAATGTGCGATTCAGTCAACTTCCTGCGGTTCGTGGGTTATGCGGCGCTTGATCACATGGGCAGCATATGCGGTATATGCAAAGACCATCGAAAGGACTATCCCCAGAAATGCTCCAAGAGCAACCGTTTTCATAACGCGAGGCAGGGCCTTGAACTCGAAATACTGGTTAGGGAGATCCTGGGTAGCCATGACCGTGGACCTTTCGATGCTGTCGTATATTGTCGCTTTCTCTCGATCCAGGTAGGCTTGAAGATTCATGGGAGGTGGCATTTTTTTCTGCAAGGATGCGTCGATGACAAATGCCTTTTCGATGACAGCGGTCAAGTTCTTGCGATATTCGATAAAAGCGGCGGGATCGGCACTGGACAGGGAAAGCATGCGGTAAGCTTCAGAAAAGCGAAGATAGGCGAAGAAACGTGCCTGATTGATATAGTAGTCATCCATCGTATCGTTTATTGCCTTGACGCGATTCCGCACGTTCATGAGCTGCACTTCAACGGGCACCATCTGGTCATTCAAGGTCAGGTTGGAACGGATAAGGGACGGATATTCCCGCTGGAATTGCTCAAGCTGACTAATCGTGCCCCTAAGTCTTTCCAGCTCTCGCTCATAGGAGGCCATATTGATGTCAGGCGTCAAATTCGCGAGCTGCATGGCAAAAACCGCCCGATCGAGCTTGGCTTTTTCCCAAGAAACGGGCAAGTAATGGCTGGAAATCGCAACGGCGATTTTTTCCGCTTCTTCGCGATTGCCATCTTGGGTTTCGAAGGAAAAGAAAAAATCGCTTTGCGGATTCTGCACCAGCTTCTTCGTGCTGTCAAAATAGCCCTTGAATAAATCCACCCCGTCCTTGCCTATATAAGGGGAGGGATAGGAAAGTTCAATGTAGCCTAGGGCTGTTACGGTATCCTTCGATATTTCTTTAGGGACAAAATAGCTCTTCGGCTCGATTCCTAGCCTGGCCTTGGTGAAGAAATTGTCGTGCATATCCCTGTTCTGGAGCTGGCCGATGATCGTGGAATAGGTCTGGAAATCTATTGGCATCATTGAAAAATCGACTCGAGCGGCATAGGTGCGAGGGATAAAAACAAAAAAGGCAAGCGCTATGGCAAGACTCGCACCTGAGCCCCAGACGACGATCTTCCAATATTTTATCAGCGGTCGGACCAGGTCATAGAGACTGAGCTCCTCGGAATGCTCAACCTGATGCTCGCCCTCAGCTATCTGCATACGCTTCTCCGTCATTATGGATGGTTTCGGCCTCGAATATGGATGCGAAGAGAATATTAGCAGAAGCAGGACCCAATTTCCAGTGCCGCATTCTCCTGCCCCCTCACATCCTGAACTGTTCCCCCAAGTATATCTTACGCGCGATATCGCTTTCCAACACTTCTGCCCGATTGCCAGAAACGACAATGCGTCCCACGTTTATGACATGGGCCTGATGGGTAATTTCAAGGGTGTCGCGCACATTGTGGTCGGTTATCAGGACTCCGATGCCTGCATTGGAAAGCCGGCGCACGATGATCTTGATCTCGTGGACGGCTATGGGATCTATGCCGGCGAAAGGCTCGTCGAGAAGAAGGAATTTTGGCTCGATGGCCAAGGCCCGGGCGATTTCTGTCCGACGGCGCTCACCGCCGGAAAGGGTGAATGCCGGCTGTTTCCGGATTTCCCTGATGCCGAATTCATCGAGGAGGGAGTCCAGCCGAAGATAGCGCTCCGCCTTCGAAAGGTCAGGCCTCGTTTCAAGGACTGCCAGGATATTGGACTCGACCGTCAGCCGGCGGAAGACAGAGGGCTCTTGCGGCAGGTAGGAGATGCCAAGCCTCGCGCGCCTATACATGGGGAGGCCCGAGATTTCCTTTCCATCCAAGATCACCCGCCCGGCAGTGGGGGGAATGAAACCGACGATCATATAGAAAACCGTGGTCTTGCCGGCGCCGTTGGGACCCAAGAGACCGGTCACCTCGCCCATTCCCATTGAAAAGCTGACGTCCTCTACCGCGCACTTCTTGCCATAGAATTTCCGCAGGCCTTGGACTTCGAGTACGTGACCGCCAGGCTCCTGGCCTTCGTTCCTGCCAGCCTCGAGGCTATCCTCGCCTTGGTCGATTTGGGAGGTTTCGTCGATTTCCTCATCCTGGGCGGATTGCTGGCCGGGAAGGACATCGGGGAGGTCGCTCATGGTTTGGCCCCGCCGCCACCGGCGGTCGAATCCGGGTTCTGCTTGATGGTGCCCTGCACTGCGCCTTCCAGGGATATCTCCTCGGTGTCCGTATTCACCACGATGCGCGAAGCCCGGTACTCGTCCCCATTCTTATAGACGGAAGGAGCTCCCGTGAGTTCGAGCATCTTGTCCGCGCGCCGATAGATCGCGTATTCGGCTCGGCACGCAAGGCCTGCCTTGAGGATACGCACGCTGACTTCGGCAACGGTGACGTCACTTTGTCCGTCGTTCTCGATCCAAAGCGCCTTGAGGACAACGCGGTTCTTGCGGTCTTCAAGGACAGAGGGACCTTCCATATGGCTGAATTTCCGTTGGCGATCATAGAGGAGCCGAGGAGTATCGATCTTGATCCCGCGTTCGTCGTCGATCGCGATGACACCACCCGAACATTCCAGGCTGTTGAAATCCTTGCCTGAAATCTCTATGCGTTCGGCAGTGATGGAAAGGGTTCCGCTCTTGACCTTGGCCCTGCCCGAGAGGATAGTCCTCTCCTTTCCTTCGGCCATGACGCTTTCCACACGATCGGCGGAAAAACTGAAACTATCGGCGGCCGCAGGAAGGAGGCAAGCGGCAAGAAGCGCCAAGCTGACGAGTGATGCCCTGGATTTCAAGGTCGCACCTCGGATGGCTCTGCGTCCTTTTCCGTCGCAGCGGGAAGCGGCTCGGCAGGAGGCGCTTTCACGGGAGCGACGAGGATACCTTCGGCCGCCTCCCGGAAGGAAAAGCTGCGGCGGCGGGAATCCGCGGAAAAACCTGCCCCCCGAGCCCAGGAACCGTCTCCACGATGGATCTCCACCGTTCGGTCAAGCCCGCTCGTGAGGAGTTTTTGTTGGCCATCCCACGCGAGGAATTCGGAGCTTAGTGTGGCGTTGTCGCGGATGGCGTTGATGCGGATATTCCCGGAGAACTCGGCATTCTCGGTCGCAGTCCAGAAGACGGCGGCGGCGGCCCTTCCGGAGGCGGCCACTGCTCCGGTATTCCGGTCGTATTCCGAAAAGTCCACGCCATGGAGGACGGTCTTTCCTTCCTTTTCATAGGTCTCGGCCCGCGCGGCCTTGAGGTCGAGGATACGGACCCCATTCGAATAGACCGAGTGGCTGAACTCGATGAAGGTAGCGCTGGGCAACTCAGGGGCCCGTTCGCCGGAATCCTCGCCGTAGTCGAAGGAGCAAGATGCAACAAGTGCCGCAGCCAAGAAGAGAACGGCAAGGGCGGACTTGCCGATTGGCTCAGGTTTGGACATGGGCTCCACGGCTGTCGGCCTTGCCAGCGGTACTGCCCTCGGATTTGCCGGTGGGTTTGCCGGAAAAGATGCAGGCACCGATGAAACTCTTGAAAAGCGGAGCGGCGGCGATGGGGCCGGACTTGAATTCGGGATGGAACTGTACACCGAGCCCCCATGGATGGTTTGCCCATTCCATGCACTCGACAAGGCTTCCATCCGGGGTCAAGGCGGCGATCTTGAGGCCCGATTTTTCAAGGTCAGCACGATAGGCGTTGGAAACCTCATATCGGTGCCGATGCCGCTCGAGGATACGCTCGGCACCGTAGATCGAACGGATGAGACTGCCTTCCTTGAGGACCGACTCGCTCTTCCCAAGGCGCTGGGTGCCGCCATAACTCTTCACATCGACTTGCTCTTCGAGGAGGCTGACGACCGGATGGCTCGAATCCTGGTTGAACTCGGTCGAATCCGCATCCTGCCAGCCAAGAACATTCCGGGCGCTCTCTATCACCATGATCTGAAGCCCCAGGCAAATGCCAAAATAGGGTTTCTTGTGCTCGCGAGCCCATCGCGCGGCGGCGACCATGCCCACCGTTCCCCGCTGGCCATAGCCCCCAGGCACGAGGATGCCGTCGACGCCGGCAAGGAAGTGGTCGAGGTCAGCATGAGCTTCGCCTCCTGCGGCAGACTCGAGCTTTCCTGAATCGATCTTGACAATCTCGACGGCCGCCTCATTGGCGATCCCGCCGTGGTAGAGGGCTTCCCACACGGATTTATAGGAATCAGCGAGCTCCATGTACTTGCCCACGACCCCGATGCGGGCCGTCACCTTGGGCTCCTTGAACTTTCGGACCACTTCCTTCCAGGCCCGAAGGTCGGCATGGCGGCTTTCGATGCCCATCTTCCTGAGGAGGAAGCTGTCGAGGCCCTGCTCATTGAAGACCAAGGGAATTTCGTAGATGGTCGTCTTGACGTCCCAGGCGCTGATGACGCCTTCGAACTCCACATTGGTGAAACCGGACAACTTACGCCTTAGGCCCTCATCGAGGGGCTGGACAGAGCGGCAGACCAGCACATCAGGCTGGATGCCCACCTCCTGGAGTTCCTTGACCGCATGTTGGGAGGGCTTGGTCTTGATCTCGCCGCCGGAGACGGTCGGGATAAGGGTGACATGCACTGCAACCGCGTTCTGCTTTCCCGCCTCGTGGATGAGCTGGCGTGCCGCTTCCAGGAAAGGTATGGACTCCATGTCCCCGACCGTTCCTCCGACCTCGACTATGGTCATGTCCACGTCTGGATCCTTGCCGGGGGCCAGGATGCGCGCCTTTATCTCGTCGGTGATATGGGGGATGACCTGGACAGTCCGCCCAAGGTAGCGCCCTTCGCGCTCCTTGTTGATGACAGCCTGGTAGACCTGCCCCGTTGTGATGGAGTTGGCCTTGGAAAGCGGGGAATTCGTGAACCGGCCGTAATTTCCCAGATCCAGGTCGGTCTCGGCGCCGTCGTCGGTGACATAGACCTCGCCATGCTGGTAGGGGCTCATCGTCCCCGCATCGACATTCAAGTAGGGATCGATCTTTACCATCCGTACGATGAACCCGCGCGCCTCCATGAGAGCGCCGATCGAAGAGGCAGTGATGCCCTTGCCTAGAGAAGAACACACGCCGCCGGTCACGAAGATAAGCTTCTTCATGGGTTTTTAGTATCCTTGCAAGGGCCTGTAGTGTCAATGACAGGGAGGGCGCGGACGCCGCCTGCAGGAAGCCAATAGGGATGTTCCGCGCGGAGGCGCGAAGGAGGAAGGGCCAGGGGAGAGATTGGGCTTGGTTGCCAACCAAGCTCCGTTTCGGTGTATCCTTTGGGCATGGGCTATGACATTACCCGCTTGGAAAAAGGTGACGACGGATACTTTACCGTGCATTGGTCGCCGCTCTTCAAGGCTGACAAGTATGACATCCACGGTTCCGTGCCTGCCGTAGGTGGGGTGGCAGAGCTCTATTTCAAGGACAGGGAAGGCAGGATCCAGCTCTTTCGCGTGGTCCGCTCCTGGTTCGGCGGTCTCCGGGCGGTCATTCGGCAAGGCACCGACCCGGAAATGGAAAAGGACTCGGGCATGCAATCAATCGTGGAAGAGAACAAGGACCGCCTCTACTACCGCTATTCGATCTGCGAAAACAAGGATGACATGGACGACGTCCTCTTCTTCCTCTACGAGAGCCTCGCCCCCGGCCGCCACCAGGCAGAGCACTCCGGCCGCTACGAGCGTATCTACCTCACCGAGGTCGATGCGGGAGAGGAAAAGCCCGGGGCCAGCCATTACTGACCCGGCAACATAACATCGGGTGCTCTCCCATGATTCTGGCCCGTCGCTACGGGTCAGAATCATGGGCCCAAGCCATTGTTCGGTTGCCGGGTCAGCAGGAATACTTCACATAGAGTTCGCGGAGGCTCAGTCGAATAAATGGATCGAGCAGGAATTCCCAATCTTGCTTTACGGCAATTTCCCGATAAATTCCAATCCATCCTCCTCCCTCCCTTCCTCTGCGCCTCCGCGCCCTCGGCGTGAACTCTCTCTCTTCCTCCTCAACAAAGGCCCCCTTCTCGCCGAAAAGGTAAAGGTAGATGGAGGGCAAGCGCTCATGGTACGTGGCCTGTATACCGGTGCAAGTGGCATGAATGCCCAGCAAGTGAAACTCGACGCCATCTCGAACAACCTCGCCAACGTGGACACCAACGGCTACAAGCGCGATATTGCCGTCCACAAGGCCTTTGCCGAGCTCCTTCTCCGGCGCTTTGACGACGACGGCGTCGCCCTCAACCCTTTCGGCTCCGCCGACTCGGCGCCCGTGATCGGCAAGATCGGTACGGGCGTGGAGACCAACGAGCTCTTCACCGAGCACGAACAGGGCAGCCTCAAGCAGACGGACAGCGACTTCGACCTGGCGATGGACGGCAAGGGCTTCATGGCCATCGAGACGCCAAACGGCGAACGCTATACCCGCAACGGTGCCTTTGTCCTCGGCAAGGAGGGCTGGCTCGAAACCAAGGACGGCCTCAGGGTCCTCGGGGAAAACGGCCCGATCAAGGTCAAGGAAAACAACTTCCAGGTGGACAAGGACGGCAACGTCTTCATCAACCGCAGTCTCCAGGACGACCCTTTCCGCCTTGTCGGGCGGACCGAAAACACCTGGGACAGGCTTGAGAAACTCGACCGGATCAAGATCGTCGACTTCGTGAAGGACCGCTTCCTGGCAAAACAGGGCAACAGCCTCTATAAGAGCACCGACGTCTCCGGCGATGCGATCGTCATGAAGACGCAAGACCGCCCCAAGGTCCTCCAGGGCTTTGTGGAGGCCTCCAACGTGAACCCCGTCATCGAGATGGTGAACATGATAGAAGTGAACCGCGCCTACGAGGCGAACCAGAAGACGATACAGGCAGTGGACAATCTTCTGGGCAAGCTCATCAACGACGTGGCCAAGATCTAGAGAGAAGCGAGCGAATGAGCCCAAGGGGGGCACGAATGGTCAGGAGTCTGTGGACGGCGGCGAGCGGAATGATAGGCCAGCAGGCCAGCATCGATACGATCTCTAACAATCTCTCGAACGTGAACACGCCCGGCTACAAGAAAACGAGGGCCGAGTTCGAGGACCTCATCTACCAGACCGTACGCGTGGCTGGGACCCCTGCCACCGAGGACACGGTCACTCCCGTCCCCTTGCAGATGGGCCATGGCACCAAGCTTGCCGCCACCCAGCGCTCCTTCCAGCAGGGAAGCCTCCAGAACACGGAGAACATCTCCGACGTGGCCATCCAGGGTGACGGTTTCTTCCGCATCCAGAGCTACGACGGCAGCTACGCATATTCGCGCGACGGTGCCTTCAAGATCGACCAGAACGGCCAGTTCGTCACCTCCAACGGTTACAAGCTCATGCCCGAAGTCATCCTGCCCGAAGGATTCATCCCCGAGACCCTGACCGTCGCCCAGGACGGCCGTATAAGTGTCAAGGTGCCCGGCCAGAACGATCCAATCCAGGTGGGCCAGCTCGAGCTCTACCGCTTCCCCAATCCCCAGGGACTCTCCGCCGTGGGCGAGAACCTCTACAAGGTCTCCAACGGCTCGGGCCAGCCCATTGCCGGCCGCCCCGGATTCGACGGCATGGGCACCACGATCCACAAGTTCCTCGAGATGTCCAACGTCTCCGTGGTCCGTGAGATGGTCGACATGATCGTGGCCCAGCGCGCCTACGAGTTCAATTCCAAGGCCATCCAGACGACCGACAACATGCTCGGGACGGCCACGAGCCTCAAGCGATAGCTTTGGGACTAAGCACAGGCTGCTGATTGGCCGATAAGGATCTTATGAGCATGATCGATGGCGCCCTGCTTCAGTACAACAACCAGCCGCTTCGTGTCCCAAGCGCGGCCAAGCAGGTCCAGGGAAGCGGCGCACAGATCGGCTCGGGCATGAAGGTGGACAAGTCGAGCAAGCTCTACGAGCAGTGCCGCGAGTTCGAGTCCATCTTCGTGAAGATGATGCTCGACGAGATGAAAAAGACCGTGCACAAGGGCGAGCTCATGAACGGCGGTTACGCCGAGGACATCTTCGGGGACATGCTCCAGGATGAGTACTCCAAGTCCATGACCAAGTCCGCCGACTTCGGCCTCGCCGACTCGTTGTACCGGCAGCTCGCTTCCCGCTAGAATCCCCATCATGGCAATCGACAGGGAACTCCTGGGCCAAGGCCTGGCCAAGCTAGGCCTCCTTGCCCCCGGCGAAAAGGCCGCGGACAGCCTTGCAAAGCGGCTGGCAAAATACGGCGAGGAGATAGAGCTCTGGAACCCGGCCTACGGCCTCGTGGGCGCGAACGGCAATGAGCTGGTGGTCAAGCACCTGCTGGACAGCCTCGCAGCCCTTGGCTGCATCAGGGAAGCCCTTGCCGGGATCGCAGCCGCACGGGCGCCTGCGCGGGATGGCATTGTCCGCGGCGCAGCCTTCGCGCCCCTCCCCCTTCGCCTTGCGGACCTCGGCACCGGAGCGGGGCTCCCGGGCATTCCCCTGGCGCTGGCCCTTCCTGATGTGCAGGTCTCCCTCGTCGAGCGCATGGGAAGGCGCATCCGCTTCCTCGAAAACGAGAAGGTCGTCCTCGGACTGTCGAACGTCGGGTTGGTCGAACGCGAGGTGGAGCGCGTCGAAGGGAGCTTCGAGATCCTCACCTTCCGCGCCTTCAGGCCCTTCGAGCGCAAGCTCTTCAAGTCGGTCTTCGCGTTATGCGAAAGCGATGGCCTCCTGGTCGCCTACAAGGGCAAACGGGACAAGGCGGAGGCGGAGCTGGGAGAGATCGAGGGGCTATTCTCAAGCGTGGAGATACGGCCGATAACAGTGCCGTTTCTGGACGAGGAGAGGTGCCTGGTTCTGTTGAGGCCAGCGCAGGGCAAGGCGCCCGACTAATCCTGGCCTGCCTTTTCATGCGGAGGATTTCCCCCCAGGAAACGCGACAGCGGCTCCGTGATCCCTGTCCCATGCACGAATAGGAGCTGCCATTATGACGGACATTTGGAAATAAGGGCGAATGACGCCATTAGCGTTTGCGAAGTCTCACCCGAAGGCAAGGCAATGATCGACTTCGTTCCATTGAACGGAGGAATCATCAAATATTGGCAGTAAAAAAGGATGTCTCGACGGGGCGCGACTTGGACGGCTCCGCGGGGAAGCTAGGGCACCAAGCCATTCGCAGGGTCGAAAAGCGTATCCAATACAGCCGCCCTGCGAATGATCGACGCTTCCAGCAAGGCCAAGTCGCCATAGCCCTTTGCATCGTCGAACCCGGCGAGAAAAAGTGCGCCTTCTTCCCTGACCTTGCTTCGCAGGTTGGCATCCGAAAATTTTCCGGCTCGCATCGCCGCCCATCTCTCGTGGAGCTGTGCGAGAAATTCCGGGTCGCGCCATAGTCCCGCGATCCAGGGAAGGACAGTCGTCATGAGAGCGTCGGACGTATCCGCTCCGTTGAATGCCGACCGATATTCCTCGGCAGCGCAGGGCAGGATTTTCCCACCGCGCTCTTTGGAGAAACGGATATCCATGTCCACAAGGGGCTCCTGCATCGCCAATTCCTGGACGATTGTCCAATCCACAAAAGCCGGGATATCGGCGTAATCCGAAATCGAGCGATTCGGAAGGGTCTCCGGGCTGAGGATGCAGGCTTCCTCGAATCCGTTATGGAATGCGGAAAGGTAGTTGCGCTGTAGGACAGTCGGCCTATTTGGATAGCTGATATGCCCGATAAGTCTGGATTCGGCCAGGAAGTCCCCATTCAATTCGTCCATCAAGCGCAGGTTTTCGAGATGGTAGATGTAGCCGCCTTCGATGCTCCATGTATCAGCGTCGCTAGCCTCGAGCTTTTTCAAGGGAATGCGCAGGTCGCCGCGCGAGATGGACTCAGAGATGATCCATGGCTCCGCACCGTAGCTGTTCTGGGATAGCTCGATCAAGGCAATTCGTGGTGACCAATGGCCCAGGCTAGACCACAGCCATGCGCCCAATCCGGCGGCGGCAAACGGTCCGGCGCCGCCCACTTTGAATAGACGCCAACCGTTGTCCGCGGGAAGGCCGGCCAAGGCCGCCTCCAAGTCCGAACCCGACTCGTCAAGAAGCTTGAGTTCGATTGAGTCGAGCTTTCCATTCCGGTCTCCGGCTTTTGCGGTTGCCGAGAGCGCCTTGGATTGAAGGCCATCGGATACGGTAAAAATGGCTGATACGTCGGAATCCCGGGAAACCTCATCGTAATCGAGATTCCAGTCACAGGGTGTCGGCGTGGAGGATGGCGGGAATGAGCAGGCTGTCAGGACCAGGGCAAGAACGGCGACAACCGGTCCCATGTCGTGCCCTGTTCTTGGGCAATTCGTAGTTCCGTGGCTCATTTGGAAACCTCGAAGCTGTCTATGACAATCCCATCGAGGTCCTTGACCTCGATCTTGGCAGTATGCTCGTCAACAAGAAGGACCCCATAGTGATTGCTCTTGGAAAAAAACATCGCGGTCGAATCCGGATCCTCCACGGAATCCTTAGCCTGCAGGGGCGCTCCGCCGCCACCAAACACGAAATATTCCGTGCCATTGTGCGCGCGGCGCTCATAGAAATGGTCATGTCCGCTGAACACCATATCCACCTGCCAACGTGGATCCTCGAGAATCAGCGCTAGGGTATCGCGGATCGGGAACTCCACCAGGGGATCGGGATGGGAAGCTGAACCCGCGGTGTAGAGGGGATAATGGAGGGAAACGAACCTGAACTCGATGCCCGATCCTGAGAGAGCGGACGCGGCCAGCGTGCTTTCAAGCCATGCCAGCTGGGCGATTCGCTCGGCATCACCCGAGGCGCGAGCCAGGATATTGCTGTTCAGCATGATGAAAAGGGTGTTTTCCTTGTTGACCGCATACCATTTCTCGTTTCCGCTGTCATTGAGAGGCAGGTCGAAATGGTCATAGTACAGGATTGCCTCACCCTCGTGGTTTCCTGGAACCGGAAATATCGGCGCGATCTTCCGCAAGGGTGCCGTGATATCGTCGAAAAGCTGCCACTGGGCGGGATCGGTGCCGCTTGAAACCATATCACCGGTATGGATGACCAAATCGGGGCTTTCGACCGTCGTCAGGCGGGAGACGATCTTCTCATGATAGACACTTCCGTCACGTGAATCCCCGTATACGGCGGCCTTTACCGGTGTCGGCGAAAAATCCGTCGCTCCGACCGAACTGGCGGTGGCACCGACCGCGCCCGAGTAGCCTGGAACCGAAAGCCCTGTTGCAGTCACCAGTGTCGCGAGGCTGCCTGTCGACTTCAGGGTGTAGTCTCGGGCCACCCTGTTGGTAAACTGGCCATTGGGATCATTGATATACTCGACTACATTCGTCGTGTCCATCGAGGCGCTTCTTGCCTGGACACCCGAATAGCCGAGAGCAACGCTGGAATTGTCGGTAGCCTGGACCTGGATCAGGTTGCCCAGCACCACCATGTCCGTCCCAGTAAAGGACCCGCCGCCCGCGCCGCCCCTTTCCTCGTAGCAGTTGATTCCGAAATTGCTGTCGGCGAGGGTGACTCCTTGCGCGAAAACCTTGGAGTTGTCCTTGGCGGAGATGCCGATGCCGACGTGGTGTATCAGGCAGTTCTTGATATCGACGCGCGATGCCCCTTCCCCGACGGATATGCCCTTGTCTGTGATATCGTAAATAAGGCAATCCTCGACGGTGCCGACCGATGACTCTCCGGTCGGATAGAAGGCGACGCCGAAATCGATGCCATCGACATTCCAGATGGAGGAATTCCTGATCGTGCATCCCCGTATCAAGCTCCCTTCCGGCGAATTGTCGAAATCGATGCCGTCCCCGATCATGCCCTCGAGCAGGCAATCCTCGATCGTCGTGGGAGTCCTCACGAAATGTATCTCGTAGTAGTTGCTAACATGGACACGGCTCAATGTCGCCTTTGCCGCATTGTCCGCGAACACGATCGCAGGAATCGCGATCGTATAATCGCTGAGTGACGAGTCCTCGACAATGAGGGTCGCACCGTTTATCGCGACGAGGGGGGCCCCCACGACGGTAGCGTGCCGCACTTCAAGCGATCCGCCACCGGCCACGGTGATCCCTCCCCAAACTCCGCCGCCTTCCCGTTCGCAGACAACGGGGTTATCGGCGGTGCCCTCGATCCTGACGCTAGCCCCGTCGGCGGCTGTTATCTTGAAATTCCCCAACGCGGTTATTTTCGTTCCGGCCGCCAATTCGAGGTCCTCTCCGGGACGAAGCTCAAGGTTTTCGGTCAGGTATATGTCACCGGAGGTTGCGATGGCGCTTTTTGATGCGAGGCTGCCTTCATCGGAGCATGCCAGGACGAAGGAAGCAACTATGCAGGATGCCAATACAAAGGCCCTTGGATACAATATCATATCAGTCTAGGTTCCCCGCGCCTGGGGCCAGGCTGACGGTCAAGTTCGCGCTTTCCATCTGGACGGCGGTCCGCAGCCGGAAAGCCAGATCGAAGGCATCAACACCGAAGGGAACGACGAGGTCATAGGTGAGGATCCGGTTGTTCTGCTTTATCTCGATGGACTCGAAATGCCACAGGACAGCCAATTCCTGGAAAACCCCTTCCAGGTCCTTGCGGACGTCGTAGTCCGAAGTCCATTTTATGAGAAGGCGGTACTTGCGCGGCCGGTTGCCGATATGTCCAAATCCTGTAAACCAAAGGATGAAGATGCATGCGGAAGCGGCTATCGCGAAGATGAGGCCGAGGAAATAGAAACCCAGTCCACATGCCATTCCGACCACTATGGAAATGAACAGGAATGCCATTTGCCGGGTGCTTTGGACAGCGGTGCGGAAGCGGATGATGGATACGGCGCCGACAAGGCCGAAGGCACGGGCAAGGTTGTTGCCGACAATCATCATGGACCCGGCGATCGCGATGGCTAGGAGCACAAAGGACTGCATGGTAACGTCCCGGTCATGTTCCTTTCCATTTGTCGTTTTGTAGACTTGCGCGATAAGCGCGCCAAGCAGCGCGGCGAAGGCCAGTCCAAAGACCGCCGCAATCGGATCGAAATTGACCTCCAATATCGATCCGGCGCTTTGAAGCAATTGGGTCATGAAATCCCCGCTCATAATTCGATTTCCGTGCCGGCGTCCCAGGAGAACCCGGGTACATTGCCCAGGTCATCCACCGCGACACCGCCCCAAAGCCAAAGCGACATGCCCTTGAAAGGTATGCAGCGAGCGCCGATGACCGCCCTGATGGCCGCCTGGCCGGGCGAGGAGAGGTCCGGGATCCTTGCCGAGGCCTGAATGCCCGGGAGAAGGACTGCCTCACCGAGATCGATGCGGTATCCAGCGGTGATCTCTCCGGCTCCCCAGACCACGATACCCGCCGGAGCGTAGTCAGGGAATGACCATGGCGTCGGGTTGGGAAGCGTGCCGGTGGCTGCCTCGATGGACCAGACCAATGCGGATTCAAAGTCCCCGACAAACAATGACCCCATTGCGTGCAGGTCGATGTGGGTGCCATTCACCGGATCGGCAATCTGGAGGGGCAGGACGGCTCCGGACAAGGCCAGGAGCCCGTCACGCTTGTCGAAATGGAAAGCCAGGGATAGGCAGGCCGCGGGCCAGAGTCCTTCACCCTGGTAGCGGATGGCCAGATTCGCCGAAAGGGGAAGTCCGTTCTTGTGATACTCAAGGCCCAGCGATAAAGACGGGTCTTTGGAGACGAACCCCATCTCATCCGCGATCACGTCGGTGATTCCATTCGAGGCCCCGAGTCGGCCTGTGCTGGAGCGGAACAACCTCGGGCCAAGCCTCGCCTTCAAGTAGCCAGCATTGGCATAGGCGATTCCGGACCGCCATCCGATATAGCAAGAAGAGAGGTCGAGGCTCGAGCCGTTCTTCATTCCTATCCCGAAGGATGCGGAGACTTGCTCTGCCCAATCAACCACACCGCTCAGTTGCCCGTCCAAGGCCAATGGAGCCGCTTCCGTCGATTCGAGGGCGAAGGAGACGCCAAGCCGCGTCGTTACCAATTCCTTTTTCCCCGCGTCTAGTTTGGTTGTCTGGGCGGATGCCACCGTAGCAAAGAGGCACATTCCAAAAACCAATGCGCGTGTCAACAAACGTGACAACATTCTCTCACCCTCACTCTTTCTCGAATACAGCGGTCAATTCCTTGTCTCCGCCGAGAACAATCTCTATCGCCGCGGTCGTGCGGTCATCACCGACCCAGTTGGAGAACTTGTATCCAGCCGCCGGTTTTGCGACGACCGGCACGGGAATATCCCTGAAATAGGTTCCGGTCCAAGGGTATGGCGCGCCGACCACACCGGGGGTAGCGGCGCCTATCTCGACTCGATTCACCGTGATGGTGCCACCGGCCCCCGGAAGAGTGGAGACGCTGAGCTTGCCGGTGCCGCTGATGCCCATGGACCAATTGGTATTGAAATAGTCAATGGCGGAGTCGAGGGCGCCGAGCGCCTCGGAGCGTAGCCGGGCGTTCTTCTCGAATTGCTCGGCCCAAAGGTAGAAATCCGTGCCGTATCCCCATCTCGCTATATGGTAGGGCAACTCCTGAAGCATGGGGAGGGTAAGCTCACGGATCTTCGGTATGGCATAGGCGGGCTTCAGGATCGTGTTCATTATGTCGGCGATTCGATTGAGGAAAGAGATGCGGAACGAGGCATTCCAGACAAGGTAGCCTGCGGGGCCGTAAACGTTTTCAAATATCTTGTCCGCTTGCCCGCCGGTACCCGTACCCAGCAATTGGTCCCCATCGATCACCAGCCAGCGCCAGCGGCCATCCTTGGCACCCGTTCCGCCTCCCGATCGCAATCGCCAACGCTTGTCATTATGGTTGTCCGGATATATCTGAGCCAGGAAACAATGCATGGCGGCCGAGTAATCGATGAAATTCTCCATATCCATCATGGTCGCCGCGCTCGCCAAGTCGGCGTCGCTGAGCGCTGCGGTCTTCCCTGAAGTCGCCGCATCCAATTGGGCCAAGAGGGACGCATAATGCAATCCATCACCGGAATCGTATTTGGTATTGACATAGAAATCGAGATCTTCCTCTTCCGTTGCGTCCAAGCCATGCTTCTCCGCGAGATACTGCTTGGAATAGATATCCCGCAACATATACATGCCCCAATATTCGCCATTCAGGAAAAGGACGGTCGGGCGTGATCGCTGCACGTCCAGGCCCAGGGGCTGGACCAATCGCTGGAATATGTCGTCGCCGATCAAGCAGCTATACCAGGTGCTCCCCCCCGCACGGAGCTTGAATTTCTCGAAACTAGTTTGTCCATCGTCGAATAGGTCGTGCTTGATATGCGAGGACCCGTATTCGCTGCGTGCGTAAAAATCAAGGGCATGCATTGGCTGTCCCCGTGCCTGGCCGCCGATCCTGATGCCCATTCCCGACTGAAACTCGATGGCTCCGCCAGGATCGTATGCCTCCACAATCACCGGGCGCTCCCAGAGCGGTCCCGATTGGGAATAATTGCCGTACATTCCGGCAAAGGCGTCAATGGGCAAGTCAAGGTCGTACGATTCGCCCGGAACCAGGATTCCGGATTTGTAGCCAAGAATGCGCGAGGGATCGGAATAGGCGCTGAACACCGCCATGGTGTTCCCGTTGCCGAACCGGGAGTCGACCCAGAAAGTGCCGGATTCCTCGACAACCATGCTGCCGTCGCTGCCACAGGCTTTTGCCCGGATGATTGTCGCCTTTTCAACCGGCTCCGTCGGCCTGATCCACTTCCCCCCCCACCAGCTGAACAAGTCCGTTGTTCCGAAAGGATTGGGGATTTCCGAGGTTTTTATCTCGGAGAAATAGTTGGGATCCTCGTCCCTGTTTCTGATCTTGATGGGTTTGGTGTAGACATAGGTCGTCGCCGCTTCGCCGGCCTGGGAAGCCACCGCTCCCACATGCTCTGCGTTCGGTTCGGATCCGTCGAGCGTATAGTATGCAGTCTCTCCGGGAAGGAGGTTGAACTCCAGGTAGAATTCCTCGGAATAGAATCCTCCAGTCTTGGAGAAAAGCGGCTTCCTGACATCGGGCAAGGAGCTGGATGCACATGAGAAGCAGATCGCCCCGATCAGCCCGATAAACGCGATCCTGCCCTTGCCTCTCATGGCATTGAGTATACCATGGACAGCTTCGGTGCGAAAGGAGGCGCGTTGCCTCATAATTAATCTAGCCGAAATGGCAGGCATGCCTCATAAGTAAAACACGACGAAAGCTTTCATCCTGGCTTCCCAGTAGCTTAACAGGCAGGGGGCCGCCAATGGAGCTTTCAATGCGGGCCAA
>JANYKC010000016.1 GCA_025358255.1 Spirochaetaceae bacterium
TCTCTCTCTAACCCATCCCTATTAACCATGTGAAGGAACACTGTCCGCGGTAGCAGTTTTCATGCCAACCGTTGAAGACTTTGTAGCACTTCCGTGCTTTCTCTGTCAAGCGCAACGCACTTTTAGTTTTCGCTTTTTTCACGATCATCAATTTTGCTTTTTTTGCAGACACAATCATTGCCGGAACGGTTAATCCCGGTTTAAATCGTGACCCGCTTTGAAGCTGTACCGATTTCTCGTAAGGGCGCTCTATCAACCTAGCGCATTCGCGCTTTTGTTGTCAAGCACCAAGCCCAACCCTGCACGTATTTTAGTTTTTACTTTTCCATTTGCCACCGGCTCGATGCTCTTCAAGCGCCTCACTTGGTGCGAGAATGAAGTTACCGATCTGGCACTTTCTCGTCAATAGACTATTTGCTGAATTCGCGTCCAAGTTCATCAATCTGCTATCAAATTCAGCAAAACAGAACAGGCTTCTGCAAAACCGTAGCCAAATGGCCTTTCTGTTACATAAGCCGGGGGGTAGCTGATAAGGGATTCGTATCGCCGGACATTCGCGACCCCGCAGGTGAGGGGAAAATGCCTGAACATGGGCTCGTCGTTGGGCGAATCGCCAAAGAACATGATGGCATGGGGATCAAGGCGCGTATCGATGCCCAGAATCCCAGAAAGAAAGAGCAGCGCGCAGGAGAGCTTGTCGTAGTCGCCAAACCAGGCATTCACGTGGATGGAACTCACCTTGGCATGGGCACCCGCCGCTTCGCAGAAATCCCTGACCTCTGCGGCCATGGTTAGGCCCAAGTCCGGCTTTTCCTCGGCAAAATCCAGAGCGAGGTCAAAGATGCGGTATGGCTGGTCCTTGGCGATGCGGAGCCCGGGGAAGGCGGCCAAAGCCTTTTCCCCCAGGCCATCGAGGCGAAGGCGGGTGTCCCCGGGATCGGGGGCGTTGGGATGGTAAAGACGCTCAAGCTTGCCGTCCTTCATATATAAGGAAAAGGCCCCGTTTTCGCCAACGACGCCGGCCACCGGCCATTGCCGCGCGATCAGGTCGCACCATCCCGCCGGTCGCCCCGTGACGGGCACGCATGCGATACCGGCACGGCGGAAAGCCCAGATAGCCGCGTAAGACTCCTCGAGAAGGACCCCATCCTCGGTGATCGTATCGTCGATATCGAAAAGGACGGCGCGGATCGCGGCCGCCGCTGCCCTGGACAGGGTGGAAATGGGCTGCATGCATACTCCTGGCAAGGGCATTCATTGACGAGGCGGCGCGGCAGGGAATATAGTCGCTTCATGAATCCAGCGACCATCGTAACCGCCACTCGAATCGTGCTTTCTCCGCTCTTCTTCTTCCTATATACCACGAGAGTCCATAATGGTGTAGCAGGGACAGCGGTAGTCGTGGCGCTCTGGCTCCTCTTCGGCATCATGGAGATCTCTGATTTCGTCGACGGCCTGGTGGCGCGCAGGACAGGATCCGTAACGGACATCGGCAAGATTTTCGACCCCTTCGCGGATTCGGTGGCCAGGCTGACCTACTTCCTCTCCTTCATGGTCGCAGGGATCATGCCGCCATGGCTCTTCCTCCTTGTGCTCTACCGGGACCTGGGGGTCTCCTTTGTCCGTCTCCTTGCCATGAAGAAGGGCGTCGCGATGGGCGCCCAACTCTCCGGCAAGATCAAGGCCTTCGTCTACGCCTTTGCCGGCGGAGCGGGTCTCCTTGTGGTCACGGTCCGGACCGCTGGCCTCGAAGGTCTGGCCGGCCCCGTGAACGGAATCGCGAAGGTGCTGTTCTGGATATGCGGCGCCACCGCGGTCTGGACGATGATCGACTATGCCGCGGCGTACCGCCGCATTGTCGCCAGGGACTAGACCGATGAAGGACAAGCTGACTAAAGGCATTTTTAAAATGACCGTCGCCTATTTCCTCCTCCAGACCGCAATCTTCCTGGCATTCTCCATTCCCGGAAAGTTCTACCCGCGGTATTCCTTCCTTTTTTTCGCCCTTGTGGCCGGTTCCCACCTTTTCCTGACTGTCCTCCTACTCCTCTTCCGCAAGGATTTCGTCATTGAAAGCACGGGACGGGTGCTTGAGCGCATCAACCTCGCAAACAAGATAACCTTCTTCAGGATATCCACCCTGCCGACGCTCCTGGTCCTCATCCTGGCCGCGCGGGACAACCGGATCCGCTTCCCCCTGCTCGGGCTGGTCGTGCTCGTTTTCCTCTCGGATTTCGCGGACGGCTACGTGTCCCGCAAGAGCGGGGAAATCACGCGGGTAGGAAGGATGATGGATTCGGCGAGCGACTACTGCCTTCTCGTTGTCTTGACTGTCGTTTTTTATTACTTTCACCTCATCCCGTTCTGGTTCTTTGTCCTGGTCCTCGCGCGGCTTTTCCTGCAATCGGCCCTCATGGGGATATTGATCGGCCTCCGAAAGCACATCGAACCCAAGACCACCTTCCTTGGCAAGGCCGCGGTGGCTTCCATCATGGTGCTGTATGCCCTGGAAGTGGCGCGGATCGCCTTCTCAATCGGGCAGGCATGGCCCTTCCTCGCCGGCGAATGGGTCGCGGGGTTGATAATCGTGGCGAGCATCGTTGACAAGGCCTATGCCTTCTACCAGGAAGTCGACCGGCACGCGGCCGCCTGAAAATACGGGAACGAAAAGCATTCGGGTTCAGGAGAAACAACATGGCACTGATAAAAAGCGCACTTGAATTGGCCCTCGAAAAGACCAAGGATCTCAAGGTCGACCCGGCGGTGATGGAAGCCAATGATCTCCGCCAGGAGGGCAAGAAGGCGGCTGGACTCTATCTCGACCAGCCCGAATCCAGCGACTTGGCAAAAAAGCTTTCTTCGGTCCCGAAGGACAAGCGCATCCATCTCCGAGCCGGAATGAGCGAGATACTCCTCTCCCAGATACAGCTTCCGACCAATGAAGCGAGCCTTGGCAAGCTAGAGCGCATCGCCGCGGGCTATGCCTGCCTGGCGGAGGGCAGCGGGCTCCTCGGGGGACCCTTGGGCGGGGCGGTGACGGAAAAACGCATACAGGCTGTGTTCCAGCAGCTGGCGGCCTTCCTGAAGCAGTACATCGACGACATGAAAAACGTCGAGCAGGCGATCAAGAAGCAGTGGGCGCCCAAGCTCAGGGAAAAGGAAAGGCAGATGGCAGCCCGCATGGGCCAGGACGTGCGCCTTGATCCCATGGCCGACCCTGATTTCGCGGCGTTCTACAAGCAGAACGTGGGAGGCCTCCGGCTGCAGTACGAAGAGGCGCTCAACAAGGCCAAGGCAGAGCTCACCTCGCTGATCGGGGTGGAGGCCAAGTAAGCAGGGATTAGCCCTTCTCCCGGGTGGCGCGCAAGAGGACCACCATGAGGAGGGCCGCGTCGGCGCGGCGGACACCGGGGATGCGTGCCGCCTGGCCGAGGTCCCTGGGACGCTGGGCCTCGAGCTTTTCCCGAGCCTCGGCGGAAAGGCCCTCGACAAGGGCATAGTCGAAATCCACGGGTATCCGCAGGTTCTCCGCGCGGTCAAAGCGTGCCGCGACGCGGGCCTCGCGCGCGGCGTAGCCGGCATAGCGTAGGTCCAGCCGCACCGTCTCAAGCCAATCTTCGGGGAAGCGCCCACCGAGGGACGGGACAAGGCGCGCCGCGCCGCCCCCGACATTGGGATCGCACAACGCGTCCGCCGCGCTCTCGCCCACGTGTGGCGAGAGGAATGAGTCTTGCGCCGCGTCTGCGTGGCTGATCCGCCGGGCCGAGAGGAGGGCCTGGATCTCGTCCAGGCCCTGGAGCTTCCGTTCGAAGCGCGACCATCTCTCCCCGTCAACGAGGCCGATGGCCCTGCCGAGGGGCGTGAGGCGACGGTCCGCGGTGTCGCAGCGCAACGAAAGGCGGCGCTCCGCGCGGCTCGTGAACATCCGGTAGGGCTCTTTTACCCCAAGGGTGGTGAGGTCATCGACAAGGACGCCGATATAGGCCTCGGACCGTGGCATCGTCATGGCTTCCTCCCCCCCGAGGAAGCGGGCGGCGTTGATGCCCGCAAGGAGGCCTTGCACCGCGGCCTCCTCGTAGCCCGATGTCCCATTGGTCTGTCCCGCCAGGAAAAGCCCGCCCATGAGGCGCGATTCAAGGGAAGGCGAGAGGGCCTTCGGATCGACATAGTCGTATTCCACGGCGTAGCCTGGCCTCACGACCTGGGCCTTCTCAAGGCCGATCATCGTATGTATGAAGGCTTCCTGCACCGCCTCGGGAAGGGACGTGGAGATGCCGTTCAGGTAGACCTCGTCGGTATAGGCTCCTTCCGGCTCGAGGAAGACCTGGTGCCGAACGCGCTCCGGGAAGCGGAAGACCTTGTCCTCGATGGACGGACAATAGCGCGGACCGCGGCCGACGATCTTGCCCGAGAACAGGGGCGATCCGCCGATGTTCGCGCGGATGACCGCATGGGTCTCCTCGTTCGTCCAGGTTATCCAGCAGGGCATGACAGGCCTGTCTACGCGGTCATTCGCGAAGGAAAAGGCCTCCATCCCCTCGCCGTAGTCGGGCTCGAGGCGGGAAAAATCGATGGAGGCAGCCTTGATCCTCGCCGGCGTCCCGGTCTTTAGCCTGCCCACAGGGAAGCCACGCACCATGAGGGCCGACCCGAGACCAAGGGCAGCGGCTTCGCCGAGGCGCCCCCCGCGTTCACTCCAGGTGCCGATGAAAAGGCGGCTCTCCATGAAGGTGCCGGCGCACAGGACAACGGCCCTCGCGCCGATGCGCGATCCGCGCTCGGTGATGACACCCTCCACGCGGCGGCCGTCCGCGCTCGCGATGAGGTCGACGACGGTGTCCATGAGGATGGAAAGCCCCCCCTGGGATTCCACTGCCTTGCGCGCGAGGCCGGAATAGAGCTGCTTGTCCGCCTGTGCCCGGGGGGCCTGGACAGCCGGCCCCCGCGAGCGGTTGAGGATGCGGAACTGCACCATCGAGGCGTCGATGAGCTTGGCCATCTCCCCGCCAAGGGCGTCGAGCTCCCGGACAAGGTTGCCCTTGCCAAGGCCACCCACGGAGGGATTGCAGGACATGCGGCCGATCGCGTCGGGGTTCTGGGTGATGAGGAGGGTCTTTCGCCCCAGGCGGGCAAGGGCTAGGGCGGCCTCGATTCCGGCATGCCCTCCGCCGATGACGATCGCTTCGTAGTCCATGGTCAGGTCCTCGCCTATTTCCCGACGCAGAAGCGCGAAAATATGGTCTCCAGGATCTCGGGCGTGGATATCTCTCCCGTCATCTCGCCGAGGGACTCCGCCGCCTCCCGGAGGTCCAGGGCCACGACGTCGAGCCCTGCGGGCGAAGCGAGATCGCCCAACGCGGCATCGATGGCGGCCACGGTGCGGTCGAGGAGGAGCTTCTGCCTTTCGCTCGCGATGCGTTCATGCATCGCGCCGCTGCGTTCATGCATCGCGCCGATGCGTTCATGCATCGCGCCGGTGCGTTCATGCATCGCGCCGGTGCGATCCCACGCCGCGGCGTTGTGGTCACCCACGGCGTCGGCCTTGCCGGACGCTTCGCCATCGATGAGCATGGACGCGGCGGCCGCGAGGGCGGCGGCGAGTCCGGGAAAGCCGGCGCCGGTCGCGGCGGAAAGAGGGAGGAATCCGGAGGGCGGGGAAGCGACATGGGAGAGGTCCACCTTGTTCCAGACGCATATGGCTCCCGGATGATCCGCGAGGAAATCAAGGTCCTCGGCCGTGGGGACACCTGTGGAGCCGGGACCGCCGGCGCTCGCGTCCACAAGGTAGACGAGGATATCGGACAAGGCGATGACCCGGCCGCTCCGGGCCACCCCCTCGGCCTCGATGCTGCCCGAGGCCTGCCGCAAGCCCGCGGTATCGATGAGTCGGAGGCGGCGTCCGTCGAGTTCGATCTCGGCCTCTATCCAGTCGCGGGTGGTTCCCGGGTCGGGGCTGACGATGGAGCGCTCTTCCTTGAGGAAAAGGTTGAAGAGGCGGGACTTGCCTGCATTGGGCGGACCGGCCAGCACCACGGAAAGGCCATCGGAAACGCGGCGTCCGGCGGCATAGCTCGCGGCAAGGTCGGCAAGCCCCCGACGCAGCTCTGAAAGCCGATCTAAGGAAGGCAGGCCTTCCGCCTCGTCCTCTCCGTAATCGAGCCTGAGTTCGACCTCGGCCAGGAGGCCGAGGAGCTCGGATCTCGCGGTGGCGAGCCGCCTGGAGAGCCCGCCTTCCAGGCGGGCGAGGGCATCGGCGCGGGCGGCATCGCTGCGCGAGCGGACCAGCTCGTTCATGGCCTCGGCGCGGACCAAGTCGGTCTTGCCGTTCACGAAGGCGCGGAAGGAAAACTCTCCCGGAAGGGCGGGGCTGAAGCCCGCACCTTCAAAAAGGGCAAGGATGCGACGCACGACCGCAGGGGAACCGTGGCATGAAACCTCCACCTGGTCCTCACCGGTCGAGCTCTTCGGGCCGCGGAAGACTGCCACGACAACCTCGTCAACCGCCTCGCCCGTCCGGGGATCGACAAGCTCGCCATGGAAAAGACGATGCCCGCTCGATGCCCGCAAGGCGGCAGGCCGCGAAAACAGCCCGGCGGCCAAGTCAATGGAGGCCGGGCCAGCCGCCCTGATGAGGGCGAGGGCCGATTCCCCCGGCGCGGAGGCAAGGGCGACAATGGGCAATGGCGGATCGATATAGCTTCGCGGCATGGCTTTACCCACGACGATATCCCGCGGCCGCCGACCTTAACAAGCCATCGTCCTTGACATGGAGGAGAGAGGGGCGGAAAATGATTTCTCGGGTTCCAAGGAGGAAGGATGAAACGGAAGACGGGCTTCGCCGTCATTCTCGCTGCCCTCGCCATGGCGACGGGAGCCTGGGGCCAGGCGGCCTCGGTGAGCGAGAAGCGCGACATGGCCGTTTTTTCGCTCGGGAATTTCGGATGGACCCTTCCCCTCGAGGCAACCGGCGCGATCGATGCAGGCATCCAGGGGGTCTTCGCCGAGCTGGGCCGGTTCAACATCATCGAAATGACCCAGCGCCTCTCCAGCGGCGGCCTTGCCGAATTCGTCCAGGCCATCAGGAAAGCGAAGGAAGCGAATTTCGCCCTCCCCGAGAAGCACCTGTTCGGCGAGGCCACCTTCACGGAAGCTGACTTCAACCGCCTCCTTGGCGCCTTCACCGTCGCCGCGCCCGTCATCACCCTCTTCGACTCACGTTACGACCTGGATAGGAAGTCCTCGGTGACATGCATCACGACGGAAGTCAGCTTCCTGGACGTGGCAAGCGGCGAGGTCCTCGGCGCCGCCCTAGTGCGGACCACCGGCAGTGACGCGACTGACCAGGTGGCCTCCATGCGCCAGGTCATCGAGGCCATCCCGAAAAGCCTCGAATTCCAGGTGCGGTCCATGCCCGCCTTCCGGATCAGCACACGGATCCTCGCCGTCCCGCGCGGGGAGGTGAAGCTCCAGCTTGGGTCCAACATGGGCATCGCCAAGGGCGACGAATACGCGGTCACCGGGACCAAGCTCATCTCAGGGATCAAGGACGTGGGCGTGGAGATATCCACCGGAGTCGTACTCTACGCCGACAAGGCCCTCGAGCCGGGCAACCAGCTGCGGGAAGTGCCCCGGCTCGGCATCGATGTCGAGCCCGGTGCGGAATACTGGTTCGCATTGGGCAACCTCGCCAGCTATGGCGGCGTCGGGATCGGCGCCGGATTGGCCCTCAAGCTCTAGAAAAAGGACGGCACCGGATGGATGACAAGGAATTCCTCTCCCTCGACCTTGAAAGCGCGCGGGACTATGCCTTGGCCTGGGCGACGACGGTCAAGCGCTACGAACAGGACATCGCCGTGATCGACCAGGACATCGCACTCTGGAAAGGCCGCGTCGCCATGGCCGAAGGCAAGGGCAACACGGAACTGGCGGCCGCGGCAGCAGCGCGTTATGCGGAACTTGAAGCCAAGCGCGGAGCCCTGGAGGCGGAACGCCGCCCCATCGCCGCTGACCTCGTCCGCCTCAAGGAGCGCATCCCCTACCTCAAGTCCCACGAGCGCAGCGTGGACCCGGACCTCCTCCTCGCGGAGCTCCAGTCCATGACCGGAACACTCCTCGATCCCGAGGCGGCGGCGACCGAAGCCGCCATCGACAAGACAGTCAAGCAAGCCGGCGTCGATGACGCGTTGGCCGAACTCAAACGCAGGATCGGAGGACAATGAACATGCGAACCCACCTCATCCCTGAAGCGAAGCGTCCCCTCGTTTTCGCCCACCGCGGACTCTCGTCCATAGCGCCGGAGAACACCCTGGCCGCTTTCAAGCTGGCCCGCGACATGGGAATACCCGGCGTTGAGCTGGATGTCCACCTGACCGCGGACGGCAAGCTCGTCGTATTCCACGACCACACGACCGGACGGGTCGCGGGAGCGGACGGCATAGCTCCTGGGAAGGAGGCCAAGGGCAAGGGGCTCGACCTCGAGAAGTCGACCTACGACGAACTGCGCAAGGTGGACATCGGCTCCTGGAAGGGCGCCCAATATTCGGGCGAGCGCATCTTCCTCCTCTCGGAGCTCTTTGAGGAGTGCGGAGACGCCTTCTACTTCGACATCGAGATGAAGTGCCATGGCCGCGAGGCCTACGGACTAGAGGAGGCCACGGCGGCAGCCATCCGCGCGGCTCACGGCGGCAAAAGCATAGCCTCCCGCTGCCTCATCTCCTCCTTCAATCCCTTGACCCTGGCGCGCGTGAAACCCCTCATCCCGGAAGTGCCGACCGCCATCATCTGGGACGTGGAAGACGCGCTTCCCTTCGCCCTCCGCTACGGCGCAGGCTCATGGATCGGGAAGGTCGACTTCCTCAAGCCCGACCACCAGAAGGTGAAGGCGACCTCGGCCTTCAGGTGGCGCCACCTGGCTGGCATGGAAGTGCTGCCCTGGACCATCGATGACCCCGCGGAGGCCAGGCGCGTGCTGGGCCTCGGTTGCGCCGGCGTCATCTCGAACCGGCCCCAGGAGCTGGGACTGCTCTAGGCGGCACCGTTGAAGTAGGTAATTTCGCGCGGAGGACCCGGGAGGCGCGGGGAGAGAGTGGGATGGGTGGCATACAATAGATCTATTTGGTAGCATTATGCGCAATTCGGATGCTTCCTTCCTCCCCTGCCCTTTGCGGCCTCCGCGCGGACCGCTCTTCTGCCGGATCACGGCAAGGCAGAGAGCAGGTCCTGGCCAATCGCGTTCAGGCCAAGTTCGCGCAGGGCGGCCATGCGCGCGGAGGCCTCGTCGGGGCTGACGGCCGCGGCGGCCTTTTCCCCCACCCACAGGACGGCTCCGGAGGCCAGGTCCACAACCTTCACGCTCGCCCTCGCTTCCCCAATCCAGTTGCTGCCATCCTTGGACAGCCGGGACAGGCGGGCGCTTCCGTAGATGAGGCGTGCGTAGCCGTCCGCCGCCTTTCGGGCGTCGCCGAGGATGGCAGGATCGTCCCGGCCGGGGATGGAATCGGCGGATAGGCCAGATGGGCGCAGGTCGAAGCCCTCTTTCGAAAGGAGCTCCGCCGGCGCTGCCTGCGTCAGTCCAGGCAAGACAACCGCTCCCTCATCCCCGAGGTCGGCGATGAGGACGGCCGTGGGTACGGCCCTTGCCCTGGAGAGCACCTCGTAGGGAAGCTCCACGCCCAAGGAGCGCAGGCCATCCTCCAGCGCGGCCACCTCGGATGCGTAGGCGGCAGGCAGGGCATCCAGGAGTTCGAAGGCCGACTGGCTGTCCAGGCGGACAGTGAGCTTGGCCTTGCCCACGAAATCGGGCGGCGGTGGCGTGAAGGAAAGCAGGCCGCGATCGTCCGTGACCGCGCTCTCGGTTTTCGTGGCGATGCGGCCGCCCTGACGGCGAGGCAAGCCCACGAGGAGCCGGGCGCCCGCCACGCCCACCGGCCCGCGCTCTTCGTCGACCACGAGCCGCAGCACGAGAGGTTCGCCAAAAGCCTCTCCCGCGTTGACGCGCCGCAGGTCGCCGTCCTTGACGAAATGCATGCGCTGGAGGAGGCCGCGGCGATGTAGGAGAGGATGGCGTCATGGCTCCGGCCGCGAAGGGCGAGGCTTTTCGCCTCCGCTTCCGGCTTGGCAACCGTGTCCTCGCGCTCCTTGAAAAGGGCGGCGATGCGTGCCTTTCCCTTCTCGAGGTCCGAACTGTTGTAGGAAGCAAGGATATAGTCTGTCACGCGGCCGCTCTTGCGGTCCACCGAAACCTGCCACGACTTGATGGCAAAGCCCTCCTACTGACCCGGCAACCAAACATTGGCTTGGGCCCATGATTCTGACCCGTAGCGACGGGCCAGAATCATGGGAGAGTGCCCGATGTTAAGTTGCCGGGTCAGTAAAGTCCTGTCGTGAAAGTGAAGGAATTGTCCCGGGTCATGACAAGGTCAAAATCGGGCATGCCGGACTGGAGGGCGGCGTCGAAGACAAGCTGCCTGATGGCCGCCTTGTCCTGGAAGCTGAAAAGGCGGAGCCTGACCTCGTTCGGGGAGAACGACAGCTCCTGGACTTCCCGCAGGCGGGACGCGAGGAATTTCTCCAGCTGGAAGGTCTTCCGCGAATCCAGGGTCTTCTGGATGAGGACTTCGTAGCGCAAGCCGCGCTGCAACAAGGAGGCGACAAGGGATTTCACCTGGTCATAGAGCCGGGGCATCGCGGTCCAGACGGCGCTCACCACGACATTGGTGGCGGCGTCCTTTCGGAGCAGGGAGAGAAAGCGGTATGCTGGAACGGAACGGCGCCGAGCACCGTCGCGGTGGCCATGTCCACCATCGTGAGGCTTCCCTGGGCGGAGGCGTAGTACCGGCCGTCCCGCGCCTCGCTTTTCACGTTGAAATCGACCTCGACATACACATTGGCGTTGAACTTGCCCGCGAGGTATTGGATCAAGCCCGGCGATTCGCCCGTCTCCGATTTGAAGGCGGCTGCCTGGTCTGCCCTGTTTTCCTCGATCTGGTCGGCGTCGATGACCGTTATCTAGGTTCCGTCCTGGCTGTTGCGCTCCTTGAGCCAGCGTGCGGCCTGGACGACCGCCATCCTGGCGATGCCGGGATCGAGGGGCTTGTCCTGCTTCCAGTAGACCATGAAGGTAAGCCTCGAAAGGTACTTGGGGAAGTCTTGCATGAAGACCTGGCAGGCGCGTTCCTCCGCGGCGGAGGCGATGGATCCCGTGGGAACCGGAGACGCCGTGCGGCCGGTGGCGGAAGCGCTTGCCGGGGGAGCGTCCACCTTCGCGCCTTGGACGAGGGCAGCGGCGCGGTTTTCCGCGGGCGGTGGGCCAGGAAGCGAAGCCGCCTTCGTGGAACAGGAAGCCAGCATGAGGAAGAGGCGCGCATGTAAGGCGGTCCGGAAAAGGCGCTGGCTTGGCTCAGCTGACGGAAGCATCATCTGGACTCATCCTTGCATACTGAACAAGATGTTTTTCCCTTGATAGAAGCTATCGCAAAAATGAGGCACTTGGCGTCCGGCAGGATAAAACAAGGGGGAAGCTTGGCCAAGGGGCCAGGGAAAAGCTAGAAAAGCCTGGCCAGCCGGGGGCTGTCCCCAAGCCCGATGAGCTCAGGCGCCGCGCGCACAAGAACGGCGGAGATGACGACGTTGCCGTCATCGGTCACGTTTTCCAGGGAAAGGCGGAGGTTTTTCGGCGCTTGCTTGACCGTGACGCGGGCCGCGGCGAGTCCACCGATGGCGGCGACCTCCACACCGTCAGGCGTGGACTTGATGGTGAAGGCCAGGCGGGAATCGTCCGTCGGCCTGAGCAATCCAAGGATGACTCCCGAAGCCAGGCGGATCTCGCCGGAGGCGGCGATGCTGATGAAGGGCCCACCGTCGGACTGGATAGCCGCGACAAGATTGCCTTTCTTTTCGGCGTAGTCGATATCGAAGGCCAATGGACGCGAAAGGGAGAGGTCCTTCAGGAAGGAAAGGCTGCCGATCCCCTTGATGGTGAAGGCCCTTGGAACCAGGGTCGAAGTGCCCTCGAACGTGGCGGTCTCCGGCAGTTCACTCTCCTCGAAGCCCTCCCCGAGCTGGAGATCGGTCCGCCAGTGCCGCTCGGCGCCTGCGCGGAAGAATGGCAGCTGCCCTTCGGCATCATCGCTCAAGGCAAACTCATCATAGACTGCGCTCAGGGACTTTCCGCCGCCGAGCATCGCGCTTGCGCCCTCCGGAAGGAGGAGGGCAGGGAGGGATGGAGAGGCATAGCGCTCGCCATCGATATTCCAGACAAGGACAAAACGGTCCTTTTCAGGTTCGAAGGAAAGGGCGATGTCATGGAGGCCGGCGACCAGGTGTACATCCGCTGAAGAGCGATGGGTCCCTGTGCCATCCCGCAGTTCCGCTACGGGTTTCCCGTCCTCAAGGGCAACCCGGAAAAGCACGCTCGTCTTGGCGTCGCGGACCGCGAGGATATCGCCAGAGTACTCCTCCGAGTAGTATTTCCAGAGCAGGCTGAAAGCGACCGGCAAGCCGTCCTTTGACGGAAACTGGAAGCCGGGGAGCGAAACGCCGGAACCCGCATCGAGCCGATAGCCGAAGCCACCCGCATAGGCCTCGAGGAGGGGTTGGCCGAAAGTGGTGGTCTTCTCGGTCTGTGCCTTCGTGCCTTGGTTGACGAAGTCCCCCCCGAAATCGAGGCGGGCGAGGAATCGGGTGCTTTGCGCGTAAAGATCGGCGTAGACGACGGCCGGACGGGCGACGACTACCTTGATCTCCTCCTGCCAAGGGGAGGCTTCCGCGAGGGATTTCGAATCAGGCTCCGAAGGGAAAAGCTCGAGCTTGACCGAATAGGCGCCGCTGACGCCGGGAGTCTCCCAGACAACCTTGGCGAAGCCTTTGGATAGCGGGCCAAGCGCGAAGCTCTTGCCCTCGCTGCTCCAGCGAAGCCAGGGATCGTCTGCTTCCGCGTCTTTTTCTCCGGCCGCATCGCTCTTGGTGATCGTGGCCGAGAGGAGGACTGAGCTTCCTGGGGCGGGATTGGGGGGATAGAACGAAAGTCCGCTGGCGGCAAAGCCCGGCCGACCGATGAAGACGACGGTCTCGCTGCGCTGGAGCTCGACGCCGAACTGGTCGGTCAGGACCGAAAGGAGGGTATAGGAACCGGGTACCAGGGTATCGGGGAGGGCAAACCGCGGAATCTTGTCGGTCAGGCTCTCCACGTCCACTGTGGCGGCCGCGGTCCCGGTCGATTCCAGGGACTTCGCGGCCTTTTTCGTGGAATAGGCAAGCACCGCCTCGGTGACGCCGTCCTTTGCCAGGAGCTCAAGGGAAAGGGATTCGGGACTCGAGGAGCCGGTCATGCGGGTGAGCGACACGGATATCAGCTCCCCGGGAAGGACACTCGAACCAGAGGCCAGTTTTCCGGTATCGGAGGAAAAGGCGACGGTATAGATGCTCCGGCGATCGGCTTCGGAAAAGAAAGCCGACGACGCGTCGCAACCCAAGGCGAGGGCGAAGGCGATCAAGAGGATGGGATACCGTGCAAGCCTTCGGACAGACATCTGGCTATTATTCCTCGCTGGAAATTATAGCGTGGAATCCATGAATAAACCAGCGAATACTGACCCGGCAACATAACATCGGGTGCTCTCCCATGATTCTGGCCCGTCGCTACGGGTCAGAATCATGGGCTGAGGCCAATGTTCGTTTGCCGGGTCAGTAACGCCGCCAGGCCTAGTGGCGACCGCGCGCCTCGTGGATGGACCGTGCGATGGGGATGCGACGCCCGGTGCCGAAGGCCCGCGGGGAGACCTTGATGACAGGAGCCGCCTGCCGCCGCTTGTATTCCGAGCGGGCCACGAGGGTGACGATGCGCTTGACGAGCTCGGGGTCGTAGCCGTCGTCGATCATCTCGGCGGCCGAGCGGTTCTTGACGATGTAAAGCTCGAGGATGGCATCGAGCTTCTCGTAGGGAGGCAAGGAATCCTGGTCGGTCTGGTTGAGCCGCAGCTCCGCGCTGGGAGCCTTGTCGATGATGGGCCAGGGGATGGGCGCCTCCTTGCCGGCGGCCTGTGAGCGCGTGTTGATCGAGCGGCACAGGGCGTAGACCTCGGTCTTCAGGAGGTCCCCGATGGGATCGAGGGCCCCGCACATGTCCCCGTACATGGTGCAGTAGCCTGCTGCCAGCTCGCTCTTGTTCCCCGTCGTGAGGAGGAGGGAACCGAATTTGTTGGACCAGGCCATAAGAAGGGCGCCCCTGATCCGCGCCTGGAGGTTCTCCTCGGCCAGGCCAGGTTCCAGGCCGGCGAACTTGGGGGCAAGGAGATCGAGGTAGGCGGTGAATGGCCCTTCGATGGGAAGGCTTTCAAGGCGGAGTCCGACCCGCCTGCAGAGCTCCACGGAGTCGCTCACCGAGCCCTCGCTGGAGAAGCGGCTCGGCATGGAGATGCAGGTGACGTTTTCGGGGCCAAGGGCACGGGCGGCGATCACGGCCACTATCGCCGAATCGATGCCTCCAGAAAGGCCAAGGCAGGCGGTACGGAAACCGGTTTTCCGAAGGTAGTCCCTGACACCGAGGACAAGGGCCTCTTCGACCTCGAGCCAGCGGTCCTCAAGGACCGCAAGGTCGACGGCCTCCTTGGTCTCGGCCGATCCCGCCTCGAGGCTGTCCGTATCGACCAGGAGGAGCTCCTCCTCCCAGCCGGCCTGGGCGCGGAGCTGGCCCTCCGCGTCGAGGACGAAGGACCGCCCGTCGAAGACCAGGGAATCGTTCGCGCCGATCGTATTGCAGTAAAGGACAGGTATGCCGCCTTCACGCGCCGCGCTGGCGGCAAGGCGCTTGCGCACCGCGAGCTTGCCGGCATGGAAGGGCGAGGCCGAGGGCACGATGAGGATCTGCGCCCCCGCGTCCAGGAATTCCTTGACCGGATCGAGGGAATAGCGCAGTCCCTGGAGGTTGGGCTCCTCCCACCAGATGTCCTCGCATATCGCGAAAGCGAGCTTGCGGCCATTGAGCTCGAAGGTCCGGCGGGTGGGCGCGGGCTCGAAATAGCGGGCCTCGTCGAAGACGTCATAGGTTGGAAGCAGGGTCTTGGCCTGGCTGAACAGGAGCTCTCCGTCCTTGATGACGGCCATCGCGTTGTAGAGCGGCTTGCCTTTGCCGCTGCGGTTGCGGTCCACATAGCCCACGGCGACGGCGATGCCGCGGGGCAGGTCGCGCTGGAGGCGGCGCAACGAGGCAAGCGAATCCTCGACAAAGGCCTCCTGGTCCAGGAGGTCCATGGGAGGATATCCGCAGAGGGCAAGCTCGGGAAAGACGACGAGATCGGGATGGGCCGATGCCGCAGGCCCGGCCTTGCCGATGCCCCGCGTCAGCCTGAACCCATCGACCTTTCCGGCCGCCAGGGCATCGGGGAAGCCCGCGATGAGGGCGTGGACCGCCTTCAGGATCCGCTCCCGGTTGACGTCGAAGTCCCCGATGATGGAGTTCATCTGGGCAAGGGCAACGAGCATCGGGGCCTCCTCGGAATTGGGCAGGGGCGCCGTCGTGGGATTCCCACGCGTCTTGCGGCGGCCATGAAGGAATAGTACACTCCATCGCGTGAACAAGACAATCCTCATCGCCCCCTTCGAAGGTCCCCTCGCGGCCGCGATCGCCCAAGAAGCCCGGAACTCGTTCTGGTCCGTCGTCATCGCCCGCCCGCAAGGCGCGCGTCCGGATGTCGATTCACCGGCGCAGACGCGGGGGGAAGACGGCGGCGGTGGCGCCGTCCAAGGCAACGCCGTCACAGCGCTGGGCGATGGCGGTTCCGACCTCGTCAGCCTGCCCTGGAATCCCGCCTCCTATGTCTCGGCGAGCGCGCTCATCCTAGGCGCGAAAAACGCCTTCGGCGACGTGGACGCGGTGGTCATCCTCTCGGAGGCCGAAGGCTTCCACATCGACCTCGTTGGCGGCAAACCGGGCGAAGTGGAGGCGACACTCCATCGGTCCGTCATCGGGCCGGCGCTCCTTGTCCGCGAACTCCTCCGCTCGTTCGAGGCCAGGAAGGCCGGCAGCCTCGTCCTCGTCGAGAGGGAGATCGACACGAAATCCCAAGGACCCGCCGGAGGCCTGGTTTCAGGCGCCTTCCGCGGCCTCGGCGATGGCGTTTTCGCGGCGGCCAAGGAAGCGGCATGGGAAGCCTATGGCATCCTGGACAAGGGCGAATCGCCGGCGGACAGCGCCCGCTTTGTCCTGCGCCTTCTCGAGGAACGCAAGAACGGCAAATCGGGGCGCTGGCTCCGGTTCACGGGGAAGGGCGGCCTTTTCGGCATTTTCTAGCCTCCGGCGAGGAGCAAGCATGGGAACCTGTCCCAGGGACGAGTGATGCCGCAGCTGGACAGCTACATTGTCGAAGACCGATTCTGGTCCCCTCGCCTCCTCGCCAACCGCGAACACTCGATCTTCACCCAATGGGAACGCTACGAGGGATGCGGCACCATCGACAATTTCCACATCGCCGCGGGGCTGAGGACCGGCGCGCGTCGGGGCTTTTTCTACACGGATTCCGACCTCCACAAATGGGCTGACGCCGCCTGCCGCATCCTCCGCGGACAACCCGATCCCCGGCTTTCGGCCCTTGTCGAGGGATACGCGCAGCTCATGGGACGGGCGCAGGAGGCGGACGGCTACCTCTTCACCTACAACCAGGTCCACTTCCCCGGGACGAGGTGGAAGAACCTCATGATCGAGCATGAACTCTATTGCCACGGCCATTTCATCGAGGCGGGCATCTCCAATCGCCTGGCCACGGGCCAGGACGGGCTCCTCGGCCTAGTCCTGAAAAGCGCCGACCTCATCGTCCGGGATTTCAGGGAGGGCTCGGCAAGCCGGACGAGCGGGCACGAGGAGATAGAGCTGGCCCTCATCAAGCTCTACCGCCTTACGCGGGAAAAATCCTACCTGGATACGGCGGCGGCCCTCCTCGAAAGGCGGGGAAGGACAAGCCTCTTCGGCCTGCGCCTCGTCGGACAGGCGCTCTCCCAGGCCGCGAGGTCCCGTGTGGCAAACAGGGCCTTGGAGGGATCGAAGGCCTTTGGCTTCGATTTCAGCGAGAACCTCACGAAGGAGGAGCCGCCCTTCATCGCCCTGCGCTCCTTGGCCGCCTTCATTGGAGGCTCCTACCACCAGCAGCATGCGGTCCTTCGGACACAGCTCGAGCCCAAGGGCCACGCCGTGCGATGGGCGTACCTGATGTGCGCCGCCGCGATGCTCGCCCGGGAGACGGGCGAGGAGGCGCTGTGCGCTTTCCTGCGGACGGCCTGGGAGAGGCTGGTCGACGAAAAGATGTACGTGACCGGGGGGATAGGCGCCTTGCCCGTCATCGAGGGCTTTGGCAGGCCTTGGGAGCTCGACAACCATTTCTCGTATTCCGAGACCTGCGCGGCCGTCGGGAGCGTCTTCTGGAACCGGGAGATGTCCCTGCCCAGGGCAGGAGCCGCGGGACACCGCGATGATACTGATGCGCGTTATGCGGACTTGATCGAGTGGCAGCTGGCCAACGCCGCTATCGCGGGCATATCCATCGCCGGGGACGCCTACCTCTACCGCAACCCCCTGGCCTCGCGCGGCGGCCTTGCCCGCAGGCCATGGTATGCCACGGCCTGCTGCCCCTCCAACATCTCCCGCCTCCTTGCCGACCTCGACCTCCTCGCCTTTGCCCTGGAAGGGCGGGGGCTTCGCATCGACCAGTACCTCTCGGGAAGCGCGATCCTCGATGACGGCACCAGGATGCGCGTAGTCTCCGACCTGCCCTGGGGAGGACGCGTCCGGCTCGAACTCGAGTCGCCGCGGCCGCTTTTCCTCAGGCCCAGGATCCCCGGCTGGGTCGAGGAAGCCACTATCCTCGTCGACGGCCAGCCCTTATCGCCGATCACCCGTGAACCGGCGACCAGCTTCGGCGCCGCGCGCTTCGCGCGCGCCGCCTACCTTGAAATCAGGCTTGGCCCCGGCAGGAGGGTCGTCGAGATGGACTTCATGCCTCGGATATGCCCGATTGCCGCCGATCCGAGGGTCAAGGCCGATCGCGGAAGGCTCGCGGTCACGCGGGGAAGCCTCGTGTATTGCGCCGAATCCACGGACAATCCCGGGAGGGACCTCGAGGAGTTGGTGATAGATCCCGGATCGCTTCGTTTCGAGATGACCGAGGGACTCTTTCCCCTGCCCTGCGGGGGCATCGTCGGGACTTGCCGTGCCGGCGGCGCCGAAGGCGTGCCGATACGTCTCATCCCCTACGCCTTCTGGGGAAACCGCGGGGATTCGGCGATGGCCGTCTGGCTCAATGCCGATCTCCTCTAGCCCTATTTCAGCTTCTTCCTGAGCTTCTTCGCATCGTTCTTCGCATGGGACCTGGCCGCCGCTTCGGCCGCCTCGGCGACGGCCGCCCTGCGGGCGGAGCCTTTGCCGAAGACAAGGACGCCTACGCCGATAAGGATCATGCCCGTGCTCAGGAGTTGCCCCATCGAGAAATTCCAGGGGGTCGAATAGATCCACGCCGGAGCGGTCGGGTCGCCGAGCTTGAGGATGTAGCCCATGCCCTGGTCGGGTTCCCGGAAATACTCGATCACGAAACGGATGGCGCCGTAGCCTATGGCATAGCAGCCGACCGCGAAGCCCTCGAAAACCTTGCGCTTGCGGACGATGACCCAGAGCACGAACCAGAGGAACAAGCCCTCGAAGATGGCCTCATAAAGCTGCGAAGGATGGCGGGGAAGGTTGACTAGGTCGTTCATGGAGGCGACGTGGATGCCGACCTTGTCCGCGAACTTCTGGACCCAGGCTTCCTTGGCGGAGAACCTCTCCGCGTTCGGGAAGATCATGGCCCACGGCTTGTCGCTCACTTTCCCCCAGAGCTCGCCGTTGGTGAAATTGCCGATGCGTCCGGCCGTGTAGCCCAGCGGCGCCGACACCGCGACGATATCGGCCCAGGCCAGCCAGGACAGCTTCTTGGTCCGGCAGTAGAACAGGGTGGCGACGATTATGCCGACGAAGCCGCCATGGTAGGACATGCCCTGGAAGCCGACGAAGCGGCCTGCCTCATCGAAGGGCCAGAGGATGAACCAAGGGCGGGGGAGGTAATACTCGGGGGAGTAGACGAGGGTGCCGAAAAGACGGGCCCCGATGAGAAGGCCGACTATGGCCCAGAAAAAGAAACCGGCGGCGGCGTCCTCGGTCCAGGGCGAGCGGCGGCGCCTTGCCTCGTAGTTGAAGAGGAGCCAGCATACGCCGAAGGCCACGACATACATGAGCCCGTACCAGCGGAAGGGCAGGCCGGGGATGATCTCGGGGCGTATCCAGGAGGGGAAGGGAATGGCAGCGAGCATGGGGGGGCTCCTCTTTTCGTTACTACAGCTGGCGCTCGACGATGCGGCCCTGCTGAGGATCAAAGGCGAAGGAGACGTTGGTTCTCTTGCTCCGCACCTCGAAAAAGCGGTTGTGGCTCTCGAGGATGACGCCGGGATAGACGATGCCGTGGACAATGACCTCGGAAGCGGCGAAATGCTCCTCGTATTTCTCCCGAAGGTCGAAAAGGCGGATCGACCGCTTCTCGAGGAGCTTGACCAGCTTGATCTTGTCCTGGCGGGCCTGGTCCAGCCCGGACCCGATCCGCTCCGCCTCGGCCATGGTGCGGTCGGACTGCAGGATAAGGGTCTTGATCTTCTCGATCTCGCGGTCCTCGGCCTCGATCATGTCGGCCATGAGATAGTCCTGGCCAAAGGATATCTCGGTCTTGATCCCGTTGGCAGATCCGATCGACGCGGCATCCACGCCCTTGCGCGCACGGCATATGCCGCCCACGAGAGTGCCTTTTTCCCCGGTGACGAAGATCCGGCCGTTTGTCTTCACAGAGCAGAGGACGCAGCCACCCCGTACGCGGACGTCCTCCACCGCGAGGAGGAGGGCCTGTTCGGCGAAGCCGACATCGATGCACCGCTTGGCCCGAAGGGTTCCCCGTCGTTCGCCCTTGATGCCGCCGTTGATCGCGATGGATCCTTCGCTCGAGACCAGGCCCGCTTCGACATGCCCGGCGATGGCGGCATCGCCGCCGGCGAATAGCTGGAGGCCGCGCCTGATCGAACCTGCGACCTGCACCGGTCCGGCGAAACGGAGGTTGCCCGTCGCCTCTCCGATATCGCCCTTGACGACAAGGCGATCGATGATGGAGATCTTATTGCCCTCGACGCGCAGCTCTCCGGCGACCACAGCCACATAGGTAAGGTCGCCGACCTTGCTCCCCACGGCCCCTGCCTGTTCCCGGATCGTCGCGTCATGCTGGAAACCAAGCTCGGGAACCGGCATCGGGCCGGAGGCAGCTTCCGCGCTGGCCGGAGCCATGGCGGCGGGGACAGGCTTGCCAAGGACGTCCTTGCCGTCCGCGGCCCCGCCCGTCGGTGCCTCGATGCGGAGTATGGGCGTGCCCGCTGCCACGCGGAATGGTCCCGGCCCTGAGGGTTTCGCGCCATCTTTTGGGGCATCGGCGCCGATGAGCCAGAGGCGGCGGCCGGTGCCCGCCGGTCGTGGCGGCGTGCCTTCGGCGACAGGTCGGCGCAGGACGACCTGGCCTGCGCGCGCCGCCGCCACCGCTTCGGCCACGGCCTTGGCGTCCAGGCCCAAAACCACGCCTTTGTCGGCGAGCGCCTTGAGGCAGGACTCGACCGTCAGCGCCTCCCCAAGGCCCACCTCGGCCTGGAGATTGATATAGGCCGCCATCGAGTCGGCGGCGATGGTGATGTCGATCGTGGAATCCTTGAAGGGGACCACCCGGAATGACCAGGAACGCTCTTTTTCCGAGCAGAAAAGCAGGCCGGGGATCGAGGCGGAAATGACGCCCTTCTGGTAGACGACGTTCTCGAGGATCCGTATGGCCGGATCGTTGCCGGGAATGCCCGGCAGTACCTTGCCCTTGAGGTCCACGCCGCCCTGTCCGCTGACCTGGGCGGAGAGCTCCCCAAAGCGCTGGCCTTCCTGGACAAAGGCAAGTTTCATGCCCGCTTCCAGGGGGAATTCATGGATGCTGGGAACCGTCGAGGCCAAGGCAGCGTTGGACTGGATGCGAAGCCTGAACTGTTCGGCTTTTTCGTCGGGCATGAAGGCGGCATTGAGGGCGACCGTCCTGTCCTTGCCGCGCGTCGGCGCCTTTCCCTCGGCGATGACATAGTCGAGAAGCTCCATGGCCTCGCCCTTCTGGAACTCCAGGACGTCCTTCTTGATCTGTTCCGGACGGGCCATCCTCACGCCCGAGGCCTTGAGCGCCGCGGAGACGGCGGACAGCTGGAGGGGCGCACCGGCGCCTCGGCTCTTCCACAACGAAAGGGCGGCGCGGATGCCATCGGGCGAGACGGTCACTTCGGCCTTGCCGTCGCGATCGCTCGAGATGCTTTTGGAGAAGAGCGCATCGTTCGTCCCCGCGGCTTCCCGAAGGATGGCGGAAAGGACCTCGGCGGACAGCAATGTCTCCGCGACGGCGCCCTTGCTCACCGCGACGGAAAGGATATCGGCGGCATTTGGCGCTGGCAGGCGGGCATCGCCGGGCTTGTAGTCGAGGAGCCAGGTGCCGCCGTCCGCCGATTTCGCGACGGACCAGGAAGGGATGGCCAAGGGAATGATCTCGACCCAGCGGTTCCCCGCCCGGAGGGCCCCATCGGCATCGGCGAGGAGCTCGTTCTTGTTCCTGATGATTCCCGAGCCCAGGATAAAGGCCGAGTCCCGGGCTTCCGGAGTGATGGGCTTGCCGAAGATAGACTTGCCTGATTTCCCTGGCTTGGAGGAAGACAGGAGGCCGAGACGCTGCCCCCGTTTCGCGAAGCCGGTCTTCAGGACCTCCACATCCGGATAGACGCGCTCCTTGACCTCGCGCCTCTCCTGGACGGCGATCTTCTCGATCTTGGGCGGAAGGAAGGGAAAGGCGCCCGGCTTCTTCACCGTCTTTTCGCTATTGACGGTCTCGACGCGGATGCGGTACAGCTCGGGCAGGGAGCCTGCGGCTATCGTGGCCGCGACCAGGGCATCGAGCTCCACCGGGGGCGTCAATTCTTCCCACTCGACCTCTTCGGGAACCGGGTCTTCGGGGGCCTGCCCCTTGGCGATGATCTCCACGACGGGGGCGCGGGAACGGGCGAATTTGCCCAGGATATCCTCGACCCGTTTCTGGGTGACTCCGCCTATACGGGCATCCATGACGAGGCGCATCACTTTGTCCGCCGTCCACTCCGCCCCTTCTGCGTTGGGGGTAAAGCGGAAGCTAGCCTCGAGTCCAAGCTCGTCCACGGTGAGGGCCAGGTCGCCCTTCGCGCCAGCGTTCGCCACCATTCACCCCTAGCCGGAAAAGCCTTGCCCGATCGCCCGGGCAAGCTTGTATTTCAGGAACTGGTTCTCTTTGCGGAACTTGTCGAGCTCGAACTGCTGGCTCCTCACGGTATCCACGAGATCAGCGGTGGTGAGGGCGCCAGAATTGAGGAGCTCCTCGACATAGGCGACCTTCGCCCCGAAATCGCTTTCGGCCTCGAGCTCGGCGGTCTGGAAGCTGCCCTCGATCTCGGCAAGGGAAAGGGGAGAATCGGCCTGGTCCTCGGTCGAGAGGAGCTTGTCTGCCGTACGGTAGATGCCTTGGGAAAGCACGGACTGGGGCTTGTACCTGATGATGGGAATGCGTGAGCCAAGCGCGATGTCCTGCATCTCGTCCCGATAGAGCACGCCCAGGTGCTCGATCTCGATGTTGAGGTATTCCTTGCAGGAACGCCGGATCTTCTGGGATTTCTCCCCATCCTTGGGGTCCTCAAGCATGTTCATGAGAAGGCGTGGGCGGAAACGGCGCATCCGGTCCGTGGCCACCTGCCAGCGTTCGGGATCGAGCTTCCTTATCTCCTCGAGGATGGCCGGCACGTAGGCTTTCTGCAGGGCAGCCCCGTCCCGCCTCAGGGACTCGAGGTACTCCCAGGCCTTGGATCGCTGGCCGAAGGAGGAATAAAGGAGGCGGAATACCGCGTTCTTCAGGAAAAGGTAGGCATTGAGGGTGGCGGTCAGGGTCGGCGCCGTCACGACAAGGCCCTGGGAGCTCATGAGGAAAAAATCCAGGATGTTGGAGCCGGTTCCCGCGCCGAGGTCGAGGACCAGGTAGTCGCAATCGATGGACAGGAGCCGCTTGACCAGCTGGTTTTTCTGCGCCTGCTTTATATTGGCGAGCCCTGGCATCTCCGCGTCGCCCGGGATGAAGCGGAGGTTCTCGTAATCGGTCTCGAGGATGACGTTCTCGAATTTGCCGGAGGAGCCGGCGAGGAAGGTGCCTATGCCCGACCTTGACGCGGGAACGCCGAGGATGAGGTGGAGATTGGAAGCGCCGAGGTCCAGATCGACGAGGACCACCCGCTTACCCGACTGGCCAAGCGCGACGGAGAGATTGGCGGCGACCAGGGACTTGCCTACGCCGCCCTTTCCGCTCGCGATCGGGACGATATGCAAGCTAACCCTCCACCCTTTCGATGTCCTCGGGTCCGCGGGGCTCGTTTCCCTGGACGCTCGGAACCTGCGTCCTTGACCCAGGCAGCCTCTCCTGGCCCTCGTCCCCGGGGGACTTGCCCACCATGAGCAGGACAAATACGCCGAAAAGGTCGACCCCTACCGCGACAAGGGCGGAGATCGGGGCGACTTGACCGGAAAAAGCGGCGCCGCTGCCGCGCTGCGCCATCGAGATGAACAGCGGGACAAAGGTCGCGAGGGAGATCGCCTTGCCGACATAGAGGAGGGGACGATAGGCCCCATAGCGCGCCTTATCGAGCCAGAGGAAAAAAAAAGTGACGATAAAAAGCAGCTGGGGCGCTGCGGCATATCGAAAGAGGACCGAAAGCCCATCGCCTTCCCGAAGGCCGCCGAGGGCGGCCGCGAGGAAGGATAGGGCGAAAAAGCGCACCGATTCGGCGGTCGCGGCGGCTAGATAGAGGTTTTTTCGCTGCATACTACGTGTCGAAGTGTACTTTCGCACCCCGAGGCAGTCAAGGAGGCGCGTTGCCTCATAATTAATCTAGCCGAAATGGCAGGCATGCCTCATAAGTAAAACACGACGAAAGCTTTCATCCTGGCTTCCCAGTAGCTTAACAGGCAGGGGGCCGCCAATGGAGCTTTCAATGCGGGCCAA
>JANYKC010000032.1 GCA_025358255.1 Spirochaetaceae bacterium
GGTCGCACGAGGGCTCGATGAAATGTTCACAAAGCGCGCTTTCCTGTCCCGAGAGAACTTGCCAACGACGCTCGAGCGGATCTGGCGGAAGGATTTCGCCACGCCATTGCGCCAGACCGCTAACAGGCTTCCGCGCTACGCCTATGAATGAGCAGTCGAATTTTCCCCGAAGGTTCGGGACACTAGCCAAGGCTTGCCTGGCATCCGCTCCGGCCGCTTAGCGGGATGACCCGCTTTCCCGTCCTTGCCTGCCTGCCTTGGGCCGTGGTCGGCCGTTTCTTCCTCCCTTCGGGGCGGCGGAGGCGCCATCCTCGGTGGCCTGGCTCTCGAGGAGGCCAGCCATCCGCTGCGCCAGTTCCTCCCGCGCCTCCACGACCTTGCCGGGTGCTTCCTCACCGGTCGTCAGGCGGCGGGCCAGGACTGAGGCTTCCGCCGCGAGCTCGGCCCGCTTGCCCCGGGACAGGTTGGTTTCGAGGAGGGGCCGCTTGCCCTTGGCGCCCCAGGTAGCCACGGCGAGGTCCTTGGCGGAAAGCCTGTCCAGGACGCGCCGCGCAAGGACGCGTCCGGCATTATCCAGCATTGCCAGTGGAAGGTCGCGTGATACCAGGCTGGCAAGGCGGCCTCGGTCCACCGCCTCGATGCGTTCGCCCAGGCAGGCCGTGAGGAGGCTTTTGCCCCCATGCCCCAGTTCCAGGCGGCCCTTTCTGTGGGCCTGCCAGAGTCCCTTCAGCGATTCCTCCCCCGCCAGCTGCGACTTCTCCCTGTCTTCCTGGACCAGGGGGAGGCCGGCCTTCCGCGCCTCGATCCATTCCTCCCTCGCGGCCTCGGGCAGGGAAGCGATGATGCGCCGCTCGTCGAAGGGCAGGTTGGCAAGGGCCTGGCGGGCCCCGCCTTCGCCGGCGGGCTCCGCCTCCTTCCGGGAGAAAAACAGGGCCTGGAAGCCGAGGGCCCCGTGTTCAGGCAGGAAATAGCCTTGGATGAGGCGGGCCAGGTCGGCGCTGCCGAAGAGTTCTAGGAGGGAGGGAAGGTTGGGCAGGGAATCCTGAGCCTCCACTGGGCCGGGACCCGCCGGAGCGGGATTGCCGGCGAGGATGGACGGCCCGATGAGGCCATCGTTGACCTCAAGGAAACGCGTGATCGGAGAAGCCTCCACATCGCTCGCCGCGGCGCCGGGTACGGCCTCTGCCGCGCTGGAAAGGAGCCGAAGCAAGGGCGCCGGGAGGAGGAGGGACAGCTCCAGGGTCGCGGCGCCGGCGAGGAGGAGTCCATCGACAGAAAGCTCGGCCTTTCCGGTCTTGGTCGGGGAAGGTCCGAATGCAGGGGCGCTTATGCCCGGCAGGATGGCGCAAAGGCCTGGCCAGGCTTCCTTCCAGGCCGCGGCAAGGACGGGCTCGATCGCCTTGGCCACCGCCTCAGCCTGGGCCGCGCGGGGCGGCCTCAGCTCGAAGAAAAAGCCCATCCTTGAGGACAGTGCGCCTCGCGCAGCCTCCGGGCCGGTGGTCCATGCGGCGGTCCAGCGGAGGGCCTCGTCCCTGGACAAAGGAGAGGCGCGGAGGGCTATCCATGAAACGGCCGCTCGAGTGGAAGCGGCGGACCACTGTCGGGGGCAGAAAAGCGCGGGAAGGCGGAGGAGGGCTGGGTGGTCGAGCCGGATGGAATTCGGTTCCCCTGCGGGAAGGGCCTGTCCCCCCGAACCGGCTGGGGCTTCTATGGCGCGCGCGAGGCCCTCGTCGAGGATGAGGGCGGAGCCTCCTCCCTTCTCCATCAAGCAGCGCAAGGAGCCCATGCGGCGGTGTTCGAGCTCGAGGCGCCAGGCTTCCGCGGGGAAGCGTCTGACCAGAGTCGGTGCCTTCGGACCCGCAATCAGGCCGAGCCGGCTCGTGAGGGCTTGGATGACGCCTGGGACCTCGTCGCCACGAAAAAAAACCAGGGCTGCGGTGCTTTCGCTGTCCGCGAGGAGGGCCGCCATGGCTTTCCATGGAACCTCGCCCGGTTCGAAGACCGCCTGGGCCTCCACCGGGACGACAAGGGCGGGATCGAGGGCGAAGCAGGACCCATAGAGCGCTGAAAGGGGATCTGGGGCGGACTTCCTCCGACCTCGTTTGCGTCCATCGAGAATACCCATGGCATCCAGTGTCATCCGCAAGCCGGGCCGCGGCAAGGTTTGAGGGGAAAAAAAGGGAGAGACCCGGCCGGAGGCCATGGCGCGCGGCTATAAACACAGGGGTCGATCGGGTATGCTGTCGCGATGGAATCGAGCAAGGAACCAGGGCGACTCGGGCCCTTGACGGTGGCGATGGCCATCCTGATCGCCATAGTCTGGGGCTTCAATTTCGTCGTGATAAAGGTCGGCGTCGCCGATGTGCCGCCGCTTTTCCTCGCCGCGCTGCGCTTTGTCTTCAGCGCCCTGCCGGCCCTCCTTTTCGTGAAAAGGCCCGTGGTGCCCTGGAAGTACCTGGCCGCCTACGGCCTCTTCCTCGGTGTCGGCGAATTCGGGCTGCTCTTCACGGCCCTCAAGCTGGGTGCGCCGGTCGGGCTCTCGTCGATCGTCCTCCAGGCCCAGGCCTTCTTCACCGCCCTCCTGGCCGCCCTCTTCCTCAAGGAAAGGATCAGGAGGGCCACCATCATTGGCATGGTCCTGGCCGCCATCGGGCTTGCGTTCATAGCGCTGCCGGGAGGAGGAGCGGGCATCGCGAGCTTCAAGCCCCTCCTGGCCCTCATGGTCCTCCTCGCGGCTTTCTGTTGGGCGGCCGCGAACGTGACTGCCCGCGCGATGCCAGCGACGGGCGCCTTGGGCCTCATGGTCTGGTCGAGCATTTTCTCGCCCTTGCCCCTCCTTGCCCTCTCGCTGGCCTTCGAGGGCCCTGGAGCCATCGCCGCCTCTGTCATGGCCCTCCGGCCACTGACGCTGGGCGCCCTTGCCTACCTCGTGGTCCTCTCGACCTTGGTGGGCTACGGCCTCTGGAACTCCCTCATCATGTGCCATGGCGCACTCAGGATCGCGCCCTTCTCCCTTCTCGTGCCGCTGTTCAGCCTGACTTCGGCGGCCCTCTTCCTCGGGGAAAGGTTCACGCTGCTGGATGCCGGTGCCGGCCTCCTCATCCTTGTCGGCCTTCTCGTCCACGTCTTGGGCCGACGGTAGGCGGAGCCTCCTTGGGCACGGGCCCAGGCAAGGGGACCCGATCCGTCAGCGCCGCGCCTTCTGGGCCATGAAGCTCGCAACTATGACCATCGCCGCGCCAAGGACCTGGTTGGGGACTATCACCTCGCCGAGGAGGGCGACGGCGAGGGCCACGGCGATTGGGACCTCGGTGTAGGCGAGGGCGCCGTACTGGAAGATCGGCAGGCGCTTCATCGCGTAGAAGAAACAGTAGAAGCCCGCTACCCCCACGCAAAGGCCGTAGGCAAGTCCCCAGCCTATCGTGGGGAGCGATGAGGCCCCAAGTCCTGCCGCACCAAGCTCCACGGCAAGGAAGGGCAGGAAGACCACCGCCCCTGTGGCGTTCTGGAAGAAGATGGTGTCCGTCTCCCGGAGCTCCGCAAGGGCATCCTTGAAGAGGATGACCGTCGTCGCGAAGCCCGCCGCGGCCATGATCATCACGAGGCTCCCCAGGAGGTCGTTCGGCGCCAGGGAAAAACCGCGGTGGAGGTTCATCACCACGATGCCCGCGAAGGAGAGCCCCACGAGGGCGAACTGAAAGCCGGTGGGGCGCGTGCGGAGGCGGATCGCGTTGATGAGGAGGGCGAAGACCGGCCAGAGATAGAGGAGGACGACGGCGTTGCCCACCGAGGTGAGCTTGTAGGCGAGGATGAAGAGGAGCATCCGGACCGCGTTGACCGCGGAGGCTATCCACAGCGACCGCCGGCGCGGGCGTGGTCCGAGGGGATTGCCGCCGCGGATCATCCCGGGAAGCATGATGAGGAAGGGAACCCCCATCCTGAAGCCCGTGAGGGCGAGGCTCGAGAGGTGGACGCCCTTGATGAAGAGCCCGCTCGAGGCTCCGAGCGCGGCGCCCGCGAGCACGGCGAGGATGGGTAGTAGGCGCAGCTTCTGCTTCATGGCGGCGAGTATGGCATCCGAGGGCTTGGGCTGGACAGCCGCAGACGCGCCGCCGGGGGACGGCCGTGGCAGTGCCTTTGGTCGCTCGCCGCCTCTAGGAGTCTGTCGGACTTTGGACCGCAAAGGGAAAATAGCTGTTGATCGGGCGAAATTGGGCATAAATGGAGCTAAATAGGCGCTTTTCGCCTGTTCTCGGCCCTCCGCGGCGCAAAACCAGCTCGTCAATCGGGCCATACAGCAAGTATGGCCCTCAATCCTCGCTGCCTTTTCGCTCGCGGATCGCCTTCGCCCAGGCGAAATCC
>JANYKC010000034.1 GCA_025358255.1 Spirochaetaceae bacterium
ACGCGCTTTCGACCTGCTCGGGGTGACGCCCTGATCGGCTCAAGATGCAGAAAGCGGGGAAGTAGTCAGAAAAGCGCAACCGATTTTTTTGTAACTGTTTTTTATACTGATATTTAGGAACTTTTTTACGGAAAAGTTTGGTCTAGACGAAAAAAGCGCAGTCCCCTGCAGGGGGACGTGCCCAGCCCCGTCGACCCGCCCCTTGGCTGCCCCTTCCAACCCCCGCTGTGGCCGCCACCCGGGCCTGCGGGCCATGGGGAAACCATCCAGGACAAGAAAAGGGCCGCCAGTATTGGCGGCCCTCGTTGGATTCTCCCGCGCTCGGCGGGATCGTGTGCCCTTAGGCGGCGGCGGGCAGGGGGCCTTTTCCGTCAAGCTTTTTCTTTTTCCGGATCTGGATGATGAGGACGATGATGAGGAGGGCGCCGCCCGCGAAGTCGTCCCAGAGGGCCGGCGTCACGAGGCCGAGGCCTCCCACGACCGCCGCGACGCGCTCGACCCAGGTCATCTTGGCCAGGAGCCAGCCCTCGACGCCGGATGCCAGCGAGACGATGCCGACGATCGCCGAGATGATCATCCATACCGTGAGCCAGGGATGTTCGGCCACGCCGAAGAGGAGCATCTCGGGACTGTACACGAAGATGAAGGGAATGATGAAGGCGGCGATGCCGAGCTTGGTCGCCTGTACGCCGGTCTTCATCGGGTTCGCCTTCGCTATGGCGGCTCCGGCGAAGGCCGCGAGGGCCACCGGCGGCGTGATGTCCGCGAGGACGCCGAAATAGAAGGCGAACATGTTGGCGGAGAGGATGATCGCTTCCGAGCCGGGGGGGAAGTCGTAGCCGCCAACCTTGGCCAGGCTGTTGAGGATCATGATGATGGCCGGGGCGGCTATCGTCGAGGTGATGACATAGTTGGCCGTCGTCGGCACGCCCATGCCCAGGATGAGGGAGGTGATCATCGTGAACACCAGGGTGAGGAAGAGCTTCCCTCCGGCGGCCTGGACCAGAATCTCGCCGAGCTTGAGGCCAAGGCCCGTCTTGGTGATGACGCCGATGATGATGCCGGCGCAGGCGCACGCCGCGATGACGCCGAGGGCGCCGCGGGCGCCGGTGATGAGGCCCTGCACGAGGTCGGTGAAGGTGAAGGTGGCCTTCTGCTTGCGGAGGATGTTGATGATCGAGACCAGGGAGGCGATGCCGATGGAGATGATGATGGCCCACATGGCGGCCTTCATCGGCGTGGCCCCCTCGGTGAGGAGCCAGATGATGGTGACGAGGGGGATGATGAGGTAGCCGCGCTTTAAGAGGATGTCCTTGGCCTTGGGGAGCTCGCTCCGCTTCATGCCCTTGAGGCCGAGCTTCTTGGCCTCGAAATGGACCTGGGTGAAGACGGCGAAGAAGTAGAGTATGGCGGGGATGACCGCGGCCAGTGCGATGCGGGCGTACGGTATGCTCGTGAACTCCGCCATGAGGAAGGCGGCAGCGCCCATGATGGGCGGCATGATCTGTCCGCCCGTGGAGGCGGTGGCCTCGACGGCCGCGGCGAACTCAGCCTTGTAGCCGAGTTTCTTCATCATGGGGATGGTGAAGGAACCCGAGCCCACGACGTTGCCGACGGAGGAACCGGAGACCGTTCCCTCCAAGGCGCTCGCGATGACGGCGACCTTCGCCGGCCCGCCGGAGGCCCATCCGGCGATGGAGTTCGAGATGTCGATGAAGAACTGCCCGAGGCCCGTCTTCTCGAGGAAGGACCCGAACAATATGAAGAGGAAGATGAAGGTGGACGAGACGCCTATGGGCGTGCCGAAGACGCCTTCCGTGGTGAAGTAGAGGTGCTCGATGAGGGTCTTCACCGAGACGCCGCGATGCGCGAACTTGCCCGGGAGCCAGGGCCCCAGGAAGGCGTAGATGACAAAGGTCAGGGCGACGATGACGATGGGAAGGCCCACGACGCGTCGGGCCGCCTCAAGCACGAGGAGGACGCCCACGAGACCGACCGCGATGTCGAGGGGCGTGGCCGAGCCTGCCCGCTGGGAAAGGGTGTAGGTCCAGAGGTAGGTAAGGTAGAGAGGCGTCGCGCCGCCGAACACGGCGAGGCAGGCGTCAAGGGGATGGAGCCTGGTCCTGGACCACTTCTTGCTCGTGGGGTAGAGGAGGTAGATGAGGGCAAAGGCGAAGGACACGTGGATGGAACGCTGGATCATGGCGTCAAAGACGCCGAAGAGGGCCGTATAGACCTGGAAGCAGGAGAAAGCTATGCAGATGGCGGCCACGAACTTGCCGATGAACCCCTTCAGGTCCCGGTAGTCGGCCTCCTTGTCGAATTTCTTCATCACCGCCTGGGTATCGACGATATCGTCATCCGGCGGCATGACGGTCGTGCTGGCTAGATCGCTCATCTGGAAATCACCTCCGAAATCTGATCTTTAAGGCCATGCGAGCGGCGAGGACAATGCCTTCGCCGGGGCGGGCAAAATTGCGCAAGGGCCACCAGGCGCCGTCGATGGCGAGCCCATGGCCAGGAACAACGGAAACCCGTATCGGGATCGCGGCGAAACCGCGATCCATGGAAAGCACGAAACGTCCGTTCTCGAGCCTGAGTCCGCCTTCCGCGTCCGTAGGCATTCCCACGCCGGCGTCCTCGTAGACGAGCTCGAAAAGGTGGAGCCTTGCCCGCGATCCTCCCGAGCCTTCGATCCTGAAGCGCTCGATCACCTGGCTGCGATGGACCGAGTGAAGGAACACATGGTCAAAACGGCCATCGGGCGCTTCCACCGCCTGGAGAAGACGCCCGTGCGGGTCCTTAACCACGAGGGTTGGAACGCTTTCCACACGGATGAGGAAAGCGCCTGCGACGACGGCAGCCGCGAAGACGGCAGCCGCAAAGATGGCAAAGAGCCTGGTCCTTCGGGCCGGGCCAGACCGGCGACCTGCGCTCAAATGAAAAGGCGCCGACCTTGCGGCCGGCCCCCGCTGGACATCCGGGTCGCGCTGCGCTCCGGCGCGGACGCTTTCGTGTCCGCGCCGGCGTTCGCGCTTGCCTATTTCTTGTTCTCCTTGAAGAACTTCTCGGCACCTGGGTGGAGGGGGATGGACATGCCGTCAAGGCCGGTGGCGAGCTTGATGTCCGCGCCCTTCTTGTGGGAGGCGGCGAGGCGTTCGCCATTGGCGTACATGTTCTTGAGGAGGTCATAGACGAGGGCGGCGTCGAGGCTGGCGCTGCACACGAGCATCGACTTCACGGAGACTGTCATCACGTCCTGGGTGACGCCGATGTAGGTGTTGGCGGCGATCTTCTCAGGCGTGTAGAAGGACCACTTAGCCATGAGCTTCTTGGCGACGGCGCCGTCCACGGGCACGAGGACGATCTTCTTGGAGGCGCCAAGGTCCTGGATGGCGGCGGTGGGGGCACCGGCGGTGTTGAAGGCCGCGTCGATGTTGCCGTCTTTCAGGTTGGAGGCGGACTCGGCGAAGGAGAGGTACTGGACCTTGATGTCGGCGTAGCTGAGGCCGGCGGCCTCGAGGACCTGTCGGGCGTTGACTTCGACGCCGGAGCCGGCGGCGCCTACGGAGACGCGCTTGCCCTTGAGGTCGGCGATGGTCTTGATCCCGGAATCGGCGAGGGCGACGAGCTGGACCGTCTCGTTGTAGAGGCAGGCGACGCCGCGGACGTCCTTGTATCCCTTGTCCTTGAAGAGTTCGACGCCGTTGAGGGCATAGAAGGCCACGTCGTTCTGTACGAAGATGATGTCGACCTCGCCCTTCTGGAGCATGGCCACATTGGCGATGGACGCGCCCGTGACGGTGGCGTTCGCGTTCATGTTCGGGAGGTTCTTGTTCCAGATCTCGGCGAGGGCGCCGCCGAGCGGGAAGTAGGTTCCCGCGGTGCCACCGGTGGCGATCGTGAGGAACTTCTTCTGCGCGATGCCGAATGACGTGAGAACCAGCAGGCAGAGTGCGAGGGCGAAAAATTTCTTCATGTAAAGGGCCTCCTATTGTCGCTTAGGGTCGATCAACCGGCGACTAAATGACCGCCAAACGCGATCATGTCGCTGTCGCCTAATATGCAATCGTCCTTAATGGCATTTTAGAGTCCGTTTGACGATAACGCAAGTTTTTTCTCGAATGGAAGGAATGACCCCCATCTGCCATATGGCGAAAGGGCTTAGGTCGGGGAACTGGGTCCCCGACAGTCTCGTGCCATCCTTGATACGATCTCCTTGAGGAGCTTGGCTGCCGTCATCGCGGTGATGCCCTCCCAATCCCGGCAGGGATTGTGCTCGACGAGGTCGGCACCGAAGACCGAGCCTCTCGTCCGGGAAATGAGGGAAATCGCCTCCCGGGTCGAAAATCCGCCCGGTTCGCGATGGCTGACGCCGGGGGCGAAGGCCGGGTCCAGCGCGTCGAGATCGAGGGACAGGTAAAAATCACCCTCGAAGGACGGCCTTTTCCCTTGCGTCCAGGCGTCCATGTCGATCACCTCGACCTCCCATCGACCGGCCTGGGAAAGCTGGTGGGAATTCATGCCGCGGATGCCCACCTGGACGAGCCGGGTGATGAGCCCCTCCTCGAAGGCCCGGGCGAAGGGGCAAGCATGGGAATAGCGTTCCCCTTCGAAGGCGTCATAGAGGTCGGGATGGGCGTCCAGGTGGAGGACCGCAAAGGGGCCGCCGCGCCGGAGCGCCTGGGCGCGGAGGAGGGGAAGGGTGACCGAATGGTCCCCGCCAAGGGCAAGGCACCGTCCACCGCGCGCCAGGATGGCAAGGGCTCCCGCCTCGATCGCGGCCGGATCGAAATGTCCGTCCAGAGGCAGGTCCCCGGCATCCTTGAGGAAGGCCGCCGAGCCGAGATCGAGTCCGTCCTCGGCGCAGAGGTTGGACGAATCCGAAAACAGGGCCTTCCTGATGAGTGGAGGGGCTTCCGCGCAGCCCCGCATATAGGAGGACTTGTCATCAGAGGGGATGCCGAGCACCACCAGGTCGGCTTCACAGACCTCTTCGATATCCGTGACCATCCGCATGAAGCCCTCCCTTGCCACTTCACTCATGGGGCGAGGCGGATCATTATGTTCCCTTAAGGGCAAGGAAGGCGAGGGGGCATCGATGCGCGGGACAGGAAGCGGAGCCAGGCTTGGGATTCCCCCGATATGCGCGCTGATGTTTTCCTGCATCCTCCTCGGTCTCTCCTGTGCCTCGAATGCCAAGGGAGGCGCCGGCATCGGGGCCGCCGACGCGCCCGGGCCGGCGATTCCCGGGCTCGAGACGGGCGCGGTGCCCCAAGGGCTCGCCCATTCAGCGTCGCTGGGCCGCTATTTCATCAGCGCCTACTTCGATGACGGCCGTCCTTCGGTCGTATTCTGCATCGACGCATGGACGGGGGCCTTGGCGGGCAGCACCCGCCTCCTCGAGGAAAAGGGCCGCTTCCATCGTGGCCATGTCGGGGGACTGGCCGTGGACGCGGACAGCCTTTGGGTCTCCTCCGAGGGGAGGGTCTGGCGTTACGCCCTCCGCGACCTCGCCGGAGTCGGTGACCGGCAGGCGGTGGAGGAAGGCGAAGCCGTGGCCCAGTCCTCCTTCGCGGCGGAGACAAGGGCTTCGTACATGGCGGCGTGGAAGGGGAAACTCTACGTGGGCGAGTTCGCCCATCGCGGCGTGGCGGCCTATCCGACCAGGAGGACCCATCACCTGGCCGACCGGACGGGCGCCCTGCAGTATGCCTGGATCGCGGTCTATGACCTTGTGGCATCGGGAGCCGCGGGCGCGGTCCTTGCCGGTGCCGAAGGCCCGAGCCCGGAGGCTGCGATACTCGTGCGCGACGATGTCCAAGGCCTGGTCGTGACCGATGACGCCTTCTTCATCTCCCTTTCCTGGGGGCGCGCCTCGAAAAGCCTGCTTGCGCGATACGACAACCCGATCTCGGCGCAGGGATCAGCCGGGGGCAAGCTTGGCGCGGCCCTCCTCGGTGATGGCAGCTCGATACCCCTCTATTTCCTGGACGGGCAGAACCTCGAGGCTGAGCTTTCCATGCCGCCGATGGCCGAGGGCATCGCGATGGCGGAGGGACGGATCGCCACCCTCTTCGAGTCCGGCGCCTGGAAATACCGCGGGACGGGCCGGCGCGGGGAGAACCTCCTGCTTGCCGTCCCGCCGGCCAAGGGTCACTAGCCGCCCTGCGCCGTCAGGTGCAACGCGGCCCTCCCCTACGGCGCGGGGGGCGGAGCTCCCCGAGATAGAGCTTCTCGACCTTGGTCCTTGCCCAAGGCGTCCTCCGCAGGAAGACAAGGCTCGACTTGATGCTCGGGTCACTCTCGAAGCATCGGACAGGTATGCGCTCCGCCAGGCCTTCCCAGCCGTAAAGCTCGAGGAGGCGGGTGAGTATGACCTCGAGGGTCAGGCCGTGGAGCGGATCGTTCGACTCCACGGGCGGCTGGTCTTCATCCATCGTCTAGCGTCCCATGCTCTTGTTCTCGAGGGAAAGGACGAATCGCCTTCCTGGGGAGGCCGGGATCTCGCGATAGCTGATCTCCACGCGGTCCCCGGGAGCGAGGAAGCGAACGCCGTTCGAAAGTCCGGCGGGCGCGGAGTAGACGATCGAGGTATCCCCGGAGAGGAGGAAGATCACGCTCCCGTCCTCGCTCGAGTCCTTCACGCGGAGCACCTGGCCGGAGATGGCGCGCAGGTCGGCGGCGGCCGCGGGGGTGGAAAGGCTGGCGGAGCCCAGCATGCGCACGAACTGGGACTTGGCCGTCTCCATGGTATCGCCCATCGCGACTTTCTGCCCGGTGGCCAGGTCGATGTAGACGAAGCGCTGTCGCTGCACCGCGTTCTTGAGGAAGAGGTAATAGGCGCTCTCCCCGCCCAGCTCCACCGCGATCGGCCAGGTCGCCTCCAGGTTCTGGGCGCGGACGCGCTCGTCGCTCCTGGCGATCTCCATCGCGCGCATCTCGGTGATGCCGGTCATCTCGTAGCGCCTCGCTTCCTTAGTCCTCATGTTGACCATCATGAAGCCGGCAAGGCTCTGGTCGCTTTCGCTGGGCGAGGTTATCCCCGATACGAGCCACGTGCGCACCCCGCTGTCCCCGCCAGCCGCGGCGGCGGCGCCGGAAGCTGCGGCGCCTCCACGGCTGGCGAAGCTGCCTTTTGAAAAGACATAATTGTAGCTGTCGGAAAGCTGGAAGACGTCCCGCTTCTCGCCGAAGGCCGCGTTGATCCAGCCGTTCTTGAGCCTTAGGTGGTTGTTGGCCTGGGCGAGGATCATGCTGGTCGGGACAGCCCGGTCCACCCACGCGGGTTCATCCCCGGGATGGAAGTACTCGGTCTTGCCGCTCGTGGGATTGACGATGATCACGCCGTTGGCGACCGGTCCGCCGAAGAGCCCGACCGCGTTGTGCACGACGGGCACGACCCAGAAGGGATTTCCCTCGTCGTCGATCTCGAAGCTCTTGTCCCCGAGGAGGAGGGTCCTGTAGTGGAACCGGACCAGGCGGTCGAGGTCGTAGCCGAAGACCGCTCCCGGCGTGTAACGCATGCCACCGGCCACTTCGACAAGGCGGCCTTCCTCGCTCTCCTGGTCCACCTCGATGTAGCCGGCCGTTCCCTTGGCGCCGCTCGTGAGCGCGACCATGAAGCCGGTGTAGTCGAGGGGCGATACGCGGACGATCTTCGTCTGGCCTTTCCGCTGCAGCGCGATCGCGGTGAAGATGTCGAAGTCCATCCGGAACCGTGCGCCGTAGTTCCCGAGCTTGCCCTGGGCTATGGCCGTCGAGAGTTGCTTGTCCGTCCTGGGGAGTATGAGGCTTTCCGACAAGGCAGTCGGCTGCGCGGCGTCGGGGAAATCGGCGGCGAAGGCCGCAGCCGTCCGGGTCTCGGCGGGCAGCTGGGCGTAGTAGCGGGCGGCGTTCCCCGGCCAGACGAGCCAGGAGGTGGCGGAAGCGCACAACGCGATTACCGCGATGAGCGCGGCCATCACGATGGCTATGGCGGGCGCCTTGCCCAGGCCGAGGAACTTGCCACCGAGGAAAACGGCAAGCCCCGCGTAAAGGGCCAGGAGGAACCAGAAGCCGAAAGACTGGAGACTGTAGGCAGGCAAGGTCACGTAATCGACCGCGAGCCAGGAGAGCAGGGCAAGCACCAGGAGGACCAGGTACACCGTCTTTGACTTCCGCATTGAAACCCCCATGGATGCCGCGCGGGGTCCCGTTGGCCGGGCGTCGGCCCCGATACTCTAGATTCGGGAGGCTAGCGATTGCAAGGGCATGGGAAACGCAGGGAAAACCGCGCGCCATCCCCCGAACGCATCTCGAGCCTGCCGCCGAGCTGCTTGGCGAGCATTGACACGATGCCCAGTCCGAGGCCGTTGGAGTCCGAGATGGCGAAGCCGGGAGGGAGTCCGATGCCATCGTCGGCGATGACGAGAGCGGCCTCGCCAACGGCGCCGCCAACGGCGCCGCCAACGGTGCCGCCAACGGCGCCGCCATTGGCGCCGCCATTGGCGCAGGTGCCGGCGTGGAGGCTTACGACGATTTCGCCTTGCCTGCCATCGGGGAAGGCGTATTTCAGGCTGTCGGTGAGGAGTTCGCTCAGGGCTATGCCAAGCGGGGCGGCGATCCGCGCGTCCACAGGGATGGCTTCCAGCTCGAGGCGGAGGGTGATGCCGCGGACATCCGCGCCGTGGCCCTCCGCTATGCGCGTCGCGATGGCCTCGAGGTAATCCTCGAGGTTGATGCTGGCCGTGTCCGCGTCTATGTCGAGGAGGCCGTAAAGGTCGCCGAATGCCTGGACCCGGTCCACGAGGGAGGCCAAGGTGGCCTTGGCATCTGCGCTGACCGCGCGCTCGGCTTCGAGGCCGATGAGGCCCGCGATGACCGTAAGGCTGTTTTTTGTCCGGTGCCGGAGCTCGTCCAGCAGCATGCGCCTGGCCTCGCTTGCGGAGGCCAGGGCTTCCCTCGTCTTGACGAGGCTGTAAAGATGGGCGACGGTGCGCGCATAGATCGTCAGGAGGTCCAGTGCGCGGGGGCCTGCATGCCGCTTAGAGAGGAGGTTGTCCGCGGACAACTCTCCGATGATGCTCCTGCCGTCCCACAGGGGCGCAAGGGCCTTGTCGCTCCTCCCGACATCATGGCGGTTCCCGTCGTAGCAGGTCGCGTCGCGGGAGACAAGGACGGGGATGGAGCCGGAGTAGAATTCCGGAGGCGCGATTATGGGGTCGCGCCGCACGCGTTCGCGCCTTTCGTCGCGCAGGCCGCCGTTCTCGTCCGTTCCCCAGGTTCCGATGTTCCATGCCGGATCGGCGGTGTCGATGAACCAGATGCTCAACCTATCGAAGCCGAACCGTCCTATACCGCGCTCGATGGCGGTCTTGCAGAGGCTGTCCGCATCGGGGGAGCCCGAAAGCTCGAGGGATATCTCGTGCATCGCACGGAGGGACTCGGCGAAGGAGCCGAGATCCTCCACATCTTGAACAGCGGACGTGTCCATGGCAGAAGACTAGCCCCGCCTTGGGGTTTTGGCAATCCTTGTTTTGCCGCTTCCGCATTGCGGCGAAGGCAAGAGCAGACTATCATGGTTTGCGGATGCACCTAGTCAGACTTGGCCGAAAACTTCTTCTGCTGGCCGTAGCCGCGGCCCTGCTGTATTGCGGCACCCTCATACTCATCTTTGCCGCCCTGAACACCTCGGGTTTCATCGAGCTCGAGGCGACCTTCATGCGCAATGACCTTTCGCGGGCGGCCAATTTCATCGATTCGCGGGGCTTGGCGATCGCTTCCACGGCCGCCGACGATGCCAGGTGGGACGAGTCCAGGGCCTGGGTCCAAGGTTTGAAACCCGGTTTCATGGAAGAGAACTTCCCGGATGACGTGCTGGAGAGCCTCGGCCTTTCCTTTGTGGCATACTACAGGGATGACGGCGGCCTGGCGGGAATCCGCGCCCTGGACGCAATGCCCCCGCTTTCCCTGGCCAAGCACCTCGATCACGGGGATGCCTTCCTCGATGATGCCGGCTTCACCGGCCTAAGGCGGCTCGGGGAGATTCCCTGCGTCGTGGCATCCCGTCCCGTGACGAGCTCTGACGGGAAGGCGCCGCCCCTGGGCCACATCGTCCTGGGGCGTGCCTTGGACCAGGCCTTCCTGGCCACCGCGAACGCGAACCTTGGCCTCGCCCTCGAGGCGGGAAAACCCGAAGGGGGCGCTTTGGGTTTCGAGCCACAGAGGCTGTCCACTTCGGATGCCTATGTACTTCCGGACGCCAAGGCTAACCTGGTCCGCGGCTTCCTCCTCCTGCGCGACCAAGCAGGGGAACCCCTCCTCGTCATCCGCAGCCAGTCGCCCCGGACAATCATGGCCGAAGCGCATCACATACGACTGGCCATCGTCCTCGCCTCCCCCATCCTCCTCGTCTTCGTCATCGGCGCAGGGTGGCTTGCCTTCCGCATCCTCCTCCTGGCCCCCTTGGAACGGCTCGAACGCATCCTCGATTCCGAATCGCGTGGCGCGGCAACCGCGGCGATGGACGGCGAACTCCTATCCATCACGAAGCGCGAGGACGCGATCGGGCGCATGGCCACCTTCCTCCTCGCGGCCCGCGAACGCCTCCGGGAGGGCAGCGACACCATCGCCGTCGTGAACGAGCGCCTGGAGAACGAGGTGGCCGCGCGCACCACCGAGCTGCGGAGGGCGAACCACAACCTGAGGCTCTACCGCAAGATCATGGAGGGCACGAGCGAAGGGGTCGTGATCACCGACCTGTCCGGCACCATCCTGGAGGCGAACGACGCCTTCTGCGGGATCTCCGGCTTCGAACGGGAGGACTTCCTTGGCAAGAACCCGCGCGTCCTCAAGTCCGACCGGCATGACGCCGCCTTTTACGCGGCCATGTGGAAGTCCATGCTCGAGAAGGGCCAATGGTCGGGGGAAGTCTGGGACAGGCGCAAGAACGGCGAGGTCTACCCGAAATGGCTCAGCATCAACACCATCTACGATGACGAGGGCAAGCCCACGGGCTACGTGGGGCTGTCCGCCGACATCAGCAGGATCAAGGAGGCCGAAGAGCGCCTTTCGCGCATGGTCTTCTATGATTCCCTGACCTCGCTCCCCAACCGCGCGCTGTTCAGGGACAGGCTCGCGCAGTCCATCCTCCGGGCGGAGCGCTCCCTCTCGCGTTGCGCCCTCCTTTTCATGGACCTGGACAGGTTCAAGAACGTCAACGACAGCCTCGGTCACCTGGCAGGGGACGAGCTCCTCATCCAGGTCTCAAGGCGCATCCTCGCCCAGGTGCGGGACTCGGATACCGTCTGCAGGCTCGGGGGAGACGAGTTCACCATCGTGCTCGACGACGTGCCGCGGAGCGAGGTCGCCGGCGAGGTCGCGGCCAAGATCATCCGGGCCATCCGCAAGCCCTTCATGCTCGGCGACAACGAGGTCTATGTCGGGGCAAGCATCGGCATCGCCCTCTTCCCCTTCGACGGCACCGACGAGGAAACCCTCATCAAGAAGGCCGATGCGGCGATGTACGAGGCCAAGGAAGGCGGGCGGGGGCAGTTCCGCTTCGCCGCCGGACGCGCCGGCGCGGACAGCCAAAGGCGCATATCCGTGGAAGGGGAGCTGCGCCGGGCCCTCGATCAAGGCCTTTTCAAGCTGTATTACCAGCCCCAGGTCGCCGCAGGCGCCGCGAGGGCCGGGTCGAACGCGGGCCTCATGGGAGCGGAGGCCCTGATCCGCATGAAAAGGCCGGATGGGGCGATCGTGAGCCCCGGCGAGTTCATAGACGTTGCGGAGGACTCCGGGATCATCATCGCCATGGGCGAGTGGGCGATCGGCGAGGCCTGCCGTGAGGCGGCGCGTTGGGCGGCCGCGGGGAAGCCCCTTGTGGTGTCCGTCAACGTGTCACCTCGCCAGTTCGAGCGCGGGGACCTCGCGGCCGTCGTAGGCGCTGCCTTGGCGGAGAGCGCCCTGGCTCCGCGCCTCCTCAAGCTCGAGGTGACCGAATCCCTCTTCATGCGCAAGATGGAGCGGTCGATCGAGATCATGAACGAGATAAGGGAATTGGGCGTGGTTTTCGCGGTGGACGATTTCGGGATCGGTTTCTCCTCGCTGCAATATCTCCACCGCCTCCCCCTGGACTACCTGAAGATCGACAAGGCCTTCGTGGACGACATCGTCGACGAGTTCGAGGGCGGGGAGATCGTGACGGCGGTCATCGCCCTGTCGCGGGCCTTCGGCCTTTCCTGCATAGCGGAGGGGGTCGAGAACGAGGCGCAGATGGAGGCGCTCAAGCGCCGTGGTTGCGACGAGTTCCAGGGCTACCTCATCTCGCGGCCCCTCGACGCGGAGGCTTTCATGCGCTTCGCCCTCGCCGAGGGAGGTGAAGGCCTCCCTGCGGACGGGGCAGGCGAAGGAGCCGGCGAAGGAGCCGGCTAGAAGGGGAGGTGGTCTCAATTGGATGTTCCAATCCGCGGAAGGCAAGGAGGGCTGTGGCAGCTCGGCGGCCTGCCAGTTTTGCTCCATCAGGAATTCCGTGGGAAGGACGGTCAGGAGCGGCAAGGACTAGGTCCGTATCTACCTCCAGGACCTGAGCGAGATCGTAAGGTTGCGCGAGCTCATGCCCCTATGCATGAAATGCCGGAAATTGCGTGTCGGAGCCTATTTTTGGGTCAGCATCGAGCGCTATCGCGAGACCCACCTGGAAGCGGAGGTGAGCCACGGCCTGTGCGACGGATGCCTGGAGGAGCAGTATCCGGAAAACCCCAGGAATGGAATTGACTGGCGGCTTTCCCTGTGTTGCCGGGTCAGCAATGGCTGCGCGCTTCTTGCCAGCGGAGGCAAGACTGCCTACATCTACGAGCGCTGCACGCCCCTGCTGCCCTACTGACCCGGCAACCAAACATTGGCTTCAGCCCATGATTCTGACCCGTAGCGACGGGCCAGAATCATGGGAGAGTACCCGATGGTAAGTTGCCGGGTCAGTAATCCCCTTCGCAAGTCCCTTCAGGCGGTGACCCGCACCCAAGGGGTCGCCGCCTTTTTCAGCCCTCCCTCTTCTCCAGGTAATACCCGAAGTCCCCTTCGAAGGTCCGTAAGCGCCCATGGTCGATCTCGAAGACGCGGTTCACGAGGTGGCGCAGGAAATAGCGGTCGTGGCTCACGATCGCCACCGTGCCCTCGAAGTCGCGCAATGCCTCGAGGAGGGCCGCGCGGCTGCCGATGTCCAGGTGGTTCGTGGGCTCGTCCAGGATGAAGAGGTTGAGGGGCAATGCCAGGAGGCAGGCGAGCATGACGCGGCTCTTTTCGCCGCCTGAGAGGATGCCCACGCGCTTGTCCGCGTCGTCCCCCGTGAACTGGAAGGCGCCGAGGAGGTTCTTGATCGCTCCCTCGGTCGCCTGGGGGAGGCGCTCACGCACCTCCTCGAAGATGCTGCGAGAGGGGATGAGGACGTCGCTCGAGTGCTGGCTGAAGTAGCCTATCCTGACACCGGCCCCGATCGTGCAAACGCCGCCGCTGGCCCTGGCCTCGCCCGCGATCACCTTGAGGAGGCTCGACTTGCCCGCGCCGTTCACGCCGGTCACCGCGACCTTGTCGCCGCGCCGGACCGTGGCGGTGAGCCCGCGGAACACCTGCCGCTCCGGCGAGCCGGGCAGGTATGGGGGCCAGGACTTGGCCAGGTCGACCATGTCCACCACGATGTCGCCGCTGCGGGGCGTAGCCTCGAAACGGACCTTGATGACCTTGGGATCGGGCGGGATCACGATGCGCTCGATCTTCTCAATTGTCTTCACCCGGGACTGGACCTGGGCGGCGTGGGAAGCCCTGGCGGCGAAGCGCGCGATGAATTCCTCCTCCTTGGCGAGCATGGCCTCCTGGCGCTTCTGCGAGGCGATGAGCTGGTCGCGGCGGAGGACGCGTTCCCTCTCGTAGAAATCGTAGTCGCCCGAGTAGGCCGTGATGGCGCCGCAGGCGACCTCGACGGTGCGCGTGCAGGTCCTCGTCATGAACTCGCGGTCATGGCTCGTCATCACGAGGTCGCCCTTGAAGGCCTTGAGCCAGGCCTCGAGCCAGACGATGGACTCGAGGTCCAGGTGGTTGGTGGGTTCGTCCATGAGGAGGAGGTCGGGGTCGAGGAGGAGGATGCGTGCCAGGGCGATGCGCATCTTCCAGCCGCCCGAGAAGGCCTCGACCGGTTCGCCCAACCTATCCTTGGCCAAGCCGAGTCCGCCCAGGATGGCCTCGGCCCGCGATTCCAGGTCGTAGCCGCCGGCCTGCGCGAAGGCGATCTGGACATCGCCGTAGCGTTCCATGTCCGCGTCCGAAAGCCCATAGGCGCCTAGGGCGCCTGCGTCCTCGGGGGCCGACATGCGGTGCTCGAGCTCCGCGAGCTCGAGGCCGAGCTCGTAGACCTTGCCCGCTCCGGCGAGGGTTTCCTCGAGCGCGCTCCTTCCCGACATCTCGCCGACGTCCTGGGCGAAATAGCCGATGACCGTGCCGGGGTCGAAGTGAAGCGTGCCTGAGTCCGGCCTCTCGATGCCCGCGATGATCCGGAAGAGGCTTGTCTTGCCTGCGCCATTGGGGCCTACGAGCCCGATCTTGTCACCGGGCCGGACGAGGAATTCGCCCGAGTCGAAAATGACGCGGCCGGCATAGGCGAGTCGGATATCGGAAAGTTTCAGCATGGCTACACTCCGGGGGGGCGCAGTGTAGCCGAAAAGGCGGAAAGATGCAATTTGCGCTGAGGCGGATCAGGGTTTGCGGCGGGCGCTTCCCGGGGGAGTCCGATCCGGTCCGAAGTATTTTTCGCTGCGGTAGCGGAGCCAGACCCGAAGGACCTGGGGGACCTTGGCCCGCTCTTCCTTGGAAAGCGTCTCGTAGAGGACGAGGGCTTTTTCCCGCTCACCCCGGCATGCGGCGTTGTTGTGCCCCTCCCAAAGGCCCCGCGCCAGCCTGATGCGCCGCGAGACTTCCTTGATGAGCCTTTCCCCCGTGAGTGGCGCCTCGGCCTTGTCCGTTTTTTCCATCACCCCTGTTCCCGGCCCTAGTGGTCCGTCTTCGTCCAGTCGATCAAGTAGCCGATCCGGGAGGCCACTGACTGGACGCTTTCGTCCGAATGATGGAGCATGCCCGCGACGTCCATCGTGGTGGCCCCGTCCTTGGTCGTGTAGATCCTGGCGGAATGGTGGGGCGAGGAAAGGTCGATCGCGTTTGTGCCTTTCGTGTCGATGGTGTGGACATCGCCGTTGCAGGCGCAGACATAGGTCGAGTCAGCGTCGACCCAGAGGCAGAAGCTCGTGCCGCGGACCCCCGCGATGGCGTTTGAGGTGCTTATCGTGAAAGAGTCCTTGTCCGCCAGCTTCGAGAGTTTCTTCAGCACCGAAGTGACGCCGCCCTTTTCCACACGGAGCCCAATTTGGAGCGTAGTCGAATCCAGCTCCATCAGGCTGTTCTGGCCTACGCCAAGGGCGTTCCTGTCATCGAAGACAAGGTCGCAGCGCGAGGCGGGACCGGTTTCGATGATGCTTTTCAGGGCAACGTCCTGTCCGATCACCGCCGGGACGCCATTGATTTTGGCGTCACCCTCGGCAAAGGCCACGGTGACGCGATGCGGATCGGCTGCCTTCGCCGCCGCGGTCGCCGCCGCCCGTGGTGCTTTCGGGGCGCAGGAAAGGACGAGGAGAATCGCCATGAGGAGGCAGGATGCGCGGCAGGCTTTTCTTGTGGTCATGCGCCAATGTTCGCATCCCGGCCGCGCCCGCGTCAAGCAAGGCGGGATTTCTTGACTTCGGGTTGCCGCCCGTCGAAACTGGTACGGAAGGCATGAAGGGGAGCGCAGAGGGAGACCATGGCCCGAAGGGCGACGAGAATGATTCGATACCTGTCCCTCCTCGCCGTCCTCGCCCTCGTGGCCGTCTTGCTCATGTTCTCGATCTACAACCGGGCGCGCGACGACGCTATCTCCCAGCTCCTCACCCAGGAGAGGATACTCTCCGAGGAGACCACGACCGGCATCGGCGACTACTTCCGCTATCTCGACGTCACCGCGCGCTTCATCGTCAATGATCCGGGCGTGGTCAAGGCGGACGGGCGCGGCTTGTCCCTCCTCAGGCAATTCTACGAGGCGCAGTCGGATTATTTCACCGGCCTGACGCGGGTGGACGAGGTCGGGATCATCAAGTATTCGGTCCCCGACAATACGGTGGCGGGCCGCGACATTTCCTCCCAGGCCCACGTGGCGCGCATCATCTCCAGCCACAAGGCCTCCCTGAGCAGCGTTTTCCGGGCGGTCCAGGGCTACGATGCCGTGGCCGTCCATTATCCCGTGTTCGACGGTGATCGCTATGCGGGCAGCCTCGCCCTCCTCATACCCTTCGCGACGATCTCCCGACGCTACCTCGAAAACGTGCGCGTGGCCGCCACGGGTTCCGCCCTCCTCCTGGACCAGGATTGCGTGGAGATCTATGGCCCCGACTTCTCCCACCTCGGCGTCAGCCTCTACCAGACGGGCAAGTCCCACCCCTCGGTGCCCGCGATGGCCGATGCCATCAGGGCGGCGGGCCCGGCCGGCACCGGAGCCGTCAGTTTCTCCTTCCCGAAAAGCGGCATGGACGGTGGCCCCGGCATCGCCCGGCGCGCCTGGTTCAGGAGCATACCCGTCGCCGACGGCTGGTGGACGGTCGTCGTCGCGGCTCCGGAGTCCGAGGCCTTGGCCTCGATAGTCGGCTTCCGGGACCGGGGGATCCTCCTCATCGCCGTCGTGATGTCGATGTTCGGCCTATGGGCCTTCCTTTTCGCCAGGACCATCCTCGCGGACAGGCGGGCCGCGGCCCAGCTCGAGGCCGAGCGCGAGCGCGGGCGCATCCTTGCCATCCTCGATGCCGCCATCCACCAGTCGCCCGCGGCCATCCTCGTGGCCGACTCGGCGGATGGGGAACTCATCGCCGCCAACCCCGCCGCGCTCCGCGTCTGCGGCCTTGAGGGCATGAAGACCGATTCGACGGACTCGGCACACGGGACCGGACTGTCCATGGACAAGGTCTCGCTCCCGCCGGGGGCCTGTCCCGACCTTGTCCAGCTGGTCGAAGGCGCCATCCGGGGGGAATCCGCCACGGGAAGGCCGGTCCGCCTCGACAGCCCGGAGGGGGAGCACTGGCTCATGGCCAATTCGGCCCCGGTCCGGGAATCGGGCGGCGCCATCATCGCGGGCATCGTCGTGCTCAACGACATCACCGAGCTCAAGCATTCGGAGAGCGACATCCGGGGCTTCAATGCCATACTCGAGCGTACGGTCGCCGACAGGACGGCGGAGCTCGCACAGGCCAACGCGTCCCTGGGGAGCGCGAACGCCGCCCTCCAGGGCACGCTGGGCGAGTTGCGGAGCGCGCAGTCCCAGCTTGTCCTGTCGGAGAAGCTCGCGGTCCTCGGGCAGCTTTCGGCGAGCATCGCCCACCAGGTGAACACGCCCCTCGGGGCCATCAATTCGGCCAGCGAGAACATCTTCTCGATCCTCGAAGACAGCTTCGCCTCGGTCTTCCGGCGTTACTCTGCCCTCGGACCCGAGATGCGCGGCATCTACGATGTCCTTCTCGAGGAGACCGTGCTGCGGAAGCTCGGGGATTCCCTGGAGTCGAGCCCCAACCGCGACGAAAGGCGTCGTGTCGCCCGTCGCCTTGCGGCGATGGCGGGGATCGCCGAGGCGGACGAAGCCGCGGATGACCTCTGGGACATGGGCCTCCTCGGACGGGTCGACCTTGCCGCCGAGCTCATGGCCGCGGCCGGCCCTGTGATACTGGGCGACCTTTTCAGGCTCGCGAGCATGGCAATCTCCGCCCGCATCATCAGCGAGGCGGCCGGGAAAGCCTCGTCGGTCATCAAGGCCCTTGGCCTCTATCTCAGCGAGGGAAGCCTCGAAGAGGCGCATCCGCTGGACCTCTCGGAGGAGCTCGACCTCATCCTTGCGCTCTACGAGGAAAGGTTCCGACGGGGTGTCAGGCTGGAAAAGCGCCTGTCTGTGGGGGTGCGCGCCTGCGTCAAGGCCAAGGGCCTTTCCCAGGTCTGGTCGAACCTCATCCTCAACGCCCTGCAGGCGATGGACTACGATGGGCTACTCGAGCTCGAGACGAGGATCGAGGGAAGCGATGCCGTCATCGAAGTCATCGATTCCGGACGCGGCATACCCCGGGAATTGGCGCAGAGGATCTTCGAGCCTTTCTTTACGACCAAGGCCGCGGGCGAGGGGAGCGGACTGGGGCTTGCCGTGGCGCGCCGCATCGTCCTGGCCGAGGGCGGGTCGATCAATTTCGAGAGCGTGCCTGGGCGCACCCGCTTCACCGTCCGCCTTCCCGCCTGGCCGGGATCGGCCTGATCGCCGCCGCCTTTGGTGACGATTTGCGTATCCGCACCTGTGGACTCCCGTGCTATAATGGCGGCCGCGGGGGCTCATGATGGATCAAGATCGGTTGATGGCCGCGCTGAAGGGCGGCATGAAGGGCGAACTCGACTCGATCAGCGTGTACGAGGACGCCGCGGCCGCATCGGAAGGGGAGGTCAGCTCCTTTTTCCGTGATCGGGCCGAAGAGGAGAAGAGGCATTTCAATTGGCTTCTCGGACTCCATGCCGAAATCACGGGGGGAAGGGTCCCCGCCGGAGACCCGGCCCTTGAGGCGCTTTCCTCGGACGTCATCAGCCCGATACCGAGCGAGAATTTCCTGCGCCGCGTGGGGGCCAGCCGCCAGCTATCGGCCGCCATCTCGGCCGCCCTCCTCCTCGAGGTGGAGGCGATCCGCGCCTACCGGCAGAAAGCCGGCGAATGCGACATCCCGGCCGTCGCATCGTTTTTCCGGAGCCTGGTGGCCTGGGAAGACCGGCATTACCACGACCTCCTCCTCATCCAGGAAGAATCCGAGCGCTTTTATTGGGAAGCCGCGCGCTGGGAGCCTTTTTAGCAGTCGTTCCACGTGGCCCGCATCATGCGGCGGGTCCAATACCTCGAAGCGCGCCAGGTCAGGCAGATGAAATTTTCGCGCGGCGTCACCCGATACAATATCCTCATCCTCCTTGTGGCGGTCCTCCTCGTGCCTCCCGCCCTCTTCGGCATCACGAAAGTCGCGGTGGACTTCGACGCCCTCAACTTCCTGCCCAAGCGGCTGGGCTCCGTCATCGGCATCTCGATACTCGACAATGATTTCAGCGTCGCCTCCAACGCGCTCCTCATCGTCGAGAACAAGAGCACGCGACAGGTCCTGAGCCTCAAGGAGTCGATCGCGGCGGTGGAGGGCGTGGGGGGCGTGATCGGCATCGACGATATCCTAGACCCCACCATACCGAGGGAACTCCTGCCCGACATGGTACGCGTGAGCTTCTATTCGGAGAAGGGCAGCCTCTTCATCATCCGCTTTGTCGACGCCTCCTCCGCGCCGCGCACCCTCCGCGCCGTCGGCCTGATCCGGGGCCTCCTCGACGCGGACTGCTACCTCTCGGGCGCCACGGCCACGAACATCGATTCCCGCAAGGTCTCGGAGTCCGAGGCGCCGGTCTACCTTCTCCTTGCGGTCGGCCTTGTCACCATCATCCTCGGTTTCGCGATGGAGTCCTGGCTCATCCCCGTCATCTTCCTCGCCGAGATCGGCCTGGCCATCGTCTACAACATGGGCACGAATTTTGTCCTCGGGAAGATATCCTTCCTGACCCAGGCCCTGGCCGCGGTCCTCCAGCTCGGAGTGACCATGGACTTCTCGATTTTCCTCCTCCACCGCTACGACGAGGAGCGTTCGCGCTTCGCCGACCGCCGGGAGGCCATGGCCTCGGCTATCGAGAAGACCTTCGTGAACATCGCCGGCAGCGCCCTCACGGACGTGGCGGGCTTCCTTGCCCTTTGCGTCATGGACCTTGCCCTCGGCTTCGACATGGGCATCGTGATGGCCAAGGGCGTCGTCATTGGCCTCGTCGTGACCGTCACTGTGCTCCCCGCCATGATCCTGGCCCTTGATACCCCGATCCACCGCCTCTCCCACCGCCCGCTGATGTTCGGGTTCCAGGGACTCGCCCAGGCGGTCACCAAGCGTCCCCTTCCCCTCGTGGCCATCTTCATCCTCCTCTTCATCCCGGCGATCTATGGCCGGAACCACGTGAAGCTCGACTATGACCTCTCAGGGGGCGGGCCGGCCGACCTGCCTTCCAGCGTGGCCGCCCGCAAGCTCAAGACCGATTTCAACATGATGACGACGCACTTCATCATCATCCGCGACAATCTGCCGCCGCCCTCCACCCGCGCGATGATCGCGAGGTTCGAGGAAGTCGAGGGAGTCACCGGGGTCGTGGCGATCGAGAAGTACATCGGCGCCCTCATACCCGAGGAATTCCTTCCCGAGGCCATACGCTCGATCTTCCGCCACGGGGGCAGGGAGCTCATGATCGTCAACTCGAACTACGGCATCTCGATTCCGGAGGAGAACGCCCAGCTCGACAAGATAATATCAATTATGAAGGAATACGACGCCGAAGGCATGGTCACGGGGGAGGGCGCCCTCTCCAAGGACCTTGTCGCCGTGGCAGCGAGGGATTTCATCCGGGTGGACCTGGTCTCGATAATCGGGATCGCCATCATCGTGGCGCTCGTCTTCCTGTCGCTCTCCATGCCCGTGGTCCTCGTGGGGGCGATCGAGCTGGCGATCATGATCAACATGGCCATACCCTATTTCCTCGGCCAGCAAGTGTCCTTCATCTCGACGATCGTGATCGGCTGCATCCAGCTGGGTGTCACCATCGACTATTCGATACTCCTCGTTTCCCGCTACAAGGAGGGGCTGCGCTCGGGTTCGGGGGCGAAGGAAGCCATGCGCAAGGCCATCGTCCTGTCCGCCCCTTCGATCCTGACGAGCGGCCTCATCCTCTCCTCAGCCACCGCCGGCGTGGCCTTCGTCTCGAGCCTGCGCATCCTCAAGTCGATCTGCACCCTCATCTCGCGGGGAGCGGTCATCAGCATGGGCGTCGTGCTCCTCCTTCTGCCGGCCCTCCTCATTGTCACGGAGCCCGTGATACGGGTCACGACCCTCAACTGGCGCGAGTCGAACCGGAGGCGGCGGCTGAGGAAGGAATGAGGCCGGATGGGGAAGAAGGGGACTCCTGGGGACTGCCTGCCGGCGGCCCCTTTTTTTCCCCCTGGAGGCCTTGTCTCGCATCTCCGGCGCCGATCCGGCGGCTTGCGAAAAAAGCCTGGCCGGACCGGATGGGTCACTGGGTCATCCGGGGAAACGGGCAATGCCCAGGCGCGAGCCGATGATGCCGAGGAAGGCGCCCGCCCCCAGGGATGCGGCGGAGAGGACGAGGAGGAGGGCCAGCGTGAAAGCCGAGCCGATGCCGGCCGTGAGCACGAGGACAGCGCCGCAGGACGAGAAGACGAGGAAGGCGGCTCCGAGCGCCAGCTTGCGCTTGAGGTGGAGCGGCTTGACGCTCCTGAAACGCAGGATGCCGTCGTAGATTCCCGAAGCGATCGCCGCGATGGTGGAGAAGGGGAGGATGACCGCCAGGATTTCCGTCGCGTCCGCGAGCTTGGCCGCGAGGCCGCCGAGGGGCAGGAATAGCGCGGCGCAAAAAAGGAGGAGGAGGACGGCGATGGCCTGGGGCAAGTGGACGATCACGGGATGGATATGGAGCTCGAGGAGGAAGCGGCGCTTCGCGGAAAGCCTGTCATCCCAAGGCTCGAACTGCGTGGCCGGGACCCCGCAGGCGGGGCAGGCCCCGCCTAGCTTGCCAGCCTCCATGATGTAGCCGCAAGCCTTGCATCTAACGTATCCATTCATCGTGGTCGCTCCTTTGTTTCGGTCAGTCTCGGTGGTCTCGTGTTCGGCGATGGCGGGCCGGCCCTTGAAGGTCCGGTAGAGGATTATCGAGAAGAGGCAGGCCGCCAGGAAGGCCGGCACCCCGGCGATGGAGAGGAAACGCATCGTAGAAGGTGCGTTGGCCGCTTGGGCTATGGTGAGTCCCGGGGAACCGGCGCCGGGACGCACCAGCCAAGGATGGAGGGCGGCAGCCCAGGCCAGGCCGAACAGGGCGATCGAGGCCAGGGAGGCGCGGAAGGCAGCCTTGCCTTTTCCGGCGCTGGTGGCTGCGCCATAGATGAGGTAGCCGCAGGCGGCGATGGCGAGTCCTGCGCCGGCCGCTGTGACGATGAAAAGCGGCTTGGTCCAGGCCGAGGCCAGGATGCCGGCCCAGGCCAGCACGATGGCGCCCGCGGCTGCGGCGAAGGGGAAGACGCGCCGCGACAGCGCCCTCGCCCTTTCCTTCGCCGCCGCGTCAAGTCTCATCGCCAGCCAGAGGCAGCCGTCCAGCAGGGCCGCGGCGACCGCGAGGAGCCCCGTCGCCAGGGGAAGCGGGCCGAAGGCCGGGAGGATCCCGCCATGCCAGGCTCCGCCCGAATCTATGGGCAGGCCCCGCATGAGAGCGCCGCCGGCAAAGCCGAAGGCGAAGGCCAGGAGGAGCGATGCGAGGGCGAGGATGATCTCCCACAGCGGCCTTCGTCCGGAATCCTTGTACCAGGCCTCGAAGGCGACGGCGCGGAGCATGAGGAAGACGAGGAGGCCCGCGACGAAGGGCGACAGGCCCCCCATGACCCCGACAAAGACCGCGGGGAAACCCGCGAGCAGGAGGGCGCCGCCGATCACCGCCCAGAGTTCGTTGCCGTCCCAGAAAGGCCAGATGGCGTCGAGGAGGCTTTTCCGCTCGCTGTCCTTCCTCGAGAAGAAGGGCAGGAGCATCGATGCCCCGAGGTCAAATCCGTCAAGGGAAAAAAAGGCGAGGAAGGCGAGCCCCACGAGGGTGAAGGCCACGAGGTCCTGGATGCGCGAAAGGTCCATGCCGTCCCCCTTTTCACATGCCCTTGCGGGCGCTGGCCAGGATGAAGCGCGCCGCGAGGACGGCGAGCAGGACATAGACGAGGACAAAGGCGACGAGGGTGAAGGTGGCGTAGCCTCCGCCCTGTCCTGGCGTGACGCCAGCCGTGGTTTTCACGAGGCCATAGACCGCCCAGGGCTGGCGCCCGATCTCGGCGCCGATCCAGCCGAACTCATTCGCGAGATAGGGGGCCGCGGCCGCGGGGATGAGGATGGTGAGGAAGAGGCGCCGGGAGGCAAGGGGCTTCTTTGCGCCCTTGCGCGAGAACAGGAAGGCGAAGAAGGCGGCTGCGACGCAGACACCAGCCAGGGACACCATGAGATGGAAGGTGGTGAAGATCACGTTGACCGGCGGCCAGTCCTCCTTCGGGAACTCCTCAAGGCCGCGCACGCGGGAATTCGGGTTGCCGGACTCGAGCAAGGACAGGCCTTTCGGGATGGACAAGGGAAGGAGGATCCGTCCGTTCTCCGCGTCGGGGATGCCGAATCCGATGAGGGGGGCGCCTTCCTGGCTGCGGAAAATGCCCTCATAGGCGGCGTCCTTCACGGGTTGGTGGCGAAGGACATCCATGATCTGCGCGTGGCCCAGGAAGGGCTGGAGGATGGCCATGGAGAGGGCGATGGTGGCCGCCATCGCCATGCCCTTGGCCGTTGCCCCGCGCGCGGCGCCATCCGGGGCATCCGCCTTCGCGCGCGAAAGGAGGAGCCCGGCGCACAGCGCCATGAAGAAGAAGGAGCCCGAGATCCAGGCGGCTGAGACGGTATGGAGGAACCTCACGCCGAATGAGGGGTTGAAGGTCGCCGCCAGCCAGTCCGTGAGGATGACCTTGCCATCCTGTATCGCATAACCCGCCGGCGTCTCCATCCAGGAGTTGACGGAGACGATGAAGAAGGCCGAGAGGTGGGAGCCGAGGAAGACGAGGAAGGCGGAGGCCAGGTAGAAGCCCTTGGACACCCGCTTGCGCCCGAAGGCGAGGATGGCCAGGAAGGCCGATTCCAGGGCGAAGGCGAGCATGGACTCCAGTGCCAGCTGGGGACCGACCACGGACGAGGCCATCATCGAGAAGCCGCCCCAGTGCATCCCGAAGGTGAAGGGCAGGACGAGGCCCGTCGCTATGCCGAAGGCGAAGACGACGGCCAGGATCCTCGTGGTGAAGTCGGAGATGCGCTGCCATGACTCCTCCCCCCCGAGGAAATGCCGCCACTCGGCAAGGAGGACGATGAGGCAAAGGCCGAGGGTCGTCTGGGGGAAAAGATAATGGAAACCGAGGGAAATCCCGAATTGGGCGCGGGCTACAAGAACCGGATCCACGGTGCACCTCCTTGCTGTCCGAGCGCGAGATAGAGGGCGAAAAAGGCATTGAGGAATAGCGAGGCGATGACGTTCATGCGCATGGTGTTCCGGTAATTCGCCGCCTTCGGGTCACGGAAGGAAGCCACCGCCCAATAGGCGAAAATGGCGAGGGCGGGCGCTTGCATGAGGGCGAAGGCGAGAGTCCAGGCCATCGTGGAGGTGAAAGCCAGGAAGGCGATCCACCCGAGGATCGCCATGCCCAGGAATGCGCCCGAGAGCGCGAAAGTCCCCCTGATGCCGAGCCTGACGCTGATCGTGATGTCTCCCCTGCCCGAGTCCTCCTCGTGCTGGTAGACCTGGGTCAGGGGAAAGATCCCGAGGAAGAGCAAGGTGAACAACAGCGCGGCGATGGCGGCTCTGGGACCGAGTCCGGAAAGCCCCGCCGGATCGACCCCTATTACGATGGCGACAAGGGTGGCGCCGCCCTGGCCGAGGCCCGTGGCAAGCCAGCCGCCGAAGGGGCGTCTCTTGAGCCTGACTCCGGGCCAGCTGTAGAGCTTGGATCCTAGGCCGTAGAGGAGGACGGCCAAGGCGAACAGGGGGGACACCAGGAAGGACGCGGCCAAGCCCGCGAGGTCGAGGGCGAGGGCTGCCACGAGGAGGCTCCGCGAGACGGGTGGCGGCGATGGAAGGCAGCCGATGCTCCCCAAGTCTCGGTCGAAGTAGGAGTTGAAGCCATTGCTCGCCGGGTAGACGAGGAGATGGAGGATGACGAAGACGAGGACGGCACGGGGCCAATCAACGGTTCCGGCTATCGCGAGGCCGCAACAGTAGATCGGGAGGAGGAAGAAGGAGAAGGGGAAGCGGAGGTGGAGCATGGTTGAACGTGTCGTTTGGCGCACATTGACAGCCTAGACCGCGTTCCCCGGCTGTGCAAGCATCGCGGCGGGAAATTCCGCCGAGCGGCCAGGGTCAGTAAAGGCGATATAGCTCCGATGGCCGAGCTTGAAACGCAGGTCATTCCTCCTCGAGGTAAAATGCCTCTTCGACCAAAGCGCCCATGAGGCGAGCCAATCTCAGGGCCAGCTCAATGGAAGGATCGAAGCGCCAGCCCTGCCGCGCTCGACCATGTGGCCGTGCTCATCGCCGCCGTCGGCGTCCGGATGCTTTAAGCCGGCGGCCAGGGACTGGACCTTGAGCCAGGGAACGCGCCGGAGCCGACCGGGGCCTTCTTCTGGGCGCCGCACTTTGTCATAATTGGCAAATTCGGTTTCGAGCTCGACACCATCGCCATCGCCTTCGCCTCCGCGCAGTTCCTCGTCTGCGGCGCCCTCAACCTGGGCCTGGGGCTCGTCCTCGAGCCGGCCTCCGCGCCGCTCCGCGCCGCTCCGCGGCCCCGTCGGCGCGGCCTTGCTTTTCCGCGCCGTCGTCTCGATGGGCATCGGCTATACGATCCAGGTCCGGGGCCAGAAATGGACCCCGGCCACTGACGCCGCCCTCATCCTGGGCCTCGAGGCGGTGTTCGCCGCCGCGGCTGGCTGGCTGGCGCTTGGCCAGAGTCTGGGCATCGTGAGGATAGCGGGTTGCCTGGCGATACTCGCGGGGGTGGCGTGGCCCAGCTCAAGGGCCTGCGGCCTGGGCCGCGGCGAAGGCCTTGAGGCGGGCGATCTCGCCGGCCGTGGCCGCGCTTCCCGGGGAACCGATGCCCTGACGCCTCTGCACGCAGGCATCCAGGGAGAGCCAGGGAACAAGCTCGGCAAGCGGGACATTCGCCCAGGCTGGATGGAGCGCGGCGAGGCCCGCCTGCCCAAGACCCGCGATGACCCCCGCGATGGAGGGACAGCGGCCGTAGCCGCGCACGCCCGTGTAGGCCTCCACAAGGGCCTTGGCCGCGGCATAGGCGGTCCTGAAGGGCGTGTTTCGCAGGACGAGGAACTCCGCGGCGTCCGCGGCCCAGAGGCAGCCTTCCTCGGCGGCGGCCCGCATCCTGCCGGCCTGGGGTTCCAGGGCGGAGACAAGGACGGTAAAGGCCTCTAGGCAGGCCCTGGCGTTGTCGGCCGCGTCGAAGACGGCGTGCTTGTCCTCCTGGAGGTCGCGGTCATAGGCCAGGGGAAGGCCTTTCTGCATGACGAGGAGGTTCACGAGGTCGCCGTAGGCCCTTCCCGCCTTGCCGCGGATGAGCTCGGCCGGGTCGGGATTGCGCTTCTGGGGCATGACGCTCGACCCGGTGGAGGCCTTGGGCGAGAGCTTCACGAAACCGAATTCCGCGCTCGCCCATAGGGTGACCTCCTCGCAGTAGCGGGAGAGGTGCATGAGGAGGATGGCGCAGCCGGAGGCGAACTCGACGCAGGCGTCGCGGTCGGCCACGGCGTCGATGCTGTTGCGGCTCGGCCGGGAAAAGCCGAGGGCTGCCGCGACCGCCTCGCGGTCCAGGGGGAGGCCCGAGCCGGCCAGGGCGCAGGCGCCCAGGGGGCACTCGTCTGCCCTGGCGGCCGCGTCCACAAAGCGGCCGTGGTCACGCTCGAGTGCGACAGCCCAGGCCAGGAGATGGTGGCCGAAGGTGATGGCCTGGGCGCGCTGGAGGTGGGTATAGCCGGGAAGGATGAGGTCCTTGTTGGCTTCCGCCATGGCTAGCACGGCACACAGCGCGTCGAGGAGGGCCTTTCGCAGGCCGCGGGAAGCCTCGGCGAGCCAGAGCCTCATGTCCAGGGCCACCTGGTCGTTGCGGCTCCGCCCCGCGTGGAGGGAGAGGCCCGGGTCGCCGAGCCGGGAGCTGAGCTCGGCCTCGACAAAGGAATGGACATCCTCCGCCTCGGGCGGGACGACGAGGCTGCCCGCGCGCGCCTCCTCGATCAGCGCGCATAGGCCCGTCTCCAGCGCGGCAGCGGTCTCCTTCGTGATGATGCCCTGGCGGCCGAGCATCGCCGCGTGGGCGCGGGAACCCGCCAGGTCCTGGGGGAGGAGGCGTGCATCGATCCCTATCGAGGACATGAAGGCGTCGAGGCCGGGATCGAGGGCGCCCGTGACCTTGGTTTCCCAGATTTTCTTCATAGTTGCTTTTTCAGTCGCCAGCGGCGGGAAGGCGCTCGCCGGACTTCAGGGCCACGCTGCCGGCCTTGGCGATGCGCGCATTGAGCCTCGCCCTCACCTTGGTGGGAAGGCCATAGAGGTTGATGAAGCCCTCGGAGTCCTTGTGCGAGAAGAGCGGCCCGGTGGTGAAGCTCGCGATGGAGGCGTCGTAGAGCGAGAAGGGCGATTCCATGCCGCCACAGCTGATGGATCCCTTCCAGAGCTTGAGCTTTACCGAGCCGGTCACCAGGCCCTGCGTCGAGTCGACGAAGGAGGAGATGGCCTCGCGCAGCGGCGAGAACCACTCGCCCTCATACAGGAGCTCGGCGAATTTCTGTCCGACCGTCTGCTTGAAGGAGAGGGTCTTGCGGTCGAGGCAGAGCTGCTCGAGCTTGGCGTGGGCCTCCATGAGGACGGTCCCGGCGGGGGTCTCGTAGACGCCGCGGGACTTCATGCCGACCACGCGGTTTTCCACCATGTCTAGGATGCCCACTCCGTGCTTGCCGGCGATCTTGTTCAAGGCCAGGATGAGGCTCACCCCGTCCATCTTGACGCCATCGAGGGCCACGGGCACGCCCTTCTCGAAGTCGAGCTTGACGTATTGGCCCTGGTCCGGGGCATCCGCGGGAGGCACGGTCATCTTGAGGAGGGTGGCGAGCCTGGGCTCGTTGGCCGGGTCCTCGAGGTCGAGGCCCTCATGGCTCATGTGCCAGAGGTTGTCGTCCCGGCTGTAGGAATCGGATTTCTTCATGGGCACGGGCAGGTTCCGCTTTTCGAGATAGGCGATCTCGTCCTCCCGGCTCTGGAGGTCCCAGATCCGCCAGGGGGCGATGACTTCCATCTCGGGGGCGAATGCCTTGATGGCCAGCTCGAAGCGCACCTGGTCGTTGCCCTTGCCGGTGCAGCCGTGGGAGATGGCGTCGCAGCCTTCGGCGAGAGCGATCTGGGTGAGGCTCTTGGCGATGATGGGGCGGGCCGCCGAGGTCCCGAGGAGGTAACGGCCCTCGTAGAGGCTGCCGGCCTTGACGAGGGGCCAGAGGTAGTCCTCGACGAACTCCTTCTTGAGGTCGGCTACGATGAGCCTGGAAGCGCCGGCGGAGATCGCCCGGCCTTCCAGGGCTGCCCAGTCGCATTCCTGTCCGACGTTGCCGCAGACTGCTATGACCTGGCAGTCGTAGTTTTCCTTGAGCCAGGGAACGATGACGCTGGTGTCGAGTCCGCCGGAATAGGCGAGGGCGATCTTTCTCATGGAATGCTCCTTTTGCATAGTGTCACGAACCTTTGGGGTGTGCGCCGGTCCCGAAAACTGTGGTGGGGGGGTGTATCAGCGACGACGGAGGCGACGCAGGCGTCGAACGGCGGGGGAGGAGGGGGCTGTCACGGAAAAGGGCATCATGATCGGGCTCCTCGAGATCTGGGCGGTTCTTCCCAAAGCTTCATTACATATATCCGACTGCATCGAGGCAGTCAAGTATATTTATGCAATAAAACCGAATATATATGCATAAAGACGCATGATTTTGGGTTCCGCTCAAAAATAACCAGCCCTGCCTGCATTCGGGAGAAGGCCGTGCAGGGTAGGTGGCCGGTCAGGATTGGCATTAAGCTATACGCAAGACGAGGGACCGACGAAGCGGGCATCGGTTCGTCGGCCGCCAGCTCGAGAACCAAGGAGGGCCTATGGCCCTGATGAGGAGATTTACGGTCTGGGCCTGCAAGTTAGGCCTTCGGTTGGTTTTCAAGGTGGACAGCGCGGAGTTCCGCAAGATCCAGGGCGAAGGCCCTCTCATCGCCTATACCAACCATACGAGCCTGGTCGAGGCGCCGATGATCTATACCCACCTGAAGCCCAGGGAAAAAGTGACCGGCCTTGCCAAGGTCGAATTCTGGGACAAGCCCTTCATGGGCTGGCTTTTTGATCTCTGGGAGGTCATGCCCATCCGTCGCGGAGAGGCGGATATGGAAGCCATGCGCACATCGATCGACCTGCTCAAGAGGGGCTACATCCTCGGCATCGCCCCCGAGGGAACCAGGAGCGCTTCGGGAAGCCTCATGCGGGCCCAGTCGGGCATCGCGGTCCTGGCGCTCCATAGCGGCTCCCCGCTCCAGCCGATCGCCAACTGGAGCATCGGGAAGCTATCGGACAACCTTAAAAGGCTCCGCCGGACTCCCTACCACTTCCGGGTAGGTCCAGCTTTCCGGGTCGATACCCATGGGCAGAAAGTGACGCGCGAAGCCCGCCAGGAGATAGCGGACGCGATCATGTACCAGCTTGCCAAGGTCCTGCCCGAGGAACTGCGCGGAGATTATGCCGATCTCGAAAAGGCGAGCGGGAAATGGCTTGCATTCACCGATCCAGGCCCTGTCCCCGCGTTCTGATCCGCTGTCCCCGGACCTCATCGTCCGCGGTTTGCTTCTGGACAATTCGGCGTCGCGGAACTAAAGTCTCCAAATGAGCCAGAGCCCCCCACTGCTGCACTTTATCCTGAATGGATCATCCGTCGAGGCGAGGGGCGGCATGAGCCTTCTGTCCTGGCTCCGCGACGTGGCCGGCCTCATGGGTGCCAAGAATGCCTGCGGCGAAGGTGCCTGCGGTGCCTGCTCGGTCATCGTGGACGGAAAGCTCGTCCGCGCATGCGTCCTTCCCCTGGAGAAGGTCGAGGGCTCCTCGGTGCTCACGATTGAAGGCATCGCGGCGACCGAGCTGGAAATCTACGCCCGGGCATTCACGGAAGCCGGGGCCGTCCAATGCGGCTTCTGCACACCCGGGATGATCCTCGCCGCCAAGATCCTCCTGGATCGCGAAAGCGCCCCTGACGAGGCGGCCATCCGGCTTGCCCTCCGCGCCAATATCTGCAGGTGCACCGGCTATACCAAGATCGTCGAGGCGGTTGGGCTCGCGGCCGCTGGCCGCAGGCAAGCCCTCGCCCGCCTTGCCGGCGGCGCCCGCGGGACGGACGGCGCCATCGCCGCTCCTGGCCATACCCCTGGCTCCGACGGCATCGGGTCGAGCCTCATCCGGGTCGATGCCTTGCAAAAAGCCAAGGGCAGGGCGGTCTATGTGGATGACCTCAAGGCGGATGGCATGCTCCACGGCGCCGTCCTCCGCACAGCCCATCCTCGCGCAAGGCTTCTTTCCCTCGACGTCTCCGCCGCCAAGGCAATGCCCGGAGTCGCAGCCGTGGCCACCTGGCGGGATATCCCCGGGGCCCGTTTCACCGGTCACATCGCCGCCGATTGGCCGACCCTCCTGGCGGTTGGCGAAGAAAGCCACTATATAGGGGACGCCATCGCCCTGGTCGCGGCGGAGTCCCGCATGGTCGCCTCCGCGGCGATAGCCGCGATCAAGGCGGAATACGAGATCCTCGAGCCCGTCGCCTCGCCCAGGGAAGCCCTTGCCGCCGGAGCCCCGCAGGTCCACGAAGGCGGCAATGTCCTCTCCCGGATACGCCTCAAGAGGGGCGATGCCGAAAGCCGCCTATCCACCTCCGCCTTTGTCGTTACCCAAAGCTTCGAGACACCGTTCACGGATCACGCCTTTCTTGAGCCGGAGAGCGCCCTGGCCTTCCCCCCTGACAAGGATGGCATCGTCGTGGTGAGGACAGGGGAGCAGAATGTCTACATGGGAAGGAAATATGTGGCGGGTACCCTGGGCATCGGCGAGGATAGGGTGCGTGTCGCGGCAGCCTATGTGGGAGGAGCCTTTGGCGGCAAGGAAGACCAGTCGGTCCAGCATCATGCGGCCCTCCTGGCCTGGCTTGCGGGGCGGCCGGTGAAGCTCACCCTCTCGAGGTTCGAGAGCACCCGCGTCCATGTGAAGCGCCATCCCATGTCCATCAGCCTCAGCCTGGGCTGCGACGAGGCAGGCAAGCTCACCGGACTCAAGGCCAGCATAGTGGCCGATACAGGGGCTTATGCCTCCCTCGGCGTGCCCGTCCTCCAGCGCGCAGTCATCCACATGGGAGGTCCCTACGATTACCATGACGTGGATATCGAGGGAGTGGCTGTCTTCACGAACAACCCGCCCGCCGGAGCCTTCCGGGGCTTCGGCGTTCCCCAGGTGACCTTTGCCCTGGAGAGCGCGATGAACCTCCTGGCAGCCAAGCTGGGGATCTCAACCTGGGAGATGCGCTACCGGAACGCCATCCGTCCTGGCAAGGAGCTGCCCAACGGACAGCTCGCCGGCCCGGACGCCGCCCTCGAGGAATGCCTCCTGGCCGTCAAGGCGGATTTCGAGAATGCGAAAGGAAAGGTCGGCATAGCCTGCGGCTTCAAGAACGTGGGTCTGGGAGTCGGTCATCCGGACGTGGGCCGCTGTCGGCTGCGTATCCATTCAGGCGGTGTCGAGGTCCTCACGGGGGCTGCCTGCATCGGCCAGGGGCTCCAGACCATTCTCACCCAGATAGCCTCGACCACCCTCGGCCTCGACGCCTCGAGGATCTGCGTGCCCCAACCCGACACCCTCCTCACGCCCGATTCGGGCACGACGACAGCCTCGCGCCAGACCCTCATCACGGGCGAGGCATGCAGGCAGGCTTGCCAGTCCGCCGTAGACGCCGCGGCCCTGGGGGCCGCCGCCTCCCGCGGTGACGTCGCGTCCCGGGGGGACGCCGCATCCCGGGGGGACGTCGCGTCCCGGGGGGACGTCGCGTCCCGGGGTGACGTCGCGTCCCGGGGGGACGCCGCCTCCCGGGGGGACGCGCTCCTTGCGGCCCTCTGTGGCCGCGAGTTTTTCGCCGAGTACGCCGCGCCGACCGAGGCTTTTGATTCGGCGGACAAAAACCCGGTGCGCCATGTCGCCTACAGCTATGCATGCCACCTCGTCGAGCTGTCCGCGGACCTGCGCCTGTCCCGCGTGGTGGCTGCCCACGATTCAGGCCTCGTCGTGAATCCGCTCGCCTTCCAGGGGCAGGTGGAAGGCGGAGTGGTCATGGGCCTGGGCTATGCCCTCACCGAGGACCTGCCCCTTGTCGGCTGCGTGCCACCCGCGAAGTTCGCCCGCCTCGGCCTCCTCCGGGCTCCCGATGTTCCCGCCATCCATACCCTGATGGTGCGCAAAAAAGGGAAGGGAGACGCCATGGATGGCGGTGTCACGGGAGCGGCCTACGGGGCCAAGGGCATAGGCGAGATCAGCACCATCCCCACCGCGGCGGCCGTCGCCGGCGCGTATTTCGCCGCGGACGGAGTGCTCAGGCAGGCCCTTCCTTTGGCCGGCACGCCCTACCGGCGAGAGTGAACCGGGCATGGCCTCGACGCGCCGGCGCGTCGGCCATGTCGCGCCCGGCCATTTCGCCTTGACATGCCGTGGACAGGCAATATACTTGGAAGGCCCTTGGCCCTGCTTCGAACCGGCTTCCCGCCGGCAGCCAGCCCCGCACGGAAGGAAGTGAGCGTGCCACCCGAGACAGCATCCCCCCTGGACAGGAAACTCGAACGCGGCGGCTTCGATTGGAGCAAGGTGGTTCTGAATGGCCTCCTTCCCCTCGCGGGAGTCGTCGTCGCCCTGCTTGTCGGGGCGGTATTCCTCCTCCTCCTCAAGGTCAACCCCCTGACCGCCTATGGCGCCCTGGTCAATGGGGCAATTGGTACGAAATACGGGTTCATGATGACCCTCGTGAAGGCGACCCCCCTCCTCCTCGTGGGAGCGGGTATCTGCATCGCCTTCCGGGCCAATGTCATCAACATCGGGGGAGAGGGACAGATCATCGCCGGGGCCATCGCGGGCGCCTGGATACCCCTGGCCTTCAGCTCCTTGCCCGGCTGGGCCCTGGTCCCCTTCTCCTGCCTGGGCGGCTTCGCGGCGGGTGCCCTCTGGGGCTTCATTCCCGGCATCCTCAAGGCGAGGCTGCGCGTCAATGAGATCCTCTCCACGATCATGATGAACGCGATCGCCGTCCAGCTCCTCAACATCGTCCTCCAGGGTGTCCTCATGGATCCCGAGGGCGTGGCCAGGGGAACCTTCCTGGCCCAGACGGCCCAGCTTCCCCCACAGTCCTGGCTCATCAGGCTGTCGCCGCCGACCCTCCTCCACACGGGAGCCCTCATCGCCCTCGCCATGGCCGTCCTCGTGTACATCTTCCTCTGGCGGACGACGATCGGTTACAACATACGCGCGGTGGGCCTCAACCCCGACGCGTCGCGCTATTCGGGCATCAGGGTGCCTTTCTACGAAGCCCTCTCCCTCACCCTGGCGGGCGGCCTGGCCGGCCTGGCGGGAGTCATCGAGGTCATCGGTGTCCAGCATCGCCTCATGCCCGGCCTCACGAGCGGCTACGGCTTCACCGGCATCGTGGCGGCCCTCCTGGGCGGCCTCCATCCCCTCGGCCTCATCCCCGCCTCGGTCCTTTTCGGCGGCCTCCTCGTGGGGGCCGACCGCATGCAGCGCGCGGTCCAGGTCCCCTCCGCCCTCGTGACCGCCATACTCGGCCTCATCGTCCTCTTCGTCTCCGGCGCGGCCATCTGGTCCCGGCGCTGGGCTGCCAAGCGGCGCATCTCCGCCGCCAGGGGAGGGCAGTCCTGACATGAAGAACATATTCTCCCTCAACGTGATCTCCGGGATCCTCAACACCATGATCGCGCTGGCCACGCCCTACCTCTACGCGGCCATCGGAGAGGTCTTCGCCCAGACCGCGGGCGTCGTGAACCTCGGCGTGGACGGCATCATGCTCCTCTCCGCCTTCGCGGCCTTCTATGTGGCCCTCGTCACCGGCAACCTCTGGCTCGGCCTCCTGGCGGCGGCGGTGGTGGGCCTCCTCATGGGCCTCCTCATGTCCTTCGTGAGCGTGAGCCTCAAGGCGGAGCAGGGCGTGAGCGGCATCGGCCTCTACATGCTGGGACTGGGCCTCTCGAGCCTCCTGTTCAAGGTGATGATCGGCACCGTCAAGACGATCGAGGGTTTCAAGCCCGTGGAGCTTCCCCTCCTCTCGGCCATCCCCTTCCTCGGTCCCATACTCTTCCGCAACAACATCCTGGTCTACGCGGCCTTCCTCCTCGTGCCGATCGCCTGGTTTGTCCTCGAGAAGACCACCTTCGGCCTCAAGGTCAAGTCGGTGGGGCAGAATCCCGCGGCGGCCGACTCCCTGGGCATCAACGTTGACCGGATCCGCTACGTGAGCGTCTGCATCGGCGCAGTCCTGGCGGGCCTAGCCGGCGCCTCCCTCTCGATATCGCTGACCAACCTCTTCCAGGACAACCTCACCGCGGGGATGGGCTTCATCGCCGTCGCCCTCGTCTATTTCGGCGGCTGGAGCCCCGTGGGCGTCCTGGGCGGCGCCCTCCTCTTCAGCGTGGTGAATTCCTTCCAGCTCTGGATGCAGGTCCTTGGCGTGAACATCCCCTCGGGCGTGGCCGTCATGCTGCCCTATCTCCTCACCATCGTCGCCCTGTGCGTGACCGTGAACCGCGTCCGCCAGCCGGCGGCCCTCAACAAGCCCTTTGAACGAGGGGAGAGCTAAAGCGAAACAGTTTCCTAAACGCCGTGCCGACGCATGGCGATATCGCCTGGAATTTCCGGAGGCATCATGAAGTCGAGAAGATTGACCGCAATCGCCCTCATCGCAGTCCTGTTCGCCGCGGCCGCGGTGGCCGCGCCCATCCGCATCGCCGTCATCATGCCGAGCGCCACCACGGACCTGGCCTTCAGCCAGTCCATGTACAGCGCCCTCCTCTCCGTGCAGAAAGACATGGGCGGCGAGTCCGCCCTCGTCCTCAAGCACACGGACAACATGTTCAACGTGCCCGACGCCGCGGCCGCCATCCGCGACTACGCCAGCCAGGGCTTCGATGTCGTCATCGCCCATGGATCCCAGTACGGCTCCTCCGTCCAGGAAGTGGCCAAGGACTTCCCCAAGGTGACCTTCGCCTGGGGCACCGACGTCAACACCTTCGGCCTGTCCAATGTCTACGCCTACACCGCCGCCGCCGAGCAGGGCGGATTCGTCAACGGCTTCCTCGCCGCCAAGCTCACCAAGAGCAAAAAAGTCGGCGTGACCGGTCCCGTCAAGGTAGGCGACGCCAAGACCTATGTCGACGGCTTCCTCCAGGGCATCCAGTACGCGGACAAGTCGATCACGGTCTCCGAGACCTGGACCGGCTCCTTCTCCGACGTGGCCCTCATGTCCGCGGCCGCCAAGACCCACATCGCCAACGGCGCCGATAGCCTCACCGGTTCCTCCCAGTCCGTCGTCGGCTCCATCGGGGCGGCCAAGGACAAGGGCGGCATCCTCTGGTTCGGCACCCAGTTCGAGCAGACCAGCCTCGCCCCCGCCCTCGTCGTCGCGAGCCAGGTCTATGACTGGACGGCCATGCTCAAGGAGATCATCGCCAAGCGCAAGGCCGGCAGCCTCGGTGGGTCGACCTACGTCCTCACCCTCGCGAACGGCGGCCTCAAGATCGCCTACAACCCCGGCTACGCCCTCCCCGCGGCCATCAAGACCGCCGCCGACGCGACCATCAAATCCATCGCCAACGGCAGCATCAAGGTCCAGCCATAATCGTCCGGGGACGAAACCCTTTCATTTCGAGTGAAAGGGTTTCTCCCCCGGGCCCCCTCTTCCGAAAGGCCCGACCAAGGGCACTGCCAATCGAGGCGGATTGAACCGCCAGAAAGAAAGGCCCTTGGATCCCGCAGTCAATGGTGAGAGAATCCAAATGATCGTCTGTCGAAGACAAGTGGAGCGGATGGCATGAGCAAGACTGCGCAGGAAGTCCTGAAACGCAAGACCGGGCGCGTCGAGATGCGCAACATCGTGAAGTGCTTCCCTGGCGTGCGGGCCAACTCCCAGGTCTGCTTCGATGTGGACCCGGGCGAGGTGCACGCCCTCCTCGGCGAGAACGGGGCGGGCAAGTCCACCCTCATGCGCCAGCTCTATGGCATGTACCGACCCGACGAAGGCGAGATCATCATCGACGGCGTGCCCACCTCATTCCGCTCCCCCGCTGACGCGATCAGTGCCGGCATCGGCATGATCCACCAGCATTTCATGCTTGTCCCGACGCTGACGGTCGCGCAGAACGTGGCCCTTGGCCAGGCCTCGTCCCGCGGACCGCTGCTCGACCTCAAGGTCGTGACCGCGCGCATCATCGAGCTGGCCGAGGAGTACGGCCTCAAGGTGGACCCTGAGGCCTTTGTCTGGCAGCTCTCGGTCGGCGAGCAGCAGCGCATCGAGATCCTCAAGGCCCTCTACCGCGGCGCAGGCCTCATCATCCTCGACGAGCCCACCGCCGTCCTCACCCCCCAGGAGGTCGAGGACCTCTTCAAGACCTTCCGGCGCATGGTGGCCGAAGGCCATTCCCTCATCTTCATCTCCCACAAGCTCAACGAGGTCCTCGCCATCAGCGACCGGATCACGGTGCTGCGGGACGGCAAGGTCATCGGCACGCGGGCCGCCAAGGACGTGAGCCGCTCCGAGCTCGTGGGCATGATGGTGGGCCGCGAGATAAAGGCCCTCGACCCCCGCCCGCGCGAGGCCGGCGTCGAGCTGCTTCGGGTCGAGGACCTGCACGCGATGGGCGACCGCGGCATGGAGGCCCTGTGCGGAGTGAGCTTCGCCGTCCGTTCGGGCGAGATACTGGGCCTCGCTGGCGTCTCGGGCAACGGACAGCGCGAATTGGACGAATGCCTGGCCGGCATGCGCAAGTCCTCGGGCGGCAAGGTCCTCTACAAGGGGCGGGACATCTCCCATTGTACCCTCAATGAGAGGGTGGACGCAGGGATGGCCTACATACCGGAAGAGCGGATGCGGGACGGCGCGATACGGGAATTCAGCGTGCAGGAGAACGTCTTCCTCCACGACCACGAGTCCCCGGAGTTCCGGCATGGCATCTTCCTCGATTTCGCGAAGATGCGCTCCCACGCGGAGGCCCTTGTCCACGACTTCGCCGTCAAGACGCCGAGCCTGGACACGCCGATCAAGAACCTATCAGGCGGCAACATCCAAAAACTCATCATGGCGCGGGAGCTTTCAAGGAAGCCCGGATTCCTCGTCGCCGCCCAGCCGACCCGCGGCGTGGACATCGGCGCGAGCGAGTACATCCACCAGCGCCTCCTCGAGCAGCGCGAGGCAGGCACCGGCATCCTCCTCGTCTCCGAGGACCTGGACGAGATCATGGGACTCTCCGACCGCATCGCCATCATGTACGAGGGCAGGATCATGGGCATCCTCGACCGGGGCCAGGCGAGCGTGGAGCAGATCGGCTTCATGATGGCCGGAGTCGAGATGGGAGAGGCCCTGTCGGCCAGGTAGGCGGCGGACCCGGAGGCCGCCGCCGCCACGGACGCGCGTAGCGACGCGCGTAGCGCGATGGTGGCCGCCCTACTTCGAGAAATCCACGTAGACGTAGGGCGTGTAGGCGCTGGTGACCCAGAGGGAGTTTTCGATCTTCGCCAGGGCCAGGCGGAGCCTCTGCACGCCGGTAAGGTATTCCGAAACCCCCGACAGGGGAAGGGCTACCACGTACATGGACTCCGCGATCTTGAAAGCCGTCCGCCCGACCGCCAGGTCGATCCATTCAGGGCTTTTCGCCGCGATGCCGATCTTGAATTCCGTCAGGTTTTTCGCGACTCCGTAGGAGAGGTTCGCGTGGATCTCCCCGCCTCCACCCACATCGAGGAGAAGGGACGATTGGATGCGGTCAGTTATTCCCTTGGGGATGCTCCGCAATGGATTCTTCCCGTTGAAATCCATCCGCCAGTACAGGAATCTGTCGTCCTTGCACATGTACACGGTCTTGATGCCGTATCTGTCCTCGGCCAGGAAACTGCTGAGCTTGGTCTCGCAGATAGGGTTGATGCCTTCCCATGAATCGGTCTTGCCATCAAGCTTGATGGTCCTTCTCGGGAGGACGAAAGCGCTGTCCGCCATCTGTCCCCAGGAGTAGGAGGCATCATCGCCGGGCATGACGAAGACGGAAGTCAGGAAGGGTTTCCCGCCGTCCCGCTCGAAGCGGAGCTGCATGAGGCCCGATTGGACCTCGAACCCTGCCAGCGGTGTCGTGCCGACTTCTTCGTCCCGTACAAAGACCCGGTAGCCTTCGGGGACCAGGTTGATGAAGAGGGTGCTCATTTCCTTGACGAGGTTGAGCGGGATGCTCGCGGCGCTTCCTGGCGCAAGGTTCACCCACTGGGTGTCGCTCTCCTTGAAATAGCGGTCGTTGATGCTGGTCCGCGCCGTCTTGAAACGGTGGGCTCCCGGGGCGAGGGCGATGTCGATGGGCGTGACAAGGAAATCGGGATTGTCGTCGAGGTAGACCTGCATGCCTGGTGGATCGCTCGTTATGGCCAGCCGCGCCTTGTCCGGGGGAATGCCGGCTCCTTCCTTGGACTTCAATTCGAAGGCCGGGAGGCCGAGCCTGAGGTAGACTATCCTTGCGCCTTTGGGCAGGGATAACTTCCTTTCGCTGCCGCCCCCGCCGCCCCCGCCGCCCTCCACGTTGAGCCTCGCTTCCCCCACAAGAGCGGGGAGCCTTCGTGGCCCCACCGTGGCCTTGCCGCCGGCGCCAGGGCTTGCGCCGCCGGCGGCAAGCCCTGCAGGGTCGGGGGCGAGGCTGACCAAGGCAGCCGGGTCCGACGGCAGGAGGATTATGCCTTCCCCTCCAGATTGTCGTAATTGGTAGAAAGTCGCCGCCGCCTCCATCCTCTTTCCGAAGATGGCGGCGGCTTTCGCCGGGCCGTCTTTCCCCACCGTGGCGATCTCCCTGAGCGCGGAGACGGCTGAGGCGTAACGCGCCGGGGACTCCTGTGGGAGGTATCGGGAGAAGTCCAGGATGCTCTCCAGGGAGGCCATGGCCTCCTCGAGGCGGCCCGCCGCGAGCTGGTTGGCCGCTCGGAGCTCGAGGAGGGTCGCGAGCAGCTCGGCGTTGCCCTTGGTCGCCGAACGTATGGCCTCTGGATCGGGGAAGTTCCGGGCGGTCAGCCAGGCGGCCAGGCTTGGGTCGAGCAGCTCCGAGGAGGGCGCCCAGGCCCCCGCCATGATCTCGAGGCGGTTGCGCATGACCGCCCATTCGCCCGAAAGCTGCCGGGCGCGATTTTGGTAGGCAAGGACGGCGGCGCTCCAGCTCGTGTCCCGGGTCATCGCCAGGTAGTCCTCGACGTACGCGTCGGTCGCCTTCATCGCCTCGGGGCTCTCCCATGATGAGCGCACTTCCGCCTCGACGCCTTCCAGGCGGAGCCTTTCCATCTCGGTGAGGGCGGGCACGGCAAAGGAGACCTGCACGACTTCCCCTTCCGTTATTGCGATTTTTTGGTGGGCGAGCTCCAGCTCGCCCAAGAGGCGGCGCTGCGAGACCGTGACGGTGTGGCTGCCGTTGAGGACCATGTCGAGCGACGCGATGTCGGTGCCGGCCTCCACGCCGTCGAGGAGGACGCGGTAGCTGCCCTTTTCCCCGCCCGCCCGGAAGACCAGGCGGCCGAAACCGATATGCCTCCCCGTGGCCTCATTGAGCACCGTGGCGATGAGCTCGTCGGAAGCGTCGAATACCTCGAGTGGACGCACTTCCTCGGATTGCCGGGCTATGGAGATCCGGCCCTTTGCCCGGTCGAAGAGGGAGAGCCCGCAGACTAGGCTTCCCGCCCGGCCGCCGCGGATCTCCCCGAACATGACATAGTCGGCATTGTGGGATTCAGCCCATGCCCGCAAGGCGTCAAGGTCCCGTCCGATCGCGGAACCATCTGGCGGCACGAGTTCGTAGAGGGCAAGCTGGCGCAGGGTGAGGAGGAGGGTCTGGGTCGCTGCCGCGCATGCGGCGTCCGCGGTCGCCACACCGGTTTCGTTCCTGACGGGAAATACCGAGAGATGGGACTTCGCGACAGTAGTCGCGTTCGCGACAGTAGTCGCGTTCGCGACAGGAGTCGCGTTCGCGGCGGGAGTCGCGTTCGTGGCGGGAGTCGCGTTCGTGGCGGGAAGAGCTGCCGGACCGGCGGCGAATGCCGCGGAGGCGGAAAAATGGAGAAAGAGGAGAATCAGGAGGACCGCTTTTCGGCCAAGCATCCCGTAAAAAGAATAATGCATTTATTCCTCCTCTAGGGTCGGATGCTAGCTTTGGCTGGACCTGGCGTCAATGCCGCAGGAGCATCCCAGCGACGGGCCAGACTCATGGGAGAGCACCCGATGTTATGTTGCCGGGTCAGTATGTCGATCCCGGCCGCGCAACCGCACTTGGAACGCTGCTTCCTGTCCCTCGCCAGCGGGAAAGGATAGCCTAAGATTCGCGAGACAAGGCTTCCATCTACGCAGGAGGCTTTTCCGATGCCGGGGCTGGCCAAGTCATAGGGCTCGGCGCAGGCGACCATTTCAAGCCAGTGCCTGCGCGCTTCCTGGGCAAGGACGCCGGGGACGAAAGTCTCCCTCGAGCGCCCGGCGCGCACGGAATCCACGTTGATGGTCATCAGCTTCGCTGATCTTCCCTCCCGATTGGCGGTGCTGGAACGAATCCTAAAGGGACAGGTGGAATTGCCGCACGAAATCCTCGCTGGAGCCCCGTGATGCGACAATGACCAATTGCCTCCTTTCATCGAAAGCGAGGACAGGGCCGAGGTTCACGTTCTCGAGGATCCTGAAAAGTTATTGGGCATCGTGGGGAAAAAGCCGGCCCTCGTCCTCGTTGAGGAGGAGGGTACGGTTCACTTCCGGGGCGAGCTCTCCCGGGAGGCGGTTTTTTCCCGGCGCGCCTATCCGCGCCACGGTGGGCCAGGGCCATGATGACCGCATCGATGGACAGGGAAAGGCAGAATATGGCAACACCCTGGAGGGCTGAAAAGAGGCGCTCAATCCCGGCGGCGACCAGCGCAAGGAAGCCGGGGAGGAGGAGGATGATCGGCAGGATGGCAGGTCACGGAAAATGATGTTGCTTGATAACCTGCCCCTGCCGATGATTTGATGCCGGTGGCGAAGTAAAGGCAATCCGGCCTTGCCCTGTGCGTTTCCGAAAACCTTTTCGGGGATTCACTATCGCCGGGGACGCCTTTTGCCCCTTGCGCCCAGCCACCATCCAATTTAGGCTTTTGCGTTCCCATAGAGCGATTTTATAACCCTGGGGGCTAGCGCAAGCTTTCAAAGGATTGGATAGTTAAGCAAAAGTGAAGGAGCCCATTACGAAAAAGCCCATGTTCCCGTGGATGATGACGGTGATGTTGGTCTTGGCCGCTTTTCCTCTTGGCGCCCAGGGTCAGGTTAGAAAGATTCGATGTTCCTTTGATGACTCCAATTTCACCCTTTCCTACAATACCGCCAGCAGGGTCCTCATTGCTTATCGCAGTCTGGACAGGTACGGCAACGTCATCGAATCGGTGGAGGGGAACACCGAGATGAGGAATGCCGGGTTTTCCCTCCTTGCAGGCGATTTTTCAGGCTATACCACCATCATCAAGCGGCAGACCAATTCCGGCATCACGATGTACAACTTCACCGCGGGCGGCAGCGGAGACCTGGAGATCATGCTCTTCCAGACCGGGCAGGACCTGAGATACCCCTTGCAGTGGACGATCCTGGAGTGAGCTAGGACCCAAGGGCAGATAGCTCACTTCGAAAAAGGCAGCCCGCGACAAGGGCTGTCTTTTTTCTTGACTTGGCCATGAGCCGATTGCCGGATCAGTTGGCGCGGTCATCCGAATGCGGGAATGGCCGGACGGACTCGAGCATGAAAAAGCCCGCCCCCTTTCGGGAGCGGGCCTTGCCGTTCGCGGGCTTCGTCAGTTGCTTAAACTGATCGCCAGGTTGTAGGTTCCGCCCACCTGCGGGAAGTACATCGCGGCGTTGTTTCCCATGACATCGACGCCAACCTTGTAATACCCCGGGTACAGATAGGTAGTGAAGTACTTGGAGCCGCCTATGGTTCCGGATTGGTTGACCCAGAAAGAGCTGCTGTCCTGCTGGATGTTGTTGTAGTAGTCGACTACTCCAATCTCGCCGGACGCGATGAAGTCGACTTCAGTGAAGTTGAACGTGTAGTTCGCGCCAGTGGACACATAGAAGTAATACCAGTCAGGGTCATAGGCCTTGGCATCGATGACGAGTGGCGAGGTGGGGGACAGGTCGCCGGCATAGGAGGGGTTGTTGATGTCATCGTTCTCCGAGCCGTAGTTGTACTCGAAGCTGTCATCGGTTAGTGCTTGCGTATCGCAGTTGACCACGACGGAATCGTAGGAGGATCCGCCTATAGGTACGCCATTGCCTTCGATGAGGATGTATCCGAGATAGACGGCCTTTCCTGGCGTCAATCCTGTGGAGATCGTCACCTTCGATGACAATCCCGAGCCCGTGAATGTGGGGCTCAAGGCGTAGCCGCCAAGCTGGCCGCCGTTCTCGTCGAAGAGCCCGGCAAAGACGTAGGCGTTGGGATCGTTATATCCATAGGCCTGCGGATCGATGCTGAAGGTGACCGTGTTTCCATAAGGAACGGCCAGGTGATACCAGCGCTCGCCACCGATCACGGTGAAGGTTCCGCTGCTTCCATAGCCCGTATAGCTCGAGGTGCGTAGCCTATAGCCGTCCGCCAAATAATCGGATCCACGGTACCAGTAATCCTCGCCGATGTTCGAGTTGGAATAGGCGTTCGTATAGATGGCGTTGTAGGGCGCCAAGGTTATGTACACGTCATAGCTCATGCTGCCTGCGGGGATGGTGAAGCTCGAACTCCCCGAGACCGCGTAGCTCCAGCTCGACAATCCGGTGTTGTAGCCATTTACCGTGATGGTGTAGCTGTCACCCGCGACGAGGCTGACAGTTGTCAGCGTGCTGTTCCCGCCGCCCGGGCTCGGGCTGGCGACCGTCACATCGGCAGGATAGGTCCATACGCCGGTCGTGGTGTCATTGACCGTGATGCTATAGCGGTCCAGGAGCATCATGGCCTTGCTAGAGGAGGTCTTGGTGGCGCCGGCGCTCAGGTTGGACAGGGCGGTGGCAAGTCCCGGGTTGATGGACGGGAAGCTGAGATTGACCGGTATTGTCTTGGCCGTCGCGGCAGGGGCCGCGACCTGGCCACAGGAGGCCAGCATCAGCCCGAGCGCGACGAGAGAGGCAATGACCGCGACGCTGATATAAGGTTTCTTCATCATTGATCCCTCCCTTACTGTACTTTGATGTTCACGGTCGTTGTGGTCTGCGACGAAACCGGGGTGAAATAGACCACCGTGCTTCCGGAATTGTAGTTGTAGTCCCAGGCGGTCACCCTGACATAGTAGTTGGTCGCACCTCCGCTCAGCGCCTGCATGCTCGTGGGGTAGAGCCAGATGTAGGTCGAATAGACGCTGTAGCTGTAGGTCTGCCAGGTTACCTGGTTGTCCGCCGAGTATTCCACCGTGTAGTAGTTCACCTGGGAATTGTAGTCCCAGTAGACCTCTACCGAGGAATCGTAGCTGGAGAAGTAGGTGTAGGCGACGGGGGCGATGCCGTTGGGCGAGATGTAAACCACGGTGCTGGAGGCCGCGCTCGTCAGCGTCACTCCGCCTGTGAAGACGTTGACTGCCTTGACCATGTAGGAATAGGACATCCCGGGAGAGAAGTAGTTGTTGTAATCGGTGAACCAGGTGGTGTACTGGTCGACCTGTCCTGCCCACTGCCAGACTCCATAGTCATAGGGTCCCTTCCGGTAGATGGTGTAGTAGTTGCCCATCGTGCCGTTCCATCCGTAGGAGGGGCTCCAGCTGATGTTGGCATAGTTGATGCCATTCATCGTCTGGTTGCTCGCATTGACTCCCGAGGGCTGGGTAGGCGGCAGGTTCTGGGTGGAGGTGGCGCTTGTCCACGTGGAGCTCGGGCTGCCGAAGAGGCTTCCCGCGCCGTTCCAAGCGACAACCTTGACATAATACATGGTGTTGGCCGTCAATCCGGAGAAGGTCGCCTCGGTGCTGCTGACCGTCTGGCTGCTGGTCCAGGTCGTGACCGCGGGGTCGGTGGCGCTCAGGTAGGCGACATAGTAACTTGCGTTGGTCACGCTGTACCAGGCCGCACGGAAGGAACTCGAGGTCGCACTGTCAAAGTACACGTAGATGGTGCCCGTGGGAGCCGTGAGGCCAGCGACGGAGGCCGAAGTCATGTACGAGGAGGGCGTCGTGGTCCAAGGACCGTTGCCGGTGGCGTTCTTGGCGCGTATCTGGAAGCTGTAGGTCGTCGAGGCCACGAGGCCGGTCTGGACCGCGGAGAGGTAGGTTGTATCGGTGACGCCCGCGACATCGGCCCAGGTGATCTGGCTTCCGCCCATGTACTGCACCTGGTAGCTGGTGGCGTCCGAGAGGCCGAACCACTTTACCTGGATGGAGCTCTGGGTGATCGTGCCGGGCTGGAGATAGGGTGCGGTGGAAGGCACGGTGGTGACCGCCGTGGCGGCCTTCGTCATGCCGGTGACCGTTGTGGACCAGGCGCCGTCTCCCTTGGAGTTATGGCCACGGACCCTGAAGGTGTAGCTCATGCTGGCAAGGAGGTTCTTGGCCACGAAGGAGACCGCAGTGCCCGGGTCGGTCTGGGTGGAGATCGTGGTCCAGGTGAGGCCAGTGTCCTGGCTCATCGCCACGTCATACCAGAGGGCCGTGGCATCCGCGGCGGTCCAGTTGACCGTGAGCGTGTTGCTCGTGGTGCTTGAGGTCGGTGCTGTCAGTCCGGTGGGGGTTCCCGGGACTGCGGTGGCGGTCGGCTGGGCGGCGGTCTTGGCGGAGATTTCCGTGGACCAGGAGCTCGTCGTGCCCGAGGCCGTCGACCTGATCTGGTAATAGTAGTCGGTGAGGGCAGTGAGCCCCGTAGCGTCATCGTAGGAAGTCCCGGTGAGGCCGGTGGCTACGCTGCTGTAGGTGCCGCCCGTAGTGGAGGCGCGCTGGATGTCATATCCGGCTGCTCCCGTCGCGGCGGTCCAGGTGAGGGGGACCTTGTTCCAGGTCGTCGTCCCCGCGGCAAAGCCGGCCGGGGCAGTGACCGTGAAGGTGGTGCCGGTGGCCTTGATATAGGGGCTCAGGTCGCCTTCGATCGTGCCATAGATGCCCTTGACCTTGAAGTAGTAGGTGGCGGTGGCACCGATGCTGCGGACAAAGCTGGTGTCGGTGGCATCGCTGTCCAGGGTCGTCACCGAGCTATAGGTACCCGTCGCCGTCGTGGCCTGGTAGACCTTGTAGCTGTCCGGCGGGATGCCGAGTCCGTCGGCGGCTGCCGTCCAGGTGAGGGTGACTTTTCCGCTGGCGATGCTGACCGCGAGATCGGCAGGCGCCGCATAGAAGCCGTCCGGCATGGAGGCGGTCACGACGATTGACACCGTGGACGTGCCCAAGCTGTTCGTGGCGGTCAGGGAAATCGTGTATTCACCCTGGATATCGGGGGTGAAGGAGACTTTCGCGCCGGTGGAGATGCTGAGCTTGGCCGTTACCGAACCGTCAGGCACGGTGAGCGTCCACGCATAGGTGTTGTTCTTGCCTGTGCTGGAGCTTGCGTCCAACGAGACCTTCTCGCCGACGCCGACCGCTTGGGCGGCTCCGGCGGTGGCGGTTGGGGCTCCCAATAGCCCCATGATCGTATCGCATCCTGTCAGTCCGGCTGAAAGCAGGACGACAAGAATAACAAGAATCCCCAATTTCCAGGGATGTCGGGCTTTGGCCATGAAAACCTCCCACGCCAAGTCGTATCAGCAGTTGTGTAAATCCGGTATGAGGCCGGGAGAGTTGGTGCGTTGAAGTTTACTCCCCACGCATAGTATAGCGCAAAAATTTTGTGAGGCAAGCAGGCGGATGGGGGAAAAAAAGCGCAATTTTTCCAAGGAGATAGGCCACCATGCCAAAGTGGCGGGCCTGCCTCCTGGCATTTAGCTCAAGGCACGATGATCCTGCCGGGGGCGCCTCCGGTACCCGCGGCCGTGTGGCAGAGCATGCAATTGGCGACCGTCAGGGGGCTGCCCATGGCACGTTCCTTGCCGTTCCAGACCACTTTGGCCGAGAGCGGGAAGACCATCGCCGAGCCGCGGTCACGCAGCGAAAAGTTGCCTGCGGCGTTGGTTTCCAACTTTTGCACGCTTCCATTGGCGTCGGTGAGCGCGACAACAAGCCCGGGAACCCCAAGGATGTCATTATTTTCGTTCATTTTCTGGTAAACCGTACCAGCTGCGAAGAATCGAGGACCTTCCCCCCTGGCATGGCAGCCAATGCAATCAAGTCCGGGGTGCATGAAAGGGGATTCCCTATCGCCACCGACCCACTTCCATCCTGAGGTTCCGGGCACTTTGGCGATGAAGCGGGAGGGTATTCCCACAGGCGCCTCGCCTGAGCCGGAACCTGCGGCAAAAAGGAAGCCCGCCCCGGCAATCGCTGCCAGGCAGGCCAAGGCCGCGAGGGCGATGAGCCTCTTCGTGCCGCTTGACGGAGTTCTCCGGGACATGATGCCTCCAAGATGCCTGGTCATTTCCGGCAGTATTTCACGAGGGTGACCTGGTTCCCCTTTTCATTGTAGGCGACGCGGTCGAAGGCTCCAAGGGTCATGAAAAGGCCCCGGCCATGCTCCAGCAGCTCAGGGGAAGGTTCCGCGCCTTCGGTGATGTAGGCGCGGTGGTCGAAGCCCCGGCCTTCGTCGGTCACGCGGAAGGTGGCGCGTTCGGCCGATATGGAGTATTCAAGCACGACCCGCCTCTGCCTGTAGGCGGGTTCGAGCCGACGTTTCTGGAGGAAGTCGAAATATCGGCCATTCTTCTGGCTTGCGGACTTCTCGTCGAAGGTGATTTCGAGGTTGCCGTGCTCGATGGCGTTGATCACCATCTCGCGGAGGCAAATCTCGATGAAACCGGCGTCCTCCTCCGGGAGGTAGCGGGTGAGGCGGGCGCAGGATTTCCGGCACAGGTCCTCGGCCGCCTGGAGGGTGTTCTCTATCTCGTAGCGCTCGCGCCCTTCCACGAAGAAGCCCGCCAGGCCGTCTGTGGCCTCGGGCAGGACCCGGAGCAAGGTGCCCTCTCCCGTGGGTGAGTCGATGTGCTCGAGGCGGAGGCGGCAGGCCTTGGCCTCGCCAAGGGCCGTCCTCAGCTTGACCTGGATCTCCTCGACCTCGGCTCCCTTGCGCTGCGCCTCGATCGCCCTATGGACGCGGTCGGCCTGGACCCTCCCTTCCCGCTCCTCGACGTAGAGGGCGCTCTCCAGGCTCGGCCTTGCCTTGCCCGGGCGATCCAGTTCGAAGAGCTTGACCGCGGCGCGGTTGCCCTCCACGATCCGCAGCTGGCCATCCAGGAGGGCCAGGGGATCGGTGCTTCCATGGAAGAGGTTCTTGTACTTGCGCTCGCTCGCCGCAAGGCTTTTTCCCGCCTGGGCAAGGCGGTCGATGCGGTCCTCGAGGTTCGCGTTGAGGCCCCGCAGTCTTTCGTGGAGGAAGCCGAGGCGGTTCGCCAGGATCAGGGCGGTCCCCATCGTGAAGAGGAAGAACCCGTACTGCGTGAGGACGAGGTCCCATTGGAAGTAGAGGGCGTCCAGGATGTCGAAGACCGCGGTGGCGAAAAGGATGATTGCCCCGATGAGGAGGTTGCCGATCGGCGTCCTCGCCAGCGCCTTCAGGTAGGCCAGGCCAAGGCCGCTTTTGCCGCCCGAGTCCCGGTCACGCTTCCAGCGCCGCCATCCGTCCGAGAGGAAGCGCCCGAGTATCTCGTAGCCGAAGTAGTATACGGCCGCGAAAAGTCCGGTGAACTGCCAGAGGCGGAGGAGGTCATGGGAGAAGGAGACGGGCATGAGGACCTGGAGGACGGCCAGCGCGGCGCTGAAGGCGCCATAGGCCATCGTGCGCCTCAGGACCTTGTTGTCGTTGAGGGTCTCGATGAAGGCGCCGACGAAGGGGAGGATGAAGCAGAGGCTCGCGAGCTCGATGCGGAATATGGCGTCGCTGTCCGGGATGATGAGGTAGGCCGTGTGGGTGCGGACGAAGAGGTAGAGGGCGAGGTCCACGGAGAAGAGGCCGTAGAAGAGGTTGTGGCGGTCCGCCGGCCGCACGAGGTACATGAAGAGGTGGTAAATGCCTATGAAGAGGTAGAGGCCGCACAGGAGGACGGGGATAAGCTCGGCGTTGCGCCTCTCGATGTTCTCGTAGCTCCCGAGGAAGTAGGGTTCGGCCTGGTGCATGCCCTGGGGAGGGAAGGTCGGATCGGCGATGATGCGGATCGTGAGGATGTTGCGCCCGGCCCTGAGGATCGAGCCCTCGATCGGGAAGCGCACATCGCGGACGCTCCGGTGGCCCGCGATCTTGCCCTGGGCGTCCAGGTGGAGCTCGGAGCGGACCCTCGTGCCGTTGAGGAATATCTCCCAGTTGTCGCCGAGGGCCGCGAAGTGGAGGCCGGGCACCGGTCCTCCCTCGCCCTTCCCGCCTTGGAGTAGGAGGGCGGAGCTCGCGGGGAAATCGAAGGGGATGGAGTAGGTGAATTCCATCTCGGGGAAGCGTTTGAGCGAGAAGGCCTTCCGCTTCTGCACGCCGTCCAGGTCGAGCTCGATGGGTCGGGCGTAGCGCCCGCTGTTCCCGGTGGGGGGAAGGCTTTTCCAGCCCGCTTGGCCCGTGGGATCCTGGCTCACCGCGGAGCGGTCAAAGCCCGTCTTGATGTAGAGGGGCCAGTCATTGAGGTTGACGTACAATGGATCGGCTTGCGCGGCCAGGGGAAGGACGCCGGCGATGGACAGGACCAGGACCGCCCCGAAGGCGATGCAGCTTCTATGGCTCATGAGTGGAGAGTATAGGGTGTCCCGGGGGGATTCGCCATGGTTTTTGAGCCCATGTTGCGCCAGCCGATGGGCAAAAGGCCGGGAACCGAGCGGAAATGGGCATCTTCGGTGAGGAGCCATGAGTCGGAGCAGAGGGTGCAGGCCGCGATCCAGAGGTCGTTGGTGGGGATGGGTTTTCCCAGCTCACGGAGGGCCTTCACCAAGGCGCCGTAGCGCTCGGCTTCCCGCCGGCCCATCCCGAGGATCTCGATGCCGCCTTCCGCGAGGAAGTCCTCCAGCTCCTGTATGTTCCTGCTCGCCCTGTCCCCGATGAGGAATCCAGCATACAGCTCGCCAAGCACGACTGGGGGCAGCCCGAGAAAGTCAGCGGATTCGACAAGGTCGAGGATGCCCTCTTCGCCCCGCCTCAGCGCCACGTACGCGTTCGTGTCCAGGACGAGCCTCATTTCCACACTTCTCCATCGATGGCAGAGAATTGATCTTGGGTGGCGGCGAAGGCAGCAGCCTCCTCGGCGGTCCAGGTGGCGGCAAAACGTGAGAGGTCGCGCTTTTTTCCAGCCTGCCCGAGGCCCAGGGCTTCCGCCAGGAGTTCCGAGGCGACCTTGCTTAGGGAGCGGCCCTCGATCCTTGCCCTTTCGCGCAAGTGGGCTTCGACGGCGGGGGAAAGGTCGCGAATCGAAACTTGACTCATGATTCACCTCGATGAGTCAAGAATAGCACCGGAACCTGGGCGGAGGCAAGCCACTAAGGGGAATTCCACTGCCCTGGCCCTTCCTGCGATCGGCCCGGCCCTTGCCCTCATCCGCCTCCGCCGCTACGATGGGCGCCATGCTCAAACGATTCATGCGCTACTACAGGCCCTACCGGGGGCTCTTCATCCTTGACATGTCCTGCGCCCTTTTCCTGGCCGCGGCCGACCTGGTCTTCCCCGCGGCCACGCGGACCGTCATCGACGTCATCGTGCCCGACAAGGACTGGACGATGCTCACCTGGATGGCCGCAGGGCTCATGGCCCTCTTCATCCTCCGGGCCTTGTTCGAGTTCATCGTCGGCTACTGGGGCCATGTCCTTGGCGTGAACATCCAGCGCGACCTGCGCCGCGACCTCTTCGGCCACCTCCAGACACTGGACCACAAGTTCTTCGACGACACCAAGACCGGCCAGATCATGTCGCGCATCGTCTCCGACCTCTTCGAGCTCGCGGAGATCTCCCACCACGCCCCCGAGGACCTCCTCGTAGCGACGGTGCGCATCCTTGGCGCCTTCGCCGTCATGGTCTCCATCGAGTGGCGCCTGGCCCTCATCGCCTGCGCGGCCCTGCCTTTCATGGCGTTTTACGCCCTTCGCTACCGCACCAAGCTCCTTCAATCCTTCCGCAAGTCCCGTGAGAAGCAGGCGGCGATCAACGAGGTGGTGGAGGAGAGCATATCGGGCATCCGTGTGGTGAAGTCCTTCACGAACGAACTCTACGAGACCGAGCGCTTCGCGGAGGGCAACGAGGACTTCCGCCAGACGAGGGTGGAGACCGTGAGGCGCCTTGGCTTCTTCTACTCGGGCCTTGGCCTCCTGGGGAACACCGCCTTGGTCGTGGTCCTGGCCGCGGGCGGCGCCTTCACCATCTCGGGGAAGGTGAGCCTCGGGTCCTATGTCGCCTTCGCGCTTTTCGTGACCCAGTTCCTCCAGCCCATCTCCGTCCTCATGCGGTTCTTCGAGATGTACCAGGACGGCGCAGCGGGCTTCCGCCGCTTCCTCGAGGTCATGGACCGTAAACCCCAGGTTGCCGACGCGCCTGGCGCGGCATCCCTGGGAGACGCCACAGGGGACGGCGTGAAGGGCGAGATCGAATTCCGCAATGTGGGCTTCCGCTACGCCGAGGGGCAGGAGCGCGTCCTCCACGCGGTCAATCTCCGCGTCGCCGCGGGCGAGACGGTCGCCATAGTCGGCCCCTCAGGCGCCGGCAAGACGACCCTCTGCAGCCTCGTGCCGCGATTCTACGAGATCGAGGAAGGCGAGGTCCTCGTGGACGGCCGCGATGTGCGCTCCCTGACCCTGGCGTCGTTGCGGCGCGCGGTCGGCGTGGTCCAGCAGGACACCTTCCTTTTCGGGGGGAGCGTGCGCGAGAACATCGCCTACGGCAGGCAGGGCGCGACCGAGGCGGAGATCGTCGAGGCCGCGGCGGCCGCGGCGGCCGACACCTTCATCCGCGACCTGCCCCAGGGCTATGACACCGTGGTGGGCGAGCGGGGCGTCAAGCTCTCCGGCGGGCAGAAGCAGCGGGTCGCGATCGCGAGGATGTTCCTCAAGAACCCGCCCATCCTCATCCTTGACGAGGCGACCAGCTCCCTTGACGCCCGCAGCGAGGAGGTGATCAGGACCTCGATAGAAAGGCTGTCGCAGGGGAGGACGACCTTCATCATCGCGCACCGCCTGGCGACCATCCGCCACGCGAAGCGCATAATCGTCCTCACGGAGGACGGCATCGCGGAGGAAGGCAGCCATGACGCTCTGATCGCGCGCAAAGGCGCCTACTGGGGCCTCTACAACGCCCAGGTGGAGTCCCTCCTCATCGGTTGACGGCCGCCCTTCCCATCCCTGTCCCGACGGCCCAGAAGGGCAGGCTGAAGAGGACAAAAAAGAGCTGCGCCTTCATCGCGATCGCCATGAAGGTCCAGAAAGCCAGGAAGGCGAGCCAGAAAAGGGGAAAGCCCCCAAGCCCAAGGGCGGCCGCGCTTGAAAGGCCCATGGGGGGGGATCACGATCCCGAGCTTGCCGTCCTCCTCGGTCATGGTCACCTTGCTGTCGGAGGCAAGGCTGGCCGCCTGGCGCCCTTCGTCCGCGCGGGCGAGGCCTCCGGACTTCCGGCCTGCCTGACGCGGCGAGGCATGGGGGACGATCAGCTCGCCCCGCAGGATCCGGGCCGCCTCCGCAGGCTCGATCCCGCGCCGCGACTCGTCGGGCTCCAGCCAGGTTGCGCCTGTCTCGCAGTTTCCCAAGGGCTAGCCGAGGATCCAGGTCCCTATCCGATCTCCTGCCTTCATGCCGACCACCCCGAATCAGTCGAATTTCCGGACGTAGCCGCAGGTCCTGCAGAGGGCCTCCACGAGTCTCCTTTGGGAAAAGCCGTCGTGGATCGCCCTTGCCCTGGGTCCGGCCAGGATCTTGCCCAGGTCCTCGTCCAGGATGTTGCCCAGGGTCATGGCGCCTTCCCCGTCCAGGCAGCAGGGCACGACCGAGCCATCCACAAGGATGCCGATCTGGTTGCGCAGGCCCTGGCAGAATCCCCTCGTTCCACCTTGGGGAAGCGCAAGGCCGGGCCAGCTGAAACGGTCGGCCTGGTTGAGGAATACCTGGTTGTCCAGCTTGATGGCCTTCGCTTGCGCGCCGCTCGAGTCCCATTCGCCGGCTGCAGGATAACGCGCGCGGATGAGTTCCCAGAGCCGTGCGGCCTCGGGAGGCATCTGCCCGGCGCCGCGGTTCCAGAGCCTGAGGCTTACCGGGAAGGCCGCTGCCGATTTGTGCAGGTCCAGGAAGGCTTCCACTCCCCGCCAATAGCTGTCCACGTTGTCCGCTCCACAGTGGCTATGGAGGGAGATGCTCAACTTGCGGAGCTTGGCCGCGCCGAGGAGGATCGGAGCCCTTTCGGCCACTTGGGTTCCATTCGTGGTCAAGGTGATGGCAAAGCCTTCTTCCTCGGCCAGGGCGAGGAAGTCCCCGAGGTCGGGGTGGAGGAGGGGCTCCCCCTTGAGGTGGAAGTACAGATGCCTGCCAAAGCCGGCGAGGCGGTCGAGGAAAAGCAGGAAACGTTCGCGGGAAAGGAATTCGCGCTTCCGGAGGGTCTGTGGACAGAACTCGCAGGAGAGATCGCAGATATTGGTGATTTCAAGGAAAATCTTGCTGAACATGCTGAGGGCCATTGTAGCGATCGATCGCGGAATCGGAAAGCGCCGCCGCGCCTGAGTCCCCCACGTGCCGGAGGCGAGAAGGAAAAAGTTGACATAATATCGTGGCATGCTACCATGCACCATTAGTGTTTTTTTTACAGATAACCTGAGCCGCGATGGGAGGTCCCATGGATACGCTCCTGAAAACCCTGGGTGATCGGCTGGCAGTGGAAGAGGTCGTCGACCTCGCCTCTTCACTCGTCGCGATCGAAAGCCATCGGGACGCCCCGGGCAGGGAAAAGCGTTGCTCCGAGAAGATCGCCTCGGTGTTCCGTTCCTGGGGCATCGAGTCCTCGCTTCCGCCGGCCCTTGAAGGCCGCCCAAACGTGACCGCCATCCTGCGCGGAAGCGGGGGCGGCGCCTCGCTCATGTTCAACGGCCACGTGGATACCGTCCCCGCCTACGAGATGGACTACCCCCCCTTTGTCCCGCGCGTCGAGGGCGGCCTCCTTTACGGCCGGGGCTCCGTGGACATGAAGGGTGCCCTCGCCTGCATGATGACGGCGATGCGTCTCCTCAAGGAAACCGGGGTGCCCCTCGCGGGGGATGTCCTGTTCACGGGCGTCATCAACGAGGAGGACCGCTCCGAGGGGACTGAGTATCTGGTGCGCAACGGGCCTAAGGCAGACCGCTGCGTCGTCGGCGAACCGACGGGGCTGGCCATCATGGCGGGACACCGCGGCCTCGAATGGCTCCAGTTCGAGTTCCTGGGCAAGGCCGCCCATGGCGGCACGCCGGAGAAGGGGATCAACGCCATCTCCATGGCGGCGCGCTTCATCCGCAGGGTCGAGGAGACCCTCATCCCCGAGCTCAGGAAGCGTGTCCATCCCCTCATCGGTCCCGCGGTGATGAACTTCGGCACGATCAAGGGCGGTACCCAGCCAAGCACCGTCGCCGACCGCTGCATCCTCCAGATCGACCGCCGCTGGATCCCTTCCGAGAGGCTGGAGAGCGTGCTTGGCGAGTACGAGGACATCCTGGCTTCGCTTTCGGGGGAGGACCCGTCCTTCTCCTCCTCCATGACGCGCATGGAGAGCAACATGGCCACCATGGACCACTATCCCATGGAGATAGCCGTGGACGATCCCCTCGTCACCGGACTTTCCCGGGCCCTCAGGAGCCTGACGGGCGCCGAGCCCAGGATAGCCGCCTTCGGCGGATGGACCGACGCCTCCCTCATCAGCAACTTCGGCCACATTCCCACCCTGGTCTTCGGTCCCGGGGACCTTGCGGTCGCCCATTCGCGCAACGAGCACGTCCCCGTCGAGGAGCTCAGGCTGGCGACCCTCGCCTACGCCCTCCTAGCCGCTGACATCGCCGGAAAGGGGAAGGCAGGCCTCCCCTGATCGCCATGTGCCTCGAGGCCGTTCCTGGAACGGTCTATCGTTAATTCATTCGGGCAAGGAGAAGCGAACATGGAGAAGAAGAAGAGAAAATTCCCGCACGTCTACGTCATCCTCTTCATCGTGATCATCGTCTCGGCGTTGCTCACCTACATCCTCCCTTCCAACATGTACGATCTCCAGGTGAAGGACGGCAAGACCACCAAGCTCATCAACCCGGATTCCTACCACTCGGTGCCAAGCAACCCCGTCGACCCCTGGAAGATGGTCATCTCGATCCCACTGGGCATGAAGGAAGTCGCCAACATCATCTTCTTCATCTTCATCGTAGGCGGCGCCTTCAACATCATCCAGTCGACCGGGGCGATCGAGGCGGGCATACGCACCCTGGTGAACGCCATGGGCGGCAAGCGCAAGGGCAGCAAGTGGAAGGACGGCGCCCTCCTCTTCCTGATCGTCGGCGCCTTCTCCATCGGCGGTTGCACCTTCGGCATGGCCGAGGAGGCTCTGGTATTCATACCCATGCTGGTGCCCCTGGCCATCGCCATGGGCTACGACTCCCTGACCGGGCTTGCCCTGGCCCTCGTCGCCCCTTGCGCGGGCTTCACCGGCGCCTTCATCAATCCCTTCACCCTCCAGGTCGCCCAGGGCTTCGTCGGCCTGCCCCTCCTGTCGGGCATGGGCTACCGCGTCATCATCTTCATCATCCAGACCATCGTGGCCTTCCTCTTCATCTTCTGGTATTCCCAGCGGGTCAAGAACAATCCCCAGCTCAGCGTGATGTATGAGTTCGACCAGAAGCGCGAGAAGGTCGACCTCGACGCGAAGAGCAGCTTCTCTGTCCAGCAGAAGATCGTCCTCGTCCTCATGCTCGCGACCTTCGCCCTCCTGGTCTACGGCGTCAACGCCTGGGGCTGGTACATCGACGAGATCGCCGCCCTCTTCCTCGCGATGGGCGTGATCTGCGGCTTTGTCGGCGGCATGGGACCGAGCAAGGTGGCAAGCGCCTTTGTCGACGGCTCGACCGCACTCACGGTCGGCGCCCTCGTGGTCGGCGTCGCGCGCGCCATCCTTGTCGTCCTCTCGCAGGGCGCCGTCCTCCACACCATCGTCCATGCGATGGCCACGGCGGTGGCGGGTCTTCCGCCCTTCCTCTCCGCGATCGGCATGTACATCGTCCAGATCCTGATCTCCGTGATCATTCCCTCCGGCTCCGGCATGGCCGCCGTCACGATGCCCATCATGGGCCCCTTGGCCACCCTGCTTGGGATGACGCAGCAGACGGCCGTCCTCATCTACCAGTTCGCGGACGGCTTCACGAACATCATCATCCCCACCTCGGGCTACCTCCTCGCGGGCGTCGCCCTGGCCAAGGTCCCTTACGAGAAGTGGGTCAAGTGGTACACGCCGCTGTTCTGCATCTTCCTGGGCCTCGGGGCGATCTTCGTCATCATCGCCCAGATCACCAAGTTCGGCCCGTTCTAAGGCTTCATTTCGATTGACCGGACCCCGGGAAGGCGAGGCTTTCCCGGGGTCATCCCTTCTCGGACCGGGGAAAGCATCCTATACTCGCCGCCTGGAGCAACCATGGAATTCAACGACAGGCAAACCAAGGTTCTCACCGCGATAGACGCCGCGCAGGACATGATCATCGAGGTCTCCCGCGCCATCCATGCCCATCCCGAGCTCGGGGACCAGGAAGTGTTTGCGTCGACCCTCTTGGCCGATGAACTGGAGGCCCGCGGCTTTTACGTGGAGCGGGGCTGGTGCGGGCGGAAGACGGCTTTCCGCGCGCGCAAGGGCGGTGTCGGCGGCCCTGGTCACGCCGGTGGCCCCAAGGTCGCCTTCATGGCTGAATACGATGCCTTGCCCGGCATAGGGCATGGCTGCGGCCACAACCTCATCTGCTCCTCCGCCCTGGCCGCGGGCATCGGCCTAGGTGAAGTGGCCGCGGAGCTTGATTGTGAAGTCTGGGTGGTCGGGACCCCGGCGGAGGAGACCGACGGCGCCAAGGTCGCCATGGCGGCAGCCGGCGCTTTCGATGGCCTCGATGCCGCCCTCATGATCCATCCCTATGACGGCAACTTCTCCCACACCGAGTCGCTGGCCATGGACGCCATCGAGCTGGAATACCGGGGAGCGCCAGCCCATGCCGCGGCCTCTCCTTGGGAGGGACGCAACGCCCTGGATGCCCTCATCATCGCCTTCACGTCCATCAACGCCCTGCGCCAGCAGATGCGGCCTGACGCGCGGGTCCACGGCATCATCACCGACGGCGGGAAGGCTCCCAACATCATCCCCGACCGCGCCGTCGCTCGCTTCTACATCAGGGCCCGGAAACGTTCCTACCTGGATACCCTCGTGGCCCAGTTCACGGCCTGCGCCCAGGCGGCCGCCCTCGCGACGGATACCGAGCTCTCGATGCGGAACTATGAAGGAAGCTTTGACGACATGGTGAACAACGAAGCCTTGGCCGGACGCATGCGCGCCTGGCTTGAAGGCCCCCCAGATGAAGCTCCCCTGGGCGCCGGCGCCTTCCAGCGCTGCCCCGACAGCTTCGGCTCCATCGACATGGGCAATGTCTCGCATGTCGTTCCCGCTGCCCATGTGCTGGTCGATGTGACCGGGGGAAGGAAGATGGCCATCCACACCCCGGAATTCCGGGATGCCGCCTGCAGCCCCGTGGCCGAGGCCGCCCTTGTCCGCGCCGCGAAGGCCCTTGCCCTCACGGGGTTCGACCTCTTCGCGGACAAGGCCTTCCTTGACCAGGTGCGCCGGGATTTCGATGCGGCCACGGGGGGCGTCCGCGGATAGGGATCCCAGTTGTTTCCTTGGCTGGCCGGATGAAGGCAGGCCGCTAAAGCCAGCCGCCCAAGGCCAGCCGCCCAAAACCAGCCCGGCGGGGATGGGCATTGCCTCATCCTCCCCGCGGTACTATGCTTATCCTCGAATACAATCGCTACGCGTGTCGCACACCTATGGTAGCCTGCTTTCACGAGAAGGAGAGCGCCATGAATATCCATCGGATCCGGCCAGTCATCCTGATGACGACGGCTTTCGTCCTCTCCGTTTCCTGCCTGTCCCTCTTGCCCACGAGCACTCCGCCCTTCCAGGTCTGGGAAGGCCCTCCTCGGCCGCTCGGCGAGACGGCGACCTTCACCTATAAGGGGACTGGAGCCTATGGTCTCCTGCTGTACGCGATCGATGGCCAGCCCCGCAGCCGCCATGGGGACAACCGGCTCCTCGAGGGAAGCTTCTCGAATACCCTGATGTGCGGTTTTGACGTGACCGTCCTTCCCGGCGAGCACAGCTTCGAGTTCTATACCGTCGACACGAACCCCCTCCAGATTTTCACCCTCCGCTTTCCCATGGCGGCCGGCAAGACCTATGCGCTCGAAGGTTCCAGCAAGGTCTTCAAGGTCACCCTTGAAGGCGCCCCGATAATGGCCGCGCGGGAGGATGTTCCCGCCATTATCGAGCCAGCTGAAGGCGATCCGCATGCCACCCTCGAATTCAGGCGCGAAGGCGGCGCGATGGATGTCAACGCCTATCTCCTCCGGATAGACGGCAAGATCCGCTCGCCCATGTACAAACGCCATCCCCGCTGGGCGGTGATGAACTACTCAGGCCTGGCCTCCGGCATCGTCAATTCGATCGGGGGCACGGGAATGCTTGTCCAGGCCAATGTCGAGGCCGACGAAGGCAAGCTCTCGATCCGGCTCGAGCCCGGACGGCATCACATCGAGTACTTCGTAGAGACGATGTATCTCGGTCAAAGGGGCCTGGGGGACAGCGTCCGGAGCCTCGATTTCGATTTCGAAAGCGGGAAATCCTACAGGATAGTCCTCGAGCGCGATCCCGTGAAGGTCGAGGGTGTCGAGGAGAGCTCTATCGCCATCGTCGGCAAATAGGGCCAGGTGCCGCAGCGGCCTTGTAGGCACCGGTCCTGTTGGCCGCGGGCTTGTCCGCGCCGGACTTGTCCGCGCCGGACTTGTCCGGCGACGGTTCCCGGGCTATCGTGCACAAGCCCGCCGGCCCTGCCCGCGGAGCCATGGAGGCGACAATGAACCACGATCCGAATTGCTTTTACTGCGTTCCCGAAAAGCGGGCCGCCGACCTTGCGCTCGAGGTCGCCTGCCTTGAGGTTTCGACCCTCCTTCTTTTCCGCGAACAGAGCCACCCCGGGCGCTGCATCGTCGCCTACAAGGACCATGTGCGCGAGCTTTTCGAGCTCAGCCCCGCGGAACTCGCCGCCTTCATGGCCGACGTGGCCAAGGCGGGCAGGGCCATCGCCGCCGTCGTGAAGCCCGCGAAGCTGAACTACGGCGCCTTCGGCGACAAGATGGGACACCTCCATTTCCACATCGTGCCCAAGTTCGAAGGCGGCCGCTCCTGGGGCGGCATGTTCGACATGATGCCCGAGCCAAAGGTCCTCCTTCCCGAGGCCGAACTCCTTGAGCTTGCGGCGAGGATCAAGGCGGCGCTCTAAGGCGGCGGCGGCCCGGTTTTTTGCCGGGCCGTTGGTGGCGCACGGCTATCCATTGCCAACACCGATGGCCTGCGTCGCCTCCGGCTTGGGGAAGGAGGGCCACCCGCAGGGTTTGCCTGATGGCCCACCCTGCAGCATCCAAGCCCCTATTCGTCCACGACGAAGGAAATCGTCATCGAATTTCCCGGCACCGGTTCGAAGGTGACGCTTCCGCGCCACAGATGGCTGCCGCCCCCGAGATCCCCGCTCCGTGTCCCGCTGAGCTTCTTTATAGTGCCGACCGGATAGCCAATGAAATTCGCGACCTTGATCTTGATGGCGTAAGGGATGCCGGCGCCGCTTTGCGCATTGGCATCGCCTGAGGGTGCCGCGGCGGTTGCGGAAGCCGCGGCACCGTCGAAACCCGCCACATCCTTGCCGGTGACCGCGACGACCTTTCCCGATTTGTCTATAAGGGATGCCTGGCCGGGAGTCGCGGGATTGAAGGGCAGCAGTTTCGGATCCGAAATATTGTCCTTGCCAGCGGTGGCTTTTTGGCCAGGAGCGCAGGAGAGCAGCATCGCCGCCAGACCCAGGAACAGGAGCGCCTTGGATTTCCTCATTTCATTCCTCCTTCTTGTTTTCCCTCAATAGCTGGGGCTTTTCGAGACGAGCCTGCATTCTATCGGCGAAGTCCTTGTCGCTCCGCCGCTCATCCTCAGCGCCATTCCCCCCGATCCGTCGCTCGGGTCGAAGTTGTAGGCGCCCTCGTTGTTGTCCCAGATCCGTGTGATCGACGTAGGACCGGTGAAGTCGCCCTTGTATAGCGAGTAGCCGGCTGCCTTGAGCTGGGCTTCGTTTATGACGAGGCCATCCCAGCTTTGGGTCCACCTTACCAGTTTTCGGGTTTGGGAGTCGTAGACCACCGTCGAATACGAGCCCGAACCGCCGCCGAGGTCACCGAATTCCACCGTCACGTACCTTGCCGGGTTTCCCGCGGTCGAGGACGTGGATTTCGCAGGCGCGGGATTGGATGCGGCTGGCTGGGCGATCGTCGAAGCTGCGCTTCCGGTGGAGAACACGGCGAACTGGGCGACTTTGCCCGCCAGGCCCTTCAAGGCCGGGATGGACGTGGTGTCATAGGTATTGAACGAAACGAAGGCTTCGCCCTTGCCCGATTTCAGCAGGCTTGACAGCTTGGCGTATTCCTCTCCCCCAGAGGAAAGCTCGGCAATCCCGGTGATGGGCATGCCGCCGCTGTCGAGCAGGGTCAATTTCAGTTTCCAATCCATCCCTTCCGCCGAGGGCATCGGCTTCCTGGCGGCTACCTTGACCATGCAGGTCACTTGGACCGAATTGTCATGTGATACCTGGTAGGTGCCGTCGAAGACTGACAGGTACTCCGACAGGTCTCCTCCTATAGCCGTAGTTTCGGGACGCACCGCGATCGAGATGATGCCCTCCGCGCTTGTCGAGATCATCGAGCGGTCCTTGGATGCGGAGCCCTCTCCGACCTTGCCCGAGCCCGAGGCCGTGAGCGCCAATCCCCCGAACAGCAGGACGAAAAAGGAGCCAAGGCACAGGAAGAAAATCGAAGCGTTGGAAAGGCGTTTTTTTATCCTCTTTAGCTTCATGTCGAAAAGCTCGGCCTGCTTTAGGGCCACCGGATCGTCGGCCGCGATGATCCTTAGCATCTCGACGGCGCTCTCCCCTTTCTGCCTCCAGGCCTGCGCAAGCAGCCGGGGACCCTTGTCCGCCCCGAGATGGGGACCCGCATGCGGCCTTGCCAGCGCGTTTTCCACGCAGATGCCGGCGAATTCCACCAATCCTTCCTTGCCCATCGGGAGAGGCCATTCCGACACCTGCCTGGCTTTCCTTTCTGCCAGCTTCGACCCGTGCAGGGGATCCGGAATCTTGATGCCGAAGCCCTGGTCGATGGTCCCGACGGGTTCCGCGTCAAGGATCCCGAACTTCACCAGCAGGCCCTGGTATTCATTCCGCACGGCGTCCGCCCCGCCCTTCGACTTGGCCATATACTCCCCTTCAGTCTTGCCCTATCCTGGAAAACCGGACTCATGAACCGATTCGGATAAAAAAAACACGAAGCGAAGTCTCGCGCGGGGTTGGGAAGCAGACAAGGCACGATATGCGTCACGTGGCCGTGAGAATGCGAAGTGAGCTTCGGAATCGCACGGCCGACGGGCGAAAGGGGCCGGGGATGCCCAAGACCGGATCGGCGATATGATAACAAATATTACTATATGTTTTGATCGATCAACCGGAGCAGAGATGGCGGTTCACGCCCATTTCCGCCACAGTACGCTGTTTGCCCTTGACAGTTCGACGGCTCATGCCTAGCTTTAACATCGGTGGAATTGTGATTGGGCGCGCGCGAGCCAAGCGATGTGGCGATATGCCGCCGTGGAATCCCGAGTTCAATAAGGAGTCGAAGCATGGAAACAGTGAAAGACATCCTGGCGGCTAAGGGCAGCGAAGTCCTGGGCATCGATCCAGACGCGTCCCTGTACCGGGCTCTCGAGAAGATGGTCGAGCGCAAGGTGGGCGCGCTCCTCGTGACGGATGCGGCCGGAAAGATCCACGGCATTTTTTCCGAGAGGGACTTTGTCAGGAAGATCGTGTTCAAGGGCAGGGACTGCGACAACACGAAGGTCCGGGAAGCCATGACGGGCGACGTCCTCTATGTGGAGCCTGAGACCTCGATTTCCGATTGCATGAACCTCATGACCGAGAAACGCATCAGGCATCTGCCGGTCATGCATGAGGGGAAGCCGGTGGGCCTTGTGTCCATCGGCGACATCGTCAAGGCGGTCCTCACCATGAAAGACGGCCTCATCTCGCAGCAGGCCTTTGAGATCGGCCAGCTCGAGCGCTTCATCTCCGGGGGGCCGTAACCTCGCCTGCGACTTCGCCTGCGACTTCGCCTACGACTTCGCCTGTGGCGTGGCCTGCGGGCGGCCTTCCGCCCGTGGGACGCGGAGCGCGCCAGGACCGCGGATACGAGGAGTATCCAGAAAACGGTCGTGAACCAGATGCTCGATTCGGGGATCGCGACGGGCAATGGCGATGGCCTGACCGGATAGACCGATGGATCGAGGACGTTTCCATGGAACTTGAAGAGGCGCGGGACCACGAAGAGGAAGACGGCAAGGCTGGCCGCGGACAGCAAGCCGGCAAAAAAGACCCAATTGGTTAGTATCCTCGTCTCGCGCCGCTGCGAGAGCACGGCCATCGTGAAGAGGAAGACCATCACAAGGCCAAGGCGGAAGAAATTCATCGCGGCGAAGACAATGCGCGCCAAGTCGCCCATCGGGAAGAGGCCCAGGAGCAGGGCGAAGGGGATGAGGGCCACCCCCCCCCAGGACGAGGGACGCGTTGAAAACCGGCGCCAGGGCGGAGACCCCGCGCTCGCCGAGCTCCGAGATGAAGTGGTTGAGGAACGAGTACGGCTCGCCCGCCTTGCCGCGGTAGGAGAGGGCAGGGATGAGGGCGCCGACCACGAGGACTCCTGTCGCGGCGAAGCCCCAAGCGGCGATTGTCCTCTTTTTCGGGATGAAGCTTGATGATCTTATGGCTGGACTCCTACACGCCTCCATGATGGACCTGGATGGGGTGGGCAAGCCCTCAGTCAGGCGGAGAACACCCGATGCTCTTTCCGCAGAGGCTTTTCGCGCATATACTGATAGGGTGACATCAACCAATTTCCGGAGCCTTCGGGGCTCAAGATCCGCACGTGGCATCGCCATGGCCTGCGTTGCGCTTGTCGCCATCTCCTTCCAGTCCTGCACCATCCTCCGTTCGGCAAGAGGCGCCCAGTCGGTCTTCATGAGAGAGGAGGACCCCGTCTTGGCCGCGGTCACCTTCCCCCTCCTCATCAAGGCCAGCGAGATCCTCCTAGCCGGCTCGCCCCGGGACCAGTCCGCCCTCGTGATGACAGCTTCCCTCTACGTCATGTACGGATCGGCCTTCGTGCAGGGCGAGGCGGAGTTCCTGCCGGATTCCCGCTATGAGGAGAAGCAGGCTGCCATGGTTCGCTCCGGGACCTATTTCGTTCGGGCAAGGAGGCTTCTTGAGCCGGCTCTCGAGAAGCGCGTTCCTGGGCTTTTGGCCGCGCTTTCCGCCCCCGGCGGGAAAACCCCGGCCGCCACGGCGCTGTTGCGGAAGTTGCTTCCGGCCGATCTCCCCCTCATCTACTGGACGATGGCCGCCCTCCTCTCCCAGTACGCCCTCGATCCCCTCGACCTTGAAAACGCAAGGGTGCTCCGGGTCGCGCCTCCCCTCCTTGAGCGGGCCGAGGAGCTGGTGCCGGGATGGAACGAGGGGGCGGTGCAGGAGCTTTTGGTGAGCCTCTATTCGAGCCTCCCTGATTACCTGGGGGGAGGAATGGACAAGGCCGAAGCGGCCTGGAACAAGGCCTTTTCCTATTCGAAGGGACGCTCGGCCTCGCTCTACCTAGCCCGGGCCCTCTCCTTCGCGGTGCCCAATGACGATTATGCGTCTTTCCGGAAAAACCTCGAGCTTGCCCTCGCGGTCGATGTCTCTTCCACGCCGGACTCGCGCCTTGCGACCGAATTGGCCAAGCGTCGGGCAAGGCGCGTGCTCGCCGCCGAAAACCAGTACTTCCTCACCATACCCTCAGGGAGCCTCCCGTGAAGCATCGAAGCACTCTTATTGCCCTGGTCGTCATCCTGTCCCTTTTCTCGGTGATGCCGGCCTTTTCCCAGACCCTCTCCCTCAAGGTCGCCTCCTACGTGCCGGCCAACAGCCCTTGGGACCTTGGCCTCAAGCGCATGGCGGCCGATTTCGAACGCGTGTCCGATGGCCGCGTCAAGCTGGTCTTCCCCCAGAGCCTTAAGGCCTCGACCGAGAGCGACATCATCCAGAAGATGAAGCTTGGCGTCGATGGCGCCTTGCTCACCACCATGGGGATCGCCGAGATCTACCCCGATTCCCTGGCCCTTTCCATGCCCAGCCTCATCAGGAACGACGCGGAGCTCGACACGGTGCTCGAGGCGGTCATGCCCCTCATCAAGGACAGGCTTTCGGAGAAATACGTCGTCCTGGCCATCTCCAAGGGCGGCTGGATCCGCTACTTCTCCACGATGCCCATCCTCTATCCCGAGGACCTGGCCAAGCTCCGCATGTCGACGAACCCGAACGACGAGAAGATCACCCGCCTCCTCCAGAGCATCGGGACGCGGACGGTCAAGGGCGACATGGGCGCCCTCATCCTCCAGCTCAACTCCAATGCCGTGGATTCCTTCTACCTGAGCCCCATTTTCGTGGCCGCCCTCTGGTCCCAGCTCCAAGGCAAGATCGCCTACATGAGCTCCTTCAAGGTCTGCCCCTTCATCGGGGCCATCGTGTTCAACAAGGCGAGCTGGGAGAAGGTGCCGCCCGAGCTGCGGCCGCGACTCGAGGAAGTGGTGCGCCAGGTCGCCGCAGAGATGGCCGCCGGCTCGGGGAAACTCGAGGACGCTTCCATAGCCTCCCTCCAGAAAGCCGGCCTCCAGATCCCCGCCGCCCCCGCGGACGCCGAGGCCAGGTGGAACAAGGTCTATCAGGACAAGCGCGACGGCCTGATCGCGGGCATGTTCTCCCGTGACTTCCTCGTGGCAATGGACAGCGCCTTGGCCAAGATCAGGAAGGGAAAGTGACGAAGTCCGCGCTCTCACGGACCCTGCGGCGGGCCCTCCCCGGTGGCGTCGAAGCCCTTGCGGCCCTCGCCGCGCTTGTCCTGGTGGTCTTGCCTGTCCTGGACCTCGTTTTTGCGCGGGTTTTCTACCATGGGATCGGGCCCGCAGGCGCCCTCATCGACCATTCCCTTGTGGTGCTGGCTTTCATGGCCGCGGCGACTGCCTCGCGGCATGGAAGCCACCTGTCGCTCTCGGGATCCATTGTCGACGCCGATGAGGGCCGCGAGCCCGGAACGGGCCTTGCAGCAAGGCAGGGGCTTCCCCGGCCCTCCACCTTGCGCAATGTCCTCGCGCTTTGTGCCTCCTGCCTCGCTCGGGCCACCGAGGCCGCCATTTCGACGATGTACTTCTGGGCATCCCTCTCCCTCGTCTTTGTCGGCTTCGATGTCGCGGCGAGGGTCTGGATCATCCCCACGAGGGTTTTCGCGGGCGCCATCCCCTTGGGCTTTCTTTTCATGGCCATCCACGCCTTGGGGCGGCCCGGCAAGATCCAAGGGGTGGCGGCCATGGCCGGGATCCTCATCGGCAGCGTCCTGGCAGGCTCCGCGATCGCCAACCTCCTTGGCACCATGGGGCTCCACAGCGCGCCTCTTGCGGCAGGTTTTTCGGGTTTCTCCGATCTGTCCACCCGCCTTCTCTCGGAGGGCAGGCTCATCCTGTCGTTCCTCCTCATCGTCGCAGGCGTGGCCGGCGCTCCGCTCTTTGCCGTGCTCGGCGGGGTCGCCCTGGTATTGCTGGGAGGGACGGGCCGCTTCCTGGAAATCGCCCCGAGCGAGGCCTATGCCCTCCTGCGGGGATCCTCGGTCGCCTCCCTCCCCCTTTTCGCGATAGCGGGCTTCATCCTCGCGGAATCCGGCGCCGGGCGCCGGCTGGTCGCGGTGTTCCGCGAGCTCTTCGGCTTCCTTCCAGGGGGCGAAGCCATCGCCGCCGTCCTCGTCTGCGCCTTCTTCACCACCTTCACCGGAGCCAACGGGGTGACCATTATCGCCCTCGGCGGACTTCTCGCCGGCATCCTTGTGGAATCCGGCTGCGCCTCGCCCGGCTTCGCGCGTGGCCTCGTCGCTTCGAGCGGCGCCATCGGCCTTCTCCTGCCGCCGAGCGCCGCCGTCATCCTTTACGGCATCAACGCCCAGTACATCTATGGCGAAGGCTCCCGCGTCGACATCACCGAGCTCTTCAAGGGAAGCCTCGTCCCTGGCCTCCTCCTTGTCCTTGCGATGAGCGCGGCGGGGGTCTACGAGGCCCTGCGCCGGGGGGTCAAGCCGAGGCGCTTCGAAGCGAAGGCCGCGCTGCGGGTCCTCAAGCCGGCCTTGCCCGAGCTCCTCACCCCCGTCCTTGCGATGGGACTCTATTTCACGGGCACGGCGGGCCTCACGGAAATCGGCGCTGTGACCGTCCTCTACCTTGTCCTGGTCGAAACGGTCTTCACCAAGGGACTCGACGTCCCGGGCCTGTATCGGGCCTTCAGGAGGAGCCTCCCCATAATCGGCGGCACCCTCGCCATACTCGCGGTCGCGCGGGGCCTCTCATTCTACCTCATCGATGCCGACATCCCGAACCTTTTCACCAACTGGGTCAAGGCCACGGCGACCTCGCCCTTCCTCTTCCTCCTCTTCCTGAACCTCGCACTCCTTGTCGTCGGATGCATGATGGACATCTTTTCGGCCATCCTGGTGGCCGCCCCATTGGTCATCCCCCTGGGCGCGGCCTTCGGCCTCGATCCCATCCACCTCGGCGTGGTTTTCATCCTGAACCTCTGCATCGGTTTCTTGACACCGCCGGTCGGGATGAGCCTCTTCCTCGCTGGCTATGCCTTCAAGCAGCCGCTGTCCAGGATCATCAAGGAGACCTTTCCATTTCTCCTCGTGCAGCTGGCCGTCCTCATCCTTGTCACCTACGTCCCGAGCCTGACGACATTCCTGCTCAAGAAGTGAGGCCCCTCACGGGGGCTTCAGTCCTTCGCAAGTTCCTTGAGCCGCGAATACAGCGCTTCCCGCAGAGGAAGGCCCTTGGCCAGGTTCTCCGCGCGGATCGCCGCGGTCCTTTCGCCCGGGAAGGTTATGCGCTCGATGCCTTCTGCGGGAATCCCCCCATGGATGCGCTCGACCATCTCCGAGACGGCGGACTCGACCGCTCCCTTGCCGCCTCCGCCGCCGTCCCCTCTGCCGGGGGCGGCGAGGTGGGAAAGGTCGAAGGCGATGAAGACCTGGGAAAGGCCGTACTCGGCCTCGCGGGAGCCGATGGCCCCCACGCCCTCTCCTCCCGAGAGGATTGTCCCGACGAGGTCGAGGAGGAGGGAGAGCCCCGAGCCTTTCCAGAAGCCGATGGGGAGGGGACGCCTCGACTCGAGGACGGCGGCCGCGTCGCGCGTCACGCGCCCATCCCGGTCGTAGCCGCCCTCCACGGGCAGGGCTTCACCCTTGGCGGCGTAGGCTTCCATCTTGCCGTAGGAGAACTGGGACATCGCCATGTCAAGGAGGACATGGCCACCATCGCGCGGCACGGCGATCACCAAAGGATTGTTGCCCAGGAGGGCCTCGCGCGCTCCCCAGGCGGGAAGGTTCGGCGTGGTGTTGGTCCAGCAGATGCCGATGCACCCCGCGTCCGCGGCGCGGAGTCCGTATTGGCCGCCCCTCATCCAGTGGTTCGTGTTGGCGAGGGCCACGCAGCCCATCCCGGATCCCCGCGCGAGGGACAAGGCGCGGTCCATGGAGGCGAGGGCATTGAGGTTGCCCGGTCCCAGCTCCCCGTCCCATCGCTCCCACGCGCCCATGGAGGATACGAGGCGCGGGACGGCTCCCGCCTTGACCCAGCCCTTCTCGACGTAGGAGACAAAACGGGGGAAGCGCTCGATGCCGTGGGTATAGACCCCGTCGAGGGTCGCTTCCGCGAAGAGCCTCGCGCATTCGCGGGCAGGTCCACAGGCGAACCCCCGGGCTGTGAGGGCCTTCGCCATGACGGCTTGCGCCTCTTCCATCCCGATCCTTGTCTGTTCCTGCATCCCGCGCCTTCCCTTCCCGCCATGACGGATGGCGGGCACGCAACTAGGGAAGATTAGGCCATGGGGTACCGGATGGCTAGTGGAGGACCTGCACCTGGACGTCGCAGACGTCGGTGTTCGTGGGTCCCGACTTGACGAGGCCCCTGGAGCGCGGCCTGCGGAAGCGTTCGAGGTCGGCGATGGCCCCGGTTGCATCCGTGGGACCGTCGTTCCCGTCGGTTCCCGCCGAAAGGAAGACGAGGTCCTCCCCGTCCTTCGGGGCGCGGCCCAAGGCGGCCAGGACGGCCAGTGCCATCTCCTGGTTCCGCCCGCCCTTGCCCTTACCCTTGCCCTTGCCCCTGAGGGTGACGGTCGTTCCGCCACCGGCGATGAGGCATGCGGGGCGCTGCAGGGGAAAGCCCGAGGCCGCCATGTCCTTGCCGATGCCAAGGACGAATAGCGCGGCCTCCCGGGCTTCCCCGGTGATGCGCGAGGAGAGCACAAGGCTCCGGTAGCCCCGACGCTCCGCCTCCGCAAAGGCGGGATCCAAGGGCCGCTTCGGGGCCCCTGGCCATCCGGGCCGGAGCCTTGCCATCCCAGTGGCGAAGGTCCTGTCGAAGGCGCCCATATCGTGCCCTGCCTCGTCCAGGCCTGTCTTGACAACTAGACGCATTCCGCCTTGCCGGTGCGGATCGCATGCAACCTCCCCCAGGAATCCATCGGCCTCGACGTGGAGACACATGGCTGCCGTAAAGCCCGGACTTGCGCGTCTGATATATCAGTGGTATATCTATGCTATGCTTCCCTTCCTGGAGCTTGGCAAAGGGCTTTCCCTTGCCGAGGCTGTCTATGCCGAATTCAAGCGTCGCCTCAACTCAGGGGAGCTGCTTCCCGGGGAGTTTGTCGACCAGGCCAGCTTGGGCGCGGAGCTCGGGATGAGCAGGGCCCCCCTTCGCGACGCCCTGATACGCCTCGAAATCGAGGGTTTCGTGTCCATCTACCCACGACGGGGAGTGATGGTGCGTCCCCTCGACCTCGCCGACATCAGGGACCTGTATGAAATCCTCGGCGCACTCGAGGGCGCCGCCGCCGAGCATTGCTCGGACAGGTTCTCCGCGGCCCATGCCGATCGCATGCTGGCCCTCCTCGGGACGATGGACGCCGCCTTGGCCCGCGATGACTTCGATGCCTATTACACGGCCAACCTGGCCTTCCACGATGTCTACCTCTCCCTGTCCCCGAACGGCGAACTCAAGAGGCAGGCGCGAATCTCCAAGGAACGCCTCTATGATTTCCCGCGCCGCGCCTGGTTCCTCAAGGACTGGGAGCTTTCCTCGATGGAGGAGCACCGCGAGCTTGCGCGCCGCCTTGCCGCGGGCGATTTCGCCGGGGCCGCCACCTGGGTCCGCGATGTCCACTGGAGCTACACGGTCCAGGAGGCATTCGTGCGGGCCTACTACCTTTCCGCCGCGGGCCCTTCCTCCTCCGCGGCCAAGGCGGGACTTCCATGAGCTCGGGGATGGTCTTCGACATTCGAAAGTTCTCCGTGCATGACGGTCCGGGCATCCGGACGGCGCTGTTCCTCAAGGGTTGCCCCCTGTCCTGCCCCTGGTGCCACAATCCCGAGGGACGCGACGGACAGGCCGCCCTCCTCAGGCGCGGCGACCGCTGCATCGGCTGCCTTTCCTGCGTGAAGGCCTGCTCCTCCCTGCGGGGACCTGCGGCCGTGGACCCGCGCCGGGAGGCAGGCGGCCCGGCCTGCCTGTCCTGTCCCGACTTCGGCGCCTGCGGTCGGGCCTGCCCCGCGCAGGCCATCCAGGAGGTCGGCCGGCTTATGACGGTCGAGGAGGCCATGAAGGCCGTCCTCCAAGATCGAGTCTTCTATGAGGAGTCCGGCGGCGGCGTGACCTTCACCGGGGGAGAGCCTCTTTCGCAAGCCGCCTTCCTTGGGGACCTCCTCGACGCCTGCCGCGCCGAAGGCATCCACACGGCCGTCGAGACCTCCGGCTACGCCCGGCCCGAGGTCCTCCTCGACATCGGCCGGCGCGCCGACCTCCTCTTCTTCGATCTCAAGCATGCCCACGTGGCGCGCGGGAGCGAACTTACGGGCGTGGACTACTCCACCTGCATCGGCAACCTGGAGGCCGCATGCGAAGAGGCCGCCTGCGCCGCGACCGAGCAAGGCCGCCCCTTCGCCGATGTCATCATACGGATGCCCATTGTCCCGGGATCCAATGACGGGGCCGCGGAGCTCGAGGCGGCGGCCGAACTCGTCGTGCGTCTCCCCTCGAGGGGGAGCGGCGGGGCCCAGGCCGGGAAACCGGCGCAAGGGACAAGGCGTGGGACCGAGGTCCACCTCCTTCCCTATCACGACTCGGCCAGGGGCAAGTACCGGCTCTGGGGACTCGGCTACCCGCTCGAGGGGACGGTCGTCCCGGACGAGGCGCGGATGGCCGCGGCAAGGGATATCTTTATGGCGCGCGGGATCTCCGTGCGCATCGGAGGCTGAGGATGAACGAGAGGATCATGAGACTCCGCGAGGAGAGCTTTTCGACGAGGCCGAGCTTCTCGGCCGAACGGGCTGTCCTCACGACGGAGTTTTACGCCCAATGGCTTGGCCGCGTCTCGACGCCGGTGCTCCGAGCCATGAATTTCCGCCACCTGTGCGAGAACAAGGCCATATGGATAGGCGAGGGCGAGCTCATCGTCGGCGAAAGGGGCCCGCGCCCCCGCGCCGTCTCCTCCTTCCCCGAGCTTACCTGCCATTCGGAGGAGGACCTGCGCATCCTCGACTCGCGCCCCATGACGAGTTATGCGGTATCGGAGCGGGAAATCCTGGACTACCGGGAGAAGGTTATCCCCTTCTGGAAGGGCAGGAGCATGCGCGACCGGGCCTTCGCCGACATCCCCGGGGAATGGAAGGCGCTCTACGAGGCGGGGCTGTTCACCGAGTTCATGGAGCAGCGCGCCCCGGGACACACCGCCCTCGACGGCAAGATCTACAGGAAAGGCATGGTGGACTTCCGGAAGGACATCGCCCTCGCGCGTTCCGCCCTCGATTGGGCCGCCGATCCGGAATGCCTTGCCAAGGACGAGGAGCTCAAGGCGATGGACATCGCCTGCGAGGCGGCTATCGCCTTCGCCGGGCGCCATGCCCGCCTGGCCGAGGAAATGGCCGCAGCCCTCGGGGAAGGGGAGGCACAGGGGCGCCGCGCATCGGAGCTCCGGCGCATCGCGGAGGTCTGCCGCCGCGTGCCTGCCGAGGCCCCCCGCGATTTCCACGAGGCCCTCCAGATGTACTGGTTCGTCCACCTTGGCACCATCACCGAGCTCAACGGCTGGGACGCCATGAGCCCCGGCCACCTCGACCTCCACCTCGGCCCTTTCTACGAGCGCGACCTTGCAAGCGGGAAGCTGGACCGCGCGGCCGCGAAGGAGCTCCTGTCCTGCCTCTGGATCAAGGTGAACAACACCCCCGCGCCGCCCAAGGTGGGGGTCACCGCCGCCGAGAGCGGCACCTACAACGACTTCACCAACATCAACCTCGGAGGCCTGGACCGGGCGGGAAACGACGCCTCCAACGAGGTCTCCTTCCTCTGCCTCGAGGTCCTTGACGAGCTGCAGCTGCTCCAGCCCCAGGCCAACATCCAGGTGAGCGCGAAAACCCCGGCGAGGCTGCTGGAGGCCGCGGCGCGCGTCATCAGGCGGGGCTCGGGCTATCCCTCCCTCTTCAACGCCGACGAGGTGGTGGCCGCCATGGCAGGCATGGGAAAAAGCCTCGAGGATGCCCGCGAGGGCGGCACATCGGGCTGCGTGGAGACGGGCGCATTCGGCAAGGAGGCCTATCTCCTCCACGGCTACCTCAACCTGCCCAAGGTCCTGGAGCTGGCCTTGAACGACGGCATCGATCCGGACAGCGGGAAGCGGATAGGCGTGCGCACGGGCGGAATTGACGCGTTGTGCGATTTCGAAAGCCTGAAGGCGGCCTTCCGCAGCGAGCTTGAGTACGTGGTCGGCGTGAAGGTCCGGGTCTCGAACCGCCTGGACCGGCTCTTCGCGCGCGACGCCCCCGCGCCCTTCCTGTCCGTCCTCATCGACGACTGCATCGGGCAGGGGAGGGACTACTACGACGGCGGCGCAAGGTACAACACCGACTACATCCAGTGCTGCGGACTCGGGACCGTCACCGACTCCCTCTCCGCCATCCGGAAGCATGTGTACAGCAGTGCGGACTGCACGCTACGGGAGCTTTCGCTGGCCATGGCGGAGGACTGGAACGGCGCCGAGGCCCTGCGTCTCCGCCTGGCCAACCAGACCCCCCGCTTCGGCAACGACGACGATGAGGCCGACACCATGGCGCAATGGGTCTTCTCGACCCTGCTCGAGGCCATCGATGGCAGGCCTTCGCCGCGTGGCCTCCCCGGGAAGAGGAGCACCTGGCGGATAGACCTCCTGTCCACGACCTGCCATGTCTACTTCGGCCTGCGCACGGGAGCGACCCCCGACGGTCGCCGCGCCCACCTGCCGATCTCCGACGGGACCTCCCCGGCCCAGGGAGCCGACCGGAACGGACCCACGGCCGTGGCCAAGTCCCTGGCGAAGGTCGACATCTCGAAGACCGGCGGCTCCCTCCTCAACCTGAGATTCCTCCCTTCGGCTCTCCAGGGCGAGGAGGGGATCAAGCGCCTTTCGGCCTATGTGCGCGGCTATTTCAAGCTGGGCGGGCACCATGTCCAGTTCAATGTCGTGGACACACAGACCCTCAGGGATGCCCAGAGGAGGCCGGAGGACCACCGCGACCTCCTGGTCAGGGTCGCGGGATATTCGGACTATTTCGTCGACCTCGACCGGAACCACCAGGAGGAGATCCTCTCGAGGACTGCCCAGGAGGGATTCTAGGGAAGCGCTCCCGGCCATATTCTTTGCCTTGACGTATGCCCATGGCGAATCTACACTACCCTAATCTCTTCAGCGCCGCCGTCGAGCCAGGCGCGGCGTCCCGGACCCGGGAAGGAGAAGCCGGAGCCCTCGAGACCGTCCATCTCGCGTTATGCGAACCGGAGGCGTTTGCGCGCCGACCGATGACAGACTTTGATAGAAGGAAGTGGAGGTAATTCTGATGCGTAGGTCAGTATTGGTTCTTATTGCCGTCCTCGCCGTCTTCTGCATGGCGTTCAGTGTCCAGGCCCAGACTATCAAGATCGCCACGCAGAGCCCCCTCTCCGGTGGCATGTCCGCGGTCGGCACCGACATCAAGAACGGCGCGCAGCTCGCCATCGAGCAGCTTTCCGGCCCCCTCGCCAAGCTCGGAATAAAGGTCGAGCTGGCCCCCTTCGATGACCAGGGAAATCCCGACACCGGTGTCGCCAACGCGAAGAGCATCGTCGCCGACCCGGCGATCCTGGCGATAGTCGGCCATTACAATTCGGGCGTCCAGATCCCCTCCTCCGAGGAATACCACGCCGCCAACCTCGTCAACATCTCCCCCGCCAACACCAACCCCAAGGTCACCGAGCGCGGCTATGTGGAAGTGAACCGGATCTGCGGCCGTGACGACGTCCAGGGCTCGGTGGGCGCCAACTACGCGAACTCCAAGGGCATCAAGTCCGCCTACGTCCTCCATGACAAGACCGCCTACGGCCAGGGCATCGCGGAGTACTTCAAGCGCGAGGCCGAGAGGCTGGGCATCAAGGTCCTCGGTTTCTCCGGCACCGAGGAGAAGGCCAACTTCGACTCGATCCTCTCCCCCATCCTCGCCTCCAAGCCCCAGGTGATCTACTTCGGCGGCATGTTCGACCAGTCCGCGGTCCTCTTCAAGCAGGCCCGCCAGAAGGGCTACATGGGCATGTTCCTCTCCGATGACGGTTTCGACGCCTCGGACGCCGCGAAGATCGGCGGAGCCGCCCTCCTCCAGGGCAAAGGCACCTATTATTCCACCGTCGCCGGCCCCGCCTCCATGTATCCCGGAACCGCCAAGTTCGTGAAGGACTTCAAGGCGAAGTTCGGTTCCGAGCCCCAGCCCTTCGCCGCCCAGGCCTTCGACTGCACCGCGATCGCGCTCAAGGCCATCGAGAACGCCGCCATCGCCGCCGGGAAGAAAGTCCCCGCGCGCGCCGATGTCGTCAAGGCCGTCCGCGCCCTGAAGGACTTCCCCGGCATCACCGGCAAGATGAACTTCAACTCGAAGGGAGACCTCGTGACCGCGAAGTACTTCATCATCCAGGTCACCTCGGCGGATCCCGCCGCATGGTCCGCGAACAAGGTCGACAAGACCCTCGACATCGCCCCCCCCAAGTGATCGGCTGACCAACCCAAAATACTCCCCCGCCCGGTGTCCGGGCGGGGGAATTCGCGGGCGACCCGGCTCGGGCCCGCTATGGAGGACTCATGCGAAAGTTCCAGGGTTCGGAAGCCTTGAGGGAAATACTCCTGCCCTTGGGCAGGATGGTCGGTTTCGTCGTCGGCGCGGGCGCGGTCTTCTCCGCCATCATGCTCGTGCTGGCCCTCCTCTCGCGAGGCTCGGGAGCGGACAAGCTCCTCCTCGACACGCAGTCCATCGGCATCTTCACCTACACGCTCTACAACCTGCCCCAGGTGCTCATAGACGGCGTGACCCTTGGTTTCGTCTACGCGGCCATCGCCCTCGGCTACACGATGGTCTACGGTGTCCTCGAGTTCATCAACTTCGCCCACAGCGAGATCTTCGCGATCGGCGCCTTCGCCGGAGTGGAGTTCCTCATTTTCATGGACAAGCTCGGCGTCCTGGCCGCGGCGGGGACCCTGGGCTCCTACGCCTACCTGGTGCTGTCCCTCGCGGTCGCCATGATCGCCTCCGGCGGCATAGCCATGTTGATGGAGAGGACGGCCTACCGCCCCTTGAGGGACTCGCCCCGGCTCGTTCCCCTCATCGCGGCCATCGGCGTCTCCTTCGCCCTCCAGGACATCATCCGAATGGTCGAGAGCCTCACGACGGGCCAGTTCTACCGCGTCATGCCCACCTTCGGCAACTTCGATGACCGGGTGCCGCTGTTCACCATAGCGACCTCGACCGACCCCGTGATCGTCGACATCCAGGTGAAGTCCGTCGTCGTAATCGGCGCCGCGGTCCTCATGCTCATGTGCCTCAACTACATCGTCAACGCCACGAAAATGGGCAAGGCCATCCGCTCCGTCGCCCAGGACAGGACCACCGCCGCCCTCATGGGCATCGGCGTCAACGGCATCATCTCCTTCACCTTCCTGATCGGCGGCGCGCTCGGCGGCGCGGCCGGAGTCCTTTACGCCCTCAAGTTCACGCGGATCGACCCCTTCGTCGGCTTCATGCCCGGCATGAAGGCCTTCACGGCTGCCGTCCTCGGCGGGATCGGCAACCTCACCGGCGCGCTCCTGGGCGGCATAGTCCTCGGCATGCTCGAGAGCTTCGCCGGCGCCTACCTCGGGACCTTCACCATGGGCATGTTCGGCTCGGAATACAAGGACATCATCGCTTTCCTGGTATTGATAATTGTCATCATATTCAGGCCATCGGGACTGCTCGGCGAGCAGGTCTCCCAGAAAGCCTAAGGAGACGGCGCGATGAAAACCAAGGTCCGTTCCGCGGTGCGGGAAGCCGCCGCCTTCTGCAACAGGGGCGCAACGCCCTACATCCTCACCGGTGCCCTCATTTCCCTCGGCTTCGTCCTCGTCTACATAAGCCCGAGGTCCATCCCGGCCTTCCTCCTTTTCGTGGCGGGCGCGTCCCTTTCCTATTTCCTCGACATGCGGAAGCCGGCGAGGCTGGCCTTCGCCGTCCTCGTCGCCGTCGTCCTCGTGCCCATCCTCGGCGCGAGGAACATCTTCTACCTCGAGGTGATCTTCCAGATCGCCGTGTTCTCGGCCCTTGCCCTCGGCCTCAACATCGTCGTCGGCTTCTCCGGGCTCCTCAACTTCGGATACATGGCGTTCTACGCCGTGGGCGCCTACCTCTGGGGATTCTTCGGCTCGCAGCAGCCCTACCTCCTCCACGAGATCCCCGGAACGGCCCCCATCGGCACCCAGTTCTTCCTCGCGCCGGACTGGTTCTACCTCTTCATCTTCGTCGGCATAATCGTGGCAGCGATCGTCGGCCTGGTCCTTGGCCTGCCGGTGCTGCGCGTGCGGGGCGACTACCTGGCCGTCATAACTTTGGCCTTCGGCGAGATCATGCGGCAGGTCCTCAATAACCTGGACAAGCCGCTCAACTTCACGAACGGCCCCCAGGGCATCACCCCGATCCAGCGCCCCCAGCTGACGCCCGAGGTCGTCACCTTCTTCAACCGGATATTCGAGCCCCTCGTGGGCAGGCCGGTCACGGTCAACCAGTTCTACAACATCCTGTTCTACCTCATCGCGCTCTGCGTGGTGATCGCGGTGATCATCGTCACGTACCGCCTTGACGACTCCAAGATCGGCCGCGCCTGGAGCGCGATCCGGGAGGACGAGCTCGCCGCCACCGCGATGGGCATCCCGGCGAACAAGCTCAAGCTCGGCGCCTTCGCCGTCGGCGCATCCTTCGCCGGGGCCATGGGCGTCCTCTTCGCCGCCAGCCGCACCTTCGTGAGCCCCGAGTCCTTCACCTTCCTCGCCTCGGTCAATGTCCTCACCATGGTCATACTCGGCGGCATCGGATCGATCCCAGGCGTGATCGTCGGGGCGGTCGTGGTCACGATCCTCAACCTCCAGGTCCTCCAGAGCATCTCGCTCTGGCTTGCCCAGCTCCGCCAGAGCGACGCCATCATCCCGATCATCAACTTCCATTGGAAGGACCTGTCCAACCAGCTCGATCCCTCGAAGTACCAGCGCCTCGTCTTTGGCGTCATCCTCGTGCTCATGATGATCTACCGGCCCGCCGGCATCCTGCCCGCGGCCCGGCGCAAACGCGGGCTCAAGGCCCACCTGGAGGCGCCCGAAGAGGGTGAACCGGCGGCGCCGGCCCCCGGAAAGCCCGACGCGGCCTCGGGAAAGGCGGATAGCCATGTCTGACGCACGGTACATCCTTGAGGCCGCTGGGGTGGTCAAGCGCTTTGGCGGCCTGACCGCGGTCAACTGCATGGACTTCGCGATGGAGAAGGGGAAGATCTATTCGATCATCGGCCCCAACGGGGCCGGCAAGACGACCTTCTTCAACACCATCTCAGGACTCTACAAGCCCGAGGAGGGCCGCATCCTCTTCGGCGGGAGGGAGATTCAGGGGATGGCCCCCGAGAAGATCACCGCCCTCCACCTGGCACGGACCTTCCAGAACATCAGGCTCTTCGGCGGGATGACGGTCGTCGAGAACATCCTGGTGGGCGCCTACACTAGGCTCAGGCAGAGCGCCCTGCAGGCGGTGCTCAGGACCCGGACCTTCGTCGAGCAGGAGAAGGCCGCGGAGAAGAAGGCCGAAGGGCTCATGGAGTATGTCGGCCTCAGGGGCGTCGGCAACGAATTGGCCTCGAGCCTGCCCTACGGGGGGCAGCGCCGCGTGGAGATCGCCCGCGCCCTCGCCTCGGAGCCGCAGCTCCTCCTCCTGGACGAGCCAACGGCGGGCATGAACCCCGCGGAGTCCGAGGACGCGATGCACCTCTTCCGCAGGCTCCGCGACGAGCTCGGCATCACCATCCTCCTCATCGAGCACGACATGAAGGTCGTGATGAGCATATCCGAGCGGATCACCGTCATGGACTACGGCGAGAAGATCGCCGAGGGCGGCCCGGCGCAGATCGCCGCGGACCCCCGCGTCATCGAGGCCTACCTGGGCCGCGGCGCCGCCGCGAGCGCCGGCATGGATGCCATCGAGAAGACCAGCTGCGAGTCGGGTACGGAGGTGGGGCCATGAGCCTTCTCGAGCTCCAGGACATTCATAGTTATTACGGAAACATAAATGCCCTGAAGGGCATCTCGCTCACGGTCGAGGAAGGGGAGATCGTGACCCTCATCGGCGCCAACGGGGCGGGCAAGACCACGACCCTGCGTTCGATCTCGGGACTCCTCCATCCCCGGAAGGGAAAGGTGATTTTCGGCGGCAAGGACATATCGCACCTCGCGCCCCACATCGTCCACAAGGAGGGCATCGGCATGGTGCCCGAGGGCAGAGGCGTCTTTCCCCGCCTGACGGTGCGGGAGAACCTCGAGATGGGCGCCTACATCATCAAGGACAAGGAGGAGGTCAGGAAGGGCATCGAGTACGCCTTCACGCTCTTCCCCAGGCTCAAGGAACGCGAGTCCCAGAAGGGCGGCACCCTCTCGGGCGGGGAGCAGCAGATGCTCGCGACCGCGAGGGGCCTCATGTCCAAGCCGCGGATCCTCCTCATGGACGAGCCCTCGATGGGACTGGCCCCCGTGCTCGTCGACCAGATCTTCGAGGTCATCCGGGAGCTCAACTCACGGGGCACCACCATACTCCTCGTCGAGCAGAATGCCCTCATGGCCCTGAGCGTGGCCACTCGGGCCTACGTCCTCCAGACGGGCACCATCGTGCTCTCGGGGAACGCCGCCGACGTGGCCCGCGATCCGAGCGTGAGAAAGGCCTATCTAGGGCTTTGAGTCCATCCGCTCCGATCCGAGAGGGAGGGCGCCGGGGGAGAGGATACGGAGGCGGCTTCCATCCTCTTGAGGGATCGCACGCCTTCCCTGTAGGCATCCATGAGCCTGTCCAGGAGGACGAAGATGTCGGAGCTCGCCCGGCCTTGCCGCGCCAGGCCGTCGATCAGCCGGTGGGCATGCAGGAGGATGTCGCCATAGAGGCGATCCGTGCCAGCGCCTGCGGTCGGCGCGGATCCTCCGGCGGAGTGGCTAGCATCGGGCAGCGCCTGGGCGCAGCCGCAGAGGCCAGCCCGGAGCTCTAGGTCGGCGCAGAGGCCGTCCTTCTCCTCAGGGCCCAGGCCAAGGTATCCCTCGCTCGCCACGAGGACCTCGAGCTTGCGCGCGACATCATGGGCCATGCCCTGCAAGGCAGGCGATCGCGGCGGCGAGGGTGAAGGGAAGGCGCGGCAGGGATTTTTCCGGTCTATCCCCGTCGTTCCTGTCGCCGTCGAGGAGGAGGGCCCGGTTGCCATGGGAGAAACACCAGGAGAGGAGCTCGGCGATGGGCTTGCCGCAGGCGGCTCATACAGCGTCGGAGAATTCGGGCGCGGTCGCAGATCTGCCGGTCCAGGGCAAGGTGGCTGTGGATCAACTTGATCGCGATCCCCCGATCAAGGAGGAGGTCCCTGGCCAGGAATACCCTCGCTATCCCGCCATAGCCCAAGGTCCGCCCGACCGAGAAACGATCGAGGAGAAGTCCGCCGGCTTCGCTGCCTGGAGGATCCATGCGGATATCATGGTGGATAGGGGCGTGGAGTGGATCTCCTCGAGGACAAGAAAACCGCGCCATTATTGGCGCGGCTTTGGGTTCAGTCGACTAGGGGATTCAAGGCAGGGTGCAGGTGGTCACGAAGGCCGCTCCGGCTCCGGTCGATACGCTGTTGCCTAGATCCGTCAGGCTTCCATCAGATGAAGCGAAAGCATAGGCGGCCAGGCTTTTATCGATCGTGCTCAGCGAGTAGAAGAAGCTGCCTGCGGGATCGAAGGCGCCCATGACGGTGTTTGTGTCGGAAAGGATCTTCGTGAAGTCAGAGCCTTGGACGAAGGTTCCTGTCGCCGCATCGAGCGCCAAGACAAACACGTTTTTGGAGGTGGAGCCAGCGGTGTTCATGGCATACAGGAACTGCCCCGAAGGATCGACAACAATGTTGCGCTCATAGCCAGGGTTGGAGGCGGTAAAGGCGGGCGATCCCGTTTGGAAGACACCATCCGCGAGAGGAAGGCCGGAGAGTCCCGGTCCATTGCTCTCTGGGAAGTACGCATAATTGCCTGCGGGATTGAGGCAAAAGCCCCAAAGGTCGGACACGCCTTCAATGGCCTCGGTCGTGCTCAGTGCCCCGGTGGTCGCGTCCACCGCGATGCTTGCCAGCTGGCTGGTCCCCGCCGGCTTGGCCCAGTTGTTGGATGCAAGGTAGAGATGGGCGCCGGTGGGGTCGATCGCGAAGCCAACGACATTGTCGCCGATCAGGCCCGTGATGAAGGGACTTCCCACAACCGTGGTCAGCTTCCCGTCCGTACCGATCTTGAAGGCCGACACCGTGTTGTTGGAGTTCGCGGTGTACAGGCAGGTGCCGGCGGCATTGATGGCGATGAAGGAAGGCGATCCGCCGGCCGCGATGGCGCTGCCAAGGGAGGTCAGGCCTCCGGTGCCGGAGCTGATCGTGTAGGCGTTGATTTTGGAGTCCGTGCTGGAGCACGCATAGGCGTATTTTCCGGCCGGGGCTATCGCTATGCCTGTGGGTCCTGTCCCGGTGGCAAAGACTCCAGCCGAAACCAGGATGCCAGTAGCCGGATCGATCGTGAAGGCCGAGACCGTGTTGTCCGTGAAGTTGGCCACATAGGCCATTTCCAGTGCTTTAACGGAGGCCGTGGTCGGTGTGCAGAATTTGACGAGGCTCGCAGGGCTCATCAAGTTGCCCTTCACCGAAACGACGAGGAAGGCATATTGCTCCCCATTCGTCAGCGTATCGATCGTTGTGGTCGTGCCGCTTGCCGACTTGGATTTGTCGTAGGCAGTCTTTGATACCGCGGATCCGGCCTTGTAGTAGACCGTATAGATGTCCACTCCGCTTACTTCGCTCCACGCGAGCATGACGGATCCATCACCCGCCGTGGCCTCAAATGCGGCAGGAGCGGTTGGCGTGCCTAGGTTCGAACCTAGGAAGGAGTTCAGAAGGTCGCATGAGGCCAAGACCGATGCGGCGAAGAGGCCGAGAAGCAAGAAGGCCGGATGACGGCCGCTAGAACGGAAACCGGAGGATGGATTGGCTGTCTTCATGGGAAGCTGACTCCTAGGGAATGACTTTTGGCAGATTGCGAGGAAGCGACAAAAAGTTTCTATTGAAGATATAGTCCATCAACCCACTTGTCAATCGACTAGGGATTTCTCCCAGCGCCAAGTCTTGCCCGCCTAGGCTTCCTTGACCTCCACCGCGATCCCGTGCTTCCTCGCGATGGCCTCATAGTGCGAGATCGCCCGTCCGACATAGTCCCGCTTGGCCGCATAGCTGCCAGGATAGAAGCTCCGCTTGAAACCGTAGACGATCATGTCCTTGAGAAGCTTCGGGCCTATGTCGAAGTTGTCGATGGCCAGCCTGATCTCCTTGGACACCGTCGTGTCCGAGACGAGGCGGTTGTCGGTGCAGATCGTGGTGGATAGGCGGCGCTCGAGCATCTTGCCGAGGGAGTGCTTCCGCAGGTCCTTGAGCCCAGGGTTGGTCTGGAGGTTGCTCGTGAGGCAGACCTCGATCGTGATCCTCTGGTCGGCGATGTAGGAGGCGAGCCGCTCGGTGTAGCGCTTCCTGTCCTCGATCCGCGGGTCCTTCACGCGATCCACGTCGAAGAGGAAGTAGCCGTGTCCCAGGCGGTCGGCATGTAGGTCGGTGATGGCCTGGAAGATGCTTTCCGCGCCGTAGGCCTCGCCCGCGTGGACGGTCTTGTGCATGAAGTTCCCGTGGACGAAATCGAAGGCCTCGCGGAAATTGCCCGCCGGGTAGCCCGCCTCCTGCCCAGCGATGTCGAAGCCGACAATAGGGATTCCCAGCCCGTCCCTGACCTTGACGATCCCCCGCGCCAGCTCCACCGCCCCGAGCCTCAGGACCTCCATCGGGTCCGAGTAGCGGTGGACCCGGAAGAAATCATCATAATAGGGTGAAAAGCCTTCCTTGCCGAACATGCGCATGGCGCAGGCGATGATGCCGTAGTCGAAAGGCGGCTTCTTCCCTTCCTTGACCTCCTCTCGCGCGTTGAACTCGGCCTTGGCGCGGGCCAGGCCCTTGTCGACCGCCCCGAGGACCGACTCCATGGTGAGCGACTTGCCGTCCATGAGGAGCTGGGGCGCGAAGCGGGGCTCGATGTAGAGGACGCCTTCCTCGATGTTGTCGACAGCCAGCTCGTAGGCGGCGCGTTCAAGGTTCTCAAGGTCGCGGAGGACGGCGCAGGTGTAGCCGAAGCCCTTGAGGTAGTCCCCCAGGTCGGCGTAGGCCTTCTTGTAGACGAGTTCCACCATGCCCGCTTCCGTCCAGGACGGAAGCTCGACCTTGCTTCGCTTGGCCATGTCGATGAGGGAGGAAAGCCTTAGGGAGCCATCGAGGTGGACATGGAGGTCGGTCTTCGGGATCTCGCGGATGAAGGCGTCGGAGTAACGCTGCATGGGGCCCCCTCTCGGGAAGATGGAATGACTGTACCCTGAAGGCCCGGCGGATTCAATGCGGGAGCCGCCTACATTCCTCGCGAAAGAGGCTTTCCCGGCGGGCAGATCCGGGCGATACTTCAAGTTCCCGAAGGAGGGGAGATGATCGGGATCGAGGTGGATGGAGACACAGTCACTCTTCTTTTCAAGGGCCGTCCCGTGCTCCGCCACTGCCCTGCCTCGCCTTGCCTTGGCCTGGGGAGGGGAGGGTGTCGCATCGAGATGCGGCACGGCATGTACCGGCTGCGGGGCGAGCGCCTCCTGTCCTGGAAGGAAGCCGGGACCTGCCTCGTTGTCGCCCAGGCCCCCGACAGGACTGTCCTCGAGTTCCCGGGCCTGGCGACCCTGGTTCTCCTGGTCGAGGACGGAAAACTGCGCATCGTCCCGACGGCCCTCCTCGAAGGCTGCAACCGCTTTTCCCTCCGCCTCCCCCTTGTGCCCGGAGAGTCCCTCCACGGCTGCGGCGAGCAATTCTCGTACACTGACCTCCGGGGCCATCGCTTTCCGCTCTGGGTGTCCGAGTCGGGCATCGGGCGCGGTGCGAACCACGTGAGGGTCCTGGCCGACCTCCATTCCGGGCGCGGCGGCTCCGCCACGCACAGTTACTTCCCCCAGCCCTCATTCGTGAGCTCAGGCGGCCTCTACTGCCTGGCCGAATCGGAAGCCTATGCGGTCTTCGACTTCCGGCGGGCTGACCGCTGCGAGCTGGCCTTCCATGAGGTCCCCCGCTCCATCATCCTCGGCCTGGGAGAGGGCAGGGGGGAGGGCGGCGGTGAGGAGCCAAGGGCCAGGCAACGGTCGGCAATGGGCGACCTGACCTCCCTCCTTGGCCGCCAGCCCCCATTGCCGGACTGGGCCTACGGCGGGCTCTGGCTCGGCGTCCAGGGCGGTCAGGCTGTCGTCGAGGGGAAGATCGAGACTGCCCTCAAAGCCGGGATAAAGGTGGCGGCTGTATGGTGCCAGGACTGGCAAGGCATCCGCATGACGCGCTACGGCAAGCAGCTCTTCTGGAACTGGGACTACGACCGCACGCTCTACCCGGATCTCCCCCTCTTCATCGAAAGCCTCCATGCGAGGGGCATCCGCTTCCTCGGCTACAACAACCCCTTCCTCGCGGCGGACGCCCCGCTGTGCGAGGAGGCCTCGCGCCGGGGCTTCCTCGTGAAGGATGCGTCCGGCGGGGACTTCCTGACCACCACCACCACCTTTCCCGTCTCCCTCCTGGACCTGTCGAATCCCGGCGCCAGGGCCTGGATGAAGGGCATAATTAAGAGGAACATGCTCGGGATCGGGATGGACGGCTGGATGGCGGACTTTGGCGAGTACCTGCCGTTCGACGGCGTCCTCTTCTCCGGCGAGGATCCAGGCCTGGTCCACAACCGCTATCCCGTGGATTGGGCAAGGCTCAACCGGGAGGCGATCGAGGAATTCCGCGCCGGCAAAGCTGGCGGCGGCGGTGCCGACGCCCTCTTTTTCTGCCGGTCGGGCTGGGCGGGATCGACGCGCGAGGCGGCCCTTTTCTGGGCGGGCGACCAGCTTGTGGATTTCCTGCCCGACGCGGGCCTCCCCTCTGTCCTCGCGGCGGGCCTGTCGGCCGGCATGTCGGGGGTCGGCAACTGGCATTTCGACATCGGCGGCTTCGTATCGGTCGCATGGATACGGCGGAGCCGGGAGCTCCTCATGCGCTCGGCGGAGCTGGCCGCCTTCACCCAGGTGATGCGGACCCATGAGGGCATCAACCCCAAGGTGAATTCGCAGTTCGACTCTGACCCCGGGATGCTCGCGCACTTCGCGCGCATGACCGCAGTCCACGCGGCCCTTGGCGACTACCACAGGGCGACGGCGGCGGACTACGCCGCGACTGGCCTGCCCCCGATCCGGACCCTTGGCCTCCATTACCGGGATGAGGCAGGGGAGGGCCGAAGGCCGGCGGGCCGAAGGCCGGCGGGCCGAAGGCCCACGCAGTACCTTTACGGCAGGGACCTTCTCGTCGCGCCTGTCCTCAGGTCCCGGGCGCGGAGCGCGACTGTCCTTCTCCCTGACGACCGCTGGGTGCATCTCTGGTCGGGGAAGCGTTTCGGTCCTGGCCCTGTCCGGGTGGATGCGCCTTTGGGCGAGCCACCGGTCTTTTATCGCGAGGATTCATCCTGGGCCGCTCTCTTCGAGACGGCAAGGGCGGCCGCATCGGACGGCCAGCGCATATCCCCACTGAAGCGAGGCTAAATATGGAGAGAGTTGAGAGCACAAAGGTGGCCCCTGCCGAAAGGCCGGTCCTCCTCAGGAACGTGATAGGTTATGGCATCGGGGACATCTATGGCGGCGGGGCCTTCCTCATCGTCGGGATGCTCTTCATGTTCTTCCTGACCGAGGTCGTGCACATGCGGCCCGAGCTTGCCGGGCTCATGTTCGGCCTTGGCAAGGTATGGGACGGGATCACAGATCCCCTCATGGGCTTCATCTCGGACCGGACCAAGTCCAAGGCCGGCCGCCGCCGGGTCTATTTCCTCTGGGGAATCGTGCCCATCGCCGTCACCTTCGCCCTCCTCTGGGTGCCCATCAGGACGGGCAACCAGGCTGTCCTCTTTGTATACTACCTCCTCGCCTACGTCCTCCTCGACGCCGCCAACACGATGGTGATGACGCCATACTCGGCCCTCCCCGCGGAGATGAGCTCGGACTTCAAGGTCCGCAACCGCCTCTCCACCTCCCGCCTCATCTTCTCCGGAATCTCCTCCCTCCTCGCCGCCGTGGTGCCCGCGATGATCATCGGCGCCTTCCCCGGCGATCCCGGCAAGGGCCGTCTCGTGATGGGCATCGCCTTCGGCCTCTTCTTCGCCCTGCCCTGGATCATCGTGTACAGGTCCACCTGGGAGAACAACGAGCGGCGCGAAGCGGTGGAGGGCGAGAACCTTTTCAAGGAATTCGCGACGATCTTCCGGAACCGCTCCTTCAGGATCCACTTCCTCATCTACGTCTTCGCCTACACCGCGATGGACATCCTCATGGCGCTCTTCACCTACTACCTGACTTATTACCTCGGCAGGCCAGACATCTACTCGATCACCATGGGCAGCCTCATGGTGGCCCAACTTGCCGTGATGCCCCTGTACAGCGCCCTTGCGAGCAAGAAGGGCCCGGCGCTGCCCTACGGCATAGGCCTCGCCGTCTGGGCGGTCGGCATGGCCGCGCTGACACTCCTCGTGGGACCGACTTCGCCGGTCGCCCTCGTCGCGTGCGTCGCCGCCCTCGTCGGCATGGGCACCTCGGCAGGCGTCCTCATGCCCTACGCCATCCTGCCCTTTGTCATCGACGTGGACGAGCTCATCACGGGCGAGCAGCGCTCGGGCGTCTACGCCGGCGCGATGACCCTCCTCCGCAAGCTCGTGCAGGGACTTCTCGCCCTGCCCGCGATCGGCTTCATGCTCAAGGGCATCGGCTTCGTGCCCAGCGCGGTCCAGTCGGCGGAGACCTTGTCTAAATTCAAGTTCTTCTTCATCGCAGGGCCGGGAATCCTCATCCTCTGCGGCATCGTCGCGGCTACAAGGTTCCGCATAACGCCCACCACCCACGCGGTCCTCAAGGCCGAGCTTGCCCGGCTCCGCGCCGGTGGAAGCCCCGAGGACGCGACGCCCGAGACTGTATCGGTCTGCGAGCTCCTTTCCGGCCACCCGAAGTCACAATGGTGGAAGGCGCCGCGCTAGGATACTCGCCATGATCCGCTGCTCGCACGGCAAGGCCGAGTGCATCGTGCGCCCGGCCCCGGTCGCCCACGCCTCCCCGGAGCGCCTGTCCGGCAGGCGGGTCAGGAGGCCGCGTCTGCTTCCGTCAGCATGAAGGAATAGTCCTCCGCTATGTAGTCCAGGACGGCCTCCGCGATCAGCCTATGGCCCGCCGCGTTGGGGTGGATGCCGTCCTTGCAGATGAGGGCGGAAAAGTCGGACCCTCCAAGGAAGGCCCCGCGGACGTCGATGGCCCGTGTCTTCGTCTTCCTGGCGACCTTCGTGATCATGGCGCTGTACCTCTCCTGCCACCAGTAGATCCGGGTGACGCTGCCCAGGAACCTCAGGATGCTGCCTTCCGCGCCTTCATCGTTCCGGCTTACCCATTTGAGGAACTTGTCTGCGTCGAGGGGAGGGAGGGTCATGAGGACGGGGACAATGCCTTTTTCCTTGAGCCCTTCGACCGTTTCGGTCAAGGTGCTCTCGAAGAGGGATAGATCGGTATTGGGTTCATGGGCGACCTCCGGATGGGCGGCGATCGCGTTCCAGTCGAAGTCGCAGTCGTTGCCGCCGTATTCGATGAGGACGATGTCCGGCTTTTCCGCGGCGATCTCCCTGGCAAGCCTCCCGGTCCCGCGCGGCAAGGTGTTGCCGAACCTCGACACGTTCCTCACGACGTTCCGCGTCTTTTGCTGGACGAGGGAGACATAGTTCTTCTCGAGGATCGAGTACTTCCCCGTTTCGTCGTCGACGACCACGCCCTTGGAGATCGAGTCCCCGGACACCAGGCAGTTCCATATCCGTCCAATTGTTGATTGCTCCAAAGCAGGTCCTCCAGATCGTCGCGCCTTCGTGACAGCTAGACCCGGGAAGCCCGGGATGGTTGCAGGGATGCTTCGACGTCGAGTCAGGCAGGATCGGGCTGTCGCGGGGATCCTTGCGATTTTTTCCTTTTATGCTTGATAAGGCAGGAATGTTGTTTTATAATGACAGACATATCAATCAATAGGAGATCGCATGTCACCACGAACGGCCGAGGCCAATGAGGCCATCCACGATGAAAGACGGACTGCTATCCTGAATGCGGCCCTTGGCGCCTTTGTAGAAAGGGGCTTTGAAGGGACGAGGATACAAGAGATAGCTGATCGCTGCGGCTTGAGCTACGGTCTCGTCTACCATTATTTCCCGACAAAGGAAGCGGTTTTCACGATTCTCGTGGACTCGGCCCTCGCCGGGGCGGCATCCCTCGTGGGGTCCTTGCCGAAGGCCGCGCCTCCAGGGGCTTTTGGCAGCTTTGTCGCCTATGCGATCCGGGATCCTTCGCCCCAGTATTTTGCCCTGATCGTGGAAGCGCTGACCAAGCAGGGGGTTCCCCCTGAATTGGCCGACAGGGCGAGGCAGACGGTTCGTGGCCTCAAGGCAGCCATCGCCACCGCAGGTGGCGCCGCCACCGCAGGTGGCGCCGCTGCCGCAGGTGGCGCCGCCATCGCAGGTGGCGATGCTGCCGCAGGTGGCGCCGCTGCCGCAGGTGGCGATGCTGCCGCAGGTGGCGATGCTGCCGCAGGTGGCGATGCTGCCGCAGGTGGCGCCGCTGCCGCAGGTGGCGATGCCATCGCAGGTGGCGATGCTGCCGCAGGTAGCGCCGCAGGTGGCGCCGCTGCCGCAGGTGGCGCCGCCACCGCAGGTGGCGATGCCATCGCAGGTGGCGCCGCTGCCGCAGGTGGCGATGCCATCGCAGGTGGCGATGCTGCCGGGATCGAGGCGGGTGAAAGGGCCGAGGGCATCCTGGCCATCCTCCTGGGTGCCTCGATCATGAAAAGCTGCGGCGTTTCCGATGGAAGTTTCGCTTCCCGCGCGGCGGCAGTGGTCGCCGAAGCCCTCTGGTGATGATATGGAACGCGTTGACGTAGTCATTGTCGGAGGGGGGATGGCGGGGCTGTCCTCGGCCGCCTTCCTGTCCCTCGAGGGTCGCTCGGTCGCCATCCTTGAAAAGCATGACAAGGTCGGGGGCTTCGCCTCCTCATTTGAACGCGGCGGAGTCCGGTTCGACCTTGGCATCGAAGGCCTCCGGGAACTGGCGTCCGACTCCTTCCTTCCCACTTTCCTGCGCTGGTGGGGCGTCGACCTGAGCCTCGAAACCCGGCAGGAGGTCATGGAAGTCCATACCAAGCGGGGAAGCTACCGGATCCGGGGCGATGCGGCCCGCGAGGACCTGTGGGCCGCATCTCCTGCGCTATGGCTTCCGCAATTCCTCGCAGGTCCTCCCCGCCATCTTTGGCGATTCCGAGCTCATCCGCGTGGCCAACGCCAAAACCGTCGAGGACATGGTCTATATGGCCGTGGCCTATCGATGGGAAGCCTTCACGAGCGGCAAGGTCATGTATCCCAAGGGCGGGATCCGCGCCTTGCCTGAGGCGATCGCGGCTTCCATCCGTGCGCGCGGCGGCCAGATCCATGTCTCCACGGAAGCAAGCGGCGTCAGGCAGGTCGCATCGGGCTTCGAGGTCGATTGCGCCGATGGGAGGACCTTCGCGGCGGCCAAGGTGGTCATGGCAGCAGCCATGCCTTGGGCGGCTTTCGCCCTCTTCGGCGAGGACCGGCGTTTCGATGCCTTGCGCGCCGCCATCGGCGGCAGGAAGGCCTTTCCTGCCTGCTTCATGAGCTTCCTTTCCCTCGATCCCTCATTCGACCCAGGCGGCGCCAACTACATATCCGACTGGGCGGACGAAGGACCCTTGCCCTCGATCTGGGCGAGCGGCAAGGCCGCTCGTGGGCTCGGCCCGGCCACGGCACCATTGGCCTGCATCGTCGCCGGGACCGGAGGGGAAAAGGAAGCGCCAATTGCCATGACCGTGATGGCAGCCCTGGGCTATGACTATGGAAGGCGTTGGGGGATGGCCGACGCAGGCTTGACCTCGGCCGGCGGCGCCTGGCGCGGCGCGCCGGCGGGCTACCGCGCCTCGGGGGATTACCTGCGCATCAAGATGGAGACACAAGCCATCATCCTCGACCGGCTAGAGTCGAGGTTTGGACGGGGCTTCCGCGAGGCCATACGCTTTCAGGCCGCGGCGACCCCGATTTCATTCGCCCGATACACGAACAGCCCCGGCGGATCCTACATGGGATTCTCGATACAAGCGGGCGAGTACGGCCGCTTCCTCCCCCAGAGAAGCCCGATCCCGGGCCTTGTCTTCGCGGGCCAGTGGGTCTTCCCAGGCTTCGGCGTGGGCGGCGCGGCCGCCAGCGGCTATTTCGCCGCCAAGACCCTCCTTGCGGACGAAGGCGGCGACCTGGATGGGCTCTTGCGGTCCCTGGAGGCCTGAGGTGCGTTACCTTCTTGGAGTGCTGGCCGGCATCCTTTCCGGCATCGTCTTCACGGCTTCCTCCATACTTCAGAAGCGGGCCATCAACGCGATAGGCGACACTGCTCCCTTTTTCCTGAACCTCGCCAGGTCCCCGCTTTGGCTCCTGGGCTTCGCTCTCTCCTTCGCCATCGGGGCCCCCCTCAGCATGGCTTCCTACATGGCCATCGGCCCAACCATCCCGCCGGCCTTGGGTTCCTTGGGGCTTGCCGCGGTGCCGGTCTTGGCGCGGCTTTTCCTCGGGGAGAGGCCGGCGGCACTCTCCTACGCCGGAGCGGCGGCGGTGGCATTGGCCGTCGCCTGCATCGGACTCAGCGGCATGGCCATCGCGCCGGAGGGCATCAACTGGCTTGACCCCGGCTTCCTCCTCCGCGCGGCGGCGGCCTTCGGCTCCGTCCTCCTCGTCGCGGCGGCCTGCCTGGGTTCCGGCCTCCTTCCCCGGGGGGCTGGGGCGATGCCGCTCGCGCTGGCCGCGGGAGCCTTCCAGGCCGTCGCCAATGCCCTCATGGCGCCCATCGCCGGCCAGCTGGGGCTTCTCGTGTCAGGCAACCTGGGCCTTGCAGGCTTCCTCATCGCAGGGCTTGCCAGCATCGCGCTCGCATCCGTCAACTTGGGCGCGATAGCGGTCGCACAACTTGCCCTTAGGAAGGGGACGGCCGCCATGGTCGTGCCGATCCAGCAGCTGCCGATCCAGCTCACGCCCCTCGTTTTCCATGCCGTCCTGTATCGAGGGGGGTTCGGCGCGGCGGGCAAGGCCGCGCTCCTGGGCTCGGGCCTTGTCCTCCTCATCGCGGGATCATTCGCCCTCGGCAGGGGCAAGGCCAAGGCCAAGGCCCTGGGCAAGCTTCCCGCCGCGGCCGCCTGCCTTGTCCTCGCCTTTGCCGGCGCTTCTCCAACCTCGCTGGGAGCCCAGGATGCCAGCCCTGCGGGCTCAAGCTCCCGCTATGCCTTTGTCGACGAGGCCGGACACGTGACCGGCACGCTGGACATCACGGTGGCCAAGGGAAGCGAGGGCATGGAGATAAGCTCGATCGACTCGGCGGGATTCCGCGGATACGCGAGGCTGGGCGAGGGGATGGTGCAGGAGGAGGTCCGCTACGACATCGCGCCGGGACAGGCGATCCGTTTCACGGCCACGGAGCGCAGGGAGTCCTGGACCATGGAGGGAGGCGCACGCGGCCTGCAAAGCCGGACAGAAAGGACCTGGCTTGGAGATAGGAGCATCTTCTTCGTCCTGCCCACGCTTGTCGATCCGGGGAAAACGGGGGACGAGGCGCGGTTCGTCCTCGTCCGGCCGGACGGCCTCCAGCGCGCGACCATGAGGCTCCGCGCGGAGGGCGCCGTCGACCTGGGCCTCCTTGGGGGCAAGGTGGTGCGGGCCTATCGCATCAGCATGGAGCTGGCCGACCCGGTCGGGCGGATGTTCTGGCCATATACGTACAATTATTACTATCGAGTCGGGGACCGCCGCTTCCTCGCCTATGACGGCCCGGACGACAGGAAGCGGACTTCAAGGATCGCTTTCGTGGGGGACCGATGATCGCTGGATCGAGGATGCCAAGGCGCTTGTTTGCCGCCCTCGCGTTCGGGTTCTGGGCGTCGTCTCTGGCATGCATGGCCCAGAGCGGCGCGAAGCTGGCTTTCATGGGCCTTCCAAGTTTTTTTTACATGCCTGAAACGGGCTTCGGCGGAGGGCTCATGGTGATGGTCACCAGGTCCTCGCCGGGGGGCAAGGGCGATCCAGCGCTCGGGGACAGCCTGAGGGCGGGTGGATACTATACCGAGTATGGCCAGGCCGGTGGATGGGCGTCCCTCGAAGCCTATCTTGGGGCTTCCCGCACGCGGCTCGGCCTGGACGGCTCGATCTCGCGCTATCCCAGCCGCTTTTTCGGCATCGGGCCATCCGCGTCCGCCGACGAGACCTATGTCCCCCTCACGGGCAGCGCCGCCGCGAGGCTGGGTTTCGCGCTTTCGCCCTCGTTCCGCGCGGGTCCGCGATTCCGCTACGCTATGTCCAGGACGCTCGAGGCGAAAAGCGACGGTCTCCTCGCGCAAGGCGGATTGACCGGAGGCGAAGGTTATGTCTCGAACGCCGTGGGCTTCGCCCTCTGTTTCGACACCCGCGATTCCGCGATCACGCCCACCAAGGGCGGGTATCTCGATCTCACCGCCATGGCCGCGAGCCATGTCATCGGCTCGAGCCAGGATTTCATCCTGTCCTGCCTCGATGCGAGGGCCTACCTCAGGCCCCTTCCCGCATCGAAGCTGGTGCTCGCCCTCCAGGCGCGGGCGGAGGCCGCTTTCGGCGACCTGCCTTTCCAGGAATTGCTGAGGATAGGTGGGGACAAGCTCATGCGCGGCTACTATGACGGCAGGTACAGGGACCTCGATCTCCTTGCCCTCCAGGCCGAGTTCCGGCTGCTCATCTGGTGGCGCTTCGGCCTCACGGTCTTCGGTGGCATCGCACAGGTCGGCAGTCTCGCGTCAGGGTTCGACCTGCGCCAGCCCAAGGCCTCAGGAGGAATCGGGGCCAGGGTCAGGCTCGATGACGACTCGAACGCCAACATGCGCGTGGATATCGCCTGGGCCGAAGGCGGCCCGCAATTATATTTCAATTTCGGAGAGGCCTTCTGAGCCTGTCCTGAGGAAAAAGGAGCAGCATCATGATCAATCTCCTCACCAGGATCCTTGTCGGGATCGGAAGCCTCGCCTCGATCGGTCTTGGCATCTGGCACTTCACCGTGCCCAAGGCCTGGAACTGGAATTCCTATATCGACCCGCGGGCCACCGAGCTCTTCGTCGCGGTACGGGCGATCAACATCTTCTTCTCCCTGTCCTTGGTGCTTTTCGGCCTCTTGAATGTCCTCATGGTGTTCGGGAACAGGTCCAACAGATACTCGATCACCGTTGTCCTGTCGGTGACCTGCGTATTGTGGCTCACCCGGGTCATCCTCCAGCTGGTGAGCCCGCAAGGCACGATGAGCCCCGTCCTCCAATACTCGATGCTGTTCTCCTTCGTCCTTGTGCTGCTTTGCTATGGCCTGTCGCTTGTCTTGCTGCTCGCCCGTGGGGCTTTCCGTTAGCCGTACCTTGTGGAAGAATGAGAGGCGGGTTTTTTTTTCCGGGTGGCCCGCCTGCCGCTTGCGAGGAGTCTCCTCCCTGGAAGGCCGGACTGTCTCAGCGATGAACGAAAGGACTGGCGAGCAATGACTGGCTTTGTCGACGAGGCAGTAGACCTGGAACAGGAAAAGGCGATGGTCCTCCTCGCGCAGCAGGGTGACGGGAAGGCCTTGGAGGAGCTGATCAGGCTCTCCCAGCCTTGGGTCTTCAACCTCGTCCTCCGCATGGTGCCTGATTACCATGAGGCCGAGGACCTGAGCCAGGAGATCCTCCTGAAATCCGTCCTCAAGCTCTCGACGTTCAGGTCAGAGAGCCGTTTCCGCACCTGGCTCTATCGCATCGCGGTGAACCAGGTCCTCAACATGAAGGAGAGCAACTCCGAAAAGCGCTTCGCCGGTTGGGGAGACGTGGCAAACGACGAATTGATGAGGAGGTTCCTGGACCAGGAGATGGCCGACCCGAAAAACATCCCCTGCGACCTGGACCTCCTCGTCAAGGAAGTGCGCATCCAGTGCATGCTGGCGATGCTCCTGTGCCTGAACCGCAAGCATCGCATCGTCTATATCCTGGGCGGGATCCTGGGCATAAGCGGACGGACGGCCAGCGAGATCCTTGGAATCAGCGAAGCAAATTTCAGGAAGATCCTCTCCAGGTCCCGTCATCGGCTTCTTCACTTCATGAAGGGTTGCTGCAGCCTCGTGAATCCCGGCAAGCCTTGCACCTGCGAGAGGTGCGCGCCGATCTCGGTCCAGCGGGGGAACATCGATCCGTTGAAGCTGGTGTTCAACGCGAAAGACGCCCCTGCCCTTCGCGAGATCCTTTCCAGAAGCAGGGACAGGCTCGACAACATAGAAGTGAGGCATTGCCAGGACCTTTATCGCGACCATGCCCTCCTGGAATCGCCCGACTTCTCGAGGAAGGTCCTGGAGCTGCTGCAAGGCGCGGATTTCCAGGGCTTCCTCGACACGGTACCGATGAACTAGCGCTTTCGCTTCTCCATGGCCGACGCGGCAGCCCGGAAAATGGCATTGCCGGCCCCCAGCCTCCATTCCCGTCGCTACGGGCCAGAATCAGGGGCTGAAGCCAATGTTTGGTTGCCGGGTCAGCAAGTCACCAGGTGCTGCCTGATTATCGCCAGATGGTAGGCGCAATGGGCAATTGTGCCCATCATCAAGTCCAGCTTGTTCCCTTCAAGCCAGTTTCCGGTGCCGCTGACGAGCTTCATCAGTTCTTCATTTTCGTCCTTGAGGGCCGCTATTTCCGCTTCCCATTGAATTGCGGTCACTGCCGCTTCCCAGCCCTCCGCCCAGTTGTAATGGCTCAGGTCCTTGGCGTTGATGAAATCCTGCGTGTATTTCAAGGATACGATCACATGGTTGATGTGTCCGGCTATGGTCTCATGCGAGCCCTCGAATTCCGTCGAGGCTGTCTTGCTGTCGATTTCCCGCAAGGTTAGGAGATAGGGAGCGCCTTTGTCGAGATAATAACCCTTCGCATCCAGGAAGGTCTCTTCCAGCAGGGCAAGCAGTTTCTTGCGGATGGCAGCATCAAGGTCGTCTGGCATTTTCTCCCCCCAAAAAAATCGCGGTAGCGTGGGCTTTATTCCCTGTATCCCTTCACGATCAGCCAGACGGCAAGCACCAGCTCCTGGAGGAGGATGGGCATGTTGAGGAGAAACACGACGGGGGAGGTGTCGCAGAGCATGCCGAGCAGGGACGACAGCAGCATCAGCGGAATCCCCACAAGTCCCCAGAGGGAAAGCCAGCGCGGAATGAGCCGCGTCCGATAGAAGATCGAGTAGTAGATGAGGGCCGCCAGGCACATGCCAGGGACATAGACGTTGCTCGCCCAGTTGTTCACCGCATTGATCGCCGCAGCGGCGGGCTGGTAGAACGAATTAGGCGGACTTCCGGCCTTCACGAATTCCTGGGCGAGCGCCAGGAGGGCGAAGTAGCCGATGGCGCTCGCGACCTGGAGGGTCCCTTCCATGAGGCGGAGGCCCATCGCGGCGACCGCCAGGCCTTCGTTGTGCCGCTTGAGGACAGGGTAGAGGGATATTCCGATGCCGGCGCAGGCGAGGCCCATGACCATGATGGCGAAAGCGAACAGGACGGTCTGGACCCTGCTCGAGGCCACCGCGGACAGGAGGTCCGGTGAGGAGAAAGCCTGCCCCCACAGCAGCATGGCGGCGATGACCGGCACTGTTCCCAGGATGAGCAAGATGCCGGTGATCCGGGCGTTAGTCCTTGAATTTGCCAAGATGTTCTCCTTTTTTTTCCTTCAAGCCTTCGTCTTTTTGGAGCGAAACCGCGACCGTCCCTGCCTGGCCATGTGCTTGCCGCCGCGAGGGGTCGGCGCACCAACGCCGTTGGTTCCTTCCTGACCAGGTTGGACAGCCATCGCCACCACCTTGTGACAAGGTCTGGCTGGATTTCTCAGGTGATTGTCCGACGATGTGCCGGAAGGTCCTCAGCCCGGCGCGGCGGGGCTTTCGGGTTTAGGCAGCTTGAACCTCGCCAGCACCGGCGGGACGATGAGAAGCATGGCGGCGGCGGTCACCCAGAACGGGGCGATGGGGCTCACGCCTTTCCAGAGCATCGCGCCAAGCCAGGGAGCGGGCAGGGCGACAAAGCCGTTGCTCGTGGACAGGAAACCGAAGGCTATGCCACGCAGGTTCTCCGGCACGGACTTGGAGATGAGGCTCTGGTAGGCAGGCGACAGCATGCCGATGGCCGCACCGAAGACCAGGAAGCTCGCGCCCGCCGCCAGGGGGCTGGGCACGAGGAGCAAGAGGGCGAAGGAGGCGAAGGCGGTGAGGTAGCCGGCCGCGATCGCGAATCGCTCGCCATGGCGATCGGCGAAGTGGCCGGCAGGGATCATCACGAGCATCATCGCGCCTCCGAAGAGGGCGTTGAGGAGCCCGATCGTCGCGACGTCGATGCCCCGCTCGTCCTGGAGGAAGATGGGGAGGAGGTTGCCCGACAGGCCCATCGCGATGTCGCGGACGCCGTCCGAGATGAGGAGCTAGGTGATGAGGCCGCCCGAGAGCGCGAGGCCGGCCATGATCCTGAACGATTTCCCGAATTCCTTGATGGACACCGGCCCTGTGGAGGGGGCCGAACCGCCGTGGGTCCTGGCCATGGACAGCCGTATCGCCGTCGCCGCGAAGTAAAGCGCGGCCGCCGTCAGGATGAGGCCCTTCCACCCGAGGTATTTCACCGCCAGTCCGCCGGCGAGGGGGCCGACGACAGAGACCACCTGGTAGATGGTCTGGCTCACGGCGAAGACCTTCGCCCGGTTTTTTTCCGTCGACTGCTCGGCGATGAAGGCGTTGAAGCTCGGCGCGACGAAGGCGAAGGCGATCGACCCCACGGCCTGGCCGACGAGGAGCCAGCCCCAGCTCGGCGCAAGGATGATGCCTACCCAGCCAAGGGCCCCGCCAAGCGAGCCGATGGCTATGGACTTGAGGCGCCCTATGCGGTCGCTGATCCAGCCTCCCGCGATCTGGAGGGCCAGCGGGACGATCATGGACAGGGTGAAAAAGAGGCCGATCTCCGAGACGCCGGCCTTGAGCTCCCGCAGGTAGAGGGGGAGGAGGGGGTAGAACATCTGGCCGCCGATGTTGGCCAGGACCATCGCGACAAGGAAGGTCCACAGGAGGGGGCTGATGAGGCGGTCTTTCGGCGCTGCCCCGCCCGCGCTTCCGGCAGGAAGGGCCCCGGCCTCGGCTCGTGCGGGCGCCGCCGGATCTTCCATGTCTGTCTGCATGACGACACCATAGCCCGCAATTTCGCGCGGGGGCAAGCCACCATTTCTGATCCGGCAACCGGACATTGGCTAGGGCCCATGATTCTGACCCGTAGCGACGGGCCGGAATCATGGAAAGCGCCTTGTTATGTCGCCGGGTCAGTAACGCCCATACGACAGACGGATTGCCGTTTCCAATCCGGTTTTTCCATGACAATGCTAGTCATCTCGACCCGACGGTGTTTTTTCCGGCATAGGAGGGGAAGATGGACAAGCGTGCCGTGGCATACGCCCTGGTTTTTTGTCTTTTCGCCATGCCCGCACGGCATTGGTCGCGGCGAAAGGAGGGGCACCCATGATGCGCACGATCCAGGCCAAGGCGGTCTTCGTGTTCTTTCTCTCCATCCCCCTCCCCCTCCTCCTCGCCTGCGCCCAGCCAAAGCCCTCGAGCCCACGCGGAGCCGCCTGGGCCTCTTCCCTCTGGGCGAGGCTCGTCCCTGACCTCGCTCCGCGGGAGATGACGCGATAGCCCTGGCCGCCTTCGGGCGGTGGCTCGATGACATGGCCAAGGATATCGAGTTCTCCCTAGGCAGGTATCCCGTGAGCCCCTACGTGAACAGCGCCGACCGGATAGCCTTGGCCTGCCTAGCCGAGTGCCGTCCCATCCGCGACGCGGCGGAGGCCGAACGCTGGATCTCCTGCCTCGCCGGCCTCCCCGCAAAGATGAAGGGAGCGGCGGACGCCCTCGACCTCAGGGCCAAGGCCGGGGTGGTCCTTCCACGGGGCATCTATGAGGCTTTCGCTGGCGAGCTCGCGTCAGTGTCTATCGAAGGGGGCTCGGCCAGGGCTGTCCTTCTCGACAAGGCTGCGGCCGCGGTCGGAGCCCCTGCCATCCCTGCATGGCACCTTGTCGCCTGAGCCCTCGAGCGCCAGCGAGCAGCGGTGCCGGGTGAGGCATGCGCCTGCCGATGACCCTGGCCGGTGGCCAGAGGGCCGGACCATGGGAGGCCGCCGCCCTTCTTGGTGCCGGGTCAACGGCTTCCGAAAAGCGCCCCCGCAAGCTTCGCGACCGTGAATCGGTCCCTTTGCCAGTGCGCGCCGGCCATCGCCCTCGAAAGGTCGGCTTCCCCGAGGCCGATTTCGCGGGCATCCACCGGGCAACCCGAGCGGGCAAGCAGGTCACGCACGGCAGGCACTCCGGGCACCCCGGCCGCGATCGCCTGGATCCTTTCCCAGTTGTCGATGATATCGCCCGTGAGGCCAGCCCATCCCGCTGCGCCGAGCGAGAGGAAGCCTGCCTGCGTGGCGATGACCTCATCCGCGCTGGAGGGGAAGAGGGCTCGGATCTGGGCGATCCCGGTGGCCTCGTCAGTCGGTCCCTGGCCGGCGAGGAGGGTGGCCGCCTGGTCCCTGGAGAGCCTGGCCACGCGCTCCCAGAGCCCGGCGGCCATGATGGTGCCAATTGCCACTTTCAAGCCATGAAGTATCGGGGCTTGCCCGGCGCGGAGGCGCTCGGCCTCCCAGAAATGGGAGAAATGGTGCTCCGCTCCCGAAGCCGGACGGGAATGCCCGGCGGCCGCCATGCAGAGTCCCGATTCCACGAGGGCCCCCATGAGGACCTCGATCCCCCCCGCCTCTTTCGCCCCGATCGAATCCACGGCCTCGATCGCGCATCGCGCCGCCCTCTCGGAGCGCTGGGCGACGGCTTCGTCGAAGGGCTCATCCCAGAGGAGGGCGCCGAGGCGCCAGTCGGCGAGGGCGGAAAGCTTGCACAGCATGTCGCCGAATCCGGCGGCTATCATGGCCGCCGGGGCTGCGGCCAGGATCCGGGTATCGGCGAAGACCGCGGCGGGATGCGCGGCCGGGATGGTGGCCTTGGCGCCGCCCAGGATCAGGGCGGACGCGGACGAGGCGTAGGCGTCGACGCAAGGCGCAGAGGGGAGGGAGACGAAGTCCTTCCCGATCCTGGAGGCGACGAAGCGCACGATGTCGGTGATGGTTCCCGAGCCTGCCGCGACGAGGAGGGACTCGTTGTCCCTGGAGTCCGCAAGGAGCCTCAGGACGGCCTCGCCTCCGGCCACGGGATGCTCGCCTGCGATGATGGTCCTGCTGGCGGCGAGGCCCCTTCGCCGGAGCGCGGCGTCTGCTTCCGATCCCAGCGCTTCCCAGGTGCGCAGGTCCGCGACGATCCGGATCGTCCCGGTCACGGGGCGCGCGGCGCACCAGGCGGAAAAGCGATCAAGGGCCCCTTCTCCGATATCGACGGTCATGTCCATGGATTGCGGCACGCTGTTCTCCTTGAAGCCCACGGCTTGATGGGAATCCGCATTGACAGATCCCGGGAGATGGGGTTAAAACGATATCTCGTGTACGTACACGATATGACATTCTAAGAGGCGAACGGGGAAATGTCAAAACGTTAGGCGACCGCCAAGGAAATTCCCCGACAGGCCGGTGTCTCCATAGGGGCGGTGGACAGGGTCCTCCATGATCGGGGCGGTGTTTCCGGCACGACGAGGGCCAGGATCGAGGCAATTGTGCAAAACCTCGGGTACAGGCCCAATGCCCTGGCCCAACGCCCTGGCCCAACGCCCTGGCCCAATGCCCTGGCCCAACGCCCTGGCCCAACGCCCTGGCCCGGCAGCCCTCCCTCGGAAAGCCCCGGCGCTTCCTTGTCCTCATCCCGAGGGCCGACCAGGATTCCGGATACCGGGCCCTCTGCCTCGAAGGCATCATGGCCGCCGCGAAGGGGCGCATGGGCACCGAGAGGCTGTACCGTAATGTCGTGCATGGAGGGGGCCGCGCCGCGCAGGAAGTCGCCACCGAGATCATCCTTACCGGCCTGAGCCGGCTACGGGGGAGGGGAATAGAACATGGAAAAAGGCCACAACTATGTGCTTGGAGTGGATTTTGGCACCGACTCGGTCCGCGTCGTGGTGGCGGACGCGGCCGACGGCCGCTTTGTCGGCAGCGGGGTGAGCGCATATCGGCGCTGGGCCACGGGCTCATGGTGCCTGCCTGCGGCGAACCGCTTCCGCCAGCACCCCCGCGACTACATCGAAGGCCTCGAGGCCGCGGCCACCCAGGCGCTCGCAGAAGCGTCGGGCAGGATCGGACCCTCCCTCGCCGCGAAGGTCAGGGGCATCTCGGTGGATACGACTGGCTCGACCCCCTGCCTGGCCGATGCCTCTGGCCAGCCCCTCGCCCTGAGGGAGGATTTCGCCGAGGATCCGGACGCGATGTTCATCCTCTGGAAGGACCATAGCTCGGTCGCAGAGGCCGGGCGCATCAATTCCCTGGCCCGTTCCTGGGGCGGCGAGGACTTCACGAAGTACGAAGGGGGCATCTATTCCTCCGAATGGTTCTGGGCCAAGGCCCTCCGCGTGCTGGCCACCAACGACAAAGTCGCGTCGGCCGCGAGGACGATTGTCGAGCATTGCGACTGGATGCCCGCCCTCCTGTGCGGGACCCGGGACCTTGCCGCCTGGAAGCGGAGCCGCTGCGCCGCGGGGCACAAGGCGCTCTGGCACGCCTCCTGGGGAGGCTATCCCTCGCAGGATTTCCTCCGTCTCCTCCATCCCCGCCTCGCCGAGCTTTCCCCCTCCCTCGGAAGCGAGACCTGGACGGCGGCCGAGGCCTTTGGCGGCCTTTGCGCAGGCTGGGCCTCTCGCCTCGGACTTACGGCAGGCATACCTGTCGGGGTGGGAAGCCTCGATGCGCATATCGGCGCCGTCGGTGGAGACCTGGAGCCGGGAACCCTCCTCAAGATCATGGGCACGAGCACCTGCGACATCATGGTCGGCCCGGGTCCGGCAGGAGTGGGGGAGAAGCTTGTCCGGGGGATCTGCGGCCAGGTGGACGGCTCCGTCCTGCCCGGCATGATCGGCTACGAGGCGGGACAATCCGCCTTCGGTGACCTCTTCGCCTGGTTCCGGGGCGTCCTGGCCTGGCCCTTGCGCACGCTGCCCGGCCTCGCCCCGGGCGATGCCCAAAGGCTCGAGGAGGCCTTGCTTCCCGCCCTTGAGGCCGCCGCCGCGAAGGTGGATCCTGCCGCATCGAGCCTCGTCGCCCTTGACTGGATGAACGGCAGGCGCACGCCCGATGCCGACCAGTCCCTCAAAGGCGCGATATCCGGCATCAGCCTCGGCACGGACGCGCCCGCGATCTACCGCGCCATCATCGAGGCGGCGGCCTTCGGCTCCCGCGCCATCGTCGAGCGCATGCGGGAGGAGGGGCTCGTGATCGAGCGCGTCGCGGCTGTGGGCGGCGTGGCGATGAAGAGCGCCCTGGCCATGCAGGTGAGCGCCGATGTCCTTGGCATGGACATCAGCGTCAGCTCGAGCGAGCAATCCTGCGCCCTCGGTGCGGCGATGTTCGCCGCCACGGTCGCGGGCCTCCATCCGGACATCCTTTCTGCCCAGGCCGCGATGCGCGCACCCGCGCTGAAGGTCTGGAGACCGGATCCCGCCAGGCGCCTGGCCTACGAGGGACTCTACAGGAAGTACAAGGCCCTCGGCGCCTTCGCCGAGTCGGCCACGAAGGAGGGAGCATGATAGACCTGAGGGGAAAGGACATCTGGTTCGTCACGGGGAGCCAGGACCTCTACTGACGGGCGACGCTCGAGAAAGTCGCGGGGGAGGTGCCCTGCGCAGCGATGCTCTCCGAGGAAGAGGTCCTTCGGGACTATGAGCTCGCGACGGGGGAACTCATCGCGCGGAGCCTTGCCGGGATCGATCCCCTTGCGATGCCCGCCATCCTCGTCGCCGGCCATGGCCCATTTGCCTGGGGAAAAAGCGCGATGGAGGCCATCCACCACGCCGCCGCCCTCGAGGAAGTGGCGCGGATGGCCTTGTTGACCCAGGCGATACGGCCGGATGCGCCTGCCCTTCCTCCCCCATCCTCAGGAAGCGCTGGGAGAGGAAGCACGGCTCCACCGCATATTACGGGCAGGGTGGCCCGCGCTGACCGCGCGGGCCGCGGTCAGGACCCCGGGGCGGCGATGCGCAGGACATTCCACGAGAGCGGGGCGAGCTCTACCCTGAGGTGGCCGCCTTCCACGAGGCTGCCTCCGGGTAGGCTCCTGGGGCATACCGCATCGGGTGCCGCGGCGCTGTTGCCGGCCTTGGGATCGAAGCCCGCGAACTCAAGCACCTCGACGAGGCGCCAGCCCTCGAAGCCCGCGAGCCCGATATCGACACCGAGCCCTTCCTCGACTGCCCGGTTGACGGCGAAGACCGTGAGCCTGCCCCCCTCCTCGTCGAGGGCGGCCGCGGCATGGAGGAAGGGCACGGCGCCATAGCGCCTGCTTTCGTAGGAAGGGCTGTCGATTCGCAGGTCGAGCGAGGAACCGCAGGAGAAGGCACAGGCGTGGAGGAAGGGCCAATAGATAGTCTGCCGCCAGGCAGTTCCACCCGTGACCGTGGAGATGGGCGCCAGGACGTTGACGAGTTGGGCCAGGCAGGCGATTTTCACGCGGTCGGCATGCTTGAGGAGTTCGATGGCCAGGCAGCCGACGACGAGGGCATCCTCGAAGGTATAGGCCTCCTCGAGGAGGGAAGGCCCTCGTTCCCATGGATCGGCATGGGCATCCTCGGCGCTTGTATGGAACCACACGTTCCACTCGTCGAAGGAGAGCATCATGGTCTTGGGACTCCGCTTTTTCGCCTTGACGAAGTCGCAGGTCGCGGCCGCCGACTCGATGAAGGCCCCCATCCCCATGGAATCGGCCAGGTACTCGGGAAGGTCATCGGCCTTGTTGCCATAGTATGCATGAAGGGAGAGGTAGTCGGCTTCCTCGTAGCAGTGCCCCAGCACCGTCGCTTCCCAGTCGGGGAAGCTCGGCATGGCGGGAAAGGAAGAACCGCAGGCGACAAGCTCGATCGAGGGATCGACCCGACGCATGGCCTTGGCGGTCTCGCAGGCAAGCCTGCCGTATTCCCCGGCCGTCTTCTGCCCGACCTGCCAGGAACCATCCATCTCGTTTCCCAGGCACCAGAGTTTGATGCCATGGGGGGCCTCAAGGCCATGTCTCTTGCGGAGGTCGGACCAGAAGGTCCCTCCCGGATGGTTGCAGTACTCGACCAGGTTGGCGGCGGCATCTACGCCACGCGTCCCGAGGTTGAGGGCCATCATCGCCCGAGCCCCGGCCGCCTTGGTCCAGGCCATGAACTCATTGAGCCCGAAAAGGTTGGGCTCCACCGAGCGCCAGGCCAGGTCGAGGCGCGTCGGCCTCTTTTCGACCGGTCCGACCGAATCCTCCCAATTGAAGGAACAGACAAAGTTGCCCCCGGGATAGCGGACCAGGGGAATGCCCAACTCCCGGACAAAGGAGAGGACGTCCTGTCTGAAGCCCTGCCCCTCGGCAGTGGGATGGCCGGGTTCGAAGATGCCCCCGTAGACAGCCCTTCCCAGGTGCTCGATGAAAGAGCCGAAGAGGCGGCGGTCGATGTCGCCTATCCGGAATTCCCTGTCGAGGCGCATCCGAGCTTCCATACGCCCTCCTTGGCTTGACCTATCCGGCGCGTCGCGGTTGCCATTGGGCTATACCATGGCATACCAATAATTGAGGCATTTATCGTTTATGTAAAGCCCTGATTGTATCGTTTGGCAAAAATTCGATATTCTGATCGTATTATTCCCCAATAGGCCAATGAATCGCCTCGAATTCGACTTGACAGGAATTTAGAGAGAGGTATTATGGTTACATATGGTATCAAACCAATATGATCCAGCCATCCCCTTGGAACCGCTTGACGCCATTCGCAAGAATGTCCAGGACTCGATGCAATCCCAAGTCGAAAGCTTCATCCAAGGCAAGATCGAATCCAATGAATGGCCCCTTGGCTCGAGGATCCCTTCAGAGCGCGACCTTTCCATCCTCCTCGACGTCAGCCGGACGACGGTGCGCAATGCCATACAGTCCATGACGATGCGGGGAATGTTCGACCGGAAGATAGGGCAGGGCACCTTTGTCCGGCAGAAGCCGGTGAGGCGGGGGGCTGAGCCTGCCGCCAGCAAGGGCACGCTTGGCTACGTCGTGTGCAAGGAACGCTCGCTTCGAAAGCCAATATCCTCGGAGGCCTTCTACTTCGAGGTATTCGCCGGGATAGAGGAACAGGCGGTGAAATCCGGTCGCCATATGCTCTTCAGCTATCTCGACGACAGCAACGCGGAGGAGGTGGCGGCCTTCGCATCCTTCCTGGGGAAGGTCGATGGCCTTGTCATCGAGGAAGCGCGCGATCCCGATTTCCTCGACATGATCGCGGGGAGCGGGGTTCCATCGGTCCTTCTTGCTCCCGCCGCGGCCCATGAAAAGCTTGATTTCGTGACAATGGACCTTGCCGCAGGTGTCCGCAAGGCAATCCGCTACCTCCTCGACCGCGGTCATCGATGCATTGGCATGATAAACGGTCCCTTGGGCAACGAGTCGGCCCGGGTGCGCTTTTCCGCCTGGAAGGATGAGATGGGGCTCGATGGCAAGTCCGTGGACGGGGATCTTTCGGATGGGGGCGAGGGCTGGACACCCGAATCGGGCTATGCGGCGATGGACAGGCTCATCGAGCGCCGTCCCGACCTGACGGCCGTCTTCTGCGCGAACGACCTCCTGGCCATAGGCGCCCTTACAGCCCTGACCCGCCGCGGGAAACGCGTGCCCGAGGAGGTCAGCGTTGTGGGTTTCGACGACACCGAGCTCGCCAGGCACGCCTCTCCGCCCCTCACCACCATGCACATCTATGCGCGCGACATGGCCCGGTCGGCCGTCCTGCGCCTGCTGGAAAGGATAGAGACCCCTTCCCTTCCGCCCGTGAGGCTGGAATACCCGATAGATCTCGTCATCAGGGAATCGTGCAAGGAGGTGAATGAGTAGTGCAGGCAAACACAGGGAAAAGGCCCGCCAGCCGCGGCATCGGGGACAGCCCGCTAAAGCAAGCCCCCGATACCGCAAGCCATTGGGTGCCTCGAGTATAGCCAGCAGGCGATCGAGCGTACAGATATCCGGTCGCGATAGCCGGCGGTGACCCACAAGACGGTCCCCCGGTATCGAAGAATAGGAGAGAGTCCAGAATGAAATCCTCCAGGAAAATCGTGGTTGCCGTCCTCATGATCGGCGCGATCCTCGGCATGGCCTCGGCGCAGAAAGTCGAGATCACCTACATGCAGTGGTACAACAACACCGAGTCCGAGGGCCAGGAAATACAGGCCACCATGGACAGGTTCAACGCATCGCAAGGCAAGATCCATGTCACGCCCATCCTTGTGCCCCGCGACGGCTACGAGACCAAGGTGAACACCATGGCGGCCGCCGGCCAGTTGCCCGATACGACCATGCTCTCCGAGGCCATGGCCATCGAGTTCGCCGCGAACGACCTCCTCGCCGACGTCAGCTCCATGTATCCCAAAGACGCCATGCCCATGAAGAGCCTTACCTTCACCTACAACGGCAAGCCGGTGGCCTACAGCTCCGGCGACGTCTTCCTCGTCCTCTACTACAACAAGAAGCTCTTCGACGCCGCCAAGCTCCCCTATCCCCCGAACAGCGCCGAGAAGGCCTGGACCTGGAAGCAGTTTGTCGAGGTCGCGAAGAAGCTCACCAAGGACAGGAACGGCAAGACCGCGGACCAGGCCGGCTTTGACGCGAAGAACATCGTGCAGTACGGCGCAGATTTCAACCGGCTCTGGTGGATGTGGCCCATCGTCACCTACTCGAACGGCGGCGGCCTCATGAGCCCCGACGGCAAGAACCTCCTCATCGACCGGCCCGAGTCCGTCGAGGCCATGCAGATGCTCGCCGACCTCTATCTGAAGGACAAGGTCGCCCCCTCCGTCTCCGACAAGAACGCCATGCCGAGCATCGACCTCATGCTCCTCTCCGGAAAGGTGGCGATGCAGACGAGCGGCCACTGGGAGATGGGCGTCGCGCTCAAGAACTCGCTCAAGGACGGCCTCCAGTATGGCGTCGGCGTCCTGCCCAAGATGAAGAAGGCCGTCACCTACAACACCGGCGCGCCCTATGGCATCTTCAAGTCCACCAAGCACCTGGGCGAGGCCATGGAGTTCATGCGCTGGTACACCAGCGAGAAGCAGCAGTGGGGCAACATCACCGGTGGCATCATCATGCCAAGCAACCTGAAGTACTACAAGGACGACGCGGCGATGAAGGAATGGGCGGACATGCCCCCGAGGCCCCCCTTCGCCGAGTTCAAGCCCATCATCCAGTACGCCCTGAACAACGCGATCCAGGTGCCCTGGTACTACTTCAACGGCTACCAGGGACTCAGCGACGTCCTCGAGTCCGGCATCGACAACGTGTGGAACGGCAAGACGACGGCCAAGGACTACATAACCCAGATCATGCCCCAGCTCCAGAAGTACTTCGACGCCCACAAGGCGAAGTAACCCATCTTGACGGCTTGATTGCCCCGGGGCGGCGAACCGCCGCCCCGGGAGTCCCGCGAGCGAGGATGCCTCCCCGATGACCAGAGCCATGTCCCGAAACGCCAGGGCCGCCTATCTCTTCCTGACACCCGCCATCCTGGGCCTGGTCCTCTACACCCTCCTTCCGATCGCAGGGATCGTGGGTATGAGCCTCACCGAGTGGAATGGCCTGGTGGCCCCGGCTTTCATCGGCCTCGGCAATTTCCGGGAGCTCTTCACGCAGGACATGTTCTTCTTCACCTCGGTCGTGGCCACGCTCAAGTTCGCGCTCTTCACGGTCGCCGTAGGCACGGTCTACGCCTTCTTCGTCGCCATCCTCCTCAACCAGAGGATCTACGGGCGGGGGATCTTCCGCTCCATCTTCTTCCTGCCCTTCATCGTACCGAGCATCGGCGCGGTCATTGTCTGGGCCTGGATGTACGAGTCCAATTTCGGGGTATTCAACTTCCTCCTCCAGACGATCGGCCTCGACAAGGTGAAATGGCTCGGGGAGGAGGCCACGGCGACCCCGGCCCTCGGCCTCATGACCGTCTGGGGCTTCGGGAATTTCATCGTCATCTACCTGGCTGGCCTCCAGGGCATCCCCAGGACCTATCTCGAGGCCGTGGAGATCGATGGAGGGAATGCCTGGCACAAGTTCCGCCACGTGACCCTGCCCCTGCTTTCCCCGGTGATCCTTTTCAATGTGCTTACCGGCGTCGTCTCCAACCTCCAGGTCTTCGTGCCCGCGATGGCGATCACCAAAGGCTCTCCCAACGGGTCGACCCTCTACATGGTCTATTACATCTTCCGCACGGGTTTCCAGAACAACCGCTTCGGGTACTCCGCCGCGATATCCCTCGTGTTCTTCGCGTTCATCGCCCTCGTGACCGCTACGATCTTCCTGTCCTCCAGGAAATGGATGTTCTATGAGGGACAGTGAGGCCACGGCATGAAAACCAGGAAAATGAACCGCATTGCGCTGACTGCCCTCCTCGCCCTCTTGGGCGCGGCCTGTCTCTTCCCCTTTTTCTGGATGCTCAGGTCTTCCTTGATGGGCAACGCGGAGATCTACAATTACCCGCCGGTCTTCTGGCCCAAGACGATGAGGTTCGGGAACTATCCCTCCGCCCTGACCCTCTTCCCCTTCGGCCGGTATTTCCTCAACACCATGATGATCACGGTGCCTTCGGTGTTCGGCATCCTCTTGACCTCCACGATGGCGGCCTACGCCCTGGCCCGGATCGACTTCCCCTTCAAGCGGGCCATGTTCACCCTTGTCATCGCCTCCATGCTCATGCCTGGCACGGTGACCATCATCCCCATCTTCAAGGCCTGGGTGGCAGTCGGCATTCCCGGCGGCTTCATTCCCTTGATATTCCCGGCCTTCCTCGGTGGCGGGGCCTTCAACATCTTCCTGTCCCGGCAATTCCTCATGGGCATACCCAAGGACCTCGACGAGGCGGCCAGGATGGACGGCGCGGGCCATGTCCGCATCCTTGTGCAGGTCCTCCTGCCCCTCCTCAAGCCCGTCCTCATCTCGGTGGGCCTCTTCGCCTTCATCCTGTACTGGAACGATCTCCTCGGGCCCCTCATCTACATCTCGAGGAACGAGCAGAACACCATAGCCCAGGGCCTCGCCAACTTCCGGGGCGGCTTCGGGACAGACTACAAGGCCATCATGGCCGCGTCCTGCATGGCCGTCGCCCCGGCGGTCGCGATCTATTTCGCGGGGCAAAAATACTTCATCGAGGGCATCGTGCTCTCGGGGCTCAAATCCTAAGGAATGCAAGATGACAAGCACACAAGACAAAGGCAGCTCCTGGGCGACGGTGACCGGCGGCTTCTGGGCCGGCAAGATGGACATGGTCGCCCGGGAAATGCTGCCCTACCAGTGGAAGGCGCTCAACGACGAGGTCGAAGGCGCAGAGCCTTCGCACGCCGTCGAGAATTTCAGGATCGCCGCGGGCGAGTCTAACGGCGTCTACAGGGGAACGGTGTTCCAGGACAGCGACGTCGCGAAATGGCTCGAGGCCGCGAGCTATAGCCTCTCCCATCATCCCGATCCGGGCCTCGAGGCCCATGTCGAGGAGGTCATTCGCCTGATCGCGAAGGCGCAGCGGCCCGACGGCTACATAAACAGCTATTTCATCGTCGCCGCCCCTGGCATGCGCTGGGCCGATCTTGCATGGGGACACGAGTTCTATTGCGCGGGGCATCTCTTCGAGGCCGCAGTGGCGCATAACGCGGCCACCGGCCGGACGACCCTCCTCGACGTGGCAAGGCGCTATGCCGACTGCATCGACCGCGCCTTCGGCATCGGTCCCGGGAAGACCCGCGGCGTCTGCGGCCACCCCGAGATCGAGCTGGCGCTTTTCAGGCTCTTCCGCGCCACGGGCGAGGCCCGCTATCGCGACCTTGCCGTTTTTTTCCTCGATGAGAGGGGCAGGGACCCCGCGGCCTTTGATGGCAGCGAGCCCCTCGGTCCCTACGGTTTCACCATTCCCAGGACCAGGTGGTTCGGCCGCGACTACTTCCAGAACCATGAGGGCCTGCGGTCACGGGAGGACGCGTCGGGGCATGCGGTAAGGGCGATGTACCTCCATTCCGCCATGGTTGATGAATACCGGGCGACGGGTGACGAAAGCCTCCTTTCCGCCCTGCACCGGCTATGGGACAGCGTCGTCTCCCGGCGCATGTACGTGACGGGAGGGATAGGCTCCCAGGCACACGGCGAACGCTTCACGGCCGACTTCGACCTGCCTTCCGACACGGCCTATGCCGAGACCTGCGCCTGCATCGGCCTTGCCCTCTGGGCTGCCCGCATGACAACCCTGGAGGGTGATTCGCGCTATGCCGACGTCTTCGAGCGGGCCCTCTACAACGGCGTCTTGAGCGGCGCCTCGCTCGATGGCAAGCGCTATTTCTATGTCAACCCGCTGGAAGTGGTGCCCCAGGTCCTCGCGTGCCGGCAGGATCATGAACATGTAAAAGGCGAACGAGTGCAATGGCTCGACTGCGCCTGCTGCCCTCCCAACATCGCGCGCCTTGTCGCTTCCCTTCCTTCTTACCTCTATGGCGCCTCGCAGGACGCCATCTGGGTCCATCATTACGCGCAGGGGGAGTTTGCTGCCAAGATCGGAGCGGTGAACGTGGCGATCCGCCAGGAGACCGACTATCCCTGGTCGGGGAGGATAGCCCTTGTCCTGGACCTCGAGGGCGAAGCCGGGTTCGAGATCAGGCTCCGCATACCCGACTGGTGTCCGGCCTTCTCCTGCCTGGTCGACGGTGTCGAGGCTGATCACGATAGCGTGGAAAGCGGTTATCTAGTCTTGGCGCGGAGGTGGAGGTCGGGGAGCCGCATCGAGCTGGACCTGGCCATGGAAATCCGCTTCCTCGAAGCCGATTCGAGGATAGTGGAGCTGGCAGGCAAGCTGGCCATCCAGCGCGGCCCCCTCGTCTATTGCGCCGAGTCCTGCGACAATGGCGCTTCCCTCCACTCCCTCATCGTCGATCCCTCCGCCCCGACCAGCGCCTTCTTCGATCCCGCGATCATGGGAGGAAGCGTGGTCGTCACCGTTGGTGGATTTCGGGTGGAGGCGGAAACCGCGGGGACAGGAGAGGCCCGCGTCGTCGGGCCCTACCACCCATTGAGCGTAGCTGCCCGCCTTGTCCCGGCACGGATAAGGGCTGTGCCCTACCATCAGTGGGGGAATCGTGAGCCGGGTGGCGAGATGAGGCTGTGGCTCCGGAAGATGGGTTGAAGGGATCCGCGGCTTTCCGGCGTGGCGGAACGTGGCTGCGCGCGCGGAAATGCCCTCTTTCCTGTTGACCCTGCAAGGCGGCCGGCTACACTTTGATCCGAGGCTGTCAGAGGCCAGGAGTGAAGCATGGACGATTTTGTCTTCCAGAATACGACCAAGATCATTTTCGGGAGGGGAGTCGAGGCGAAAGTGGGGGTCGAGGCGCGCGCCTTCGCCACCAGGGTCCTCCTCCTCTACGGCGGTGGAAGCGTACGGAAAAGCGGCCTCCTGGACAGGGTCGCCGCCTCTCTCAAGGAGGCCGGAGTCTCCTTTGTCGAGCTTGGCGGCATCCTTCCCAACCCGAGGCTTTCCCTGGTCAGGGAAGGCATCGAGCTCTGCCGAAGGGAGAAGGCGGGCCTTGTCCTGGCGATAGGTGGCGGCAGCGCGATCGACTCGGCCAAGGCGATAGCCCTTGGGGTCCCCTACGCCGGCGATGTCTGGGACTTCTTCGCGGGGAAGGCCGAGGCGAAAGGCGCATTGCCTGTCGGGACAGTCCTCACCATACCGGCGGCGGGCAGCGAGGCGAGCACGGCCACCGTCATCACCAACGAGGATGGCATGCTCAAGCGGGGCTTTAATTCAAGTTTCCTCTATCCCCGCTTCTCCCTCCTCAACCCCGAACTGGCTTTCACCCTTCCCAGGGACCAGGTAGCGAACGGCATCGCCGACATCATGTCCCATCTCTTCGAGCGCTATTTCACCGACTCGAAGCCGGTCGAGCTCACCGACCGCCTCATCGAGGCGACGCTGCGCACCGTCATCGACCTCGCGCCAAAGGTGCTCTCGAAGCCGGACGACTACGATGCATGGGCCGAGATCATGTGGGCGGGGACCATCGCCCACAACAACCTCCTCAACACGGGACGCGTGGGCGACTGGGGATCGCATGACCTGGAGCACGAGCTCTCGTCCGCCTATGGCATAGCCCATGGCGCGGGCCTCGCCGTGGTCTTCCCCGCGTGGATGAAATACAGCTACCGGCACGATGTCGCGCGCTTCGCCCAATTGGCCGCGCGGGTCTGGGGCGTTGACCACGCGTATTTCGATCCCGAGCGCAGCGCCCTCGCGGGCATAGCGCGGCTCGAGTCCTACTGGCTCTCCCTCGGGCTGTCGGTCAGGCTTTCGGGCCTGGGGATAGGGCCTGGGCGCATCCCTGAAATGGCTGACAAGTTGAGCGACATGGGAAGGAAGAGGGTGGGCAATTTCATGAAGGTGGGCAAGGCGGAGGCGGAGGCCATCTACGCCCTGGCGCTCTAGCTCGGCGGCTCGCCGGCCGAGGGATGCGAGATGCGTCCCCCTGCCGGCATCGGCATGCCTGCCTTCTACTTCTTGGCGGCGGGCTCGATCGCCACGAGGGTGACCTCGAAAACGACCGTGCTGTTCGGTCCGATCTTGCCACCGGCGCCTTGGGCTCCGTAGGCAAGGGCCGAGGGAATGGTGAGCTTGAACTTGCTGCCCACGTTCATGAGCTGGATGCCTTCGGCCCATCCGGGGATGACCTGGTCCAGGGGAATGACGGCAGGCTCGCCGCGCTCGATGGAACTGTCGAAGGTGGAGCCGTCGATGAGGGTGCCGACATAGTCGACCTTGACCGTGTCGGTGGCCTTGGGCATCGCGCCCGTGCCCTTCGTGATGGCCTCGTACTGCAGGCCGCTCGCGGTGGTGACGACGCCGGGCTTCTTCCCGTTTTCCGCGAGGAACTTGGCTTCGGCGGCCAGGTTGTCCTTGCCCTTCTTCTCGCCGGCCGCGGTGACGGCGGTCTGGACAATCGCATTGGCCTGCTCAAGGGTCACCTTGGTGGGGCCCTTGCCCATCGCGTCCTTCATGCCCGCCGCGAAGGCCTTGTAGTCGATGGTCACCGCGGTCGACTTGAGGCTGTTGCCCATGAGGGCTCCGAAAGCGTAGCTCACGTCGGCGGTGCTGGCGTTTTCCGGCGTGACGGCAGGCTTGGTGGCCTGGCAGGAGAAAAGGAGGACGGCGATGGCTGCCGCTCCGAGAAACTGCTTCATCTGCGGATCCTTGCGAAAAAGATTGAAAACGTGGGCGAGGATAGCAGTTCCTGCGGAAAACCTCAATGAGGAGACTCCGGCCGCCCCAAGCCCTGAAGGGACGCACCGATGGCTGGCCCAAGCCCAGGATGTGGCGGCCGGGCTTGGGGAAGGCTACGGCAGTCAATTTCCCGGCAATTTGCCATGGCGCCGCGCATGGGGCGGCAATATAATTCAAGCCTCGCCGTCCCTCGGAGCCCGTCCTTGCACCGACGGAACCGTGACCGCTCTGAACCCGGAACGCCCGATTGTGGAGGAGAAAATGCATTTCATGGCTACCCCTTCCATTGTCCGGACCATGGCCTATGCCGTCCTTTCCCTCGCCCTCCCGGCGATCTTCCTCTCCTGCGTCACCTCCCCCCCTTCCCGCGCGGCGACGACGCTGCCCCCTGCCCCCGCTGTCCAGCAGGCGAAGGCCCCTTCGGTCAGCGCGGCCCCGCCCCAACCCGCAAAGCCGGCTGCCCAGCCTTCCGCCAAGCCTCCCGTTGCCTCCTCCTCCCCCGTCTCCGCCGCCGCCCTCGGCCTCTACCGCGACCCTGTGGCCGCCAAGGCCCCGCCTACCGTCGACGAGCTCTCCGTGATCGCGTCGGCCAAGCTCCTGCTCGGGCAGGTCCCGAATGCCCGCGTCACCGTCAACGGTCGCCAGTTCACCCTCGACTGCATCGGCACCGTGGAGGCCATCTTCTGGCGGATGAACATCGACGTGGCCAAGGACTTCGACAAGTACCCGGGCAACGGCGTGAACCGGCTCTACCTGAGCCTGGAGAAACAAGGGGTCCTCCACAAGGACCGCTATCCGAGGCCGGGGGACGTGGTCTTCTGGGACAACACCTGGGACGCCAACGGGGACGGAAACCGCACGAACGACCTCCACACCCACGCCGGGGTGGTCCTCGCGGTCGACGACGACGGTACCATCTATTATGTCCATGAGAATCTCTCTAAGGGCGTGATGATCGAGGTGATGAACCTCCTGACGCCAGCCCTCGCCTCCGACGCCTCGGGGAAGCGGATCAACAACACGATGGCCATCGCGACCGTCTCGGGAGGACCGCGACCGGAGCGCTATTTTTCGGGGGATGTCTGGAGCCGCTTTGGCGACATCCTCAAGGTGAAGGCCCACTACCTCGCAGCGGCGGCCTTCCCGGACGGCGACAGGACGCCGATCCTGGTCGCTACCGCCGCGCTGGGGCCATAGGGATGGCTTTCGCGGGAGGCCAGTGAGTCGTTGGAGCCCGCCGCCCCGCGCGGCGGCGAAGTGGAAGCATCGACGCCTACGGAGGCTAAGGCGTCCCCATCGGCTTGGGCGTCGCTGTCGCTACATTGCTCAGTGCCCATTTGTCGCCATACTGGCGGCTGGTCGCCAGCGCGACGAAAGCATATTGGGTCCCATTGGTGAGGCCGGTGATCGTGACGCGAATGGCAACGCCAAGGCCGGGATCGGGATAGGTGGTGATCATGGTATCAGGCACTTTCGCATCTGCCATGGTCGCCGTGGAGCCCTCTTTGTAGTATACCTCAAAGTTGCAGCCCCCAATCCCACCGCTATAAACCAAGTCGACGCTTCCGGATAGGTAACCCCGCTCGGCTGACATGGTAAAACTGCTCAAGGCCGGAGTCACGGTGACCACTGCGCTCGCTTGGCTGGCTCCGGCCGAATTGACCGCGACAACTATGAACGCGTATTCGACTCCGATGTCAAATCCATGCATCTCGGTTCTATAGCCATCGGTGCCATTGACTTCCGCGGGGGGCGCCGAAATATCCGCGGTCGTGGCTGAAGTCCCCGCCCTGTAGAAGACCTTGTAATCGCTCGCGCCGGAGGCCTTACCCCAATAGAGGCTGATCTTTCCGCCAAATGACTGGGCTTCCCAGATCGTCGGGGTATCGGGCAGGGCCATCGAGGTCGTCGCGCTGACCACGGCGCTTGCCGGGCTGTCGCCGGTCGAATTGCTCGCGACCACGACGAAAGCGTATTGTGTGCCATCGCTCAGGCCGGTGATGGTGGCGACGGTCCCTGCGATCATGTCTGCGGCAGCCGCAATGTCGGCAGTCGTAGCCGTGCTGCCGGCCTTGTAGAAGACCTTGTAGCCGGTCGCAAATGGCGCTGCTGTCCATTGGACAAAGACCTGCGCCTTCCCTGCCGTCGCCGGCGCGCCAGCCGTCGCCGTCACGCCTGTCGGGATGGGCGGTGCAGTCGCCGCGGCCGCCGGGATCGCGGTGACCACCGCGCTGGCCGGGCTGTCGCCGGACGAATTGCTCGCAATTACCATGAAAGCATACTTGGTGCCGTTGCTCAATCCGGTGATTGTTGCGCTGGTTCCTGCGATCATGGTCGCGGTTGCCTGGGTATCGGAGGCCGAAGCCGAAGTCCCTGCCTTGTAGAAAACCTTGTAGCTGGTCGCCTCTTTCACGGCTGTCCACGTAACCACCACCTGGCTGTCTCCACGTGTCGCGGTCGGGGTGGCAGGCGCTGCCGGGGACGAATAGGAGGGCGTTGGCGAGGATATCTGGCTAGGACAAGCCAGGAAAAGCGCCGCGGCAGCCGCGCACAGCAAACCCCAAAACAAACGTTTCATACATTCTCCAATCTAAAGAGGCAGCAGGCTCAGGCGACACACTAGTGCCTTTATCCCGGATTTTTTGCCGGGGAGGAGCAGACTTCGGGGCAGGTTAATGCCGTGGTCGAGTCGTTCCTGAGCCGGAAGCGGAACAGACCCTCGGCCTCCAGCCGGAGAACGCAGGGATGCGAGACGGCCAAGACCGCTCCCGATCATCAAGCACCTGGACGGCCTCAAGGAAGGATACATCATGTCTGGCGAGGTTGGCGGCGGCGAGTCGGTGGGCGGCAAAAAAGGGTCAGACCTCTATGGGCCGACAAGTCTACGGAGCCCTCATGCGGATGATCGTCCGCGGGGAAACCCGGCTAATGTCCGATGCTGTCGAGCATGTTCGCCTCGTGGCTCTTCTGGAGGTCGTCGATGCGCACCGAGAATTCCACGACCGTGGGCGTCCCTCCCTGCACGAGCGCGATTCCCACCTTGAAGCTCTTTCCGATGACGTTTTTCCGCAGGAGCTCGAGGTCCTTGGCCTGGTCCGCCGCGCTCGTGCCGTTGCTGAGGGCATTGGGCAGGTCGTCGCCGTAGAACAGCTTGTTGTTGAGGATCTCCGTCCACTTCTCGATCCAGGCAGCTCCTTCCCAGTGGGCAGGATGGAAGGTCGTGACGATGCCGTCCCGGGAAGGCATGCTGAAGCTTTCCTCTGCGCCCGCGGCCAGCTCCGTCGGCTTCTCGACCGCAGGAATGTCCTCGAGGGCGTCGAAGTCACCGTGGTAGACGGGATGCTTCTTGCCGGCGAAGGAAGTGATATGGCACTTCGCCCAGTCGATCGTGAATGCCTTGCCTGACTTGTTCTTTATCTTGAAGTCGAGCCCCACCGGCACATAGTCCTGAGGTATCTCGAGGCTTATGTCGGCAAGGGCGGTCTTCGCCGCGATCACGTCGGATTTCGTCGGTGCGGTGAGCGTGTATTTCATCAGGAAGCGGTCGCCCGCCATGCCCAGGATGGCCAGGAGGGGATTGTCCTCCGCGCCGGCCATCGGCGGTGGGGGCGGGGCGCTTGCGGACTTGCCGCCCGGTGCCTGGGCGGAGGCGGGGGCCGGCGGAGGAGGCGTGCCGGCCGGCTTGGTGTCAGCCGCAGTGCCGGGCGTCGCGGCAACGACCGGCGGCGGGGGCGGGCTTGGTCGTGGATCCTTGCGCGGAACCATCCTGAGACGAATGTCCTCGAGCGCCACGGGATCGGCCCCGCTCGACTCCCAGGCGACCACGTAGGAACCATCCGCGATCTCGAAGATGCGGCCCGGATAGAAGTCTCCAAAGGAGGCGGCTGCCACGAGAGCATTCAACGTCAACTTGGCAGGATCGGGGGGCTGGTCGAAGGCCATATCGGCCTGGAGCACATCCTGCTCGCTGCCATCCTCGTAGCGGACCCTGTATCCATCGAGAACCCTCTTCACCACGGTCGCCTGCAGGAATTTCGCGTCGTTGGCTGTCTGCGCCAGCACCGTACTGCCTGGGGCCAGGTCCTGGGCGAGGACGGCCGGAACCAGGTCCCGCAGAGGACAAGGAAAGCCAGCAAACGCAGGGCAGCCTTCATATCGACCTCCCATCGGGAACAGGAAACCTGCGGGTACGCCTCCAGGAACGGCGACCTTGGCTTTGAATTTTCGCCCCGGACCTGGCGGCTGTCAATGCTTCTTTTCATAGAATCCTGCCCGGCGCGTCCCGAGGGTCCGCTTCCTCTCATCTATACATGGCACGTTGACGGTGCCGCTGGTCTGAGCCCAAGATGCAGGCGTCTGCCAATGCAAGGGGAGGGATACATGCATCTTTTGCGCCGCTCCCGCTGGGGAACTCGCCATTTTCCCTTCATCTTCGGCCTCGCCTATGCTTTCCTGGCCTTGGCCCTCGGAACGGTCGAAGGCGCCGCCGTAGGCCCTGCAGCGATCGCGTCCGTCTCGGATCCGCCACCCGGCCTTGTGGACCGTTCATGGATCGTGGATGGCGTGGAGCGCCACGCCCTCGTCCACATTCCCTCAGGGCTGCCTGCCGGCCCCTGTCCAGTGATTTTCGACTTCCATGGACATGGGGGGACATCGCGCTCTGCCGCAAGGTCCAACTTCCATGGGCTGTGGCCGGAGGCCGTCGTCCTGTATCCCCAGGGCCTCCCGACGGCGGGGATGACGGATCCCCTGGGATTGCGCAGCGGCTGGCAGCAGCAAGCAGGCGACAACAGGGACCGCGACCTGCGCTTCTTCGACACGATGCTCGCCTCCCTCCGCGAGGAGGGCCTTGTCGACGAAAGCCGCATCTTTTGCACCGGCCACTCCAACGGGGGGCGGATGACCTACCTTCTTTGGGAAACACGCCCGGCGGTTTTCGCAGCCTACGCGCCGAGCGCATCGCCCGCCACCAAGGGCGTGTCGGCCTATCGTCCACGGCCCGCCTTTGTCGTGGGATCTCCCGAGGACAGGACTGTCCCCTTCGCCTGGCAAAAAGCGAGCATCGACGCCCTCCTCAAGGTCAACGGCTGCGAACCTGCACCGGAGCCTTGGGTCGAAGGCTGTGTCCTCTATGCCTCGCGGAACGGCAATCCCCTGGTCACCTACATTCACCATGGCGGCCATGCCTTTCCGTCCGACGCACCCGCCCTCATTGTCAGGTTCTTCAAGCTCGGAGTCTGTCGGACTTTGGACCGCAAAGGGAAAAAAGCTGTTGATTGGGCGAAATTGGGCATATATGGAGCTAAATAGGCGCTTTTCGCCTGTTCTCGGCCCTCCGCGGCGCAAAACCAGCTCGTCAATCGGGCCATACAGCAAGTATGGCCCTCAATCCTCGCTGCCTTTTCGCTCGCGGATCGCCTTCGCCCAGGCGAAATCC
>JANYKC010000040.1 GCA_025358255.1 Spirochaetaceae bacterium
TTCATGCTTGCCCATGCTTCGATGAGTGTGCCGTCCACCGTGAAATGCTCATCCGACAGGAAGCGCTTGCGGCGCGCCCGCTCCACGACCTTGGCGAAGAACATCCTCGCGATGTCGGACTCGAGCAGCCGGTCCCTGTTCTTCATGAAGCTCGGGTGGTCCCACACTGGCGAGTCGAGGCTTAAGCCGACAAACCAGCGGAAGAGAATGTTGAAGTCGATCTCTTCCATGAGCTGGCGTTCGCTGCGGATTGAATAGAGGATCTGCAGGATGGAAGCCCGAAGCAGGTACTCTGGTGCTATGGAAGGGAGACCGGATTCCGCATACAGCGAGGCCAGGGCGGCATCCATGTCTCGAAGGATCTCGTTCACCATTGCCTTGAAAGGCCGAATCGGATGCTTGGCGGGAATTCGATCTTCCATGCTCACATAGATGAACGCATCTATCTGTTTCTCTTCATTCCCGCGCATTGGGCACCCCCATGGCAAGTATGCCATGGGGTGCCAGAAAAGGGAATTTCAACAGCCTGTTAGAGGGGCGGGCTCCTATTTCCCGTAGATTTTTGCCCCGATATCGGTCCGGTACCAGGCCCCCTCGAAGTGGACGTGGCTGGCCAGGCCATAGGCATTTGCCTGTGCCGCCGCCCAATCCTGGCCAAGCCCAACCGCGGTAAAACACCTACCGCCGCCCGTTCGGAGTCCTCCGTCGGGATCCCGGCCGGTGGCCGCCTGGAAGAGGAGGGCGCATGCGGCGGAATCACCGGGCATTGTGCAGAATCCTGCCTCGGGCTTGCCCAAGGCCAATTCGGGGCCGGCATCCCGGATTTCCACCGGCAAGCCGCGAGGATAGGAAATGGGATAGCCTGGCGCCGCTATGACGACCCCGCAGGAGACCCTCGACGAAAAGCGAGGCACGGGAAGGCGACCGGCCGAGACTTCGAAGCAGAGCTCCCCGAGGTCGTTTTCCAGCCTTGGAAGGAGGGACTGGGTTTCCGGATCGCCCATGCGAACGTTGTACTCAAGCAGGCGAGGGCCATCCGCGGTGGCCATGACCCCAAAGAACAGGATTCCGCGGTATGCGAGGGACTCGGCGGCCATGCCCTTGAAGGTCGGGCCTACGATTTCCCGATCGATCCGGGCCATGAGTTCCTTGGTGGCGAAGGGAAGAGGAGAAACCGCCCCCATGCCACCTGTATTGGCGCCTTGGTCACCGACGAGGGCTTTCTTATGGTCGGCCGCGGGATCAAGGAGGCGATAGCCCCCTTCGGTGCATAGTGCGAACACGGAAAGCTCCTGTCCTATGAGGAATTCCTCGGCCAGGAGTCCGTCGGCCGCGAGGACGGCCTCGCCGAAGGCGCGAAGCTCGGCCGGGTCATCCGATTCCATCACGCCCTTGCCGGCAGCCAAGCCGGATTTCTTCAGGACGATGCGCCGGCCTTGCTGCGCGTCGAGCCAGCGAAAGAAGTCCGCGCTTCCGGTACCGGGAGAGAACAAGGTGGTTTGCGCGCAGGGAATGCCGTGGCGTTCGGAAAAGGCCCGGGCTATAGCCTTGCTCGATTCGAGGACAGCTGCCTTTTTGTTCGGTCCGAAGGCGCGGATGCCTGCGGCTTCCAGGGCGTCTACGAGGCCTGCCGCAAGTGCATGCTCGGGTCCGACGACTACCAGGTCGATCCCCAGTTCGCGGCAGGCGGAGACGATGGCAAGGGCGTTGAGGGGATCGATGGGCAGGTTGCGCCCGAGGCCGGCCGTGCCTGCATTTCCGGGCGCACAGAAGACCGAATGTCGGCCTTTTGATGCCGCCCAGACAAGCGCATGCTCGCGTGCCCCATTGCCGATGACGAGCAGCTTCATGGTCACCTCCCGGCTGTCTCTATCGCGTCGAGGAGGTCGAGGACAACCCGGGGATAGAGACGATGTTCGAGCGCATGAACCCTCGCTTCCAGCTCTTCAAGGGATTCACCGCTTTTCTTCCTGAATTCATCGTGGGCGATGAGGGGCCCGCTGTCCATACCTTCGTCGACAAAGTGGGCGCTAGCGCCAAAGATCTCCTCTCCCGACGCGAAAGCGCGCTCGATGGCATGGCTTCCTGGCCAGGCAGGAAGTATGGAGGGGTGGATGTTGACAAGGCGCGCCCTCCATGCGCCGACGAAGAAGGGTCCGAGCATGCGCATGAATCCGGCAAGGGCGACGAGGTCGACGCTTGCCGCGCGGAGGAGGCCGTCGAGGCCGGCTTCGACCTCGTCGCGGGAGCGGCCCTGGTAGCCCAGCCAGACAGAAGGGACGCCCAACCTTCGCGCGCGATCCGCGACAAGGGCATCCTTGCGGTCATGGACCAGGAGGACGCATTGATGATGCGGCATGTCCCCGTCCCTTTGGGCCTTCAGGGTTTCGACCAAGGCCTGGAAGTTGGAGCCGGCGCCGCTTGCCAGGACGGCGAGTCTAGCCACGAGCGAGCTCTCCGATCCTGAGAAGCTCGATGCCGCCCACTTTTGCGATGCGGAGGAGTTCCTCCGCATCGTGCCGCTTGGCGATGAGGGCCATGCCGATGCCCATGTTGAAGACCGATCGCATCTCCGCGCTCGGGACGTCGCCACCTTTCTGGATGGCCTCGAAGACCTTGGGTACCGGCCAGTCCCAGGAAAGGGCGAGGCATAGGTCTTTCGGGATGACGCGCTCCAGGTTGCCAAAGAGCCCCGAGCCCGTGATGTGGGCCGCGCCAAGCACGAGGCCTGTGTCGACAAGGGACAGCAGCTCACGCACATAGATCCTCGTCGGGATGAGCATGGCTTCCAGGAGCCTGTCCTCTCCGCCGAACGCGGCGATGGCCGCAGGGCTTCCTGCGCATTTGCGAGCGAGGCTGTAGCCGTTCGAATGGAGGCCGGAGCTCGGCATGCCAAGGACAAGGTCTCCTTCGGACATCCTGTCCAAGCTGGGGAGGGATTTGGCCTTCTCCACGAGTCCGACCGCGAAGCCAGCCAGGTCGATGTCGCCTTCCGCGTAGAGATCGGGCATCTCCGCGGTTTCGCCGCCGACAAGGAGGCAATCGGCTAGTTCGCAGCCCGCGACGACTCCGCGGATGACATCCCGGAGGACCTTCTCGTCGATTTTCCCGCAAGCGATGTAGTCGAGGAATTGGAGGGGTTTGGCGCCGCAGACAATGAGGTCGTTGACGCTCATCGCCACCAGGTCAATGCCGACGGTGTCCCATTTCCCGAGGCGCTTGGCCACAAGGAGCTTGGTCCCGACGCCATCCGTCGTCGAGAGCATGAGGGGCTCGCGATACCCCGAAAGGTCGAGGGCAGAGCCGCCTGCAAATCCGCCCAGTCCGCGGGATACCGCCTTAGAGGGGAGGGCTTTGATGAACTCGGCGAAGTCGTCGCCCTTCTTGAGGCAGACGCCGGATTTCTCGTAGTCGAGGCCGCTCACGCTGGATCCTTTTCACCGGTCGCCGGCGCGAAGGGATGGTTCCCGTCAAAGCAGGCGGCGCAGTAGCCCTCGGTTTTCTCGAGGGCCGCAAGGAGCCCCCCTACTGGAAGGAATCGGACGGAATCAGCGCCTATCTCGCGGGCCACGCCTTCGGGGTCCAGGCGGTTCGAGATGAGCTCTTCCCGGTCGGGAATGTCGATGCCGTAGTAGCAGGGCCACTTGAGCTCGGGCGCGGCCAGGCGGAGATGGACTTCCATCGCGCCGGCTTCCCGGAGGAGGGCGACGATGATCCGGCTGGTCGTGCCGCGGACCAGGGAATCATCGATCATGACCACACGCTTGCCCGAGACCACCTCGGGAACCGCATGGAGCTTGAGCCGGGCAGCGAGTTCCCTCTGGTCCTTTGTGGGGAGGATAAAAGAGCGGCCCGCATAATGGCTTCTTGCCAGGCCGAAATCGAAGGGGAGTCCGGCCTCCCGTGCATACCCGATTGCGGGGATGTTGCCGGAGTCCGGCACGGGGATGACCAGGTCGGCCTCGAGGCCCCCGGACGAATCTAGCCGTGCGAGCGCCGCGCCAAGGCGCTCCCGGGAGCGATGGACGGATTCGCCGAATACCTCGGAGTCGGGACGGGCGAAGTAAATCAGCTCGAAGACGCAGGCTTTCCGGGGCAGGCGGGGCTCGAGGAAGAAGGAGCTCTCTCCCGCCGCGTCCACGACCAGGACCTCGCCAGGCTCGACTTCGCGGTAGGGCATGGGGCCGACCGCATGGAGGGCGCAGGTTTCGGAGGCGATATATGTGGCACCGTCCTTCTTGCCCACGTATAGCGGCCGGAAGCCCGAAGGGTCCCGGATGGCGATCAACGCGTCCTCATGCATCACCGCAAGGCTATAGGCGCCTTCCAGGGGCGCAAGCGCCTCCCGGAGGAAGCCTTCCCTGCCTTGGGCAAGGGCGCGCGATACGCGGTGGAGGATCAGTTCGGAATCCGCGGATCCCTGGAAGATGGAACCGGCAGCCCTGAGCTCCTTGCGGAGCTTGCCGCCATTGGACAAGTTGCCGTTGTGGGCGAGGGCCAGCCTGCCCTTGTTGCAGTCCACGACCAGGGGCTGGGCATTCTGGATGCCGCCCCCGCCCGCGGTTGAGTACCTCACATGGCCTATCCCGAGGCGGGATCTCCGGTTTTCGACCAGGAAACTGCCGAGGCCAGGTGCGACCATTCCGAGCTCCTTCCTACTTGACCATGTGTCGTGCTCCTCCCAGGCTATGCCACAGCTTTCCTGGCCCCGGTGCTGGAGGGAAAAGAGCATATAGAAGAGTCGTTCTGGGATGTTGATTGGCTTGGGGGAAAAAAGCCCGGCAACGCCGCAATGATGGCGCATGCCGCCGACCGCCAAGGAAAGAGGGATCGAGTGGGGCTCCATGCGCGGTTCTAGCACGGGACTTCCGGCAAGGTCAAGCTTGACCGAGGGGAAAGGCTGCGGAAACAGCTCCGCTTCAGACCTCGTCCAGCGATTCCAGCCCGCCATCCTCGTCGTCCAGGCCTTCCTGGCGGGGCGGAGGCTCGATGCCCGCGGCTCCGGTTTCCATGGGCATTGCGGCTTGAGAGCCGGGCATGGGCGCTTTGATGAAGGTGAAATTGCGCATGACCTTGACGAGAAGGAGGATCTTGTCCCGTCCAGCCAGGATCTGGGCCATGATCTCGCGGTTCCTTCCGCCCGCGAAGGTCCTGATGTTGTTGACGAGGTCTGGGCTGGCTTTCTTGTAGTCGGTGAGTAGTTCGGACAAGGAGTCGCCGAGCATCGCGAAGAGGCCCGCCTCGTCCTCGACGATCTCCTTGGCCCTGCCGTTGATCGCGTCGACGAGGCGGTTCAGGAAGGGGGCGATATCCTTGCCGCGGCGCATCTCCTCGACAAAGCGTTTCATGGCCACAATGGAGATGCGGCCGTTTCCCAGCATCTGGGCCTCGAAGTCCGTGATGCGCGCCCCCGACCTTTCGCATTGGTAGAGGATGTTGGCCAGGTTGTTCTGGTAGTTCTTGTTGTCGAAGTATCCCTCCACGAGGATGCGCTTGATCGCTTCCTTGAGGGAGGGATCGAAGACCCCGGCGACGAAGGTCTTGAGGATCCGCATGGGCTTGATCCAGGAAAAACTCGTCGGGCTTTCCCTCCTGAGGTAGGCGTCGGCCTCGTCGTCGTAGCCGTCCACTTCGAGGATCTCGGCGTCCCCGAAGAGGAGCTTGATGTCAGCCTGGATGGCGTTGTCGTGGCGCTCCCGCTGGATCCGGTCGCGGTCGCGCTCGAACTGCTGGCTCAGGCGATGTCGGTAGGAGTCCACGAAGTCCCTCTTGGTCCGGTCCGTAGGCGGCAGGAAATGCGGATCGGCCTTGGCTGCGCGCAGCAGCGCAAGGATGGTGTCATGGGCCAGCTTGTCGTCCATGACCTTCTCGAGCTGGTTGCAGATCTTCTCCAGCTTGCGATGCTTCGCGCTGTCGTCCCCGCTGGTGCTGCGCCTTTCGAGGAGGAACCTGAGGTTTTGCCTGAGATTGGGCGAGAAAAAGAAGCCGTCGGTCACATAGAACAGGTCGACGAGCTCGGGGAGGATCTGCTCCCCATCGGCCGCGGAAAAATCGGGGCGGCGATCCGGGGCGTCGAGGGAGATCCCGGGATCGAAGAGGCCCAGGACCCGCTCATAGTCGTGCCGGCAGATCTCAATGAATCGGTCGATTTCCGCGAACTCGGTGTTAATCTCGCGCGGACCCAATACCTCGATCTCCCGAAGCAGGGACTGGAACTCGCCGGCAATGATCTCAAGCTCATGGTCTGAATCGAAGGCAGCTAGCACACGCTCGGACATTGTCTCATAGGCAAGGCCCTCCTTGCGTTTCCGCGATTCGGGGGAAAGCTTGCAGTCGATGAGATGGTCGAAAAAGCGCTGGGAGACGCGCACATCGGCATTGGCCACCGTCGCCCTGGCAAGCTCGGCCAGGGGCTTGAGCGTCGTGGCGAACGAGAACACGGATTGGGCGAAAGCGGGGAGGACCAGGTTCTGCTTGGGACGAAAATACGGAGGGCGGGTCTCGGCGAGGAGGACATGTATCTTGTGCAATTCCGCGCGCCGCGTCGCTTCCTCGGGGTCACGGACAAAAATCCGGGAGAAAAAAAGCTGCAGTGTTGTAATAAGGCCCATGCCCACATTGTAGGGGGCCGCGCGCGGGCCATCAAGCCATTGCTAAAGGCCTCGGACCGATGTCCGCAAGAAATGGGATCCAGGATTCGGCGAGAAGGCGTCCATCGTCCCCTCTGCGCTCGCGCGGGGCTCCAGAAGGTTCCGCTCAGCCAGGATAGGGGCTTTCAGCCTGATGGCCAGGGCTATGGCGTCCGAAGGACGCACTTCCCTGACGCGTCGGCTGAATCCCCGGCGATAGACGAGCCTGGCCCGGGGGCCAGTCTCCGCATCGCCGAAAATTTCGGCCCGGTCCAGGCTAAGGCCGCCCTCCCGGAAAAGCTCCGCCAGGAGGTCGTGCGTAAGGGGCCGCGGTGGCAAGATGCCCTCCAGTTCGATGATGATCGCGCTCGCCTCGAATGGCCCGACGGTGATAGGCAAGCCCGAACTCTCATCCCTGTCGAGGAGGAGCACGATCGGCATTCCTTCGCCGCCGTTGACCGCCACGCCGTGGACCCTTACTTCCACCTGATTCCTTGTCATGGCTCAAATAATAGCGCGTCCCGACTGCCCTTTCACGCCCGGCGCGCGGCATTCCTCAGGGCCGCCGCTATTGACATCGTGCCATTGCGCACCTAGACTTTTTTAATGTCCGCCTGGGCCAAAAAGACCCTAGGGTGGAAGAAAGGGCGCCACGGGTATGTCTGAATTTCTCGGCGACGCCGACTTCGAGCTTTATCGCAAGCTCATCTATGACGCGAGCGGCATAAGCTTTTCGGCAACCAATCGTTCCATCCTCGAGAGCCGCCTCAAGGAACGTCTGCGCGAAAAAAAGCTGGAAAGCCTCAAATCGTATTTCCAGCTTCTCCTGGCGGACAAGGAGGAGCTCAAGACCCTCCTTGATTCCGTAACCACCAACCTGACCCGGTTTTTCCGCAACCAGGCCCATTTCGACGCGATGGAGCATTTCATAGTGCCGGAGCTCATCAAGTTGAAGGGGACGTCCTCTGATCGCAAGATTCGCGTGTGGAGCGCCGGTTGCTCGACCGGGGAAGAGCCCTATACCATCGCGATGCTCCTCAAGGAAATCCTGCCGTCGAGCTGGACCTGCGAAGTCACGGCGGCCGACATCAGCCTAAAGTCCCTCATGGTGGGAAAGGAAGGCTTCTACGCCGATGTGCGCGTACAGGGCATCCCCGAGCATTACCTTGGCAAGTATTTCGAGAAAAAGCCAGGTGGCTACCAGATCAAGGACGAGATCAAGAAGCTGGTGCGCTTTGACTACCACAACCTCAAGAACGACTCCGGACAGCGCAACCTCGATATCGTGTTCTGCCGCAATGTCCTGATCTACTTCGACGAAGCGGCGCAGAAGGCCAGCGTCGAGCGATTCTATGAGGCCATGTCCTCCAAGTCCTTCCTATTCATCGGGCACTCCGAGTCGCTTTTCGGCATGAATACGAAGTTCGAATTCGTGAAGACAGACTGGGCCTGCTTCTATCGCAAGTTCACCTAATGGGAGTAACTCGTGCCTGATCCGGTCTCCGTCCTCGTGGTCGATGATTCCGCCCTTATGCGGAATCTCGTCTCCAAGATAATCGAAGCGACTCCCGGCCTCGTTGTGGCTGACAAAGCCATGAACGGGATATTTGCCCTCCAGAAAATTCCCCGCTGCGATCCGGACGTCATTGTCCTCGACATCGAGATGCCCGACATGAACGGCATCGAGTTCCTCAAGGAGCGCCGGCGCCTGGGCATTGAAATCCCGGTGGTTGTCCTTTCCGCCATCGCCAAGGAAGGCGCGGCCGTGACGATGGAAGCCCTCACCCTTGGCGCCGTGGATTTCATCACCAAGCCCTCAGGCTCCGTCTCCTCGGACATCCATACGGTGGCCGGACAGCTCTCCCGCCTCCTTCTCGCCTACGGATCGCAATACCAGAAGAAAAAGGGCAAGCATCCGCCCCACCTGGCTTTCGAGGCTCCCGAGCGTTTTTTTGAGCCTGCCCCAATCCTTGAAGCGCGTCCGGCCGAAAGGGCCCGGGTCGAGCCGCTAAAGCCAACGCGCTCGACCGGTCCGATCGAGCTCATCGCCATCGGCATTTCGACGGGTGGTCCCAACGCCTTGCGCGATGTCTTTTCGAAGCTGGACGCGGACCTCCCCCAGCCCATCCTGGTCGTCCAGCACATGCCTCCGGGCTTCACCGAGGAATTCGCCAAAAGCCTTGACCGTATCTGCCCCCTCGACGTGAAAGAAGCGGCCGAGGGAGACCTGGTCCGACCGGGTCGTATCCTCATTGCCCAGGGAGATCGCCATATCGAAGTGGAGAAACGTCCGCTGGGGGCCGTGGTCCATATCACGGAAAGCCAGCCGGTCAATGGCCACCGCCCGAGCGCCGATGTCCTGTTCGCGAGCGTCGCCAGGAATTATGGCAACCGTTCCCTCGGCGTGATCATGACCGGCATGGGTCGGGACGGCGCCAAGGAACTCGGGTCCATCCTGCGTGAGGGAGGCATCACCCTGGGCCAGGATGAAGCCTCGAGCGTCGTCTATGGCATGCCCAAGGTCGCTTTTGAGCTGGGCCATGTCACGGAGCAAGTAGCGCTTCAGGACATGGCGGCCGCTATCTGCCGGATCGCGAAGCAACATCGCGCCTGACCCCGTCCCTTTGCCTCGGGCCCTTCGAATGAGTATCATCTATCTCGGGATATGCTTGGGCGGACCTATGGGCCCGCGAGGGAGGCTTCAATGGCCAGCTTGATCTATGCCTGCAAGGAATGCGGCGAAGAAAAACGCGTGGAAGCCGGTTCCGCCGTGCCCGATTGTTGCGGCGAGAAGATGCACCTGCTTCCTGCGGTCCAGCCCCCACACACCATGACAGCAGAGGCGGACCGCTTTGAGGATCCGGACGACGCCTTCGATGACGGCGTGCACTGAAAGCAGGGGCTGAAGGCCGGGGCACCGTTTGGGGGTGCCCCTCGATCCAGGCTCAGGCCTGGACGACTTCCTTGACCTCGGGAATGACTTTTTTCAGGTAGGTCTCGACTCCTTGCTTGAGGGTCATGACCGACATGGGGCAGGTGCCGCAGGCGCCCGTGAGCCTGACCTTGACAACACCGTCGTCGTCCACCGAGACCAGCTCTATATCCCCGCCGTCCGCCTGGAGCGAAGGCCGTACGTCCTGGATCGCGCGCAAGACCCGTTCATGAAGCATTATATTCTCCTTTGGTCAAGTAAATGTACTTGTCCCCCCTTCCAAAGGTCAAGCTCGCGCTTGCCATCAGCACGCCATGGGCCTTTCGACTCGCATCGGAGCGCGCAATGCGCCCCCTCCCGCGCACCCCTGGCCAGGACCCGTCCCGCGGGGTCATTCAAAAGGTTCCAGCAAGCCCAGCCGTATAGCGCATGAACGATTTGCCGTGCTAAAATGATAAACCTTCTTTGAAGAGGACCCGATGGCACGTACCGTAGTATTCGTCAACCAGAAAGGTGGCGTGGGCAAGACAACCACCGTCATCAACCTCGGCGCCTATCTGGCCCTTCAGGGCGAGCGGACCCTCCTCGTCGATTTCGATCCCCAGGCCAACCTGACGAGCGGGGTCGGCGGCTCGGCGGCCAAGAAAGGCATTTACGAGGTTGTCAGCGGCCAGGCCGAACTCCGCGATGTCCTTCGTCCCACCAAGGTAGAGGGCCTCTTCCTCGTCCCCTCATCCATCGACTTGTCAGGGGCCACCGTGGAGCTGGTGGACAAGGAAGACCGGAACGGCTACCTGAAGCGGGCCCTCGCCGAGGTGCAGGGCGAATACGACTATATCCTCATAGACTGCCCCCCTTCCTTGGGTGTTCTGACCCTGAACGGCCTCGTGGCGGCCGATGAAGTGATAATTCCCCTCCAATGCGAGTACTTTGCCCTCGAGGGGCTCTCCCTCATCCTCCAGACCGTGAGCCTTGTGCAGAAGAGCATGAACACCCGGCTCAAGGTGGCTGGCATCGTTTTCACCATGTATGACGCCAGGACCAAGCTGGCCCAGGAAGTCGTCCAGCAGGTGACCGAGTATTTCAAGGACCGGGTCTTCCGGACCATAGTTCCCCGCAACGTCCGCCTCTCCGAGGCGCCTTCCCATGGCCTTCCTGTGTGCCTCTATGACCCCGCCTGCATCGGCGCGAAGAGCTACGAGGCCCTTGCCCTGGAGCTCCGCGGACGCAACGGCAGGATAGCCGCAAGTGCCGCGATGGGTGCCGCCACAGGCGCGGCAGGCGCTCCCGTTGGCCATGCTGGCGCGGGGCGGGTGGAGCCGAGCCTATTCGGTGAGTCGAACAGCCAGGAGTAGGTGATGCCCAAGCAACAATTCGGCCTCGGAAAGGGACTCGGCGCCCTCATACCGGACAGCGACCTGGCGCCGGTCATGGCCCAGCCCCCGATTTCCGGGGACATGGCCTCTTCCGGCGACAGCGGCGATCGTGGTTTCATCCGTCTTCCCCTCGGTAAGATCGAACCCAATCCCGACCAGCCGCGAAAGACCTTTTCCGCGGATTCCATCGCCGAGCTCGCCGAATCCATCCGCCGCCATGGCCTCATCCAGCCCATCGTGGTCGAGGACATCGGTGGAGGGCAGTTTCGCATCATCGCCGGTGAACGCCGCTGGAGGGCCGCCGACGCCGCGGGCCTGCGCGAAATCCCCGTGATCGTCCGGAGCTTCAGCCCCGAAAAGCGCCTCGAGATAGCCCTCATCGAAAACGTCCAGCGGGAGGACCTCAACCCGGTGGAGGAGGCCGAGGCATACCGATCGATCATGGTCCTCACGGACTGCACCCAGGAAGACGTGGCCGACAAGGTGGGCAAGAGCCGTCCGGCGGTCGCCAATGCCCTCCGCCTGCTCAAGCTCGGCACCGCCGCCCTGGAAGCCCTCAAGGACGGCATGATCAGCGCAGGCCACGCCCGCGCCCTCCTTTCCGTTCAGGATCCCTCCAGCCGCGAGTTCCTCCTATCCCGTCTCCTTGCGGAAGGCCTTTCTGTGCGCCAGGCCGAAGCGGCGGCACAGGAGCTCAACTCCGGCAGGAAGCCGGGCACTCTTCCGATTCCCAAGGTCCAAGCCGCCCGGGAAGCCGAGATAGTCGAACTGGAAGGCAAGCTAATTGGCGCCTTTGGCACGAAAGTGGAAGTAAAAGGCAGCTCCAAGCGTGGCATCATCCATATCGAGTACTATTCTTTGGAGGACCTCGAACGCATCATCGATGTGGTCGCGAGGGACTAGAGGGTCGGGCCTTGAGCTCCGGCCACGCGGAGGAGGCTTCATGAAGGGCCAGGCAACCGGCAGATTCAATGCGCTCCGCTTTGCCCGCATTGCCTTCGGCATTGCCTACGGAGCCGGCTTCGGCGCCATTGCCGTCGCGGAAGGCCTCCCGGTCGCCCCTGGACCGACTGGCGGCCCCTATCCTGGATTCGAGGTCCGCTATGGCAGGTATTCCCCGCCAGGCGGCCAGGATCTCAGCCTCCTCATCGAAAAGCCCATGGTCATCGGGACGAAGGTCCAGACCTTCATCGACGAAGGCACGAAGGGAAAGGTCCTCGAGGCCCTCGGTGACTGCCAGGCCATCTACGACCTGCCGATCGCCGCGATCGCCGCCGTCCTCGAAGTCGATGCCAAGCAGGCCAAGTACGGCGCTGGCCTCCTTGATGCCCATATCGACCTGAAAAGCGGAAACCGGACCATCGTCTACCAGGAGCTTGGTACCCTCTTCCTCGGCATCAGGGTATCCTACCTCACGCGGAGCGAGGTTTTCCGGGATGAGCTTCCCGATGGCGTCTTGGGCTTCCGGGCCCGCCTCATCGAGAGCATGGACGGCAAGCTCTACGAATCCTTCTCGTCCTGGTACCTCGAGCCCATCGTGGTGGATGGCCGGAAACTCACCTATGTCAGGACCTTCATGCACGCGGGCATCCGCAATCCCTTCCTCGGCGCGGAATCCATCATGCGGGCCTTCATTCCGAAGCAGAGCTCCGACATGATGTCCAGCAACATCAAAGAGGCCCGTCGCCGCCTGGCCGGAAAGTAGGGAGACCGTGACCGACGATGTCGTGATCCTTCCCTGGAAGCCCTCGTTCGAGCGCGATCTCGTCGAGATCTGCTGGGAGACGGGCTTCATGGGCGCAAGCCTTTCCGGAAGCGGCCGCTTCGAGGACAAGCGCCTTTTCGCGATGATCTTCGCCCTTCCCTATGTGCGCTACGATCCTGGCGCCTGCTTCGTGGCGGTCGCCGACGTGGAAGGGCGAAGCCGGGCCGTGGGCTACATCATCGGCACTAGCGACACGGCAGGCCAACACCAGGCATTTCGCCATCGGGACATGCCGCGCATCGCCGCGAGGCTTGCCCTCCTATCCTGGTGGCGCCACCCCGAGTCCGCACGGCAGGTTATGCGCTTTTCAAGATCGGAGAAGGCGGAGGAGTGCCCGGCCGAGGCCCGTCCTACGCCGTTCATCCCCAGCGGCCCCGACTACCCGGCCCAGCTCCATATCAACCTCCTTGCCGGCTGGCAGGGAAGGGGAATAGGGCAGCGCCTGATGGGCCGCTTCCTCGGTGAACTTCGCGCGCGCGGCGCGCCAGGGGTCTTCCTGGAGACCTCGGATCGCAACCTCAAGGCCCTGCCTTTCTACGAAAAGCTCGGGTTCTCACTGATTTCCCGCCACGAAGGGGAGTTCTGGACGGGAGAGCCGGCGCAAGGCCTGGTTTATGCGATGAAGCTTCAAGGCCCTCGACCGCGATGCCTCATAAGTAAAACACGACGAAGGTAGGTTGATGCCTCATAAGTCTTTCACGACGAAGGCATGGCAGGCGACGCCTGCGTATGGAAGACTTTATACGCCTTGAAGGGGTTTGTCACGGGTGCCGCGAGAGGG
>JANYKC010000072.1 GCA_025358255.1 Spirochaetaceae bacterium
TGGAGAACGGACTCGTTATGATTGGGGTTCAGCCTGCGATGATGGGCTTGATCAAGGGAGTGATATTCTTGTCAGCGATCACGTTGGCCTACGACAAGAACTCAGGCCAGATTGCGACATGAAGCGCGTCCATGGGGACGCGCATAGAGAAAGAAGGGGGCAACGAGATGCGTAGGGCAAAAGGTTCGGTTTTACTGGTCGTTGCGGGAATGATGTTCCTCGCCTGGGGGGCGTCTTCGCAGAAGGCGAGCGCCGCCGAGCCGGCGAAGAAGAAGGTCGGCGTCATCATCTGGGGCACCGAGGACGGCTTGGGCTCCTCGGTCAAGCGCATGCTCGAATACGCGGGTAGCGCTCTTAACATCGAGGTCCAGTTCAAGACCGGCGATTACGATACCGAGGCGCAGGTGAAGGCCGCCGAGAATTTCGTCGCCGCCGGCGTGGACGGAATCCTTTGCGTCCCGCTCATCGACAGCGGCATTCCGAAGATCTACAAGGTCGCCGAACAAGCGAAGATCCCCTATGTGCAGGCTTTCAGGCGGATCGACGACAAGAAGAACGCCGCGCAGCTCCTGGCCGCGCCGTATTTCCTGGGATATACGGTCGAGAACGAGGAGCTGGCAGGTTACGACCTCTTGAAGATCCTGGCAAAGGCCGGGGGAACCAAAGTCGGGGCTGTCTACAATTCCCCCGGCTCGAGCTTCGCCGACCGGAGGAAGTCGGGCATCGAGAAGGGCTTCGTCTCCGGCGTCGCCAAGAAGGTCTCCGAGTTCACCCTTCCGCTTTCCCCCACAAGCGAGGCGTGGGTGGAGTCGACCAATAACTTCATCAACACGTTCAAGGAACTGAACGGCATAATCATGACTTCGGGATCGGTCGGCGGTGCGGAGGGGGCTATCGCGACGATCGTCAAGAACAAGGCGGTCGGCAGGGTGAAGATGGTGACCTTCGACCAGCCGGCGAATTCCAACGAAGCCTTCGAGAAGGGGATCCTCGTGGGCCTTGCGACGGGGATATACACCGATTCGCTCTTTTCCTTCGTTGTCCTTGCGAACAAGCTGCAGGGCAATCCGCTTTCCCCTAAGGCTATCACCATCAGCGCCAACTACATCTACGTGACGAATATCCAGGAAGCGGCGGATTACGCCAAGTATGTGGACAACCCCGCGACCTATCCATACACCAAGGAAGAGATCCAGAAGATGACGAAGTTCTACAATCCGAGCTTCACAGCGGACGATCTCCAGAAGATCGCCTCGAAGTGGACCATGTCCGACGTGCTGGCGAGGGCCAAGAAGTAAATCCGGGAAAGAGGGCGCCCGCGGCGGCGCCCTTCGTCCTGGATAAAAGGCGGAAGCATGAAGAGCTTGATTCTGCTGGGCAAAAAGGTCCTTTTGGCTGTCGCGATCCCCGCGCTGCTGTTTATAGCCGTTCGGCTGCTATTCCCTAGCCGCATCAACCTGAGCTTGCTCTTGGTGCTGCTGATGCAGGCCATCCCCCCGGCGATCTTGGCGTGGGGCGTCTGCTTCGAGATAAAAGTATCCCTTTGGGATTTCTCGGTCGGCGCCATTACCCTGGTCTCCGGCATCGTCGGCGCCGGCGTCGCCGAGATGCTGCACCTCGGGATTTGGGGAATCGTGGCCCTTTGCACGCTCTCTGGGCTGCTGATCGGCCTGTCGACAGGGGTGATCTTTTCGCTGCTGAAGATCCCGTCGATCATCGTTTCGATCGGAATCATGCTCATTCTCGAGAGCGTCAGCGGTCTCATCTTCAAAGGCCAGGGGGTCATCGTATCGAGCGACATTTTCAAATTGGCCAGTTTCCCGCTGAATCTGGTGATCGGGTTCGTGGCTTTCGCCCTTGCATACTATATCTATAACTACAGACGGCTTGGGTTCCATGTACGAGCCGTTGGAAACGGAATCACCGTGGCCAGGCTGAACGGGATCAATGTCGACAACGTCAGGATACTGTGCTTCACCGTGACGGGCATGTTTGCTGGAGTGTTCTCCTTCATGCAGCTCGCGGGTTCCGCGGTCATGAAGGCGCAGAACAATATGACGACGATGGGCGTCGTGGTCGACGCGATCATCTGCGCTTGCATCGCGCTGTCGCTGGAAGGCGTGGCGAATCTCATCGTGGGCGTCTTCATAGGCAGCGTCACTATACAGATTTTGAAAATAGGAATCCTCGTAAGCGGCTTCCCGAGCATGTACCAGCAGGTCGTCGTGGCAATTTTCCTGCTGATCTTCATGGGGCTAAGCTCGCGGTCGGACCTGATCCATAGCGCTTGGGCCAGGCTGCGCAGCCCGACGGCCGGCAGGGCTTGACCGGATGAGCGCGAAGGCTCGCGTGAGCGGGGAGATGGGCAAAAAAGCGCTTCTGGGCATCGTCCTGGAATTCCTCGAATCCATCACTGGCGATGATCGCTCGCGATTGCCCTTGGCCGAGGGACTACGGGTGACCACGAACGGTCTCGATGCGAAGTTGGCGGAGAGCGTCGTCTGGGGCCCGGCGCGGCGGATACCCTATCGCCAGACTTTCGTCGACGCGGAGGCTCAGGCAGCGGTCTTTTTCGGTGTGATTACCAATACGTCGACCCAGCACGTCGGATACGGCGCGAAATGGTGGCTCTACGCGGTCCGCCTGAGAATCGCCGATGGAGCCATTGCCGAAGTGGAAGAAATCATCTCGGAGAATACGTTCGCGCACTACGAGAAGATGCCCTGGGATTTGGCTCCGAACGCGGCGCTGAACGACGTTCTTCCCGACGACGAGCGCAGCTCCCGCGAGGAGCTGGTCGGGGCCGTGGAGAGCTACTGGAACGGAGTGGAGCGAAGCGCGGACGGATACGGCATTCCGTTTCATCCGGATGCCATCCGAAGCGAATGCGGCACCATCACGACGGATGCGAAGAACTTCCCGAACAGCGCCCGCGGGGATTTCATAGAGGCGAAGAACGCCGGTTGGAGCTGGAGCGTCGATAATAGGCGATATCCGGTGATCGATGTCCAGCGGGGGATCGTAGTGTCCTTCGCGGACCTGAGGATGACCGATCGGACCAATCCAATGTTCGCTCCGTGCATCGTGGCCGAGATCTTCAAGATCGAGAGCGGTTTGCTCAAGTACCTTCAGGCTTTCTTTTACGTTGGCCAGAACACGTCCAGCTGGTAGCGAAAGCGGCGGGGGCGCCATGAGTCCTCTATAGGAGCAAGAAGCATGGGAGTCTATCAAAACCTCTTCAAGCCGTTGAAGGTGAATAGCCTAACGTTGAAAAACCGGATTATAGCCGCTCCGATGGATGGGGGATTCATCGACGCCCACAAGATGGAGTTCCTCGCGGCCCGGTCGCGGGGAGGAGCTTCCCTGGTCATCCTGGGGAGCTGTCATGCCGACAACGATCGTTCCCACATCGCGCCCGGTTGGCCCGGGCTGTACGACCCCTTCATCGAAGGGTTCATGGACGAGCTGAATATCATCCATCAGTACGGCGCCAGTGCATCCCTGGAGATCATGCACGCCGGGCTCTGGGCCGACGTGGCCGCTTTCGGCAGGAGACCCCTCGGTCCAGTCGACATGATCCGGAATATCGGCAAGGACGCGGACGGCGTGAAAGTCGACGCGATGACCGAGGACGACATGGCCAAGGTCGCGGACAGCTTCGCCTCCACGGCGGCCCGGGCGAAGAGGCTCGGCTTCGATATGGTCATGCTCCATTTCGCCCACGGATGGCTTCCCGCCCAGTTCCTGTCCCCTAAATTCAATACGAGGACGGATGCCTACGGCGGATCACCGGAGAATCGCGCGAAATTCCCGGCGATGATCATCGACCGGGTCCGCAAAGCCGTCGGAGCGGATTTCCCTATCGATATGAGGATAAGCGGAGACGAGCGATGCGAAGACGGGATCAGGCCGGAAGAAGTGATCCGATTCGTGCAGCTGGTCGAGGACAGGATCGATATGGTCCATGTGTCCTCGGGGATCGACAAATACCTCGATCTTACGACTTTTGTCGAACCGCCGCAGCTCTATCCCCATCGGATCAACGTCCATCTGGCCGATGCGATGAAGAAGGCCGTCAAGATACCCGTCGTGACGGTCGGCGGAATCACGGGCCCGGACGAAGCGGAGCAAATACTGGCAGAGGGCAAGGCGGACTGCATAGCTATGGCTCGCGCCCTATTGGCCGATCCTGATTGGCCGGAAAAGGCCCGCAAGGGGCTTGAGCGGGAAATAGTTCCCTGCCTCAGGTGCTTGTCCTGCTATCACGTCGCCACCGACAGGTTCACCCATGGCTGCGCCGTGAATCCGGTTTTCGGCAGGGAGGATCGAGTCGGCGCTGACTTGCGGCGGCCGAGATCGGCGCTCAGCGTCGTCGTGGTAGGCGGCGGCCCCGCCGGGATGAAGGCCGCGGTCACAGCCGCCGAACGCGGGCACACGGTTACGCTCTACGAGAAGAGCGGCAGGCTCGGAGGGCTTCTGAACATCTCGGAGCACGAGCGGACGAAGATCGACCTCAATAACTATCGGAAGTACCTCGTAGACAAGGTCCTGAACTCCGGGATCGTCGTGCACCTCGATACAGAAGCGACTCCTGATTTGGTTAAGGCCCAGGCCCCCGATGCGGTGATCGTCGCGGTGGGGTCGGTCCCGAATAAGCCCCCGATCAAGGGCGCGGACCTGCCCCATGTCGTGCAGGCGATCGACGCCTACCGGATCATCCCTCGGCTCGGGCGGAGAATCGTGATCATCGGCGGCGGGGAGATCGGCTGCGAGCTCGGTCTTTGCTTGGCGGAAGCGGGCAGGGATGTTTCGATCATCGAGATGGCTGGGCGCTTGGCGCCCTTGGGCAATCACCTGTATCGGGCGGGCCTCATGCTGCTTATGGAAAAGTGCAAGAGCCTTTCGTGGGAAACCGAGACGGCGTGCAGGGAAATCACGGCGAAGGGCGTACTAGTCCGCGGCGTCGACGGCAAGGAAACGCTCCTCGATGCGGATACCGTAATCCTGGCGACCGGAATGATGGCTCAGAAGGACGTCGCGGCCTCTTTCCAGGGAATCGTGTACGACGTGAAGGTCATCGGCGATTGCGTGAGGCCTAGGAGGGTCGACGACGCGACCTACGAAGGGTTTTTCGCGATAACGTCGCTCTGAGTCCGAAGTGCGGCGAATCGCTGTCTCAATGGAAGGAAATATGCCTCATGAACGATTCTAGGATTGATGACCTAATCGCGCGGATGACCTTGGAAGAGAAGGTCTCGCTTTGCTCCGGCCGGGATTTCTGGAACACGAAAGCAGTCGAACGCCTCGGGATCCATTCGATTAGGATGTCCGACGGCCCTCATGGGCTGCGCAAACAGCCATCCGCCGATGAGGCTTCGCTGCAGGGAAGCCTTCCCTCCACTTGTTTCCCCACCGCAGTCGGTCTCGCGGCGAGTTGGAACTGCGCACTGCTGGAAGAGCTGGGGAAAGCCCTTGGGAAGGAAGCCCAGGCCGGCGATGTCGGCGTCCTCCTCGGTCCCGGCGTCAACATCAAGCGAAGTCCGCTCTGCGGCCGCAATTTCGAATATCTATCCGAAGATCCCTGCCTGGCGGGCGAACTTGCGGCTTCCTGCATAAGGGGAATCCAGAGCCAGGGCGTTGGCGCTTCCCTTAAGCATTTCGCCGCCAACAACCAGGAACGCCTCCGCATGACCATCGACGCGCGGATCGATATGCGGACTCTACGGGAAATCTATCTGCCTGCCTTCGAGACTGCCGTCAAGGAAGGCAGGCCCTGGACCGTGATGACTGCCTATAACAGCCTCAATGGACAGCATTGCACCGAGAACGCCTGGCTTCTGGGCGAAGTGCTGCGGGAGGAGTGGGGTTTCGATGGGGCGGTGGTCACTGACTGGGGCGCGGCGGCCGATCGGGTGGCCGGCATCAAGGCAGGCAATGATCTGGAGATGCCCAGCAGCGAGGGCCGAGCGGATCGGCAGCTGATCGCTGCCGTGAAGAGCGGAGCCCTCGAGGAACGGGACCTCGACCGCGCGGTCGCCAACATCCTGCGCCTGGTGTTTCGTGTTGAGAAGAATAGGCGAACCGTCTCTTTGGATAGCGGGACCCAGCACGGCCTCGCCAGGAGGATCGCCGGCGAGTGCATGGTCCTTTTGAAGAACGAAGGCCATCTGCTTCCGCTCGAGCCGAAAGGGCGGATCGCGATCATCGGAGCGCTCGCGAAGACGCCGCGCTATCAGGGTACGGGCAGTTCGCGCATCAATCCGACTCGGCTGGACAGCGCCTGGGAGGCTGCGGGCCTTTTTACGGGCGACCGAGCCATCCTTACCTACTCCGAAGGCTACGACTTGGCTCGCGACGAGCCGGTGCCCTCGCTGAGGGCCGAGGCAATCGCGGCAGCCGAGGCCGCCGACGTATCCATCGTGTTCGTCGGCCTTACCGAGCAATACGAATCCGAAGCATACGATCGCAAGCATCTCCGGCTTCCTCCGTCCCATGTCGACCTGCTAGAAGCCGTGGCGGCGCGCCAGAAGAAGATAGTGGTAGTCTTGAGCAATGGATCCCCTGTCGAGATGCCATGGATCGACCAAGTGCCTGCGGTCCTTGAGAGCTACCTCGGCGGACAGGCCGGAGGCGCGGCGACTATCGACATCGTTTTCGGGGCCGTCAATCCCTCTGGCAAGCTGGCGGAGACCTTCCCCCGGCGAGCGCAGGATAATCCCTCCTACTTGAATTTCCCTGGCGGGAAAGGCCGCGTCGAGTACCGGGAAGGCCTCTTCGTCGGCTACCGCTATTACGACAGCGTCGACATAGAGCCTCTGTTTCCCTTCGGCCACGGGCTCTCCTATACCAGCTTCGAGTACGGGCAACTGGAATTGACGCCCCGGCGGCTTCGCGCCGGGGAATCCCTTTCCGTCAGCCTGAACGTGAGGAACATAGGCTCGGTTCGCGGTCAGGAAGTGGTTCAAGTCTATCTTCGGGACGAGGAAGCGACGGTAGTTCGGCCGAAAAAAGAACTGAAAGGATTTGCTAAAGTCGATTTGGCTCCTGGCGAATCCCGACGGGTTGCGGTCAATCTTGGCGGCAGAGCCTTTGCTTTCTGGGATGAGACTATCGATGATTGGAACATCGAGTCCGGCGATTTCGAAGTATTGGTCGGAGGCTCCAGCCGCGAGATCAGGTTGAGCGGCAAGGTGAGGGTCGATCAGCCGCATCCTCCAAAGGCTGCGTATACGATGAACTCCCTCGTAGAGGACCTGGTCGACCATCCTGCCGTTGGTTGGGCTATACGAAGAGTCCGCCAGGCTGCGATGACCGCCCTCAGCGGGCCCAACGCCGATTCTCACTATTCCATGATGAACGCATCGATAGTCAGCGAGCTGCCTCTCCGGAATCTGCTGATGTTCACCCCGCATCAATTTCCGGAGGAGGCGCCCGATCTCATCCTCGATGTGCTGAATGGGAAGTCATCGCCGGAGGCATTGGTCTCCCTTATCCCCGGATCTCCCCATAGCTCGTAGACTTCTGGATGTCGGGCTTGCCCGCCTACCAGTCGTTTACGACAGCCTCGGCGGAGCCGAACAGGCGGTCTGATTCCTTGACCTCGATCCAGCGGCCGTCATCGAGGCGCACGCGTCCCGTGAAGAAGCCGTACACCTTGAGGAGGCTCGTGCGCAGGACAAGGTAGTTCGTGCCGCCGCCTTCGACGCAGACCGGCTTGAGGGCGAGCTCGACACGGGCCTCGTTGTCGCTGAAGACCCAGGGCTTCATCGGGTCCGCCCTGTCGAAAGCGTAGGTCGCCTCGTCGAGGTGATGCCCCACGCCGTCGTGGAAGACCATCGACTTGCTCGACTCGGTGCCGAACCCGTAGTCGATGTTCAGGCCGAAGGGCAGGCCGCCCACCATCCCGGAGACGGTGCACCATCGCCACTCGGAGTGGTAGGGGAACGCGGCCCTGCTCCAGTCCAGGCAGCCATGGCTGTGGTTGTCCGCCGTGAAGGCGTAGGCCTCGCCGCCCAGCTTGACCCGGCCCTGTGGCACCATGCAGTTGATCTTCTGGGCATAGACAAAGCGGTCCGGCCGGCCAAAGGGGATGGCGTTGACTATGGAGTCGCCGCGCGGCGGAGCTAGCTCGATCTCCCCGGAGATGCCCGCGCCGGAGCGGAAGCCGGGGAAGGAGAACTCGAAGGCGCGCTCCCCCTCGGGGCTCCTCCGGCATGCCCATCTGACGCCGCCGCGGTCGAAGACTATGTCGCCCGTCTCCGAGCCGGGGGGCAGGCCCATCGCGCCGCGGGGGAACCAGAGCGTCGGCCCGTTCTCCTCGAAGGTCCCGAGATGGAAGTCCATCCATTTCACCACCACCCTGCCCTGGTAGCCGATGTCATAGGCCAGCAGGGCGATCCCGTAGTCGGGATTGACGATCTCGTAGTAGTCCCACTCCTTGATCCGCAGCGCCGAGGCCGCGACCCGTCCACGGTCGTACTTAAGCAGTGGCTTTCGGGCCCAGCCGACCGCGGCCAGCCTGCCCCGAGCGTCCAGAAGCTCGCCTGACGATGTGATTTCCCGCTGCATGCCTTCCCCCCTTGAGCCTCACAAATGAATGTTTGCGTTCGAGCCAGACAGATGATAGCATGCACAGCCAAAGGAGACAGCGTCGATGAAACAAGGCTACGAGAA
>JANYKC010000077.1 GCA_025358255.1 Spirochaetaceae bacterium
GAACAGGGACCGGCTGCTCGAGTCCGACATCGCGAGGATGTTCTTCGCCAAGGTCGTGGAGCGGGCGCGCCGCAAGCGCTTCCTGTCGGATGAGCATTTCACGGTGGACGGCACACTCATCGAAGCATGGGCAAGCATGAAGAGCTTCCAGCCAAAGGATTCCGGCAATGACGGGCCAGGGCAATCAGGCGGAAGCAGCAATCCAGACGTGGATTTCCGCGGCGAGCCGCGGAGCAATGACACCCATACGCCCCATATCGCCTTGCGCAAGGGCGGCAAGGCAGTCGATGCGCGGACGACACGGCACGAAGGCTATGCAATCAGCCAACGGAAACGAAAACGGGTCGAGGAGGTATTTGGCTGGGCAAAGACGGTGGGCTTGATCAGGAAGTCGAAGATGAGGGGTGAGGCCAAGGTCGATTGGCTCTTCACCATGTGCATCGCGGTCTTCAACCTGGTACGGATGCGGAATCTGGAGGCCATGGCATGAGGCTCGAGGCCCCCGCGCGCCCCAAGGGGGGCGCGACGGGCCGCACACGGCCTTTCGGGGCCAGGCGTGCGACTTTCTGCTGCTTGTTTACCGCAAAATTCCTGTCGAACAAGCTGGGCAGGCCCTTCGGGCCACGCCCAGTAATCGCATTTTCAATAGCCTGCTAGTGGAGGGAGGCTCCGCAGCTGAAGCACTCGCTTCGATAGCTCGAGTTCTCGGCTTGGCATGAAGGGCATTTCATGACCGTCAAGCCGCTTGGTGTCGCGCTGGAAACGGTATGTCGCTTGGGCGCTTCAGGCGGTGGCGGTGGCGTTTCGGGCTTAGGTTCGCTTTCCTGCGCTTCGGCTCCCTCCTCGGCGACCAAGGCCTCCACGGCCACAGCTTCAGGCTCCTTGCGGGCTTCTTCCTTGGCGGCTTGGGCCGGCATGGTGCCGACATTCACGTTGATGGTCGGGCTGTCTTTCTTGTCGTCGCCCTGGCGCAGGAGGCCAGGGAGGCGCGAGAGCTCCGTTTTGATCGTGTAGAGCTCGAAGGCGACAAAGACAAGGATGAGGAGTAGCGCGATCTCAAAAAAAGGGCTCATGCTTACCTCATCGGCAAGCATGGGCCCTTCATTGAGCCTTGCCCCGCCGCTCTTATTTTTTCTGGCGTTCTTCGAACCATTTATAGAGGGCCGCGGTCCTGTTGCCTATGGATTCCTCGACCTTGTCCCTTATGATGGCCATGGAAGGCACATCCGCCGAACTCACGGCATAGAACACGATGGCTTCCTCGGCCTGGATGACCATGAGCCTGATCCGGAGCCCTTTGGGACCCATGACGGGAATACCGTAATAGGAAAGTCCCGTCAGGTTTATCGACTCGAGGATGACCGCGTCCGGAAAAGCCCGATAGACGCATTGGTAGATATTGGCCCCAAAAGTGAGGTCCTTCTGGTAGGCGAAATACTGGGCTTGGGGGGGGAGAAGCCCCGGAGGCGGCAAGGGGTCGGGGAGGCGAAGCCTGGATTCCAGGCTATCGATGCGATAGGACTCCGCATAGAAGGTGCGCATCTTTTTCCTTGAGGCCGAGTAGTATTCGATGCCCTCGAGGGAAGAAATCGAGAGGAAGGTTGCATAAAGCGCCCGGAGCTCGGCGGAGGGATCGGCAGGCTTCGGGCGGCGATACATATACAGCGCCTCGACAAGAAGGTTCGGCTTTTCCTCCGCCAAAAGGATCCCGATGCCTCTTGCCCCCTCATGTCGGGGAAGGATTCCAGGCCCTTCCTTGGCCGCCGCCGTCCGGACAACCTTGCCGCTCGCCGCGAGCTCGGCGTACAAGGCCGGCGAAAAAAGGGACGAGATAGCGGGCAGCTTCGAAGGCGTAAGCGGCTGTCCAAAGAGGCCTGGGCAAAATGCCGCGAATGCCAAGGGGAAAAAAAGGATTCTCGCGAGATGGACTGTCAAACGGCAACTGTCCGAAGCGAATTGTTTCATGGCCAGAATGTACTACGTAGGACCCCGATGAATCGACCGCCCTTCGCGCCGGCTTTTGCATCCTCGAAAATGCGATATAATGAACGAGCATTCGTTTTCCCATGGAGGATATATGGGCCCCTTTAGTTTCATACCCCTCTGGATAGTCCAGGACCTTGTCATCCTGGCCCTTGGGCTCGCGACCCTCATTTTCATCATCAGGAAAGAAGAAAGGCCGGAAAGCATGCTCCTTGAGCTCTTCGCCTTCTGCTTCCTCAACGCCGCTGTCTATGAAAACTTCGCCACCCTCATGGGATGGTACGGCTACGGCCGCTCCGTCCTCATGATCTTCAATGTCCCCTTCACGGTGCCCCTCGTCGAATACCTCGTTGTCTATACGACCCTTCGGCTATTGGCCCAGACCAGGACTCCGGCTTGGGCCAAGCCTTTCATCGTGGGTCTTTCCGGCATGTTCTTCGACTTCTCCCTCGATCCGGTGGCGATGAAACAGGTCTTCAGCACGCGGGAAGGGACAATCGGCAGATGGACCTGGTATCCGGGAGCCATGGATGCCCAGATTTTTGGCGAACCAGTCTACAACTTCACCGGATGGGTGCTTCTTTGTGGCCTCGGGGCGGCGGCCTTTCTCCTGGGGCGCTGGTGGCATCGAAGGTCGGGATACAAGCCGATCGTCGGACTGGTCTACCCCTTTGTCGCTTCCCTGGCCGCCCTCGGCGTCCTCGTCTCCCCGTTTTCCCGCTTTCTCCTCTGGCTCTGGCCCATTGGGGAGAAGGGAAGCGTGACGGAATGGATCATGCTCTGCGCGAACGGAGTATTCGGCATCGCCCTCCTGGCCATTTACGGACGCCAGCGAAGGTCGACGAGGCTGGAAGGGCAGCAGCATTGGAGTCGTGCGCGGGATCTGGCAAGTGAGGCTCCGTCATGGCTCGTCCTTGCCGGCCTGCCCCTCCTCAACCTGGCCTTTTGCCTTGGCGGCGGATTCTGGGACGTAGCCTGGCTCGTGAGCGCCGCCACGGCTTCGAGCCTTGGCCTGGCTCTCTGGATCGGCTGGAGAAAACGTCCTTAAGGCGGACTAGGACAAGACAGCCGCGAACCAATCGGGGAGGGCGCGCAGGTCCTCAACGCCATCCACGAGGATGGCGCCCATGCCCAAGGCGAGGGCCGGCACAAGGTCCACGTCATAGCGGTCACCGATGGAAATGCAGGCGGTCGCCTCGATGCCAAGGCGTCGCGCAGCGAGCGAATACGGTGCTGTATCGGGCTTGGAGCGCAGCGTGTCATCAATGCCCACGATGCACTCGATCCGCCCTTCCACGCCCAGGGCCGCAAGACCGCGCCTCCCCACGGAGGCGGGATTGTTTGTCACGAGGGCAAGGTCGAAGCGCGAAGCCAGGTCCTCAAGCGCCTTGTCCAGGAGAGGATCGGGCGCAAGCCAGTCGAAAGGATCGATCAGCTCCTCACGCCAGGCGATGCTCGTCTCAATGGATACGCCCAGGCGGACGAAAAGGTTGCCAAGGCTCGTCGCGCCAGCCCCCGCCGCCCGCAACTCAGCCTTGAACCCCTCAAGCAATGACTTGGTCTTTTCAAGGCTTTCACCGCGCTCGCGTGCGAGCCGCTCGATGAGGACCTCTGTCTGGAAGGTGGCGTAGGCGGGATTGGTATAGAGGGTGGAATCAAAATCCAGGAGGAGGGCCCTAGGGGTAGGCGGAAGGACGAATACCCTCATTCCGCGCCGCCGCCCTCCAATGGTGGGAAATCAAGGGATGCCTGTGCGCCCGGCCTCGTATCGCGCTTGTCCATCTGTCGCTTGATGCGCCGGGCCACCAGCTCGCGGCTGTCGAGCATCGAGGAGAGGGAGCGGTTGTGGTGGAGAAGGCTGATTATCTGGGCGAAAAGGCCCGTCACGTCGGCTTGGATATACCACTCCTTCTGGAGAAGGGCCTTGTGCTGGACGGCGTTGGTGCCTATGACCCGGTAGAAAAGCCCTTCCTTGTAAGCCTTGTCAAAATCCTCGATGGCGCTGCCCGAGAATAGGGGAAGGGAAGCGGCGCAGATGATGCGCGAGGCACCAAGGTCCTTGATGTTCTTCATGCCCTTGAGGAGGGTTCCACCGGTGCCGATCATGTCGTCCGCCATGAATACCGTCTTTCCGCGAACGTCACCCAAGAGGCGCATGTCGGTGATGTTCGATTCCGCGGCGTTTTTCGTGACCTTCGAGTAGTCGCGCTCCTTGTACAGCAGGGCCAAGGGACGCTGCAGCGCGTTTGCGTAGAACTTGTTGCGGTCCACGGCGCCGGTATCGGGAGAGAGGATCACGAGGTCGTCATGGGAAATGTCAGCTATCCCGATGAGCTTCTCGATGATCTGGAGGGAGGCATGGAGGTTCTCCAGGCGCATGTGCTTGAAGGAGTTCTCAATCTCCTTGCTGTGGACATCCAGGGTGATTATGCGCGCCACGCCGAGGTTCTCGAGCATCTGGCTGACCCGGGCGGCCATGAGGGCTTCTCGGCCTTTTTTCTTGTGCTGGCGGGAGTAGGGGTAGGTGGGCAGGATGAGGTTGATGCGTTCGGCGCCCGCTTGGGCGGCCGCGTCCACCGCCGCGAAGAGCGCGAAGATGTGGTCATTGATCGACAGGCTGAGCTGCACCGAGCCGTCATTGAAGGTGATGGGCTCGTGGTTCTCTATGTCCTGGACGATGAAAAGGTCCTTGCCGCGGATGGAATCGATGATCTCCGTCTTCACCTCGCCATTCGGGAAATAGGTGTGGCGGGCATTGACCCTGAACTGGGGAGAGCGGTATTTGTTCACGTTTCCGGGGATGTAAAGAAGGCTCGACTGGATGTCGGTATCGAAGTTGATCTTGCGGGTTACAAGTTCCTGGGAAAGGTGGTAGCGCTGCGCGAGGATTTCCGTCTTTCGGTCAAAACGCCGACGATAGATCGCACCAAGCCTTCTGATGACCTGGTTGGCGAGGACTTCTCCGCCGGGGCAAGCGAGGATTCCAAGCTTCGTTGGGTCGGAGTAGTTCATGGTGGGCGCACCTTCGGTACGGGGGTAGGGACAAAATACACTCAGCTCAGGCCACTGTCAATCCAGCAGGCATTTCGGCATCGAGCTTTACCGCTTTCGTCGGACCGTGCTACATTCATAGGATACGTTTCGTCAGGACTGTACAGGGAGAGACCATGGAAAGAACCGTGCTCCGCATGCTCGATGAGGCCGCCCAAAAATGGACCTCGGCTCCTTATGCCCTCAAGAAAAGCGATGCCGGCTATGTGCCCGTGTCCTTCAAGGAAGCAAGGGATGCCGCCCAAGAGTTCGCGGCATGGCTCCTCACGGCCGGTTTCGAGAAAGGCCAGGCGATGGCGGTGCTCGGGGAAGGGAGTCCAGAGTGGATCATCGGCGAGTTTGGCGTGATCATGGCTGGCTGCGTCTCCGTGCCCCTGTCGATCAAGCTCCTCGGCGAGGAGATACCGTTCCGGCTCAACCATTCGGAAGCCAAGGCCATCCTGACCACCAAAAACCAGCTTGAAAAGGTCCTTGGTTCCTTCAAGGATGTCCAGAATGCGGCCATCGTCGTCGTCTACCTAGATGACGATCCCGAGGAAGCCCGCACCGTCGCCGCCCGTTTCGGCATCGCCGCGGAGCGCATCGTCGGCTTGCTCGAAGCGCGCAAGGCGGGCAGGGCAGCCCTCGGAAACAGCGGATCGCCGATCGCGGAAAAACTCGCCGGGCTCGCGGCCGCCGCACGCGAGGACGACACGGTGAACATCTGCTACACCTCGGGAACGACCGGCAACCCCAAGGGCATCATGCTCACCCATCTCAATTATTGGACCAACTGCAACGACGCCGTCCTCTTCGCGAATCCCTACCGCTACCGCACCCTCCTCATTCTGCCCGTCGACCATTCCTTCGCCCACACGGTCGGCCTCTATACGGCCTTGATCTGCGGCATCTCCCTGTACTTCGTCGATTCCCGTGGCGGCGGCATCGCCACCCTGCGCAACATCCCCGGCAACATCCTCGAATCCAACTCGAATTTCCTCTGCACCGTCCCTTCGCTTTCGGGGAATTTCATGAAGAAGATCGTCGCGGGAATCGAGGACAAGGGCGGCTTCATCGAGAGGCTCTTCAAGGCGGGCATTGCCGCGGGCATTGCCTGGAACGGCAATGGCTGGAACAAGCCACCCCTTGCCGTCCGCGCCAAGGCCTTCTTTCCCTATTTCACGGCCAAACTCCTCGTGTTCAACAAGGTCAAGAAAATGGTCTTCGGCAAGTCACTCCTCTTCTGCATCGGCGGAGGGGCCCTCCTCGACGTCAAGCAACAGGAGTTCTTCGCCGCCTTCGGCCTGCCCATCTACCAGGGCTACGGACTTACGGAGGCGGCGCCCATCATCTCCTCGAACGGCCCCAAGAAGCACAAGTTCGGCACCTCAGGCGCGATCGCCGCCTCCACTGAATGCACTATCCGCCGTCCTGATGGGTCGGTCTGCGCTGTGGGCGAGACGGGGGAGATCGTGATCCGTGGTGGCAATGTGATGAAGGGCTACTTCAAGAATCCCGAAGCGACCGTCCTGGCCCTTCGCGATGGCTGGCTATGGACCGGTGACCTTGCCTACTATGACGTGGACAATTTCCTCGTCGTGGTCGGGAGGGAGAAAGCCCTCCTCATCGCCGAGGACGGCGAGAAATACAGCCCGGAGGACATCGAGGAGGCGGTCACCTTCTCCACCGACGTCATCGACCAGATCATGGCCTATTGCGACCACAAGAAATACACGACGGCCTTCGTGACCCTTGACGAGACCAGGGTCAGGCGCCTCATCAAGGATCGCGGCATCACGACGGCAAGCGCCCTCCTCGAGGCCCTCAAGGTAGAGTTCTATCGTTTCCGGTCGGATCCCAAGGCCAAGAAAGTCCAGGGCGGCTGGATCCCCTCGGCCTTCCATATCATGCCTGCCGCGTGGAACGAAAAGGACGGGACCATGAACTCGACGATGAAGGCGGTCCGTCACCAGATCGTGAAGGTCTACCGCGACCTTGTGGACTACGCCTACACCTCGGAGGGTTCGCGCACGGAAAACCCGCGCAACCTCGAGACGCTCCGCAGGCTCTTCAAACTGGAGTAGCATCGAGGGTGGATAAAAAGGCGGCGCGCCCACGTGGCCCGTCGCCTTTTTTTTCGCCCCACGGCGTCAAAACCCTGCGTTCCCGTCCTGCCATTCGTCGACGACCTTGTCCGTCGCCGCGCGGAGACGGGAAAGTCCCTCTCCTTCAAGCGCCCCCGGCTTCTCCGCCTCGGCCACAAGCTTTTCAAGCTCAAGCTGCGCGCCATCCCGCCTGTCGATGAAAGCGGCTGACCCAGAAAACCTGCCCGCCCCTTTGCGGCGTATCCATGCAAGTTGTCGCCTCCAGTGCCCGTAAGCCGAAGGCGAATCCTCGTGGTGGTCGTACTTGGTCCACAGCGGCACGAAGGCGCCGTCCATGAGGAGGATCGGCTTGAAAAGGGATATGCAAGGATAGGAGGAACCCGAGAACCAGAGGACCGTGGCCTCCCCGCTTTTCGACCATGAAACGGCGATGCTCGCCGTCGTCGCGTTGTTGACGGGAAAGCCGCCTTCGTGAACGCATGGTGCGGCGAGGCTTCCACGTCGCGACGGGAGGCTGCGCCCATGCGAGCGCAAGGCCGACAGCGCGCCGTCGAGACTTAGGGTCCCACGCCTCGATTCGAGGGCGAGCCTCGTGAGGACGCGCCGCCGCTTCCCTTGGGTCATGATCGGATAAAATCGGTTTTCAACCCGATCTGTCCAATTGCCCCGATCATTCCCAGCGGCCAGCTCGCTCGCCGTGACGGGATCAAGCTCTTCCCAGTCATCGGTGACGCCATAGGCGTTCGAGATTGTCGCGGCTTCGACGATCCGCTTCCGCGCCCAGCGGCGTCCGGCCGTCTCCACTATGAATGCCTCGCGTCCATCCGCGACGATGTAGCTGTTGTCGTAGTGCAGCTTGCCCTTGAATGCCCCGTTTCCGCCTTGGTCATGGCTCTCCACGAAAGCGGAGATGAAGGAGGCGGCCGACCTGGCGGTATCCGATGCCGTGAGTGCCGCACGAAGGATGTCCATGCCAAGGACGCCGTCCGGCCTTGATTTCCAGCGCGAGAAGACGGCCTCGTTTCCGATGGCGACGCCCTTTTCATTGAGACCGGCCTCTCCACCCGCCATCCATGAGGGCTTTGAGAGGGCGAAGGCGTAGCCAAGGTCCGGCCCCTGGCCTCCGGATCCCCGACGATCGATCAGGAACAGGCCTTGCGGCTCATTGGGATCCCTATCGGAATTCTTCGCGAACCATGAAGTCCCGTCGCGGGAAAACGGGCTTCCGGCGTAGAGCGTATCGCACATCGGCCGACTCCTTGATCAGTGGATCACTGGACCTGCTGACCCGGCAACATAACATTGGCTTCAGCCCATGATTCTGACCCGTAGCGACGATCCAGAATCCAGGTAGAGCACCCGATGTTATGTTGCCGGGTCAGTAAGGCTATTCATTCAATTGGAGGATCATCACGGACCTGAAGGGCTTGAAACCGCACTCCTCATAGAGCCGGCGCCCATCCTCGGTCGGATTCAGGATGAGGCGCCCAAGGTCGCCCTCCCTCGCCTCGGCGATGAGATGCTCGAGAAGCGCGCGCGCGAAGCCCTGCCGCCGCCATTGCGGCATCGTGAAAACACTCATCACACGGCCTTCAAGACCTTGCTCCGCAGCCCTCCTGGACTTGGGCTTTTCGATGCGCATCGCAGCGGCCGCACGCGGGTGGCCTTCCTCCAAGGCAAGCCAGCAATGGATCCGGCCACTCCGGATGCCCCGAGCGAAATGATGGGCAAGGCCCAGCCGCCATCCCTCCTCGTCAGGGATGCCGCCATCCTTGATGATGCGCATGGACTCCAGCCGGAACCCCGCAAGGATTTCCGCATCGGCACAAAGGGCTTTCCGGACAATCATCGCTTCTTCCTGCCTAGCCCTGGGGATCGCGTTCCCTTGGGTTCGCTCGGATATGGCGCCTTCCCTTCATACAAGGCTTTGGGCAACCTGGCGCACGCGGGCAAGGAAGGCCTCGTTCTTCAAGGCCTCACCGAGGTCGCCCGCCGTCCCATAGGCGCAGCCGCGATTCACCGCGCCTAGGAACTCGAACATGTGCCCGAAGCTCGCGATGGCGCTTACGGCACCCGAAGCATAGACGTCCACATCGCCATAGGCAAGTATCGAGGCCACCTTCTTGCCCTTCATAAAATCGTTGTCCCAATTCCAGATCCCGTAGAGGCGGTCGATGAAGAGCTTGAGCTGTGCGCTGTAGGAGAACCAATAGACAGGGGAGATGAGGAGGAGGCTGTCCGCCGCGAGGACCTTCTCGTAGAGGAGGTCCATGTCGTCGTGGATGACGCAGTATTTCGCCTTCCGAGCGACGCAAAGATCGCAGGCAGTGCAGGGCATGATCTTCCTGGAGGCAAGGCTCATGCATTCGGCTTTCCCGCCCGCGGCAAGTATCGATTCCGCAGCGACCTTGGCAAGGTCCTCGCAGTTGCCGCGCATGCGCGGACTGGAAGTCAGGACAAGTACAGCCCCTTTCATTTCCTTCCCTCAGCCTTCATTTCCGCTATGCCTATGTGGTCTCCGATGATCCGGTCGAGCTTGCGATTCTCCTCGCGGAGGGACTGGGCCCGGTATTCCTCCTTCCGGAGTTCGAGTTCCAGGATCTCCTTTTTATAGCGCAGCATCTCGACCTGGTTCCTGCCCCTCTTCGCCAGGAGGATGAAGCCGAACACGATGGCTGGCGCGGCGATGAAGATGCTGAAAATCGAGAACGTGGCTATTGAATCCATGAGGTCCTCCGCTTGGGCCAGGATAGCCCTCGGTCATCAGGTCTTGATGAATCATGCTACCACGCTATCCCTCCTGTCATCCAAGAAAAAGAAGGAGATTCTTGCCATTGCCCACGCAGTCGCACAGGAATTCCTTGAGTCGGGCAAAATTGTAGTCCAGGTAGTTCAGGTCCTCCTCGTCATGGAAACCTGGATAGACTTCGTCATTTCCATGCACAAGCTCCATGAAGGCGTCTCGCCTTTCCAGGAGGTCGATGCCGGATAAGGCCAAGGAAAGCTCCCGCACTTCCTGCGCCGAAAGGTAGCGGGCGGGTCCGTAGCCAAGATCCTCATCGCCCAGCGGCTTGCCGCCAAGGACGGCGTTGAACAAGGGAAGCTCGCCCTCCCAGGCCTTTCCGCAGAGCAACATATGGATGCCTGCCCAGGCCTTGTCGATATCGAGGCAGCGTTCCTCGTTGTCGACCAGAGCCGAGACGAATTCCTCGACCATGACGGTGCCATCGGTGAGATGGGCGAGTTCATTGTCATCGAGGGAGATGTACCGGGCGATCATGGACATTCGCTGCCTCCTTGGCCGTCTATGATTATGCCAAAGCATTCGAGCATTGACAGCACTTCCGGGAAATCGAAGATGGCCTTCCTCACCTTGTTGGTACGGGGATCGATGCAGCAACCATGGGAGCGCCTGAAGGAAGAGGCCTGGACATCCGCATTGGGGAAATGGCAGCCGCGGAATGAGCTCCCCTGGAAATCCGATCCGGGGAGATGGCATTCCTGGAAAGAGCAATCCGAGAGCTCGCAGTCCCACATGATAGTCTTTTTCATGCGGAGGTCGCCGAAACGAATTCGCGGCCCGAAATGTCGGCCGCCATGAATTCGAGTCCCCTCACGGTCTCTCCTTCTCCTACCTCAGCGAAAACCACAGCCACCACCTTTCCCTCCCGCGAGCCATCCATGCCTTGCGCACTTGTCGTTCAATCGCCCACTCTCTTGCTTCATCCGCAGAGTCGCATTACGGAAAATTCGTCTCCACGAAGGGACGAAGGACGAGCTCGTCGGGTGCGACTTCAGGGTCCAGCGATGCGAAGGCGAGGACCGCATCGGCGACGGCCTCTGCGGGGAGATAGTCCGGACGGACTTGGGTCCTGAAGGCCGTGTTGATGCCGCCCGGATATATCGCGCTGACGCGAATCCGGTCCTTCCGCGCTTCCTTTCTATACACCTTCGTCAGTCCTTCGAGGGCGGTCTTGGAAGCGGTATAGGCTCCGAGGCCTTCGTTTGCGAAGAGGCAACAGCTTGAGAGGATGTTCAATACAAGGCCGCCCCCTCCCTGCGCCATGGGACGATGGCAGGCCTTCATGAAGGCGGCAGGCGCAAAGCAGTTCAGCCGCATCATGTATTCGAGGTCCCCCAGGCCAAGGGACTCGATGGTCGAGCGCGCCGGATTGGCGCCGGCGGAGTTGACCAGGATATCGAGCCGGCCGAAATGCCGGATAGTCTTTTCGACAAAGGACCCGATCGCCTGGGCATCTCCAAGATCGAAGCTTTCAATGATGAAATCAAGGGCGGGAATCGACTCGAGTGCATCACAAAGGCTCTGGAGCCTTTCCGGGGAACGTCCGCAGAGAGCGAGTCGGGCTCCCTTCCCCGCCGCGGCAAGGGCCAGTGCACGTCCCAGGCCCGAGCTCGCTCCGGTGATTATCATGGTCTTGCCAGCTAGCTTCTCCATCGCGCCCTTCCTTCGGCCACTGTCCCTTGGAATTCCCGCGGCAGCGACCCGGGAGCATCGCCCGGACCTCCCTCGATTTCGCCTGCCAGGGTCGCGGGGATGCGCTTCATTTCCCGGCCCTGATGACAGCGGAGCGGAGCGCGCCTTCCATGCCGGAAATATCCACGATCGTGCGATGCCTGAGTGGAAGGCTTGCGAGGGAGGCCACGGCCTCGGGCAGGGTCAGTCCCGCCGCGGCAGCGAGCAGGGCAGCGCTTTCCGCCTCATCCGCCCCGATCCCAAGGCCTATCGCCTTCGAAACGGCATTGGGAAACTTGAAAGGGCTTGCCGTCGAAAGGATGACAACGGGACCATCTGCTTGGCTTCCGTTGGCTCGGATCCGATCTAGGACGGAGGCAGCGATGGCGGTATGGGTATCCATGAGGTAGGCCGAGGACCTGTAGACCGAACGGATCATGGCTGTCCCTTCACCGTCTGAGGCCGTCGCTCCCTTGAAGCCGGCCGCATCGAGGGCCTTGCGCTCCGATGGAGAAAGGACGGCACGACCCATTCCCGAGAACTCCTTCATGAGAAAGGCCACCCGGCCCTGGTCCCGGCCACAGAGCTCGAAGAGGAGGCGTTCGAGGTTGGAGGCGGCCAGGATGTCCATCGACGGACTTGTCGAAACATGGAAATCGCGGTTCCGGTCATATACGCCGCTTTCGAAAAAATCGGCGATCACCCTGTTGCGGTTCGTCGCGGCGATGATCGTGCCGACAGGCAAGCCCATCCGTCTCGCCCAAGAGCCCGCAAGGGCGTCCCCGAAATTTCCAGTGGGCACCACGAAATCGAGGGCCTCGCGCCCCCGGAGGATGCCCAACCTGCGAGCCTCGCGCCAAGCCCAGACATAGTAGACAACCTGGGGAAGAAGGCGGCCGATGTTGATGGAGTTGGCCGATCCGAGGACGATGCCCCGTTCGCCCAGCCAGGAGGCCAGGCCTTGATCGGCGAAAAGGGCCTTGACGCCCCGCTGCGCATCGTCGAAGTTGCCCCGTATGCCCACGACCTCAGCATTGACCGCGTCATGGGTGAGCATCTGGAGCCGCTGGATTTCGCTCACGCCGGATACAGGATAGAAGACCATGATGCGGATGCCCGGCCGGTCAGAGAACCCGGCGAGGGCGGCCTTCCCGGTATCTCCCGACGTTGCCACCAGGATGAGGCGCTCGGCGGGCGTGGCTCCTCCTTCGCGGTTCTCGGCCTCGGAGGAGAGCCGGACAAGATCCCCCATGAGGGAAAGGGCGAAATCCTTGAATGCGAGGGTTGGGCCATGGAAAAGCTCGAGAAAGTGGAAAGGGCCTGCACTGGCGAGGGGCGCGGGATTCGAAGGAAATCTGGAAGCGGCTTCTTCCGCGGCCCTGCCCAGATCCGTCAAGGCGATGTCGGGGAAAAAGGGGGCAAGGACGGCCGTGCAGAGTTCCGCATAGGATAGCCCATCGCCCGAGAGGAAAAGGGATGTGAGGTCAGGGAACTCCGCGGGAACATAGAGTCCACCATCCGGAGCCAAGCCGGAGAGCAAGGCGCGTTGGCCACTTACCGGATTGGCCCCTGACCTCGTGCTGACGAACATATGGCCCCCTTGCCGCGATGCTGATGCTAGCAAAAAAAAGGCCTCCCCGGAAGGGGAGGCCGTCGACGTCATGCGCGCTTGCGCGCGCGAGGGTCCTAGTCGCCTGACGAAATGGCGGTGAAGTCGCTCGGCACGCCGAGTCCCCGCTTGCCCAGCTCGATGTTGAGCATGAAAAGCCCCTGCGGACCATTCCCTAGAAGGTCGACATTCTGGAGGATCTCCTCGGCATTGCGCTCCTCCTCGACCTGCTCATTGACATACCAGCGAAGGAGGCCCTCGGTGGCGTAGTCTTTTTCGGCCAAGGCAAGCTCGAGGAGCTCGCGGATGCTCGCGGTCACGCCCTTCTCATGCTCCAGCACGTGGGCGAACAACTCCTTGAAATTGGCCTCTTTCACCACCGGCGCCGCGATGGTCTTGAGGGTAGGAACCGCGCCGCGGTCCTGGAGATAGCTGTAGAACTTCATCGCATGGAACATCTCTTCGTGGTACTGGACCATGAGCCACTTGGCCGCGCCTTTGTAGCCCCACTGTGTCATCCTTGCGGACATCGCCATATAAAGGTAGGCCGAATACATCTCACGATTGATCTGCTCGTCGATCCGCTCCGCCATCCGGGTTGAAAGCACATAAGCCTCCTTGAAACACGACTTAACTTAATAGTACTGAAGACGGGAGACTATGGCAAATTCAGTCCTTGCCGCCGCTGGTCCAGGTCGCGATATATCGCAGTGGCGCCTTTGCCTCTACGGGGGGGGATTCAAGCCGCCGCCAGGAGCCGGGCAGGCCCAAGGCACGTGAAGCCACCTCGAAATGCCGCATGGCGATCCCCATATCCACGTCCTGCATCTTGGCTTCGCCGAGAGCCGAATTGTAGACCTTGTCCTCGTCCATGTAGAGATGGAATTGCGGAGCCTCGACGCTCCCAAGCCGGAGGAAGCGCCATGGTTGCTTGTTCGAGGCCGATGGGCCGAGGCGCACGGCTTCGAGGACCTCTGCCCAAAGATCTTCGGCCACAAAGGGATGGTCGAAATTGCCGGAGAAAAAAAGCTCGACATGGTCCTTGCGGTTGTCCCCCCTGGCTCCGGTCCGCACAAGGCGATCCATGATGCTCCGCTTTTCGGAAGGAGTCCCGAGGGGCGTGATGCACGGTATGATCTCGTTTTCCCCGAGTTCCAGGATATGGGCCACCTGTCCGCGCTTGAGCGCTCCGCCAAGCCAGCATGTTCCCAAACCCAGCTCGGCGGCGCGCAGGATGATGCCTTCAAGGCAATACCCGAAATCGATATTGGCAAAGGGAGCCTTGGAGACGGCACCGAGGATGAAGGCCGGGGCCCCCCTGATGAAGCCGTACGTGCCGATCTTGACCGCGTCGTGCCCGGCTCCTTCGAATTCGAAGCCCGCCTCGGTCGCGGGCACAAGGCTGAAGCGCGGCATCCCGCCGAAAGGCCCAGGCACGCACTCCACAAATGCGTTCTTGATCACCGTGACGTGGGCCGCTTTCAATGGTGTCGATCCGAAACTGCGGACGGAAAGCCTTTTTTCAATGGATCTGAGCGTGAGTTCCACCATGTCCCTCCTGGATGGCAAGTTCGCGGTACCTGAAGCACGAAGCTAGATGATCATTGACAATACCTATTGCCTGCAGATGGGCGTAGATGGTGGTCGAGCCGACAAAGGAAAAGCCCCTGGCCTTGAGATCCTTGCTCACCCTGTCGGACAGGGGCGTCGTGACCGGGATTTCGGACATGGCCCTCCAGGCCCCGACTACTGACCTGCCATCCACAAAGCCCCAGAGCCAGGAATCGAAGCTGCCATACTCCTCCTTGATGGCGAGGAAGGCACGGGCATTTTTCACCGCAGCCTGGAGTTTTGCCCGATTCCGGACGATCGCCGCGTTGCCCAGGAGGGTTTCGATTTCGGCTTCGCCGAAACGGGCGACCTTGGCAGGATCAAAGCCACGGAAGGCCTTCCGATATGCTTCCCGCTTCCTGAGGATGGTGATCCAGGAAAGCCCGGCCTGCTGCGTCTCGAGGAGAAGGAATTCAAAATGCCTTCCTTCATCATGGACCGGACTTCCCCATTCCTCGTCATGATACCTGACGTAGAGGGGATCCTCGCCGCACCAAGGGCATCTTTCCATATGAGGTAGGATAGCTATGGGATGTGACGGCGGGCAAGGAAAGAAAGCATTTGCCTGAATAACAGGTGTTATTCACAATGACATTCGTAGGACGAACTCAAGCGAAGGGCCATAAATGCAGCAGATAGCCTTCTGGAAGCCACACAAATGGAGAAACGGGCTGACAACCGAGTTCTCGACCGAGCCTTGGGCCATGTCCTCTTTGCCCGCGATGAACCCCGCCTTTCCGGTTTATCATCGACAACGAAGGCCATTTCGTCATGGACGACATTGAGATAGCCAGGCATCTCGAGGCATCAGGTGGCGCTTTCCATTCTTTCGAACAGCAAAAACCGGCCCCGGCCACAACAGGCGGACCCGTGAGGAAGGGACGATGCGTGGGACAGCTATCGTTGCGGTGAAGGATTTTAGAAAAACCTACGGCGCACTTGTGGCCGTGGCCGGAGCCAGCTTCGAGATACCGAAGGGAGAAATACTCGCCCTCCTCGGGCCGAACGGGGCAGGCAAGATATCCACCCTGGAGTGCATAGAAGGCGTCTGGAGGCCGGACGGCGGCGCGATCCGCGTTTTCGGCCTCGATCCCGCGCAAGACTCATGGAAGCTGGCGCGTCGCGTCGGGGTCCAGCTACAGTCCCAAGGCCTCCCGCCGGCCATGACGGCGCGGGAATCCCTCGCCCTGTTCGCGCTCCGGCGAGGGATAGAACCGGACTACAGGAGCGCCGTTCGCCTGGGACTGGAGGACAAGCTCGGCTCTGCCGTGAGCCAACTCTCCATGGGACAGCAACGCCGCCCCGACCTGGCGCTCGCGGCTCAACACGATCCTGAACTCCTTGTCCTCGATGAGCCGACAGCAGGACTCGACGTGGAGACAAGCGTCTCCCTCCTCATCCTCCTCGCCGCCCACGACATGGCGGAGGCGGAACAGCTGGCAGACAAGGCCCTGGTCATGGTTGGCGGGCAAATCGAGATCGAGGGGTCCCCGCGCGAACTCGCTGCCGGAGGGAGCGGAAAAACCCGCATCCGCATCTCCACGGAAGGCGGCTGCCTCTTCGCAAGCCCTCCGGATTTCCCTGGAGCGGAAAGGAGTGCGGCAGAGGAGGGCTATGCCCTCTATCAGCCCGCCAAACCTGCCCTTGCGTTGATGGGAATCCTTGCCTGGATCGATGCCCAAAGGGACGAGGTGGTCGACCTCCGTGTGGAGCGCCCGGTCCTCGCGGAACGCTTCCTCGAAATCGTGCAATGGAGGAAGGCATGAAAGACTTTGCCCACCGGCTTGTCTACGAATTCCGCTCCGGCCTCCGCGACAAAAGCCAGATCCTTATGAACTACCTCTTTCGCTTGGTCTTCTTCGCCCTCATGGGGGCCCTCATGTCCAAGGTCAATTCCTTTTTCGGGAAGACCATGATCCCGGCCATGTCCCTCTTCGCCCTCATGTGTACGAGCCTCCTGTCCCTGCCCTCGAGTCTCGTCATGCTGCGGGAACCCGGACTCCTCCGGTACTACCGCATCAATGGCATGCCCTCCTGGGCAGTCCTCGCCGCCCCGCCGCTGGCGAACTTCCTCCACATGGCCATCGTCAGCTTCTTGATCGCCGTCGCAGGGAAGCTAGCCTTAGGGGCAGACCTGCCCCTAAGTTGGCCCCGTTTTGTCCTGGCCTGGTTCGCCGCATGGGCGAGCCCCACCGCCCTCGGTTCTTTGGTCGCGGCCTTTTCTAGCTCTTCGCACGCCGCGATTCTCATTGCGCAACTCGTCTACATACCTTCAATAATCTTCGGTGGCCTCATGATGCCCGCCGACATCCTCCCTGCCGGGCTTGCCGGGGCCTCGCGCATATTCCCTGCAAGCCATGCGATGCCGGCTTTCGCGGGAGGCCCAGGTTCGGAGTTCACCTTTCTTGTCCTGGCTTCGGGCGCCCTCCTTTGCCTTCTGGTCTCGCTGGCGCTCTATGCGTGGGATCGGCTTCGGGCGAGTTCGCAGCACTGATGGTCAAATGGCGCGCAGGGCCCGGCAAGCGGGGGGACCTTGCCTAGGTTAAGCTTGGACAATGACCTGGCAAGGAGGATCTCATGCCCGAAAAGCTCGATCTCAAGAAACGCTACAAGGAGCTGTATTCCGCGAAAGGCGACGCGGCCTTCGTCCATGTGCCGGAGTTCGCCTATTTCGCCGTGGATGGTAAGGGGGACCCGAATGAAAAAACCCGGTTCGAAGACCTCACAGCCTCCCTCTATTCCGCAGCGTACATCCTGAAATTTACCCTCAAGAAATCGCGCGGCCTGGACTGGGCGGTCATGCCGCTCGAGGGCGATTGGCGTTCGGCTGACCTGTCCAGCTTTGCCATGGATAGAAAAGCCGAATGGACCTGGACCCTTCGTATCGTCCAGCCCGGAGAGGTTTCGGAAGCGGAAGCCAAAGCGGCGATCGAGGCTGCCCGAAAAAAAAAGCCGGAGCTCGCCGGCCTTTCACAGCTTCGCTTCGAGCGCATGCCGGCGCATGAGGCGGCCCATATCCTCCACATCGGCCCCTATGAAATGGAGGCGCCGACAATAGCCATTCTCCATGCATTTATCGAAGCGGAAGGCTGCCAGAAGAACGGCGATCATCGGGAAATCTATCTTGGAGATCCCAGGAAGGGGGATCCTTCGAAACTCAAGACCATCATCCGCCAGCCCCTTTCGCGTCCGGGAAAGATGTCGAAAAGACGCGGTTCCTAGGATCCCCGCTTTGGCGGGCCTTGTTGCGGCTCCGCCAGGCCTCCAAGCATGATCTCGAGCGCCCGTGCGGCGGCGCGTTGGTGGTCGAGGCCGCGATACTCCTCTCCGCGTCCAACCGCGGCGATCAAGGCCGCATCGAGCATCGCCCAAAGGGCGAGGGCCGTTTCCCACGGATCGTGGTTGTCCGCTGATCCAAGAGCCCCCGCCTCGGCCAGGACTTCCGCCACGATCGGAAGGATGACCGTGGCGGCCGCTTCGAGCAGGGGCGCCGTGGCTTCCTGATGGAGACACTCTGCCACCACATAGTGACTGCGATGCTCGTCAAAAAAACCAAGATAGGCGGCCGTAACTGCCTCAAGCCGGCCGCGGGCGCGGCGCGCACCGCTTGGTTGCCATGGCGCCTCGACTCCAGGATGGGTCACGGCCCCATCGGCGTCCAATTTGGCGAGGGCGCTTGCAAGGCTGTCCTTGAGAAGGCCGACAGCCTCTGCGGCGAGCGCGCGGCGGATCTCCTCCACGGACGCAAACAGCCCGGACAGGGTCGCGAGAGATAGTCCCGAACAAGTGGCTACCTCCTCAAGGGTCACCGCCTCAGGACCCGAGCGGGAAAGGAGCCCAAGGGCGGCGGCAAGGATCGCCTGGCGCTGCCTTGAAACGGCCCCGGACCCGGTCTCTCGCGTCTGCATGGACGTTATTCTGCATGGTCAGAGGCCGCAGGGCAAGCTGAACGCCCCTTTGCCCCCTCGCCATTTGACTATTCTTGAAGACTCGTGCTACTACATAGTCATATATGGTAAACGGTTGTTGCCTTCTCCAGGAATCCCAGCCCCCCAAGGAAGATCCTCTCCAAGCCGGCGATGCGGGCACATTGTTGCCTTCGCTCGGGAAAATACATGATTACTGAGCTCCTCATAGTCTTCGCCCTTATCCTCGTAAATGGTTTCTTTTCCATGGCCGAAATGGCCGTCGTCTCCTCGCGCAAGGCAAGACTCCGGCATGAGGCGGAAAATGGGAACAAGAACTATCGCCTCGCCCTGGAGACCGCTGAATCCCCGTCGCGCTTCCTATCCACGATACAGGTAGTCATCACCCTGATAGGCACCCTCACCGGCGCAATCGGCGGCGCCACCGTGGCGGTCGCCCTCGAAAAGGTTTTTGACGGCATCCATTTCCTGTCGCCGATCGCCGCGCCCCTCGCCTTGGGCATCGTGGTCATCGTGACCGCCTTTTTCTCCGTCATCTTCGGAGAGCTGGTCCCCAAGAGCCTTGCGCTTTCGCGACCGGAAAGCATCGCAGCCGCGGTGATACGCCCGGTCCGCGGACTTGCCTCCTTCTTCTGGCCGATCGTGCGCCTCCTTTCGGCAACCACCGAATTCATCGTGCGCCTCTTGGGCTTCCGCGAGACGATAACGCCTCCCGTCACGGAAGAGGAAGTGAAGGTCCTCATCGCCCAGGGAACCGAAGCCGGCATTTTCGACGATCGCGAGCGCGAGATGGTGGAGGGGGTCCTCTCCCTCGGGGACAAGCGGGTGACTTCACTGATGACTCCGCGCCCGGAAGTCGTGTACATCCAGGTTGAGGATGGCGAGAATGCGGTCAGGGCCCTCGTCCTCTCCAATGTGCGCTACGGCTACCTGCCCGCCGTGGAAAAAGACCTGGACCACGTCATCGGCATGCTGCCCGTAAAGGACGCCCTTGCCGCCATTGTCGAGGGAAAGTTCGGCGCCTTCGACACCTTCCTTCGAAAGCCTGTCTACGTCCCCGAAAGCCTGACCGCCCTGGAAGCCATTTCCGCCATCAAGAACGGCGATGTGAAGACAGCCCTCATCATCGATGAGTACGGAGGCGTTTCCGGCCTTGTGGCCCTCTCCGATCTCATGGAATCGGTTGTCGGGGACCTCCCACACACAGGCGACGAGGAAGAGCCTGGGATGATCCAACGAGCGGATGGCTCCTGGCTTGTTGATGGTGCCCTTCCCATCGGGGAGTTCCTTGAAACCATGGAAATCGACACCATTGCGGACGACGGAGAATATGAGACCGTGGCAGGCCTTGTCCTCGACCGGATGGGATCCATCCCCAGGGCCGGGGATAGCTGCCGCTGGGACGGTTGCATGATCGAAGTCATGGATATGGATGGGAACCGGATCGACAAGGTCCTGGTAAGTCGAATCCCCGACGAGCCTCAAGCGCTCGTTGAAGAGGGCTGAGTCCCAACCGGCCAAGGCGTTCATCCAGGATTAATTGCTACCCTCTTGCCCCGCAAAAGCAAAATCCTTACACTTGACAGTGCAAGGAGTAAACATGCTTGTTTTTGCCATCGTATTCATTACGCTCGCTCTATTTTTCTATACCATTGGCGTCTGGTCAGAAAAGCGCGATGGAACCCTCAAGCTCTGGCATCTAGCTTTCTTTTGGCTGGGTTTTGCCTGCGATACCGCCGGCACAACCATCATGCAGAGCATTGCCGGCGGCTGGACCTTGAGCTTCCACGGAGTCACGGGCGTGCTGGCCATCCTCCTCATGCTATTCCACGCGACCTGGGGAAGCATCGTCCTAGTCAGGAAGGACCAGAAGACCGCCAAGGTCTTCCATCGCTTCAGCCTCATTGTCTGGGCGCTCTGGCTGGTTCCCTATCTCTCCGGCGTCATTTTTGGCATAGCCCGCTAGAATTCGGCCAAGGAAAGGGGGAGGAGGAGGCATTCAGCGGCCACTTTCTCATTGTGTCTTGTCCCGACGGGGAGCCATCCCAATCCTGGCCCGAAGCGCATGGATATGGCGTGCGGGATGGCGCCCCAGACGCCTTAGCAGCGAAACAAGGAAAACGGAAAACGTCGCGAGGAAGTAAAAAAGCAGCCATGAGGCGCCGACAGGGTTGGAAGGAAAGGTTGTACTCGAGGCCATGAGAATATGGAGGAGGAGGAGTGAGATGCTTGCCGCCCAGAAAAGGTGAACCTTCCTGAAACCACGGTAGCCTGTACCGGTTTTTTCGAACAACAGGCTGCGGAGCCTCCGGATCGGGCTGATCTTCATCCAAGGTCCTGGTGCGACGAATAGCAAGGTGAGAAGCACACCGGCAAGGACCATCCACCATCCTGCCTGTCCAAGCATGGCCTGGGGATTGCTGCGCCTGAATCCCTGTCCCCAGCGCAGGCTGTAGTACAAAGAGCTGAGGACGCCTCCAGAGCGCTCGCCGTCGCCCGATCCTACAAGCGCTCCAACTTTGAGGAGACCATGGCAAGCTGCCGCGACCAGTATCGCCAAGGGCATGCTTGTGTGGAGCCGGCGCAACCGCTTCTTCCCAAGGGCTTTTAGCAACGCGCGAGGGCGGCAGGCCAAAACGAATTGGTTGCAGCCCCAGGTAAACGCGGCAAGGCCAAGGATGACGGAAAAAAAATAGGCATTCCAAAACCCGCCCAGTCGCAGGACGTAGATGATCGCGGCGACGAGCGGGCTGGCAAAAACGGCGGCATAGATCCACGTGCGTCGCATTCATCCTCCGAGGCCTCATTCTAGCGCAATTGCCGTCGCGAACCCAATTCCCATGCAATCTAATGGCTGGATATGCCTGCCATGATTCCATTTGACGGGCTTTCCCCATTAAGCTAGCTTCATGGAGTGCCATCGAGTTGGCAATTCCGGAGGCCCTATGGAACGGAGCAAAGCCCTACTGCCCTACCTGCCCCAAGATCGCGCTACGGCGATCGTCAAAGGCTCAAGCATTCCCGGCCGAGTCTTGGGCAGCGCCCTTTTTGCCGACATTTCCGGTTTCACGAGCCTGACCGAGTTCTTGCGCGACTCGCTCGGCGGCAAGCGCGGAGCCGAGGAGCTTAGCCGCCGCTTGGATGACACCTATGCCGCGCTCATCGCCCAGGTGGAGCGTCAGGGCGGAAGCGTCATCGGTTTCGCAGGCGACGCCATCACCTGCTGGTTTGACGCCCGCCCTTCCTCGAAAACCGAAAAGGCAAGGGCGGTCGATGCTGCCGGGCGGGCATTGACCTGCGCCTTCGGGCTTCAGGAGGCCATGGGGCTGCTCGGGCAGCCGCGCCAAGGCGAGTCCGTGCTGGAGATCAAGGTCGCGATCGCAAGCGGTGAGGCAAGCAGGATGGCCGCGGGCGATCCGCGCATCCGCCTCCACGACCAACTCGGCGGGGCGACAATCGCAAGAATGGCAGCGGGCGAACATCTGGCAAAAAGCGGGGAAGTCATCGTGGATGCCGCAAGCGCAGCGCTCCTCGATGCCCAGGCCGCTTTCGGGGAAAGGCGCGTTGATGCAGACACAGGCGAGGCTTTTTTCCTTGCCCTTGAGTTGAGGGCACTTCGGACCAGGGCTAACTCGCGCATCGCGGTTTCGCGTTTGCGGGCCGAGCCGGAGACCTTGCGCCCTTGGATCCCCGAATCCGTCTTCAGGAGGGAAATCTCCGGCCAAGGGGTTTTTCTTGCGGAATTCCGTCCTTGCGTCGCCCTCTTTGTCAATTTTGCCGGCATCGACTACGATGCTCCTGAAGCCTCTGCCATGCTTGATATCCTGACACGCCGACTCCAGGACGTGGCTGCGCGGCGCGGTGGAGAGCTTCTGCAGATCACTATTGGCGACAAAGGTAGCTACGCTTATTTCGCCTTCGGCGCCGTCGAGGCCCATGAGGATGACTCCCGCAGGGCCATCGATGCAGCCCTTGAGATACGCGACCTCGGGGAAGCCGAAGGACTTGCCTCTCATCCAAGATGCGGCATAAGCCGAGGGACCCTTTTTGTCGGTTCCTATGGAGGTAAGACCCGACGCGCTTTCAGTGCACTCGGAGATGAAGTGAATATCGCGGCTCGGCTCATGCAAAGCGCCGACGAAGGCAAGGTACTGGTCACCGGACGGGTACGCTACGCCGCAGGCAATGCCTATGAGTTCGATGAAGGCCTTTCCTTGATGGTCAAGGGAAAGATCGAACCGATTCAGGCATTTGTCATCGCCGGTGAAAAGCGATCGCGTTCGATACGCCTACAGGAGCCGGTTTATGCCCTGCCGATCGCGGGCCGCGTCACAGAGTTGGCTTCGATCATGGACGTGCTCGCCAAGGCTAGGAAAGGGAAGGCCCAGTCTATTGTCATTTCAGCCGAGGCCGGGCTTGGCAAGTCTCGACTGCTGGCGGAGGCGGTCAAGGCATCCCGACAACAAGGCTTTGCCTGCTACGGCGGCGCTTGCCAATCGGACGGCTCATCCACGCCATATTTGCCATGGAAAGGAATCTGGAAGGCGATATTCGACATCGATCCCGAAGCGCCTCCCAAGCGCCGTCTTCGTTCGCTCACCGCCACCTTGTCCGGGCTTGTGGAAGGAAGCGAAGCATCTCTTGGACTCCTCGCTCCCCTCGTGGGCATGTCATTGCCCGAAGCGGAATCAAGCAAGGGGCTCGGCAGCCAAGGCAAAAAGACTGCCCTGCACAATCTTCTTGGCGATTGCCTGGCTGCCATAGGTGAAGAGGAAACCGTCCTCATCGCCCTTGAGGATTTCCATTGGGCCGACGAGCTTTCCCTGGAACTGCTCGGAGACCTCGCCCGGCGAGTCATCGATTTGCCTGTCGTCTTCATCATAGCCTGTCGACCCTGTGCGGCGGACAGCAGGCAGAGGCATGTCTTTGCCGCGTTGCCGAATTGCCTTCGCATCGACTTGGGGGAGCTGCCGCAAGCAGAGTGCGAAACCGCGGCGCGGGCCAAATGGTCCCAGCTGTTCCCCACAAAGCCGGCCATTCCGGAGCCCCTATTGGGCGCGATCATCGATCGCGCCCAAGGCAACCCTTTCTTCATCGAAGAGCTTCTCAATTATGTGCGGGATAGGGATGTCGATGTCTCCACGCGATCCGCGATGGAAAGCCTCGAGTTGCCCGATAGCGTGCACACCCTCATACTGAGCCGGATCGACCGCCTTACCGACCGCGAGCGCGTCACGATCAAGGTGGCGAGCGTTGTCGGACGGCTATTCCGCGCATCTTGGCTCCCGGGATACTACCCGGAGATCGGCGACCTGGGTGACGTGAAGCGGGACTTGTCCGTGCTCGAAGGCATAGACATCACGCCCCTCGATAGCCCCGAGCCGGAATTGGCCTATCTTTTCAAGCATATCATGACCCATGAAGTGGCCTATGAGACCCTTCCCTATGAGACCCGCTCCAGCCTTCATGAAAAGCTCGCAGCCTATCTCGAAAGCGCCTTCCCGGAAGACCCGCCCCTTGATGCGATAGCCTTCCATTACGGTCGCAGCGCCAATTTGGAAAAGCGGCGCGAATACCTTAGGAAAGCCGGTGACGCGGCGCGTAGGACCTATGCCAACGAAGCCGCCCTGGATTATTACGGCCGCCTTCTCCCCGAGCTGGCGGATCCCCTCGCGCGAGGAAACCTCCTCCTTGACCGGGGAGATGTGCTGGATACCCTTGGTCGAGTTGAGGAAGCCGAAGCCGATTTCCGCGTAGCCCTCGGAGAAGCGGAAAAAGCGTCCCTGGCCGCCAAGGAGAATGAGGAGACCCGTGCGCGCGCTGCGATGCTCGCCGCAAAATCAAGCCATCTTGTCGGCGCGATGCAGGGTTTATTGGGGGAAAAGGGAAGCGCCCTCGAATGGCTCGCCAGGTCAGACAAGGCCTTCGTTGCCTTGGCCGACCCCGCCGGAAGGTCTCGGGTCCAAAACGATATTGGCTTGGTCTTCGCCCGCACCGGAGAGTTCGCCCTGGCCGTTGAAAAGCTCGAATCAGCCTTGGCCCTGGCCCGCGAGGCGGGCGACAAGCTCTCCGAATCCGCCGCCCTCAACTACCTGGGTAACGTCGCGCATGCACGCGGGGACTATGCCGCCGGAAGGGGCTTCTTCCTCGAGAGCCTTGAGATCAAGCGCTCCTTGGGGGAGGTGAACAAGATTGCCAATGCCCTCAACAACCTAGGGGTTCTGGTCATGGACCAAGGGGAACTGACGGAAGCGCGTGCATTCATGGAGGAGAGCCTTGCGCTCAGGAGGAAGATGGGGGACAAGTCAGGAATTGCGACATGCCTTGCCAATCTCGGTGTGATCAGGCAGAAGCTCGGCTTCCTTGCCGAGGCCAAGGCAATGTACAAGGAAGCCCATGTCCTTTTCCGCGAGCTTGGGGACAAGGTCAGCCAGGCGACAGTGCTTTCCAATCTAGGCGGCATCGCGAACGACCTGTCAGACTGGCCTGCCGCGCATGCTGTCCTTGCCGAAAGCCTCTCATTGCAGGAAAACATCGCCGATCCACAATCCACCGTCTGGGCACTTGTAGGCATGGCACGGACCGCCGCGGGCATGGGCCGGTTCAAACGCGCCACCCTTCTCGCGGCGGCAGCCGAATCCCTGCGTGCCTCGATAGAGCTTGCATTGGACCCGCTATCGCTTGAAGCATATCTAACAGCCATTGAATTGTCAAAAAACGCCCTGTCGACAGCTGCCTATGAGAAAGCCACGACCGAAGGCGGAAGGCTAGGATCGGCTGCGGCTGTCGCTCTCGCATTGGAGGCGTGAGGGGCTATCCCGCGCACGGCGCGCGCGGCGCGGGATAAAGAGGCGGGACTGTCTTTCTTGACATGATGCCCTGTCGCGCCTATCCTCCCGTGAAAGATCATCCAGGCGGAGCGAACGTGCTAAATTTCCTGAAAGCCCTGAAATCAATAAAGCTGGCCGTCGGGCTCCTCGCCTACATCGCCGTGGCGGGAATCTTGGCGACCCTCATCCCCCAAGGTCGCGAGGCGGCCTTCTACCTCGGGGCATACCCGAAGCTCCTAGCCGAGATCCTTGTCCGGTCGGGATTCACCCGTTTTTTCGCTTCTCCCCTATTCCTAGTTCCTGCCATGCTATTTTTCCTCAACCTCTCGACCTGCACCGTCGATCGGGTAATCCGGGAATTCAGGAAGCCCCGCGCAAAGCGCCGACATGGTCCCGACATACTCCATCTTGGACTCATGCTCCTGATCACCGGGTCAATCGTCTCCTTCTCTGGGAGGATAGAGGGATCCATCCTCCTTGCGAAAGGTGAAGGAGTCGAGCTTCCAGATGGAAGTACCATGAAGCTGACCAACTTCGAGTACCAGCAATACGGCGATGGACGGCCCAAAGACTGGATCAGCACAGTCGATATCCTTCATGAAGGGATGGTCGAAGTCACGTCCTTCCCCATTCGGGTCAACCATCCCCTCAAAATCGGGTCCATATCGATCTATCAAATGTCGCATTCCACACGCCGCGTCCTTGCCCTCGGCGATCCATCGGGAAAAGAACGAACGCTTGTGCAAGGCGATAATGCGGCCATCGGCGGAACTACGGTGTTTTTCATGGCAATCGACGAAGGCAGTGCGAAGGCCCTTCTTCGGGTCGTCGATTCCGCCGGCGTTTCCAAGGTGCTTAGGGCTTCCGCTGGAGAATTGGCAGGCCCGTTCAGGGTCATCGCCTTGCGAAATCTCGATCTGACTGGCCTCCAGGCCGTCAAGGATCCCGGGTACGGCCTAGTTTTCGTGGCCCTCGTCCTCGCCGCCATCGGCCTATTCCTCACCTTCATCCGGAAGATCGGAGACATGAACCCATGAGCAATGTACCGGCGCTTTCCTTCCTCCTCATCATCGCCTCTGCTGCCTTCCAGGTTTTCTTCCTCTTTTCGAAAAAGGGAAAGCGAGACAAGGTTTCACATTGGCTCCTCGGCCTGTCCGCACTCCTCCTCGGCGTGGTGATCATCCTTCGCTCGATCGAGATGTCATTCCCGGCGCTCACCGGGACCTACGAGTCCCTGGTCTTCTATGCCACCTTGGTCTGCCTTGTCTGCTTGGGCTACCGCCTGCAAACCAGACTGCCCTTCCTTCCATTCGTGCAGTTTGGCGCGACCGTCATCGCCGCTGGAATTCTGGCGATCGCCACCTCGCCACTCGCGCCAAAGGAAGTACTCGCGCCTATCCCAGCCCTTCGTTCCGGATGGTTGGCTCTCCATGTCGCCTTTTCATTTATCGGGGAGGCCTTCTTTGTCGCCTCCTTCGTCGCGGCAATCGCCTTCCTGGCGACAAAGGATGTGGAGAAAAAGCTTTCCTATGATCGGATTGTATATACGGCGATCGCTGTCGGATTTCCCATCTTCACTACAGGGGCGATAGCCTTCGGGGCGATTTGGGCCGAGCGGGCCTGGGGGCAGTGGTGGTCCTGGGATCCCAAGGAGACTTGGGCCCTCGTGACCTGCCTGGTTTATACTTTTTATCTGCATGTTCGATTCATCCGGAAGCGCAAGGATGCCCTTCCCTCGATAGTCGCCGCGGTTGGGTTCCTGTGTACCCTCTTCACCTTCTTCGGCGTCAACTTCCTCCTTTCGGGCCTCCACAGCTACGGATGAACCTGAAAACAACTCCCTCATCACGGCACTTTCCGGGACCCCGAGATCGATTCGCAGAATAGGAATATGGCAGATACGCACGCGGACCTTCAATCGTTTCTCGCAAGGCTCGGCGTGATCGCTTAGACGGCCCGCTTTTTCCTTGAGTCAACAAGTACAACTTTGCCATACCCTCCGGGATTGCTCAGGTCGCGGGCGCCAAAACCTTATCAAGGTCAGGATGCGGCTTTAAAAATTCGCGATTGTCGCCGGATTTCAAGGGTTCCCACCTGAACGTGGCTTCCGCGCCCATCCCTGGGCGCTTTTCCTCGCTTCGCTCGGCGCGCGCTCCGATTCAAGTCCAGGCGGGCGCCTGCGGGCCAAGCGCTGACTTTCTATCAATAG
>JANYKC010000002.1 GCA_025358255.1 Spirochaetaceae bacterium
GGGGGCGGTCGCCAGCGCCGCGGGCCACGGTTCCGCTGGCGCGGGCTCGGACAAGGCCTTCATCGAGTTCACCAACCCCGAGGACCGCGGCGTGCGCTACCTCAAGCTCGGGAAGGACCTCTGGATGTGGTTCCCGAAGGAGGCGGACACCGTCAAGATCTCCGGCCACCTCCTCAAGGAGGGCATGATGGGCTCGGACGTCTCCTACGAGGACGCACTCGAGTCCGCCGACTGGAAGCTCCGCTATGGCGCCACCGTGAAGGGAAGCGAGGAGGTGGACGGGCGGAAAGCCTGGATCCTGGAGCTCAACGCGAAGGTGCCGACGGCCGCCTATGACCGGATCCTCCTCTGGGTGGACGCCGAGCGCTACACAAGGCTCAAGGAGGAGATGTACGCGAAGTCAGGAAAGCTCCTCAAGACCAGTCGCAGCCTCGACTTCCAGCGGATCGGCGGCCGCTGGTTCGCGACGAGGACCGAGCTCGTCTCCGCCCTCAGGAAGGACTCGAAGACGACCTTCTCCATGGACAAGGTTGAGATCGACCCCGTCCTTGACGCGCGGCAGTTCACGATGGCCGCCCTGACCAAGTAAGCGGAAAAAATGAGGCGATCATGACCAGGAAGGCCATCCTTTTCCTTGCCGCCCTCCTCCTCGCGGCGTTCCTCCTCCCCATGGAGGCGATAGCCCAGGACAGCGGGCGCGTGGACGCGGGGGGCAGCATCGAGACCAAGCCCTTCCTGGACTGGTCCGGCGCGGACGACCTCTCGGGAAGCTTCCTGTCCGGCTCGACGACGGCTTTCTTGCTCGACCTCAGGGCGCGCGGGCCGAAGGCCGCCGTGACAGCCGGGGCGGGCGCTTCCCTCGAAGCCAGCCTCCACACTGGAGCCGCCGCCGCCCGCGCATGGGCATTGGCGCTGGCCGGGCTTGCGCCTGCGGACGAATTCCTCGCGCCCAGCCCTGCCGCGGCGGCGGCCGCGTCGGCGGCGGCCGCCGCGGCCGCCGTACCCGAAGCGCTGGCGGGGCTGAGGCTCAGGACGGCCTGGGTGAAGCTCGACGCAGGGGCGCTGAGCGCCACCCTTGGCCGACAGGTCCTGAGCTATGGCAGGGGCGCCCTGTGGAGCCCCGTGGACATCTTCTCGAGCCTCGAGGCCAGTGCCCTGTCCACGACGAGGCGCGGCATCGACGCGCTGAGGTTGACCGCGCCTTTCGGGGAGACCGGGCTTGCAGACCTCGTGGCGGCGCCGAAAAGCGATCCTGCGGCGGGACGATACGCCTTCCGTCTTTCGAGCCTCGTCGTGTCCGGCCTGGATTTCGGCGCGGTCGCCGCCTGGGACGGAACCGGGGAACGATGGCAGGCAGGAGCCGATTTCAAGCTCGACCTGGGGGCAAGTCTCTACGGCGAGCTCCTGTATTCCGCGCCGATGACCGGGGAGACAGGGCTCTTCCGCGCGGCTGCGGGCGGGGACTGGTCCGTCGGCGATTTCGGCCTGGCGGGCGAGTACTACTGGAACGGCGGGGTGCAACCCTCCGCCGACCCCTACGCCGCCGGATCGCACAACCTGTACGCCGCGATCTCGTGGAAGGCCACCGATTTCCTCGTGCTGCGCGCCTGGGGCACCTGGGACATCGCGGACGAGGCGTACAAAATCGCATTCGCTTCCTCGCTCGACGCCGCCCAGAACGCCACGCTCGTGTTCTATCTCCTCGGCGCGAGGACGGCTTCAGCCGCCCTTCCCCTCGCCGCCGAGCTGGGAGCCATGCTCGCCATCGAGTTCTAGGAGACAGGCAGCGCGGCCGTACTGGAAAAGAAAGGCGTTTTTATGGCATACTCCCCTCTCGTTGCCCCACCCAAGGAGGAGTACCGTGTACAAGCCCGTCGATCCCAAGGTCAGCTTCCCCAAGCTGGAAGAGAGCCTCGTGCGCACCTGGCAGGAGGAGAAGACCTTCGAGAAGTCGATTTCGAGCCGCGAAGGCGCGAAGGACTTTGTCTTTTTCGACGGCCCCCCCTTCGCCACGGGCCTCCCCCATTTCGGCCACATCGTCCCCGGCACCATCAAGGACATCATTCCCCGCTACAAGACGATGCGCGGCTTCAAGGTCGAGCGCCGCTTTGGCTGGGACTGCCACGGCCTGCCCGTGGAGAACCTCATCGAGAAGGAGCTCGGCCTCGACTCCAAGACCGACATAGAAGCCTTCGGCGTGGCCAACTTCAACGAGGCCTGCCGCGCCTCGGTGCTCCGCTACGTCAAGGAATGGCGCACGACGATGACCAGGGCCGGCCGCTGGGTCGACTTTGACCATGACTACAAGACGATGGAGCCCGACTACATGGAGTCCATCTGGTGGGTGATGAAGAGCCTCTGGGACAAGGGCCTCATCTACGAGGGTTCCTACATCCTCCCCTACTGTCCCCGCTGCTCCACCGTCCTGTCCAACCACGAACTGGCCTTGGGCGGCTACAAGGACGTCCACGACCCGGCCATCACCATACGCTTCAAGGTGAAGTCGGCCCCCGCATCGCTTGCGGGCATCGCCGATGGCATCGCCGCGGGCATCGCCAATGGCGGCGCCGCGGGCGGCGCCGCGGGCGGCACATTCCTCCTGGCCTGGACGACGACCCCTTGGACATTGCCCTCGAACCTCGCCCTCAGCCTGGGGCCGGATATCGACTATGCCTGCGTGAAGGACGTCGACGCATCGGGCGCCACGGTCCGCTACATCCTCGCCGAGTCCCGCCTTCCGGCCTATTACAAGGACCTCGCCAAGGTGGAGGTCCTCTGGACGAAAAAAGGCGCCGATCTCAAGGGGATCGAGTATGAGCCCCTCTTTCCCTACTTCGCCGACGCCGCGGCCAAGGGCGCCTTCCGCACCTATGTGGGCGACCACGTCACCACCGAGGACGGGACAGGCATTGTCCACACCGCCCCCGGCTTCGGCGAGGAGGACTACCAGGTCCTCAAGGGCACGGGAGTGCCCACCATCTGCCCGATAGACGCCGAGTGCAAGTTCACGGCCGAGGTGGGCGACTACCAGGGACGCTTCGTCAAAGACTGCGACAAGGACATCCTCGACCGCCTCAAGGCCGAGGGCAAGCTCGTCAAGCGCGAGCAGATACTCCACGCCTATCCCCATTGCTGGAGATGCGAGCACCCCCTCATCTACCGCGCCGTGGGCTCCTGGTTCGTCAAGATAGACCCCGTGAAGCCCAAGATGCTCGCGGCCAACTCGAGGGTCCAGTGGGTGCCCGAGCACATCAAGGCCGGCCGCTTCGGGAAGTGGCTCGAGGGCGCGCGTGACTGGGCCATCAGCCGAAGCCGCTACTGGGGCAACCCCCTGCCGATCTGGAGATGCGATACCTGCGGGGAGAAGACCTGCGTAGGCTCCCGTGACGAGCTTGAAAAGCTGTCGGGCGAGCGCCCGGCTGACCTCCACAAGCACTTCGTAGACAAGATTACCTGGAAATGCTCCTGCGGCGGCACGATGACCCGCATCCCCGAAGTCCTCGACTGCTGGTTCGAGTCGGGCGCCATGCCCTATGGCCAGAGCCACTACCCCGCCGGCAACAAGGCAAAGTTCGAGTCGCACTTCCCGGCGGACTTCATCTGCGAGGGCCTCGACCAGACCCGGGGCTGGTTCTATTCCCTTACCGTCCTCGCCGCGGCCCTCTTCGACAGCGAGGCCTTCAAGGCCTGCGTCGTCAACGGCCTCGTCCTGGCCGAGGACGGCAAGAAGATGTCCAAGTCCCTGCGCAACTTCACCGACCCCAACGATGTCATGGACAAGTTCGGCGCCGACGCCCTCCGCCTCTTCCTCATGAACTCCGCCGTGACGCGGGGCGAGGACCTGGGCTATTCCGACGACGGCGTGCGCGAGGTCCTCAAGGGCTTCATCCTCCCCCTATGGAACGCCTACGGTTTCTTCGTGACCTACGCCAACATCGACGGCTATCCGGACAGGCTCGCGGCCACGGCCTCGCCCGCGGCCACGGCCTCGCCCGCGGCCGCGGGCGCCCACGGAGGAGCGGGCAAGGCGGAGGCCAATCCCCTTGACCGCTGGATCCTCTCGCTGTGCGAATCCATGGTGGAGAAGGTGACCGCCGGACTCGAGTCCTATGACATGCAGGCGTCGATAGCGCCCATCATGGAATTCGCCGATTTCCTTAACAATTGGTACATCCGTAGGTCCCGCCGCCGCTTCTGGCGCTCCTCCGACGAGGCCGGCCCCGACGGCGTGGCCGACAAGCATTCCGCCTATGCCACCCTGGATCGCGTCCTCACCCGCCTGGCCCTCGTGCTGGCTCCCTTCGCGCCCTTTGTCTCCGACGAGATCTGGCGCAACCTGCGGAAACCGGCCGACGCGGAATCCGTGCACCTGGCCGACTGGCCGGCATACGACGCATCCCTGCGCGACGAAGGACTCGAGCGCAAGATGGAATGGGCGCGCCGCGCCGTATCCATGGGGCGGTCCTTGCGCGTCCAGCACGACCTCAAGATCAGGCAGCCATTGCGCGCGGTCACCCTTGTCACGAAGGACAAGGCGGAGCGCGCCGTCCTCGAGGAGATGTCCGACCTCCTGCGGGAAGAGCTCAATGTCAAGGAAGTGTCATTCCGCGACGACGAGGAGGAACTCGTCGAGTACTCGGCCAGGGCCAATTTCCGCGTCCTTGGCAAGGAACTTGGGAAGGACATGAAGATAGCCGCGACCCTCATCGAAGGCCTCCCGGGCAAGGACATCGCCGCCATCATCGCGGGAAAGCCGGTTTCCATCGAGGTCGCCGGGAGACAGGTGGACCTCACCATGGAAAAGGTCGAGGTGCGCCGAAGCGAGCGTGCCGGCCTCAAGGTGCAGAACGAAGGCAGCCTCACCATCGCCCTGGACGCCCAGATCGACCGCGATCTCCTTGAGGAAGGCTGGGCCCGCGACCTCGTCCGCGGCGTGCAGTCCCTCCGCAAGGAAGCTGGCCTCGAGGTCACGGACCGCATCAGGCTGGACGTGGGCGGTGACGCGGATCTCAAGGTGGCGCTCGAGCGCTTCATGGATTTCGTCTCAGGGGAGACCCTCGCCACCCACGTCGTGTGGGAGGGCTCGCCCGCCAGGCAGGACCTGGGCGGTTCCATCAGGGCTCCACAGGCCGCGGTACCGGACTGGTCGGACATCGAGGCGGGTGACAAGACCTGGAAAGCGGCCGTCGGCAAAGCCTAACGCACGAGCAGGAGCATAACTTGGATTCTTCCTCAGCCAAGGGGTCGCGCGACTTCCGGCTCTTCCTCATCGCCAGCGTCCTCATGGGCCTCGGCGCCTGTGTCAACGCCTCCGCCTTCAACAACTACCTGAAGGACGTGTTCCAGCTCGATGTCGCGCATCGCACCTTCCTCGAGCTGCCCAGGGAGCTCCCTGGCTTCCTCGTCAGCCTCTTCGTGGGAATCCTGGCGGCGATAGGCGAGCTCCGGATCGCCATGGTGGCGGGCCTCGTGGCCAGCGCGGGCATGCTCGCCCTCGGCTGGATACCCTCCTCCTTCGTCCTCATGGTCTCCTCGGTCTTCGTGTACAGCACGGGTACCCACGTCTACATGCCACTGGCCAATTCCATCGGCATGGGCTTCGCGGCCGAAGGCAAGGAAGGAAAGCTCCTCGGGCGGGTGAACGCCACGATGACGGCCGCGGTGCTGGGCGGCTCAGCGCTCTTCTATATCCTCCTGAAGCTCGTCCATCCCGGCTACAAGGTGATCTTCTCCGTGGGCGCGGCCTTCTACCTTGGATCGGCGATCGCCCTCATGCTGATGAAGCCCCACCCCCATGCCCAGCTGCCGCGCAAGTTCGTGGTCAGGAAGGAGTACGGCCGCTACTACTTCCTCTCGATCCTCTTCGGCGCCCGCAAGCAGCTCTTCATTACCTTCGGACCCTGGATGATCGTCGCCTACTTCGGGAAGGGCGTGGAGGTGATGACCCTCCTCTTTTTCATCATCTCGGCAGTGGGCATCGTCGCCGGCCCCCTCGTGGGCAAGCTCACGGACAAGTGCGGCCCGCGGGCGGTGCTGGGCGGCGAGGCATTGCTCATTGTCCTCGTCTGCATCGCCTACGCCTTCGCGCCCGAGCTCCTTCCGGCGGCAGCAGCCTTCATAGTTGTGTCCATATGCTACGTGCTCGACCAGAGCTCCAACGCAGTCTCCATGACGAGGGCGGTCTACGTGAAGCGCATCGCCGTCGACCCGGGCGACGTCTCCCCCACCCTGTCCCTGGGCATCAGCATCGACCACGCCGTGTCGATGTTCCTTCCCATGCTCGGAGGACTGGCCTTCGCCACCGGAGGCTCGCGCGGCTACAAGTGGGTATTCCTGGGCGGCGCGGCCATCTCGGCGGTCAACTTCCTCGTGACGCGGGGGATGCCGGACGGGAGGAAGATCGACCGGATATAGCCTGCACAAAAAAAGCGCGATGCCGAAAATGTCGGACATCGCGCGAGCGGGCAGGCATCGGCGCAGAGTCAGCGCCTAGAGGACGATTCCACCACCTACGACAAACTCGCAGTGCGTGAGGATAGAATCGATCCCGGTCGAAAATCCTTCGAAAAAATTGCGGTATTGGATGCCTGCATTGAGTGAGAGGAAAAGGACACGGGCTTCGATCCCCAGGTAGGCATTGGCGCCGATCATCGGGCTGGTATTCGCATAGTAGACAACATGTTTCCTGAACACGTCGATATAGGCGAAATCGCTCCCAGGGTCAGTTCCCTTGCCGGGAAGGGTCCCCCCGTTTTTCCCCTCCTGAAAGAGAACCGACGGCCCGACAAGGCCGATGATCCTCAGGATCTTGAGATCAGTCGACCATCCGAAATTGAAGTCCATGATGCGTGCGCCGGAGAATCCATACTGTTTCCAGGTCGAGGACGGATCGCCGCTCGACGGGCCATCCCCATTAAAAAGGTACGGACCGGTCCAATCGCTGTCGGAGCTACCATCATTCTTGTAATAATAGAGCATTTCTCCGGCATTCAGGTGCACGAACAACCCCATCGTCAAGCCCTTCCGCTTCCCTGCGAAAAGGTACCATGAAGGTATCGGAACGACCGTTGTGGCAGAGACATCGAAGTATGTGGCGTCCGTTCGCATGAAACCCGCGAATAGGCCTGCCTGGAGCCGGAATTCATCGCGCGACTGCGCGAAGGCGAGGAAGGAAATAGCCAAGAAGAGCGTAAGGAGGATGGCTTTTTTCATGAAGTCTCCAATGAATGCAAAAAATCGGCCGACAAACCCGTCCCTTCGACGGATCGAAAGGACGGGACAAACAGGTTCTTTATTGATACAGCCTGAAGTAGGTCTTGATTGTGCTACTTGTGGTTTGATCATTATCGTCAGTGAGATTGGATGTCGTCATGTAGATCGTGCTCGCGTTGGTGAGGCTTGCGAGTGTCAAATCGAGTAACTGGCCCATATCATCGTCTACGTACTTTTCTCCTGACTTTAGGCTAGGGTTGCTGACGAGCCCATCCCGATCGCGGAATTGGATGGTTATGAGTGTCGGGTTCGTGTCAGTGACATAAACTTGTCGTTTGGTAAAGGTCAAGTCTTCGGTTCTGTAGATGCTTCCACTTTTCAAGGAGGTTCCTGCGGGATTCATCACATTGCTGAAGGTCGTTCCCCCGGTGACCGTACCGGCAGTCATGGCACCCTCGACGATATGGCAGTAGATCTCGGGCAAGGGCTCATAAAAAGGATCCATAGTGTTCTGCGGGAATGTATAACTGACATAATCGACATAGAGCGTCGTACGAGTCCCCCGCGCCGAATTAGAGGTGCTCACAGGATCACCATCAATCGTCCCCCTGGCCACGACGATCACCGGGAAGTCCGGAGCCACCCATGCCGATATCGACACGACTTCTCCGGTATTCATGCGCACGTCGATGTTCGTGAATTCGTCGTTCTCGAGGGAAGGGGCGGTTCCCACGGCCCACTTCGTGACGAGCGAAAGATCGACCGTGGCTACGCCGGACTCGGCCGCCTCCGTTCCGGTAAAGCCCGGGAGGTAGAGAAAAGCCTCAATGGGCGTCGCCGCCAGGTCACGAGCCGCGTTCCCGTGGGGAAAAAGCGACCGCGAAACGGCACCTGCTTTGGCGGAGGTCAGGCTCAAGGTCTTCTCATGGGCATTGAAGGAGGAATAATCGCGGAAAGCATCCAACCCCGAGCCCTGCACCAAGGCGAACAGGTCGTCAGCGAAGCCTCTTGCCGTGGCAAGATTCTCGACCACGGAGGTCGGTGTCGCCGAAGAGCTCACGTGGTTACAGGATGTGGCGAGGATCAGGCAGAGAGAAGCAGAGAGAAGCAGAGAGAAGTCCTTTTCATAATTCGAGCTCCTATTGAAATGATAGGGAATAATATGTGCGCTTCATGAATCCGTCAAGTATTTTTTCCGGCCGCGCGGAGCTATGCGCTCCATGACCTCCTCCGGGGTCACGTGCTCGAAGCGGCATGCGTCCTTCTCCGCGCAGCCGGAGGGAGCCACGATCACATGCGATTGCCAAGCAAGGACCAATAAACTTGCTCAAACCGGGAATCGACACTATAGTTGGCTCAAGAGGTGCACAATGAAACGGACTTCCTTCATCCTGATCGCCGCCTTCATAATTGCCATGAGCCTGGCCGCGCAGACGGGACCCGCCGCATCCAAGGCCAAGGCCCTCGTGGAGAGCGGTGTCGCCTTCTTCCAGAAAAACGGGCAGGCGGCCGCCTTCGCCGCCTTTGATGACGTGAAGGGCAAGTTCCGCGACGGGGAATACTATCTCTTCGTATTCGACATCTCCAAGCCGGATTCCGCCATCTGCGTCTCGCGGGGCGACGGCAACAGGGCCCTCATCGGCAAGGACATGTGGACAACCAAGGATCCTGATGGCCTTTTCTACATCCAGGCCTTCGCGGCGACGGTCGCGAAATCCGGATCAGGCTGGGTGGATTACAAGCGCACCAATCCCGAATCGAAGAAGATCGAGGCCAAGAGCTCCTATATCACCATGATCCCGGGCACGAAGTTCTTCATCGGCTGCGGTTTCTACAAAGACTGATGCGGAAGCCCTGATGAGGACTGACATCGGCTTCTCCAGCGTCCGCACGAAGCTGGTCATCCTTTCCGGCTTGACCCTCGTTTCGCTCCTTGCGGCAGCTGCCTTGTTCCTCTTCTTCGGCATCGAGCAGCAAAGGAAGATCGATCAGCTCGTCAACGAGGAGCTTCCAAGGATCGAAAACGTCCATGAGTTCTCTCGTTCCTTCCTCGTGACCCAGGCTTCGCTCTCTCAATTGCTGAACCGGAAAAACGCGGGAGGATTCAAGGACGCGCAGCTTACAAGCCTCGTGGAGCTTGTCGAAGCGGGCTTGAAGGAGTTGGCGGTCCGGGCGCCGGAACTTGCCAAGGACGGAACAGTGGATGAAGCCTCCAGGAAAGCCATTGCGGATTTCTCGGAAAACGTGCAAAGCAGCCTGGACAACCTCGCATTCGATCCTGCCTACGCGACGATGAGCGCTGACGCGGCCTGGGAAAGCTACGTCCTCGTGAATGCCTTCCTCGAGAAGAGCCTTGAGGTCATGCGGAAAGACCTGGATGGCTTGCGGCTGGACGCCGAAGTCGAGGCCCGGAAAGGAAGGCTCCTCCAGATTGCCATACTCATCGCGGCGGCCCTGGCCAACATCATCCTCTCCGTCTTCCTTTCGCGCCTGATCATGAAGCCGCTTCGCGCCGCAGGCGAAGCCTTGCGGGCCATCGCCGAGGGTGATTTTTCGCAGGACATCCCGAAGCTCAGGCAGAAGGACGAATTCGGCCAGCTCCTCTCCGATGTGGCCGACCTCAAGGAAAGGATCGCCGCGATGGTGGCGAAGGTCAGGGACGAATCCGATCTTCTCCTCGGGATCGGCGAGGGCCTTTCCGCCAATATGGTGGAGACGGCGGCGGCCGTGGGCGCCATCACCGCCAATATCGCGGGCGTAAAGGACCAGTCGCTCACCCAGTCCGCCGGCGTGACGGAAACACATGCCACGGTGGACGAGATCGTCTCGGTCATCCGGAAGCTCAATGGCTACGTCGAGGACCAGTCCTCCTGCGTCGATGAATCCTCCGCCTCCATCGAGGAGATGGTCGCGAACATCAAGTCCGTAACCGAAATACTGCAGCGGAACGCGGTCTCCGTGGACAAGTTGCTCGCGGCCTCGGAGGAAGGAAGGAGCGGGATGGCCGACGTGAGCGGCCTTGTCGTGGACATGGCCAAGGAGTCGGAGGGGCTTTTGGAGGCGGGCGACATGATCCAGAAAGTCGCCAGCCAGACCAATCTCCTCGCCATGAACGCGGCGATAGAAGCGGCCCATGCGGGGGAATCCGGCAAAGGATTCGCGGTCGTCGCCGACGAGATCCGGAAACTTTCAGAGGACTCGGGCCAGCAAGGCAAGGAAATCACTTTCGTCCTGCAGAAGCTCAAGGCGTCCATCGACAAGATCACCACATCATCGGAAATCGCCGAAGCGCTGTTCGAGAACGTCTTCCGGCTGGCGAAGGTCGTCGCCGAGCAGGAGGCGATCATCAACAACGCCATGACCGAGCAGAATACCGGCGGCGGGGAGATCCTCCTGGCGATCGGGCAGATCAACACGACGACGAGCCAGGTCAAGGATGGATCGGCGCAGATGCTTGCGGGAAGCCGCGAAGTGCTCGATGAGATGAACAGGCTCTCGGACGCGACGCGCATGATCACCGACCGCATGACCGAGATGTCAGCAGGCGCGGGCCAGATCGAAAACGCGATCGGTCATGTCGGGAGCTTGAGCAGGGACAACAAGGACGGCCTTGACCTGCTGAAGCGGGAACTGTCCTGGTTCAAGCTCGCCAAGGCCGGGACCGAAGGCTGATCGGCCGAAAACAAACCCTAGCCTTGGGGGGCGCCATCCTTGTTCCCTGAGGCGAAGGAAACAAGGGCCGCCTCGATGGTCGCGAAGGTCTCGAAGACCCGGTCCAGCCGGGTGAGCGAAAAGACCTGGGAGACCTGGGGCACGAGGCAGGCCAGCTTGAGGCTCCCTCCTGCCTCGACCGCCGCTTTGTAGCCTGCCACAAAGGCCGCGAGCCCCGAGCTGTCGATGAAGGCGAGTTCCCCGAGGTCGAGGACAAGGTTGTGGGATGTCTCCTTGACGATGGACTTGAGCCGATCCTTCGCCTCGGGAGCGCTCAAGGGGCTACAAGTGGGTATTCATAGGCGGCGCGCTCATCTCGGCGGCCAACTTCATCGTGACGCGGGGGATGCCGGACGGGAGCAAGATCGACCGGGTCTAGAGTGCGCATAAAAAGGCGCGATGCCGAAGCATTCGGACATCGCGCTTGCTCACCTGCGCCTGCGAACGGCTGGTTCCTAGAGGATGATCCCGACGCCGACAACGAGTTCGCAACGATTGAAAAATCGGTCTACTGACCCGGCAACATAACATCGGGCGCTCTCCCATGATTCTGGCCCGTCGCTACGGGTCAGAATCATGGTCCCAAGCCAATGTTCGGTTGCCGGGTCAGTAAGCTGCTAAAGGGGACATGATCTCCCAGGTTCCGGTATCTGACTCCAACATTCAACGACAGGAAAAGAACTTGAGTTTCGATCCCAACATATGCATTGCCTCCGATCCCCAGGCCAGTCGAAGGATAGAAGGCGACATGCTTCCTGAACTCCTCATCGTAGGCAAACACGCCGGTGGTATCGCTTCCTTTTCCGTTGCCTCCGCTCAAGCCATTTCGGAAGAAAAACGATGGACCGATGAGGCCAACAAGCCGGAGGGCTTTCAGGTCTGTGGACCAACCGAAGGAAAAATCGACGATGTTCCCCGAAGAAAAGCCGTATTGCTTCCAGGGTCCGGTCCCATAGATCGTAGCCGGCGTGTCTCCATTGAAATAGCACGGACCCGACCAATCGGTGACCGCGCCTCCATCGTTCTGGTAATAGCAAAGAACGGCACCGGCATTTATGTAGGCAAAAATGCCCATCACAAGGCCTTGCCTTTTCCCCGCGATGAGATAGTACGAGGGCGTTGGAACGCTGCCATCGCCTCCTACATCGAAGCAGACATGCTCCACTCTTGAAAACGAGGCCATTAGCCCAGCCTGGACCATCGCCTCATCCTTCGCGATATCGCTCATGCGCGTCCTCAATTGCGCTGGGGACCCAACTACCCAATTCAGCTCAAGGCGCGGAATCATCAGTCATGAATCCGGAATTCAGTTCCATTCGTAGCGCTTTTCGTGAAGGCATTGTCATCATCATTGGCGGCGGTCAGGCTCCAGGTCTTCTCATGGGCATTGAAGGAGGAGCAACCACGAAAGGCTTCCAACCCGAGCTCTGCACCAAGGCAAACGGGTCGTCAGCGAAGCCCCTTGCCGTGGCAAGATTCTCGACCGCAGGGGTTGATGTCGCCGAATAGCTCACGTGGTTACAGGATGTGGCGAGGATCAGGCAGAAAACAGCAGGAAGACGTTCTTTTCAAAATGAGGGCTCCTATTGAAATGACAGGGAACAATAGGGGCTTTTCGCACTGCTGTCAAGTTTTTCATCGGCGGCAGCGCAGCGCGATGCGCGCCATCGTCTCCTCCGAGATCACGTGCTCGATGCGGCAGGCGTCCTTCTCCGCGATGTCGGGAGGGACGCCAAGGTCGTCGCGGAGGAAGGCGGTCAGTGTGTAGTGGCGTTCCCGGATGGCGGCCGAGGCCTCCTTTCCCGCAGGGGTAAGGAAGACCTCGCCGTAGCTTTCGTGCTGGATGAAGCCCCTGCGCTCGAGCTCGTGGAGGGCCACGTGGACCGAGGGCTTGGAGACCGAGAGCGACTTCGCGATGTCGGTCACCCGGGTGACGCGGTTCTTCTCGTGAAGCAGGCTGATGGTCTCGAGGTACATCTCCAGGCTTTCGGTCACTGGGTGGCTCCTCCGGCCGCGAGGCCAAAGCGGCTCATGGCTTCGGGACGGAGCAAGCCCTGGAGGCGCCCGAAGGGAACAATGAGGAAGAGCTCCCCCGACTCCTTGGGAGCGAGTTTTCCCGGCGCGTAATGGAAACCGATCCCCTTCGAGTAGATGAAAAAATCGGCGGATGGCTGGGGCTCGTCGGCCACAAAGCCCTCGCCCACGAGGGAGGCGGACGAGGCCAAGCCAAGCTCCTCGCGGGCGCCGGCGGCGAGGATGGCGGGCAGCTTGCCCTCCCAGCCCTCGGCAAGGAAGTCGCCGGGTCCCAGGACGCGTTGCCCAACCTCGTCGATGACGGCGTGCCGCAGGGTCTGGCCGATCTCGCCCGAGCCGGTGAAGATGCCCCGGCGCAGGGCCATGACGAGGAGGCCGCCCCCCCGATAGGTGAGTATCTGTCGCCCTTCGTAATACCAGGGATGGACTGCGGTTTCGCCCATCTGCTTTTTCAGCTCGGCTGCCATGACCTTGTGGTCATCGAGGAATTCGTCCCTTTCCAAGGCCATGATGGCCTTGAGGGTCTTGCCGCCCTGGAAGGTCCTTCGATAGAAATCCCGGAGGGCCGGGGGGGCGGAGGGCTCGAAACCTTCGTAGATGAACCGAGTCGCCTCGCTTTCCGAGCTCGGCAGGCCCTCGCGGGTCGTGGAGCGCAGGGCGGCCAAGGAAAGCCTGTCGGTGACTGCCTTCCTGGAGGCAAGCGTGACCGGACGCGCGGCTTCATCGCCGAAAACGAGTTTCCCCTCGATGCGGGACTCGCCTCCCGCATAGGCACCCTTCAAGGCCCCGACAGGAGCCGCGGTGATGACGCCGTAAAAGCGCAAGCTGAGGCTGCCGTCCGCCTTCGCCGCTCCTTCCACGAGGCCGTAGCGCGACAGCGAGACATCCTCCCAGCTTCCGAAAACCGATTCCCTGTCCCTGGACAGGTTGAGGCGCAAGCCCCCCGCGGCCGGAGCTTCGACCGTTTCGGCAAAGGAGATGAGGCTCTCGCCATCGAGCTTGAAACCCGCTGCGCAGGATGCGAGGAGGAGGCCTGCGGCGGCGGCGGCGGCGGCGACAAAGAGGGGGAGGGAGAACAAGGCGCGCCTTGACTTGCCGAAAATGCTCTTCATGGACAATTCGCCTCCACTGGATGATGCCGCGACGGTTGGATCGCTTATTTTCCGGCCTCCGCGAAGGCCTTGGCTAGTTGGTCGGGGCAGGAGGTTTCACTGTCCCCGCAGCGGATGCCCGCGAGACGGCGCGCGGCTTCGGCGAGGTCCATGCCTTCCACCAGGACGGAGAGCCCCTGGAGGTTTCCCGAACAGCCACCGGAGAAAAGCACCTCGCGGACCTTGCCGTCCTCGACGGTGAAAGCGACGCTTTCCGAACAGGTTCCCACGTTCTCATGCCGGTATCTCTTGACCATGATCCGGCACTATAGCAGAGGGAGGCAGGCCCGTAAATCATCCCGCCACGCCGTCCATACTCTGGAGGTAACCATGCATACCTTTTGGGGGCTTTTTCAAAAGTCGTCTGTTCCCACCAAGAGTAATGTGTTATTCTGTCACTAGGAAGTTATGCACCTTCCATTTTAGGGCGGAAGGCAAGGTCATTGCCAGAGTCCCGATACCGAAGCCCGAGCACCAAAAGCTCCATCGACACAAGTCGATTTCTTTTGCAAAGGAGGAGCCATGAAATACCGGATCAAAAACCTCGGTGTATTTTTCGCGATTGCCCTCCTGGCGGCATCATGCGCCGGGAAAGCCCCTGTCAAGACTCCCGAACCCACGCCTCAACCTATCCAGCCTGTCGTCCAGCCCGAACCGCCCAAGGTCGTGATTTCCCAGGCCGAGCTCGATGACCTGCTCTCCCAAGTGCAAGGATTGAAGAAGCATGCCTTCGACCTCAAGCTCTATGAAGTCCTGGCTGACGCCTACAAAGGGGCCAACGATTCCTATATCGAAGCCAAGGCCGCCTATGATTCCAAGGACGCGCCCGCAGCCAAGGAAAAGCTCGGCGGCTCGATCGGCCTTTTCAAGGACCTGATCGCCAAGGGCGTCGTGGAACTGGCGTCAATGCGCCGCAAGGACGCCGACGACCTCAGGGCCGCCTCGGTGAAGGTCGGGGCGGATGTCTCGATGCCGGACCGGTTCCTACCTGCGGAAAAAGCCTACGCGGCCGGCAAGACCGCAGTGGACGCCGCCGACCACGAAGCAGCCATCGCATCCTTCGAACGTGCCCGCCTCCTGTTCGAGCTGGCATGGAAGCGCGCGCAGGCTTCCAGCCTCAAGGAAAAGATCGCCACCCTCGACTACTCGACCTGGGATTCAGGCAATGCCGCGACCGCGGACCTTAAGTACGCCGAGGAAGACCGGCTCTTTGCCGCGGCAGGTGGCCCAGAGACCGCCGCCTCCACGACTGTCGATCCTGCGAAGTTCGCATCCGGCATCGATGCCTTGGACGAAGCCCTCCTCCGCTACAACCTTGTGGTCCAGAAGGGCAGGACGAGCATCGCGGTCCAGAAGAAGCAGAAGACCGATGAAGCCAAGCAGAGATCGGAGACCATCAAGGCCAACGTCGCCGCGAAGGAAGCCTACGACGCCGCCCTTTCCACCTACCAGGCTGGCGTTTCGGCCCTCGCCGCAGGTGACTACGAAATCGCCTCCAATCGCTTCGAGGAAGCCGGAGTCGTTTTCGAGAGAGCCTATGAGATAGCCGCTGACAAGAGAGCCAAGGCCGCCGCCGCCATGGAAGCCGCGGCGACAGCGGCGGACGCCAGCAGGAAAAAGGCGCAGGATGCCGATGTCCAGGTCGGCAGCGAGTCGGCGACATCGCCGGAGGCAGCCCCGGCCGAGCCGACCGATCCGGCTCCTGCCACGACCGGCACTGGCAACTAGGAAAAGGAGGACCAGGATGAAACGCTTCTATATAGTCGTCGTGCTCGCCGCGATCGCGGGGCTCCAGCTCCTTCCTGCGCAGAGCCTTGTCGATAATTCGTATTACAAGAGGAGCCTTGAGCTCCACGCCCTGGCTACCCAGTCATTCGAGGAAGGGGACTATGACGGCGCCGCCGACTATGCCGCCCAATCCTCCGAATACGCCAGCCTCTCCGACAAGTTCGTCGAAAAGATGCTCAGCATGTCGGCGGCCGACAAATCCATAGCCGCGGCGAAAAACGCCAAGGCCAGGGCGGATGCGGATAACGCGGCCATCGGATGGCCGACGGAATACCAGGCCGCCGCCGATGCCTTGGGCTCCGCCCTCTCTGCCTACAAGGACGAGGATTTCGGCACCGCCAAGGCCAAGGCCGACGAATCGATGGATTCCTTTGGCAAGTTGCGTGAGACCATGGCCGCCGCCTACCAGGCGAAGCTCGTGGCCAAGGCCAAGGCAGACGCCGAATTGGCAGCCGCCAAAAGCGCCGCCGACCAGGCCATAGCGGCCGCAAAGGCGCGCATCGCCTGGGCCGCTTCCGTCAACGCCGACAAGAATTGGCCGGCTCCTTGGGGAGTTGCCCAGAAAGAGATCGCCACCGCCCTGACCGCCTATGGCCAGGAAAACTATCCTTCCGCCCAAAGCCACGCGGAAGCGGTGCTTGCCGCCCTCGCATCCCTGACCGGCAGCTTGCCCTTCCCTGCCGTCTATGTGGTCCGCCTCATACCCGGACGGAGCGATTGCCTCTGGCGCATCGCCGAGTACACCTTCATCTACAACAATCCCCTCAAATGGCCCGTCATCTATGAGGCGAACAAGAAGACCTTCAAGGATCCCTCGAACCCCAACCTCATCTTCCCGGGACAGAAGCTGCAGATCCCCAACATCTCCGGCGAGACGCGAAGCGGCACTTTCGATCCCGCGAAGGTCTACGACGTCTTCCCGAACCCGAAAAAGAAATAGCTTCCCTTCAGGGAACAACAAGGGCCGTCCTTATGGGGCGGCCCTTGTTTTTGGCTCGCTGGAACCTTTTTAGGACCTGGAACGCGGGGCCTGGCGGCCGAAGGCAGGCGGTGGTTCGCTTGCGCTCAACCCCCTGCCATTGGCCGCCACCCGCGGCGTTGCATACCCATCAAAGAACGGGGGCGGGGTTCAACCAAGGGTGGCTGGCTATCTGGACTGTCGCACCACCGTGAGGAAAGCAAGACCTTCTTGGGATGCCGCCTCTCGGAGAGCTTAGGGAGCGATGCCAGGGGATGCGGTGAAGGCGCGGGTGAGGACGTCGATCATGGCTTCGTGGTCGCGGGTTCCGCCGGTCTCGCGGATCGAATGCATCGAGAGGAGGGGATGGCCAATGTCGACGGTGCGGATCCCGGTGAGGGCGTTGGACATCGGGCCGATCGTGGAACCGGGGCTCATGTCGGCGCGGCTCATGAATTTCTGGCAAGGCCTGCCGGATTCCTCGCAGAGGATGCGGAAACGCGCCTCGGCCTCGGCATCGGTGGCATAGCGAAGGTTCGCGTTGACCTTGACGGCTGGGCCGCCGTTCAGGAGGGGTGCGTAGCTTTCGTCGTACTTGTCCGCATAGGCCGGATGCCAGGCTTGCGCCACATCCACGGATAGGGAGAAAGAGGAAGCCAAGGCGCGATAGAAGCCTTCGCTGGTCGTGCCTTGGAGGGCCGCGATCCTGCCCAGGAGATCGCGGGTGAAGGAGGAATCGGCGCCCTGGCTGCTGCGGGACCCGATCTCCTCGTTGTCCAGGAAGCAGGCCACCTGGCCGTGAAGGGAGGGTTCGGCCTTGAGGAAGGCCTCGAGGATCGCATGGCAACCGAGGAGGTCATCCAGGCGGTAGCCATTGATGAGCTCTCCTTCCTTGCCGATCACGAGCGTTTTCTGGGCGTCCACGAAATATAGGTCGGCGCCGAGGATGGCGGCCTCTTCCACGCCGAGTTCCCCGGCCACCAAGGCGGCGATAGGCGAGCGCGGGGCCTTCCCTGGTTCATCCGCGGAGGCTCCTCCTTCCATCCCGCTCGAGCCGATGAGGACAGGTAGCTGGGTCTGGACGTTGTATTCAAAACCCTTGTTGAGGTCCCGGTTCAGGTGGATCGCGAGGTTCGGGATCACGCCCACGGGGCGGGAGAAATTGACCAGGCGGTTCTCGACCCGGCCATCGCCCGTGCGCAGCGCCACACGGCCGGCCAGGGAAAGGGGCCGGTCGAGCCATGTGGAGACGATGGGACCTCCGTAGACCTCCACAGGGGAGCGCTGCATGCCGCGCGCGGCGACAGTCTTCTCGAAGCGCAGTTTCAGGGCAGGGCTGTCGGTATGGGCGCCTGCAAGGACAAAGCCTTCCTCCACGGGGGGTCGGAGGCCCGGCCTGAAAGCGATGAGGGCCGAGAGAGAGCGCCTGACAAAATAGAGCCTTCCCGGTTCGAGATGCCAGGCCGAGCGCTCGTCGAGGCAGAGGCCGCCCCTTGCCTCAAGGGCCGCCGCCATGTTGTCGACCGCATGGAATGCCGTCGGGGACGCGTCCACGAGATCGCAAAGCCGCCTGATGATCGGGTCGTTCACGCGCCTACCTCCGTTGTCATGCTAATTGCGCTTGTCGTGGCGCGGCTTGCCGCAGCGCGCGCTGGCGAGCCAGAGGGAGATCAGCTCGCCCCGGAGCTCGGCCAGGCGGGAGCGGAACTCGCCCAAGGGGCCCTCTCCCGTCCCGCCCTCCTCTATGAGGAGCCTTCCCGCGGCCCCGATGCCCAGGCCCCGCTCGAGGGCCAGGTGCCTCAGCCGCAGGAGGAGCCTCACGTCGGAATCCGAGTACACGCGCCGCCCGAAACGGTCCTTGCGCGGGCAAAGCATCGGCGCCGCCTTTTCCCAGTGCCTGAGGGTGGAAGCGCTCAGTCCCAGGAAGGCTTCGACATCGCCGATGCTCCAGCTCGCCACGGGCTATTCGCCCTTCCGCCTGTCCTGGCGCGAGGCGCGGAGCTCCACGAACACCGGCACCTTGTCGTAGCCGAGTTCGTCCCTGATCTTGTTGCGGAGGAAGGAGATGTAGGACTCCTTGACCGCGTCCGGGCGGGTGACGAAAAAGATGAAGTGCAGCGGATTCGCGCTCGTCTGAACCGTGTAGCGCAGCTTGAACTGGGTGCGCGGACCCACGGGCGGGGGCGTCTCCTCGATCCAGGCGGCGACGACCTTGTTGAGCTTGGGTGTCTCGATCTTCTTCGTGAGCTGGGCATGGACCGTCACGACCATGTTGAGGAGCTTGTCCACGCCCGTGCCGTTCTTGGCGGAGAGGGGCAGGACGGGCGCGTAGGCCATCTGGCCGAAGAAGTAGCGCAGCTTGTCGCGCGAGGCCTCGAAGCTGTTCTTGATGTCGGGCATCTCGTCCCATTTGTTGAGGGCGAAGATGACGCCCCTGCCCTTCTCCGCGGCGAAGTTCGTGATCTTCTTGTCCTGCTCGGTGATGCCCTCGCGGGCATCTATCATAAGTATGACGATATCGCAGTCGTTCACCGTGCGGATCGCGCGGTTGACCGAATAGTACTCGACATTGTCCGTGACCTTGGTCTTGCGCCGGATGCCCGCCGTGTCCAGGACGATGAGGCGGCGCTTCTTCCACTCGAAATTGCCCTCGACCACGTCGCGTGTCGTGCCGGCGATCTCGGAGACGATGGACTTCTCCTCGCCGAGAAGCCGGTTGAGGAGGGTCGACTTGCCGGTGTTGGGCTTGCCCATGATGGCCACGCGGATCTCGTGGCTGTTCGGGGGAAGGATCTCGACCGCCTTGAAGTCGAGGCGCTTGACCATCTCCTCCTCGAGCGCGTCCATGTTGCGGCCATGCTCGGCGGAGACGAAGAGCACGGGGTCGAAGCCCCACTTGGCGTGGCCCCAGACCATCGCGTCGCGCTCGGGACTGTCCGCCTTGTTGACGACGAGGAGGATCTTCTTGGCGAATTTGCGGAGGAGGATGGCGAATTCCTCGTCCTCAGGCGTGATCTCCGCCGCGTCGACAAGGAAGAGTATGAGGTCGGCCCTCTCGAGGGACTGGAGGCTCTTTTCGACGACCAGGGAGTCGAGCCCCTCCCGCTCGAGCTTGAAGCCGCCCGTGTCGATGAGGGCGATGGGCTTGCCCGAATCGCGGAGGTGGCAGACCGATTCGACGGGATCGCGCGTGACGCCGGGCGTCGGGTCGGTGATGACGCGGCGCTTGCGGAGCATGCGGTTGTAGAGGGTCGACTTGCCGACGTTGGGGCGGCCGGCGATCACGACGACAGGGAGGCCGGAATAGCGGATCCGGCTTTCCTGGAGGATGGATTCGACTTCGGCGGCCAAGGGCGAACTGCCGACCGAACCTTCGACCCTGGCAGCGGCCAAGGTCGAGGCTTTTTCCTCGGCGCGGGTCTGGGTCTCGTCGTCTCCAGCCTTGATCCTTCGACCGCGCACCTTGGCGGCCGCGGCCTTTGCCTGGGCAAGGGTCGAGGCGTCCGGAGGGGCGATGCGCTTGGCAGGCGCGGCCTTGGCGGCCTTCGAGCGCTTGGCGCCTTCCGCTGGGGCAGCGCGGCGCGAGGACGCGCGGGTGGAGGCCTCGGTACGATCGGGCCTTGACGCGACTTCGAGCCCTGAAGCGGTCTTGGTGGTGTCGATGACGCGGGACTTGGGGCCGCCATGCTTGGGGACGCCGGTCCGGTTGCGTTTCGCGCCGACCAGCTTGGAGGCGGCCTTGGACGCGGCGCGCTTGGGTGCGGAGGGCTTGGAAGCCGGTCGGCCGCCCACCTGCACGGCGGTCCGCCTGGAGATCACCTTCTTGCGGGCTTGGCCATCGTCGGATTTCGGGGGATTGTCTTTGGGCTTGGCGCTCATTTCTTTCGTTTCTCCGTTGTGGCGTCGCAATAGGGCTGGACGATGTCGGCGAGATAGGCGGCGGCTTCGGCGGAGGAGGACATTCCCATGACCACCTCCGCCGCCTTCCTGGCCTCGTCCGCTCCGACCGAGCGGATAAGGCGCTTCACCGCGAGGAGCGAGGCGCTCGACATCGAGAATTCCTCGAGGCCGAGGCCGATGAGGAGGAAAACCGAGGCCGGATCGCCTGCCATCTCGCCGCACATGCCGACGGGAATACCCGCGGCCTTTCCGTTGTCGATCGTCGTCTTGATCAGCCTGAGGACAGCGGGATGGAAGGGCTCATAGAGATAGGCGACCCGCTGGTTGCCGCGGTCCACCGCCATGGTGTACTGGATGAGGTCATTTGTCCCGATCGAGAAGAAATCGGACTTGCGCGCGAGGATGTCGCTGGCCATGGCCGCTGCCGGAACTTCGACCATGATGCCGGTCTTGATCCTGTCGGGCACGGCCTGTCCACGCTTGTGGCATTCCTCCCCGGCCATCTCCACCAGGACGAGGGCGCGGTCCAGCTCGGAGGGCGAAGCGATCATCGGGAACATGATCCGCACGTCCCCGTGGGCGGCGGCGCGGAGGATGGCCCGCAGCTGGCCCAGGAAGACATCCTCCTTGGCCAGGCAGAAGCGGATGGCCCGCCAGCCCAGCAAGGGATTCTTCTCGTCCGCGGCGCCCAGCTCGGGCAGGACCTTGTCCCCGCCGATGTCGAGGGTCCTGATGGTGACGGGCTTGCCCTTCATGCTCTCCACCACCCGGGAATAGGAGAGGTACTGCTCTTCCTCTCCGGGGACATGGCCGGGCTGGAAAAAGAGGAATTCGGAACGGAAGAGGCCGATGCCGTCGGCGCCGTGCGCCATGGCGGCTTCGCCTTCCTCGGGTACCTCGATGTTGGCCTTGAGGAGGATGCGCTTGCCATCGCTGGTCTGGGAAGGGAGGTCGATGAGCTTGGAAAGCTCGACAGCCTCGTCGTGGGCGAGGCGTTGGGATGCCGCCGCCGAGCTGAGGGTCGCCTTGTCAGGGTCGACGATAAGGCGTCCGGCCCGGCCGTCCACGACCAAGGCGTCTCCCGCCTTGATGCCATCGAGCACTTCTCCAAGGCCAAGCACGGCGGGGATCTCGAAGGCGCGCGCGAGGATGGCGACATGGCTTGTCCGTCCGCCCGCTTCCGTGGCGATGGCCACGACCTTGCTGCGCTTGAGGCTGATCATATCGGAGGGAAGGAGGTCGTGGGCCAGGAGTATGAAGCTTGTCTCGAGGTCTTCGAGGTTGAAGCGCTCATGGAACATGAGGTGGGAGAGGATGCGCCTGGCCACGTCGTGGACATCGGCGGACCGCGCCTGGAGAAGGGGATCCTCGATGAGGGCCAGCTTGTCTACGAGCTCCCTTTCGAGCTCGACGATGACGCGCTCGATGTTCCGGTGGGTCGAGCGAAGGCGCGCCTCGAGGCCGTCAAAAAAATCCGGATCGCTGAGCATGAGGAGATGGGCTTCGAAGATGGCGGCCTGGACCTGCCCGGCATCGCGGAAGGTGCGGTCGCGCAGCTCTTCCACCTCGCGCTTGGCCTTTTCGACGGCCCTGAGGAAACGCGCCCATTCGGCGTCCAGATCGTCGTGATCGATGCCATAGCTCGGCACCGACAGCTCATCTTCGCGGAAAACGAAGGCGGGCGCGACGACGACGCCAGGCGATGCCGGAATGCCTTTGTACTCTCTCATCTGAATTAAGACTGTACCAAAACGGGGGGCCGCTGTCAAAGCCTTGCCGGGGCAGGCAAAAGCCCGCCAGCGTGCGGCCTGACCCGCGGAAGTGGCCTTGTCCGCGACCGAACGGGACTCCCGGGGCCCCGGCTTAGTGGAGGACGACCGTTGGATTCATGCCCCGGCCATTCTTGAAAACCGAGAAATGGAGGTGGGGGCCGGTGCTGTAGCCGGTGTTGCCGACAAAGCCGATGCGCTGGCCTATGCCGACCCACTGCCCTTCCTTGACGATGGAACTGTTCATATGGCCGTAAAAACTCATCCAATTCGAATGATGGGCGATGAGGACATAGTTGCCGAAGGAGGAGGAATAGCCCTTCTCGATGACCCGTCCCTCCATCGCCGCCCCGATCGGTGTTCCGAGATTGGCGCCGATATCCAGGCCGTCATGGAAGCTGCGGCTGCCGGTGAAGGGGTCGCTGCGCCATCCGTAGCGGCTTGTGACCCAGCCCCGGATCGGCCATTTGAATAGGTCGCCGTTGATCTCGCGGAGCTTGTTACTCGGCAACCTTGCGTCAGGCAGGAAAACCACCTTTCCCGCGGGAATCTGGAGGGCAAGCAAGCCGTTGCTTTCGATGATCCCGTTCGCGGCGATCTCCCAGGCCCTGGCAAGGCTTTCCGCCGTGTCCCCTTCCTTGGCCACGCAGAGGATGCCGGCCATGCTCGGTACCTTGAGGAGCTGGCGGGGACGGAGTGCCCTGGTATTCTGGATGTTGTTGAAGGAGACGATGCTGTCCACGCTCACGCCATAGCTCTCCGCGATAGCGCCTGCCGTATCCCCGGGCTTGACCGTGTAGACCGAATAGTAAAGGCCACGGTCTGGGCCGCCGCCGCTTTCCCCTGCCGGCCCCAGCGGGACCTGCCCCGGCGATATTCCGTCGAGGGAAGCGGAAGCCGTCCCGCCAATGGCTTCCCCGTAGGCCGGAGCGGCCTCGGATGCGGGCGATTTGGCCTTTACAAGGCTCGCGGACGTTTCCATCAGGGCGGGGGAGCCCATGAAGGCAAGGCTCGCGACGAGGACTGCGGCGACAATGAAGAGGTTCTTTCCGCTGGCTACCCTCGCGAGGAGCTCGCCCTTTTCCTTGGGAGACCGTTTTTTCATCCTCAAAAGCCCCTTCCCGCTTCGGAATTCATGTCAACTTTACACCGGATATTGACCATCATGCAACCTTCAATCCGGCAGGATGATGGTATCCATCTCAATGCCGCGCTTGCCCGACTCCGCCTCGACCATTGCCCGGTCGATCTTGCCCCGCGGCAGGGGATGGGCAGGCGCATCCCCGATGAGGATTATCATTTTTCGCTCAGCCATCCAGGGATAGGTGGTCAGAGCTTCATAAAGGGCCTCGTAGACCGCCTCCGGTATGTCCCGGCCGCCGCCGACCCTGACCGACTGGACGTTGGCAAGCATCTTGGGAACATCGACCGTGAAGTCGAAATGCTTGACCACATATTCCTCGAAATAGTCCTTGTACAGCACAAGTCCGAGGCGCACCGAGGTAAAGCCCGCTATCCGGTCCTGGATGATGCCCGGCAAGCTCGCCTTGACCGCATCGATGTCGTTCCCCATGGAATCCGTCGTATCCAGGCAAAGGACCAGGTCGAGGCTCTTTCCCTTGGCCTTGTCCATGAGGCGGCCGATCTCAGGGGCGATGTCTTCAGGCTTCTCGACCAGGTGGGCCTCGCCCTTTCCCGCGTCGGCGATGGTCCGGAAATCGTCCACGGTCTTGGGAATATAGAGGCTGAGATCGGGCTCTTTCTCGGGAGGCTTGGGTTCTGGTGGAGCCATTACCTCCGGCGGCGGCGCCGGAGGGGGTTTGACCGCCGGCGGCGCGGCGTGGAGTTTCTGGGTGACCCTGATGAGGTAGGGGTTTTCCTGGAAGGCGGCCCGATAATCGGCGAAGGGCAGGGCAAAAGCCCGAATGTTTATGAAGGTCCCGTCATGGATGAAGGTCTCCCCGTGGCGACCCCAGGAATAGCCCCAGGCGACGACCCAAGGGATGAAGACATGGAAGGCCTGGCCGAAGACCGGATCCTTTTCGGGCGATGAGTCGATGAGCGACCAGATCTTGGCAGAGGCCAGGATCGCCTTGCCATCGAGGATACGCTTTTCGTCTCCGTTGATCGGGTTCCATTCCGGAGCCCGGTAGGCGTAGTTGTCGGTCTTGTGCTCCGGGTCCTTGGTGCTTTCGGTGAGGAGGATGGATCCGAGCCCGGGCTTCCTGCGGACGTAGAGATGATAGCCACCGTCCGCCAATTGCTCAATCCTGACGTCCTCTGGGCCGACCATGAGGTCGCCGACCATGAGGTCGGCCGCTGGCCCAGGCGCGGCGATAGCCGGAACGAGGGCGATTCCTGCCAAAAACGCCGCCCCGAGGAGGAAGGGGAGGCGGGCTGCGACAGCTCTGCCGATTCTCACCTTATAAGAATCGGCGCCAAAAGGGGCCGCGATGAGGGAGTGCTACCAAGATTGTTGGGGTGGGGGCAGGCGGCGCAGCGGCCAGGCCGGGCATCCAGGCCAGGGGGAGCCGCCTGACCGGCCAACAATCTTCGAGGAAGCCATCAAAGCTAGCGGATTAGGCGCTTGGACTCTTCAACGATCGCCGGCAGGGCTTCGATGCGTCGGGCGCGGGCGGAGGGATCCAGGGCGGCGGCCAAGCCAAAACGCAGCTTCAGCTCCAATATGCGCACGACCGCATCATCAAGCCTGGCCTCCGCGATCCGACCCGAGCGCACTGCGTCCACGAGGGCGGACTTGACCCTTGGCCCCGCCTGGCCATCCGAAAGCATGAGGAGGTCGGCCCCGGCATTCACCGCGGCCACGGCGGAAGCCGCCACGCCCGCCGGATCGGAGCCGGAACCCTCGGTCAGCGCCTTCATGAAGAGGTCATCGGTGACGGCGATCCCTTCGAAGCCCAGCTCCTTCTTGAGGATGGCAGTGGTGAGGCCATACGAGAGGGTGGCCGGCCGCGAGGCATCGATGCTGGGAACCAGGACATGGGAAAGCAGCACGGCGGCGGCGCCATGGGAGATGGCCGAGCGAAACCGGGGCAGGAAATCGCGTTCAAGTTCTGCCTTGGTCACCTCGAGGATGGGAAGGCCCCTGTGTGGGTCCGTGGCGGCATTGCCGGGAAAATGCTTGGCCGTGGCGGCGACTCCGGAAAGGGCGAGGCCTTCGATAAAGGCTCCTGCGCAATCGTCCACGCGCCGCGGGTCACGACCGTAGGATCGCGAGCCGAGAAGCTCCGCATTGCGGTCGCTGAGGGTCTCCACGACTGGGGCGAGGGCCAGGTTGACGCCGATCGCCGCCAGCTCGAGTCCTGCCCGCCTGCCCAATAAGCCTGCGTAGCGCCCCCCCCTTTCACCGACAAGGGCAGGCGATGGCAGCCGGGTGACACCCTGCTTGAAGCGGAAAACCGTCCCCCCCTCGTGATCGATGGCGACGATCAGCGGCAGGCCATTGCCCTGCATGGCGGCGCCGTCCTGGTACCCGCCGACCAGGGCGGCCAGGGCATTCGGTCCTTCGGCAACGTTGAAGCCAAACAGCAGGATGCCGCCGGGAGCCGTGTTACTGAGAAAATCGACCGCGGCGCGGCTGGGCTTCGAATTGCCGCCCACACCCAGGAGGAGGAGCTGGCCGCACTTGGCCTCGAGGCCGAGATTCCCGAGCTGCTTGAGAGCTTCACGTCGAAAAGCCGAAGGAGGGGGAGGAAGATCCGCAGGGCCGCGGCTGGACGCGCTGGCCCTGCAGCCATTTAAGGCGGCCCAAAGCAGGACTGCGCCAAGGCCGGCCATGAAGAATCGCTTTTTTCCCATTGGATGCATCGCCCTAGAAATCTACCCCGAGGCGACCGGGGCAGGCAAGCGCCTTGAGCGCCCAAGGCGGCCAATCAGGGCTGGACAGGGAAAGCCCCGTCGTACTCTACTCTGTTCAATGAACGATTATGCAAAAGCGGAAGGCGGCAGGAATGCCGGAGACCTTGCGGCGGGGGTTGTCCAGTTGCTCGGGGGTGGGCTCGCCCTCGTGGGCCTCCCCTTCCTCCTGGTGCAGGCCGCAGCCCATCCCTCCGCCGCCTTCACGGTCTCCTTCTCGATCTATGGCGCCTCGATCCTATATTTCTTCGCGATCTCCGCCCTGGCCCATCTCCTGGAAAGGCCCGGCGCGCGGAGGGTCATGGGCGCGCTGGACGACGCTGGCTCCTTTTTCCTCGTAGCCGGCTCATATACGCCTTTTTGCCTGACGAGCTTTCACGGCGCGGCAGGTTGGATCATCCTTGGTTTGCTCTGGGGCTTCGCCGTCATCCTCTTCCTGGCGACCATCATCTACAACCAGAGGATCAGGGAGTTGGCGCTCGCGGTCTATTACCTTGCCTTCACCCTTTTCCTGCCGCTCATGCCTTCCCTCCGGAGCCTCCTGCCTGAGACGGTCTTTCCATGGACCCTCCTGGCCGGCCTGGTTTTTGCCCTGGGCCTCGCCTTCCGTTCGCGCGGGGGCATGCCCTACCACCACGCGATCTGGCACAGCTTTACCCTGGCGGCTTCCGTCGTCCTGTTTTTCGCCCTCCTCGCACTTCACTAGCCCCCGGCATCCCCGCCGTCAAGCGCCTCGAGGGCCAGGCTCTCGAGCTGCGTGTCGAACTCCGACTCTGCTGGGATCGAAGGCAGCGCGAGAGCGGCATTCGAGATCCGGGTCGCCAAGGCCTGGACACCCCGCGCGAAAGGCGCCTGGGGATCGAGGAGGACGAGGGGCGTCCGCGTGGCGATGCTTCGGGAAATGGCCGCGTCCTCGAGAAGGAAGCCCATGAAGGTCAAGGAAAGTCCGAGGTTCTTGAGGCTGATGTCCCGAAGGCGATAGCCGAGTTCCGCGTCCGGCCTCGTGCGGGCGCGGTTCATGACCACAAAGGGCAGGATCGACTCGAGCCGGGATAGGGCTTCCGCGCCTTTTTCCGGCAAGCTCCCGGCCAGGCCGCGCGCGAAGCCGACGAAGGATTGGCCAGAGCCTTCGGTCTTTGTCCCCGCGTATTCAAGGATGGCTGCCCGCTGGGGGCTCCCTTCCGGAAAGGAGCGCATGAGGCTTCGGTAGGCCGCGGTCTTCAGGAAGGAATAGGCGTTGAGGACCGAGGTTATCTCTGGGTTGATGACCAGGATGCCCGTCGGCGCCGACAGGTAAAAGTCGACGACATTGTATGAGGAACCCGCCCCAAGATCGAGGATCACATAGTCGGCGGGCAGGGAGGCGAGCCCTTTCAGGATGCGGCGCTTGGCATTCCATTCAAGGTTGGCGGTGCCAGGCAGGAGATTGTCACCAGGAATGAGCCAAAGCCGCTCTTGCCCGGTTTCGACAAGGAGACTCTCCAGGCTTTTTTCGTTTTTCCACACAAAGGAGCCAAGTCCCGGATGGCGGTTGCGCAGCCCCAGGCAGGTGTGGAGGTTGGAACCGCCGAGGTCGAGGTCCACGAGGACGACTGTCTTGCCGAGGCGGGCAAGGCATATGCCGAGGTTGGCGGCCAGGACACTCTTGCCTACTCCACCTTTTCCCGAGGCGAGGGGCAGTATCTTGAGCATGGCGCCTCCTGTCGCTGGTGACTGTAGCGCGGCCTAGGAGGCTGGCACAAGTCCTTGACCGGTATCTTGCCCGCGGCGTTGCCGCCCTGCCCTCAAGCGCTGTAGAGTAGCATCATGAGCCACGGATGCCATGCTCCTCGCCGAAGCCTCGCCCCTGCCCTTCTCATCGCGCTCGCTGGCCTGGCCTTCGCCAAGGGCGCATCCGCCACGGCGGCCGAGGCCAGCCTCAGCACCGAGGCGACCACGACCGAAGGCTATGCGGGCCTCGTCGTCAGGGTTTTCGCGGGCGGGAACGAGCTCAAGTCCAGCTATGGCGGGGCCCTCGTGTCGGTCAACCGGAGCAGCGTAGGCTACGCGCCGTGGACAAACGAGGCGATGAGGCCGGGCAGCTATGTCATCGGGGTGGAGGCCGACAACTACTATCCCGTGGAGACCACGGTTGGCCTCCAGGAAAAGACCCGAAGCACCCTCACCTTCGCGCTCAGGCGCATGTCGGGCTTCCTTGACGCCAGGCTAACGCCTGAGGATTCGGAACTCCTCATAGATGGAAAGATCATGGGCTCCGGCCTCCTCGAGCTCCCGACGGGGAGGCATCATGCCCTGGTGCGCCGCTTCGCCTACCGGGAGAGAGGCGTCGATTTCACCATCCAGGACAAGGCGGTCACGACCCTCGATGTCAGCCTCGACGAGGCTCCCTTCGAGGTGAGCGAGTTGCGCTCGCGCCGCGCCGCCTTCGATCCCGGCAATGTCGGAGCCCTCGGGGCGACAGTGCTCTCTTTCTCCGTGACCTCCTACGGTTCAGCCACGCTCGAGATCCTCTCGGCCGCGCAGGAAGTCGTCGCGCGCTTCGACTTTCCCCTGTTCACCGAGTGGAAACAATCGGTCTCGTGGCCGGGACGCTCCATGGACCCTCCCGGCGCGGCCCTGCCCGATGGAAAATACCTGGTCCGGCTCAGTGCCCTCCCCTCGACCGCAACCGCGTCGACGGCGCCGGCCACCGGGCCCGTCGTCCTGGAAACCACGGTGGCCATCGACTCCGGGCTTGCGGTCTCTCCCTACGGTGCGGCCGGCGCGATGCCCGGCCTCCTCCTCTTTCCCGAACCCGGAGCGATCGCTTTTGGCCTTGTCGCCCTCGACCTCGGGATCTCGGCGGAAAGCACCGTGATGAGCGATCCTTCCCTCGGTGCCGTCCTTGACCTCGGCATGTCGGCATCCTTGGGCCGTTTTGGCTTCGCCCTGGCCTCCTTCGTGTCCACGTCCACCCGGACCGGCTCAGCGGATTCGGCCCAGAATATCGGGGCGGCCATTTCCCTGCGATGGGCCTTTTCGGGCAGGGCCAGCAACTCGCCCGGCGTGGGAAGCGCGGCGGCGTCCCCGGGCGGCGACGAAGGGGGGATGCTGCCTGCATTCGGAGTTTTCCTGAAAGCTTCCTACAGCGGAAGCGCGGCCGCCGCTTCGATCCTCGCATCGGGGACCGTGAGCGGCGCAATGTGCATGGAGTTGGGCCTTCCTGCTGCGCTTGCCTCGCGGGGGCTCTCCCTGGGCCTGGCTCCTGCCCTCCTGGTCGCCTTCCCCGTCGATGGCCTTGCCGCCACGGTCGCGCCCCTCATCCGTGGCGGCATCTGGTATTCGACCCGGCGCCTGCGGCTTGGCTGTTCCGCCATGGCCAATGCCGCATCCTTGGGCGCCATGCTCGAAGGCCCTTGGTCTTGGGCCGCGGCCGCGGAATGCCGCGCCATCCTTGGCGCGAGTCCCTTGGTGTTCTCCGTAGCCTGCACGGCGAGAAAGGGAGCCGCTTCGCCGGTTCTCGGCGCGAGCCTGGGCCTTGGCTACATGCTCTAGCTCCCGGCACCGCCAAAGCGCTATAGTTTGCCTACGATGAAAAGCACGATCACCCTCAGACTTGGCACGGCCTCGGGGCAGGAAGTCCTGTGGCCATGAAGCTTCAGCCGACGATTGCCCATTGCCTGGATTTCGGCGGACAGGAAACCTGGCCGCGCCTCGACCTACCCCCGGATCGGGAAAACGGCGTCGGCGCCGCCGTCCTCGAAACCCTGGCCCGCGTCGCCTTCGAGGAGATCGCCTTTTTCCTCCCCACTTCCCAGCTAGAGGGTTTCGCTGCCGTCCTCAAGGACCCGGGCGCAGGCGAGGCCGAACGCTTTGTCGCGGCGAGCCTCATCCGCAACGCCATCATCGCGGCGGAGGGCGTCTATCCCCTGTGCCAGGACACGGGCACCGCGGTCGTCTATGGATGGAGGGGATCGGGCTTCGCAAGCGCGACCTGCGATGAGGAGGAGGCCTTGGCCCGTGGGGTGCGGGCGGCCTACGCCGCCCGCAGGCTCAGGGCCTCGGTCCTCCGGCCCACCGGCTTCCTTTCCGAGGCAAACGCGGGGGACAACCTTCCCCTCCATTGCGACATCAGGACCGACTACAGCGGCGAGGGCGCCGGCGGCGAAGGCGCCGGCGGCGAGGGCGCCGGCGGCGAGGGCGCCAGCGGCGAGGGCGCCGGCGGCGTGGGCGCCGGCGGCGAGGGCGCCGGCGGCGAGGCCTTCCGGCTCTGCTTCGTGGCCAAGGGAGGCGGCTCCGCCAACCGCACGAGCCTTGCCATGGAATCACCCTCCCTCCTCGACGCAGGCCTGCTCGAAAGGAGGCTTGATGGCCTTGTGAGGGGGCTCGGCACCTCGGGCTGCCCTCCGTATCGCATAACCTGTGTAGTGGGTGGCCTTTCCCCCGAGGAGAGCCTCTATGTCCTGGCGCTGGCGGGCCTGGGCCTCCTCGATGGCTTGCCTGCGGCCTCCGCGGGCGGGTCCCCGGCCCTCCGCGACCGCGGGTGGGAAGAGGCGATGCTCAGCTCGGCTGCCGCCGCAGGCCCAGGCGCCCAGTTCGGGGGGAGCCGGCTGGCCATCGATGCCCGCGCGATCCGCCTCCCGCGCCACGCCGCGAGCCTCCCCCTAGCCTTCGGGGTCAGCTGCGCCGCGGCCCGTCGGGCACGGGCCTTTATCGACAAGGAGGGAGTCAGGCTCGAGCCGATGGAAAAGGACCCGGCCCGGTTCCTGCCTGACGGGATGCCCGCCCTCGATGGCGCACAACGCGTCAATCTCGACAGGCCGGCAAGCGAGCTTGCCGCCGAGCTCGGCGCCCTCCCCCCCGGCACGCCCCTCCTCATCTCGGGAACGGTGGTCACTGCCCGCGACAAGGCCCATGCCCGGTTCCGCGCCCTTGTCGCCGAGGGCAAGGACCTTCCGGCCTGCATTTTCCGCCATCCGGTGTTCTATGCCGGCCCCACCGACGCGGTGCCCGGAGCGGTATCCGGCTCCTTCGGCCCGACGACGGCAGGCCGCATGGATTCCATGCTCCCCGAACTCCTTTCGCGGGGCGCGAGCCTCGTGACCATCGCCAAGGGATCCAGGTCCCCTTCCGCGGCCAGGTCGATCGCGGAGCATGGCGGGGTCTACCTTTGCGCCATCGGAGGCGCGGCAGCCCTCGCGGCCAAGGAGAATGTGGTCTCCAGCCGCATCATAGCCTGGCCGGAACTCGGCATGGAGGCGCTTCGCCTGGTCGAACTGCGGGACCTCCCGGCCATCATCGGCATCAACGGCGAGGGCCGGGACTTCTACGCCGAATGCGGGGCGGCTCGATGAGGGAAAAGTCGCGCCGCTACTCCCTCGCCTACTTCTGCCTTTTCGCGATCTATGGCGTCGTCTCGCCCTATCTCCAGCTCCTCCTGAGGGGACTCGGCTATGGACCGGCCGGCGTGGGGCTTTTCCTTGCCCTCTTCGAGGTCGTCGGCATAGTGGGTCCCCTCGCGCTTTCAAGGCTTGCGGACAGGTCAGGCAAACGGAAGCCCACCCTGGCGGCTTCCGCCCTGGCCATTCTCGTGGCCCTTCCGGCCCTGGTCCTCCTGCCGCTGCGCCTGGTGACCGGCCTGTCGATCGCGGTCTTCGCCATCGGGGTCAAGACCCTGATCCCGGTCATGGATGCCCAAGGCATGGCCTTCGTGGACGCCGGCCCCGAGGCGGGCAAGAAAAGCGGATATGGAGCGCTTCGGGTTATGGGCTCTATCGGCTTCATAGCCACGGCCCTCGTCCTCCAGTTCATCCCGGGCTTCGACCGCAGCCCACCATGGCTCATCGCCCTCTGCGTGGCGGCGGCAACCCTGGTCTTCCTCCTGTCCCTGCTTTTCCTCCCCGAGAGCCCTGCCCTGCCCGCAACCCCGGAGCCAGGGCGAAAGGGCCCCCGCGGCGCAACGCGGATCGATCCCGTGTTCGCCCTCGGCCTCCTCGTGATCGGGGTTGGCCGCTTCGCGATGGCGCCCATCAATTCCTTCATTTCGCTCTATGCCACGGAGTCGCTGCATTTCCATGCGGTGGGAGCGCTCTGGGCACTCGCCAGCGCCACGGAAATCCCCCTCATGCTCGTGGCAGGGAGCATCATAGCCAGGACCGGCGCGATGGGGGCCATAGCCATAGCCACCGCCGCCGTCGGCCTCCGCCTGGCGGTCTACGCGATCTTCCCCAGCCCCGCCGGCCTCCTTTCGGCCCAGCTCCTCCACGCCCTCTGCTACGGCCTTTTCCAGCCCGCCGCCGTCACCTTCGTGGCGGAGCGGGTCCATCCTTCCCGGCGCAGCACGGGCATGGCGCTTTACATGGGTCTGGGCGTCGGAGTCCCCGCCGTCCTGGGCAGCGCCTTGGGCGGTTTCGTCGTCGAAGCGGCCGGTTACCGCGCCCTCTTCCTGTCCTTCATCGCCTTTTCCCTCGCTTCCCTTTGCCTTTTCGCCGTCTTCCGAAAGCGCTTCAGCCTGGCGGCCAGCCGCTAGCCCGGCCACGGCCGCCGGTCCGCAAGGGATGCGCCGGAGCGGCGATCAGCCCGGCACGGTGAAGATGAAACCACGCGGGTAATCGGCCGACTGTATCACCTTGAGCCGCCCTTCCTTGTCGAGGCGACGGGCGAATGCGACGGCTTCCTCCTGGGCGGCCCTTGCCGATTCGATGGACCATGTGGACCGGGCGATCGCGGCTCGCAGCGAGGCGACGCGCTTCTCCCCGAGGTTTGCCAGGAGTTCGTCCCGTACCGGGATGCCGCATGCGGCCAGACCGGCGGCAAATAGGTCCTCACCCACCTCGTCCACGAGGAGGCTGAGGGCCTTGTCATCGAAGAGGACGAAGTCCTCGAAGACGAACATGTTCCTCTTGAGCTGCTCGCTCGTCTCCTTGTCGACCGTCTCCAGGCCTTCGATGATGCGCTTCTCCGTATAGCGATCCGTATAATTGAGCATTGACGCGAATTCCTTGACGTTGAGCCTCGATGCCACGCGGCGCACGAACTCCGCGCCGATCGTGCCGTCCCCGTCGACTGCCACCTCGCCGATGGCCGAAAGGGACCTCTCGTCGAAGGCTTCGCCGCGCCGCGAGAGCGAAGCCAGGTGCATCTGGTCGTCGTTGGCGAGGCGCTCGATGATCGAGGCGCCGAGCCGCAATGTCTCCACGTTGTCCATGATCCTCTCCTCGAGTCCGAAAGGGATGCGGAAGCGGTGAATGCCGAAGACAGGCCCTGGGGCGCCGGGTCCGAGCCGCCGCCGCTGGCCGCCACGCCCGGCCAGCGCCCGCATGCGCCGCCGAGCCATGTCGAGACGGCCCTTGGCCGTCGATTCAGCGATGCCGCACACGAGGGCGACTTCCCTCACCGAGAAGCCACCGCCGTACTTCAGGGCCGCGGCGAGGGCTTCCTCAGGCCTCAGCTGGGAGAAAAGCCCACCGAGAAGGTCCTCGCCCTCACGCGCCTCCCCAGCCATCCCCGCCCCCCAGCTCCCACCCTCGCCGTCGAGCTCGTCCGGATCGATGTCGACGATCCGGGATGAGGCTAGGCCCTTCCTTCCCCGCGAGGACAGCTCGTTGCGCGCCACCGACCAAAGCCAGGACTCGAACCGTGACTCGTTCCGTACATCGCGGATGCCCACGAGGACTTTCAGGAAAATCTCCTGAACCGCGTCCTCGGCCTCCGGAACGCTCCTCGTCGAGGCCAGGGCAAAGGAATAGAGGCTCTTCTCGTAGGTCCTGACGATGGCGGCGAACTCGGCCTTACCGCCAAGCCGGGCAGCCATCACGACGCTTTCTTCGATTTTCATGTGCTTCCACCCATATAGACGCCTCCCGCCCCGGAATGCCGATGGAAAAACCATGAATCGGCTGTTTACTTAGGCTTGGCAGGTCTTGGGATCCTCAAATAGCCCGTGACATCATCGGCCAAGGACCCGCTGCGCGAGGAGGAGGGCGCATGCCATCAGGGCGTGGGAATATGGAGGCTCTCCCATCTTCGCGAAGACCTCGTCCGCCGGCACCTCGTAGGCATCGACTATCTCGTGCTCGTCCAGGGACAGCTTCCCCGAGGCCGTCAGGTCGAAGGCGACGTAGACGTGATAGCGGTTGGCCATGATGGCCGGGTTAGGCGACACCGTTCCGGCATGGACCATGCGGCCCGCCCGATAGCCGGTTTCCTCCTCCAGCTCCCGCACCGCCGCGGCCATGGGCGCCTCGCCGGCCTCAACGACGCCACCGGGGAATTCCACGCAGACTTCTTCCATCCCATGCCGGTATTGACGCACCATGAGGAAGGACAGGTCCTTCCCGCCGCCGATCACCGGGACGACCGTGGCCCAGTCGCGGGCCTCGAGCACCGAGAAGGTGCCGACCCTGCCTTCAGGACCCTCGCTCACAACCTCGGTGACCGTGAAGACGGGACCGGTCAGGAGGGTCCTTCCCTTGAGCCTTCGCCATTTTTCCCCGCCAGATCCATCGCCCCAGACCATGTTTTCCTCGCGCTCCCGCAAGACGGAATACTAGCCCGCTTGCCCTGGGAAGGCAAGCGCGGGGACAATCCGGCGGCCCGGCATGCGCCCGCCAGGCCTGGCGCCCGAGGCGGCTTGCGCCTCAAGCGACTTGCGCCTCAAGCGGCTTGCGATTTAGGATGGAGGACGACGACTGGAGGCAACATGTACGATTGGGCGCTCGAATTCCCCGGAGCCGTGACCGTCTGCGACGGCGACTTCACGATCATTTACCTGAACGACAAGGCCGCGAAAACCTTCGAGAAGGACGGGGGCAGGGCCCTCTTGGGCACCGACCTCATGGCCTGCCACAACGAGGACTCGAAAGCCATCATGCGCCGCATCCTTGCGAGCGGCGAACCGAACGTCTACACCATCGAGAAGAAAGGCGTGAAGAAGTTCATCTACCAGGCCCCTTGGCGCAAGGCCGGCGCCATCGCCGGCCTAGTGGAGCTTTCGATGGAGATCCCCTTCGACCTTCCGCACTTCGTGAGGTCTTGAGCGCCACCGCAACCTCGGCGCGGCCCATCGTCGGGGCCATGCTATACCGCTGCCCTTCCCGCCTCGATCGCCTTCATGTTCATGGGGATGAACTTGTGCTTGGATTCGGGGAAGAAGGTCTTGAGGACGGCCTCCAGCTTGTCGAGCTTGACCGCGCCCGTGGCCTTGGAGAGGGCTCCCATCATGACCATGTTCGCGAACTTCGCGTCGCCGATCTCCTCGGCCAGCTCGTTGCATGGCACGCTGATGACCCGAAGGTCAGTGCGCTTGGGATCGACCTTGACGAGGCTCGAGTTGACGATGAGGGTGCCGCCCTGCTTCGCGATCGCCTCGCAGAGGGGAAGGGAGTCCAGGTTCATCACGATGGAGGAATCGGGCGAGGTGACGAGTGGGCTCGCTATCTCGCGGTCTGACACGACGACCGAGGCGCGGGCGATTCCCCCACGTTTCTCGGCTCCGTAGAACGGGAAGAAGGTGACCTCGAGTCCCTCCTTCATCGCGCAATAGACCCAGAGCATGCCCAGGGAGATGATGCCCTGGCCGCCGAAGCCTGCCATGAAGGTTTTCTCGGTCATCGCGTCGCCTCCTTGGTGGCGGGCGAGGCGCTGGCCGCGTCGATCGTGTTCTTGACCTCGCCGAGCTTGTAGAAGGAAATCATGTTCTCCTCGAGCCACTCGACCGCCTCGCCGGGCTTCATGGCCCAGTTGGTCGGGCAGGGCGAGAGGATCTCGACGAGGCCGAAGCCCTCGCCGCGCAGCTGCATCTCGAAGGCTTTCTTGATGTACTGCTTGGTCTTGCGCGTGTTGGCCGCCGTGTTCACCGCGCCGCGCGCCAGGTACCGGGTCCCCTCGAGGGTCGCGAGGAGCTCGCATACCCGGATGGGGTAGCCCATGCCAGCCTCGCCGGGGTCGCGGCCGTAGGGGGCTGTCGTCGCCTTCTGGCCGATGAGGGTCGTCGGCGCCATCTGGCCGCCCGTCATGCCGTAGATGGCGTTGTTGACGAAAATGCCGGTGAAATGCTCGCCGCGGTTGGCGGCGTGGATGATCTCCGCGGTGCCGATGGCGGCAAGGTCACCGTCGCCCTGGTAACAGACGACAAGGTGGTCGGGAAGGCAGCGTTTGACGCCTGTGGCGCCGGCCGGGGTGCGGCCGTGGGGGACCTGGACGGAATCGAAATCGAAATAGAGGTCGGCCCAGATCGAACAGCCGACGGGATTCATGATGACCGACCTTTCCTGCACGCCCAGCTCGTCGATGACCTCGCAGACAAGGCGGTGGATGACTCCGTGTCCGCAGCCGGGGCAGTACTTGGTCTGTATTGGCTTCAGGCTCTTGGGATGCCCGTAGGTGAGTTCCATGACTTCTCCTTACTTGCCCAGGATGCGGCGGGCTTCGGCGAGGACTTCTTCCTCGCTCGGGATGACGCCGCCGCAGCGGCCGTAGAACTGCACGTCGGCCTTGCCTGCGCCAGCGGAGCTGGCGACCGACAGCCTGACGTCCTCGACCATCTGGCCCATGCTCATCTCAACCGCGAGGAAGCGCTTGCCCTTGGCGGCCAGCTCGGCCAGGCGCGCCGAGGGGAAGGGCCAGAGGCTGATGGGGCGGAAGAGCCCGAGCTCCATGCCGGCTTTCTTCGCCAGCTCGACGGCGCCGAGGGCGACGCGGCTCGAGGTGCCGTAGGCCACGAAGACCAGCTCCGCCTTCTCGATGTTCACTTCCTCGAACCTCGTCTCGGCCTTCCGGACCTCCTCGTAGCGCGCGAAGCGGACGCGGACCGCGGCCTCGAGCTCCTCGGGGACGAGGATGCAGGAGCTCACATGCCGGGGCCCGCCGCCCTGGCCCGCCGCCCAGGGCTTTTCCGGAAGGCTCGCGAGGTCGCGTTCCTCCGGGAGGACGACGCCTTCCATCATCTGGCCGATGAGGCCATCCGCGAGGATCATCGCGGGCATCCGCCACTTGTCGGCCAGGTCGAAGGCCTCGTAGGTGAGGTCGGCCGCCTCCTGGACGCTCTTGGGGGCGAAAACCATGTGGTAGTAGTCGCCGTGCCCTCCGCCGCGCGTGGCCTGGAAGTAGTCGCCCTGGCCGGGGGAGATGCCACCCAGCCCAGGACCCGAACGGGCCACGTTGACGAGGACGGCGGGGAGGTCGGCGCCGCAGAGGTAGGAGATGCCTTCCTGCTTGAGCGACATGCCCGGGCTCGAGGAGGAAGTCATCGTGCGGGTGCCGGTCGCGGCCGCGCCATAGACCATGTTGATCGCGGCGACCTCGGACTCGGCCTGGATGAAGACGCGCTTCTTGTCGAGCATGTTCTTAGCCATATAGGCGGTGAGTTCGTTCTGGGGGGTGATGGGATACCCGAAATAAGCCCGGCAACCGGCGCGGATCGCCGCTTCGCCGATGGCCTCGTTGCCCTTCATGAGCTTCTTCTCTTCAGCCATTGCCCTTCCTCCTTACAGCTTCCAGACGGTGACGGCCACGTCCGGACAGACGGTGTAGCAGTTGCCGCAGGCTATGCACTTCGTCTCGTCGATGACGCGCATGGGGTAGTAACCCCAGGAATTGGGCGAATCATCCACTCCGAGCACCTTCACGGGGCAGGAGCGTACGCAGAGCAGGCAGCCCTTGCAGCGTTCCCTGTCGACGACGGGCTTTCCCTTGTTGGCCATATGTCCTCTCCTTGCAGAGTTTTCCCTTCCGGCGAACCGCGGCCGCATGCGAGGCGAGAGCCTCCCGCGCAACCGCGGCAAATCCACTCATTGCGGACGGCTCACGCGCCTTTTCCCTGACTCACCAGCGCGGCGAAGGCGATGGAGGCCAGCTTGGTCTCCGCGCTGTCGGCACGGCTCGTGAGGATGATGGGCCGGGATGCCCCCATCACGATGCCGGCGCCCTTGGCGCCCCCCAGGTCGATGAGGCTCTTGTACAGCAGGTTCCCGGCCTCGATGTCCGGGGCGACAAGGATGTCGGCGTCCCCCGCCACCTCGGACTCGATCTTCTTGATGCGGGCGCTTTCCGCGCTCACCGCGTTGTCCAGCGCCAGCGGCCCGTCCACCACGCAGCCCTTCACCTGCCCCCGGCGGTTCATCATGGTGATGATCGCGGCTTCGGCCGTGCAGGGCATCTTCTCATAATTGACCTTTTCCACCGCGGCCAGGAGGGCCACCTTGGGCCTGTCCACGCCGAGGGCCTTCATGGCCAGGACGGCGTTCGCGATTATGTCGAGCTTGGCGGGGATGTCCGGCGAGATGTTGATGGCGGCGTCAGTGACGATGAAAAGCTTGTGGTAATGGGAGGACTCGAAGACCGCGACATGGCTCGTGAGGCGTCCGGAGTTGATGCCGGTCTCCTTGTTGAGGGCGGCCTTCAGGATGACGGAGGTGTCCACGAGGCCCTTCATCAGCATGTCGGCCTTGCCCGCCCTCACGAGCTCGACCGCCTTGGCCGCGGCCTTGGCCGGGTCCCTCTCTTCCACGACCTCGAAGGGGGAGAGGTCGAGCCCGAGCTCCTTCCCGATGGCGGCTATCGCGTCGGGATCCCCCACGAGGACGCTTGTGGCCAGGCCGTGTCGATGGGCGTCCGAGACGGCTTCCAGGGCAGAGGCCTCCTGCGCGGCGGCCACGGCGATCCTTCGCGGCCCGGCGGCCGTTGCCGCGGCGAGGATGTCCGCGATCGTCCTCACGACGCGGCTCCATAGGCCTGGACCACGGCCGGGTCCTCGAGGGCGCGGGTGCCCGCGAGGGCAAGGGCCTCAAGCTCGCCCTCGCCGGGATAGGCAAGGACTGGAGCGATGAAATCGCACATCTCACGCAGGCCCTCGACGCATTCCTTCCCGTAGGCGATGCCGCCCGTCACGATGATGGCGTCCACGCGGCCCTTGGCGGCGGCGGCCAGCGCGCCGATACTTTTCCCGACCTGGTAGATGAAGGCATTGTAATAAAGGGTCCCTTCGGGATCCCCGGCGCGGCAGGCGTTCTCCGCCACCCTCATGTCGTTCGAGCCCATGAAGGAGACCAAGCCCCCCTGCCCCGCTATCATCTTCGAGATTTCCTTCTCGCTGTACTTCCCGGAAAAACAGAGCTTGGCCAGCTGGAGGGTGGGCAGGGTGCCCGAACGCTCGGGGCTGAAGGGGCCCTCGCCGTTGAGCGCGTTGTTCACGTCCACGACGCGGCCGTTCTGGTGAAGTCCCACGGAGACTCCACCGCCCAGGTGGGCCACGATTATGCTCGCCTCCTCGTAGTTGAGCCCATTCTCGCGGCACCAGCGGCGGGCCACGGCTTTCTGGTTCAAGGCGTGGAAAATGGAGATGCGCTTGAAGAGCTTGTGGCCCGAGACGCGGGCGAGGTCCGACAGCTCGTCCACGACGACGGGATCGGCGATGTAGGCGGGGATGCCCAGCTCCTCGGCCAGCGAACTGGCGATGAGGGCGCCGAGGTTGGATGCGTGCTCGCCGTATTTGGCGGAAAGCAGATCGTCCTTCATCCGTTCATTGACGGCATAGATGCCGCCGGGGATCGGCATGAGGAGCCCGCCTCGGCCAACCACTGCCGAGAGGCGGGAAAGGTCGAAACCGCGGCTCTTGAGGAGGTCAGTGATCCTGGCGCGCCTGAAATCGTACTGGGAGGCGATGCTATGGAAAACCGCGAGTTCCTCGGAGGAATGCGAGATGCCTTCCGAGAAAAGCTCCTTGCTGTTTTCGAAGACGCCGATCTTGGTCGACGTCGATCCCGGATTGATGACAAGGATGATGCTTGGCATACGACTCCCTCGCGCGCGTATGAGACTGGCCTTGATGGATTATAGCATAAAGAAGGGAAGTCGCAAGCCAAAAAGCGTAAATTTCAAAAGGGCGTTTCGATTATTGAAACGAAAGGCGAATCTGCCTGGGTCAAGGCGCCGGCACTACCGGCACGGGGTTCGTGCCGGCGGCACGGGGTTCGTACCGGCGCAAGGGAAGCGGCTAGTCTAGCGCTTGAGGAGCTTGATCATGTAGATCTGGACGTACTGTTCCAGGGCTGCGTGGTTCTTGATTTTCAGCAAGGCGGGGGTATCGGCAAGCGCGGCGGCCAGGTTCTTGAGCCTATCCGTGGTAAGGCCTGAAGGCTGGAGGCTCCTCAGGATATTCCGGAGGTAGTCCCGCACAAGGCTGTTCACGTCCTCGAGGAGGTCGGCCTTGGCCTGGGGATTGAGGAGGTTGTTCCACCGCCCCTCCAGCTCCTGGAGGTAGTCCTCCGTCGAATAGCCAGCCGGGACCAAGGTCGCGGCCACCACTTCCGCGGCCGCCGAAAAGGCCGCCCGCCGGGCCTTCAGGGTCTGGCCCTCGCCTCCCACAGGCTTGGCTGCCGCAGCCTTGACTGGCTTGGGATTCCTGGACTTGGAGGAAAACCGGCGGAAGAGGCGCACGAGGCCTGAAAGGATGGGCACAGAATACCAAAAGGGCAGGACCATCTTCGCGTCGGTGCAGAGGGCCTTGCGATCAAGATCGAGGAGCTCGTCGATGGGCAGGAGCTCGCCTTTATAGAAGACCTGGGATATGTCCGCGGGGGGATCGCCCTTTGCCGCGAGGTCGCCATAGGCGAGTTGCGGTATCCTTTCCTTCATCAGGGCATCGAGGAGGGGGAAGCGCGACTCTATGAAGGAATGCAGCTCCTTCCGGAAATCCTCGTCCACCTCCATCGCGGGAACGACCTTGAAATCCTCGATGAGCCGGCTCCACTGTCCGGTAAGGCGGGTCCGGGCTTCCTGCCGCGCCTCGGTGAGGAGGCGAAAAACCAGGGGGAAGAGCCGGTCCCTGGCCATGTAGACCCGCCGGCCCTGCCCGGTGGTGACCACAAAAAGCTCCGGCAGGCTTCCTTCCTCGGCTTCGATGGTCTTGCGCTTCACGAAGGCCTCCATGTCCTCCTTGCTCACCTTCCCGAGAAGGGGCTGGCCTTGGGAATCCCGGAAAGCGGACATGTCATCAAGCCCGAAATGGTAGGGCGGCTTCCTCATCGCCTGGTCAAGGGACCGATAGGCCTGCTCCATGTCGAGGATCCGCTTGGCCTTCGATTTGTAGTATCCGGAGTAGAACTCGCACAGGAGGGCAGCCTGGTAGATCGACAGGTCCTCCGCGGTCTTGTCCTGCTTCTTCTCGAGGTCGCGCTTGACATGGCTTGTAAGATGGGCCCAAAAGGGGAAAACCATCTCGTTGGCAGAGGACTTCAGTTCCTGGATCGCCTCGAAGGGCTTCGTGAAGACGGCGCCGAGCATTTCCTTGAGCTGGTTTTCCTTGCTCGCGAAAGCATAGAGGAGCTTGGTCTGGATGTACTCCCGGTTGGCGCCTTGCCTCAGGTATTGCCTGACCTTGATAATGGCGTATTCGAGGATCTTTTCCGGCACGAAGACCTGGGGAACGACAAAGGGCCGGATGCCACCGGAAAAAAGCACCCGGTACAGGGGCACTAGGGGCTCGGTCTCCCGGTCGGAAACATGGGCAAGGTCCGTATCGACATTGACCGTCTGGATCCATTCGGGGGGCACGGTGATCTTGAGCCCCTCCTCGTCGGGAAAGGGAAGCTCCGGGCTTTCGTCGATGCGCTTATACTCGGCAAAAAAGGCGTTGGCATAGTGTTCGGGCATCACGATGGTGGCCAGCTCGTTGCCGATGAGCTCGAGGGCTATCCGCCTTTCCTTGGCAAGCTTGTAAAGGCGGGGCACCAGGATGGAATCCGGATTGATGGCCAGGTCGCGGTAAATGGCCTCTGATTGATCCGAAAGGCTAGCCTGTCGCTGGACTGCCCGGGAAAACACCGTATAGTCCATGGAAGTGAGGTTGTTCTTGTGGGCGAAGGCTCGCGCGAGCTGGTAGACGTCGATATCCCGGGCCATACGTAGTTGTATCCTAGCCGCCCACTGGGTGGAAGGCAATAAAAAAAGAAACGGCCGCTTCCTGCTTGAGGAGGCGGCCATTTTCGATCCGAAGATCGCAACGCAACTATCGGGTCTTGTGCCGATTCTTTCTCTTCTTCTTCTTGCGCTTGTGCGTCGCTATCTTCTTGAGCTTTCTTTTACGTCCGCAGGGCACTTCCGGTCTCCTTTGCGAAGCGATTCGAACCCAAGCGCGGCATAAACCGCGGGCCAAAATGCTAGGAGCTGATTAAAGCATGTCGCTCCCTGATCGTCAAGTACTCCAGACCACCTCTTCGCTCCGGTAAAAGAGCCAAACTCACCGCGTTCTACGGTATATTCATATCCGGAAGAAAGGAGCCACGATGGAAGCCCTTACGCGGGAATGCATCACCGGGGATTGCGCCAAGGCAGTGAGCAAGGAAGAACTGGAGGCCAAGCTCTCCGGGAAACCCGATTTCGCGCTTGAAGACCATTTTTGCCAAGGGAAGGGGGCTTTTTGCCTTGATGCCGACCTCTGCGTCCAGCTTGTGGCCCATGCCCATCTTCCGACCCGCTTCGGGGACTTTGAGCTCTATGGCTTTTACGACGCGAAGGCCGACAAGGAGCACACGGCTGTGGTGCGAGGCGACGTGAAGGACGCGCAGGCATTGCCCGTCCGGGTCCACTCAGAATGCCATACGGGCGATGTACTGGGCTCGCTGCGCTGCGATTGCCGCGACCAGCTCGAAGCCAGCCTCCGCTATGTCGGGGCCCAGGAAAAAGGGGCTGTCGTCTACCTGAAGCAGGAAGGTCGGGGCATAGGCCTGCTCAACAAGATCAAGGCCTACCAGCTCCAGGAACTGGGGCTTGATACCGTGGAAGCCAATCTCTACCTTGGCTTCCCCGACGAGGGACGCGATTACAAGGTCGCCGCGAAGATACTATCCCTCCTCGGGATCGGCTCGGTGAGCCTCCTGACGAATAATCCGGATAAAATTGAAAAGCTGAAGGCGGAAGGCGTATCAATTGTCGACCGCATCCCCATTGTCATCCCCGCGAACCCTTACGACGAGGCCTATCTGAACACCAAAAAGGAAAAAATGGGCCATATTTTCGGTTGAAGCCTTGCAAATTGCCGATTTCGACCGCATGATTTCCCCACCAAGCGGGGCGGTATTGCAAAGACGCGTGGCATCTATTATAACCGAAGCAGTACAGCCGAAGGCTCATGCGAAATCGCGGTGCCCCGGTGAATCAAAGGAGCGTTGAAGCGTATGATCGCCAAGTCCGACATGCCGAACATCAACGAGAAGCGCCCCGAGGGGATCAAGCCGGATGGCTCCGGCTATCGCGTTCTAATTGTTGACGACTCGATGTTCATCGCCAAACAGCTCGGTCAGATACTTACGTCAGAAGGATTCGATGTCGTCGGCACCGCCGGCGATGGTGTTCAGGGCATCGAGAAATACAAGGAACTCTGTCCCAACATCGACCTCGTGACCATGGATATCACGATGCCGAAAATGGATGGGGTGACGGCCCTTGAAAAGATCCTGGAATTCGACAAGAACGCCTGCATCGTCATGGTTTCCGCCCTTGGGAAGGAAGATGTCGTCAAGAAAAGCCTTCTTCTCGGCGCCAAGAGCTACATAGTCAAGCCGCTCGACCGGAAAAAAGTCCTCGAGCGCATCCTGGCAGTATTGAAACGATAGTCCTCCCCCTGCCGACTTCATGTACGGACCGTCCCAAAAGGACGGTCCGCTTTTTTTGTCCCGAGGTTCGATGGGTGCATCAAGACGGCCCAAAAAACCATAGGCGTCGCAGGGCAACCATGCCCCTGCGGCTCCTGCGGCTCCTGCGATCCATGTTCCACCCGAGCCGAAGCCGGGTCTACATCCCGAGCCGCTTCAGGAGTTCGTCCGCCTTGGCACCGTATTTCTCGGGGGCGGCCTCCTTGGCCGCGGCAAGGAAGGTCTTGGCGTCCTGTGCGCGGTTCTGGGCGAAGGCGTTGACCCCGAGGGCATAGTTCACCGTCGCGGCATCGCAGCCGAGCTGGAGGGCGCTTCGATAATCGTATTCGGCGAGGCTGTAGTCACCTGCCATATAGGCGATCAGGCCTAGGTAGTAGGCGGGGACATAGGATGTCGCATCCATCTCCGCGGCCGCCTCGAAGGAGGCCTGGGCCCTGTCATAGGCCTTGTCACCATAGGCGGCGACCCCGTCCGAAAGGAGCTCGCCGAAGGTCTTCCGCTCGTCGAGATAGGCGAGGAAGGCCTCTTCCAGGTTTTCCTTGCCGTACCAGATATCGACGAGGCTTGCGATCACGCCCTGGTTGACCCCGAGCAATGCGTCTTTCCGGAGGGACGAGATGGAGTCCCACAGAAGGCGGTTGTAGTCGCGATTATCGGTATTGAGGAGAAAGGAAGCGAAAGCCCAGGCTTCCGGATAGAAGACCTCGAGATTGGCGCGGGAATCATCCATGGAGACCGTGAGGAGCTTGTCGAGGGGCAAGAAGGATTTCCTGGAGGCAAGGGCCTTGGACGTCTCGAGCCAGGCGAGGTTTTCCGGGAAACTGAAGGACTTCGCTTCGCCGTCCCAGCGCGCGGTCTCGAAGAAAACCGCGAAACCGTCCCGCATCCACAAAGGGGGATTCTTCACGAAAGCCTTGAGATACTGGACAAAAGCCTGATGGGCGAGGCTTGAGGCCGCGGAATCGTCGTCCTTAGAAAAGAGGACGAGTTCGGACCGCTCTGGATTCGTGTAGTGGAGATAGACGAAATCGTCCTTTGTCTGGCCCGCTACCTGGGTCAGATAAGCATCGAAGCCGACCTTTCCCTTGAACTCCCTGACATGGAGCTTGGCGGGAAGAAGGGATTCCTCGAAATGGAAGACGCTCGCATACAAGTCGAAAAGGGCTTCGAGGCGACCGTCGAGCTCTGCCGCCCTTTCGGCGCCGGCCTCCGAAAACACGATGTAGCGCGAGCTTTCGGTCTTGGCCATATCCGACATGGCCGGCTTCACTGCGGAGACCGTCGCGACAGTAGTCGGCGTCGCGACAGTAGTCGGCGTCGCATTGGCGGGCGCCGCGGTGGCCGCAGGCGGGGTGCTGTCAGCAGGCGCGGCGGCGGGCGCATCAGTTGCGGGAGCGACAGCAGCCGGCGCGGTCGCGGTCGCGGGCGAGGCGGCCGCCGGGTTGGGCGCTGCCGTGGAAGCTTGTGCGACCGACATGGAAGCGGCGAGAAGGACGACGGCGATGGCGGCGATCATCTTCTTCATGGTTTCCCCCTGATACTCTCTGACGCGATAATAGTAGCTCCCGAAAGCCCGGCTGTCAAACTGAAGGTATGACGCCTAACCTTTGCGCGGCCCAAAACGGTCAATGACAATGTTCACTTCCTCGATGAGGATGCCGGCGAAGCGCTCGATGTTCTCGATGATGTATTCCTGGAGGGCCCGGGCGTTGGACGCCAGACGGGTCCCGAAGGGCACCTCGAGGACCACAGTGAGCCGATAGCCCTGGGTATCCGCGCTCACGGTGAGCTTGCGCACACGGACGGTGTCGTCGAACTCGTCGATGCAATGGATGACCATCTGGGACAAGGCGGCTTCGGAGATGGAGACGCGGCCACGCTTGGAGTATTCGGGCCTGACCACGGATTTCTCGTAAAGCCTCGACCTGGCCGGGGCTGCGCCGAAGTTCTTCTTGAGGAAGACGCGGATCGAATCATAGAAAATTGAGGGGTAATTGCGCCGGATCTCGAGGGCGGGGACGGGGATGACGTGCTTGCCCTCGACCTTGCGCGAGCGGACGGCCTTGGCTATCTCTTCCTGGCTGGCTATGTCCTCGATCTTGATGACCTTCACGGGATGGGGTATCTGGAGCCGGTCACAGATCCTCGTGGTCATCCGTTCCGAGGTGCCGATGATGAGGATTTTCCGGAAGCGTTCCCGCTGCAGCGCCTTCGCGACCTCGTCGCGATGGGCCTTCTCGTGGAACAGCGCTGTCTTCACGGCCGACATGTAGAGCTGTTCCTTCTTGGCCGACTTGCCCGCGATGATGCCGTCGCCACGGATGAGGAGTCCGTCGTCGATGATCATCTCGATGCCGTACTTCTGCGCCACGAGTTTCGCGCGGAAGCTCTTTCCGGTGCCGCTCTCCCCGACCAGGGCATAGACGCGGACACCTCGCGCGAGCCAAAAGGCTTCGCTGAACAGCCGTAACATGGGCTCAAACTATACCCGCAACACGCCCGGGGAAGCAATCACGCTTCCGTGCAAAGGCGAAACCGGCACATGGGGGAACGAAGCCGCCTCAGGGGGGCTGCGATGGAATTCGCTAACTTGGCCCCTCGGGACCGCCGATCAATAAGCGAAGGAGTGTGGAGTATGCTGTCTTTGGTTTATGTGGGCGCCCTTGTCGCCGCGATGGAAAACGAAATCGCCTGCCTCGAGGCCTATGTCGAAGGCCAGAAAGCGTTCGCCCAGGCCCTGAAGGACCGCGACTGGCCCATCCTACAGTCCACCATGGACAAGCTCGAAACGCTTTCCCGCGACCTCGCCTCTGTCGAGGAAGTCCGCGCAGGGGCGGAAGCAATGCTGAAAGCGGAAACCGAGTGCATGGAACAGGGCTTCTACCGCCTGGCGCTCAAGGTGCAGGAGCCGGAACGCACCTCCCTCACCGACCTGTACCGCAGGCTCAAGATAGCCGCCATGCGCGCGAAATTCGAGAACGGGGCTTCCGGCGACTACGCCGAAGGCAGCCGCGTCATGCTCGGCGCCGTTCTTGAGGAGCTTTTCCCCGAGAAAAAAGGCCGTATCTACGGCCGTTCAGGCCACGCCGTGCCGGCCGGACACGACGCCCTCCTCCTCAATACGGCCCTTTAGAAAGCAAGGAGAGCATACCGTGCAGTCAACTTTCGCCGGACTTGAGATCGCCAAGCGGGGCCTCGCGGCCCACAACCAGGCCCTCCTCACCATCGGCCACAACCTCACCAACGCCTCGACCGAGGGCTATTCACGCCAAAGGGTGGAGTTCTCCGAGATGGATCCCCTCTATGCGCCGTCCTTGAACCGTGAGGAAACGCCGGGACAGATCGGGCAGGGCGTCGTGGTTTCGAGGATCGAGCGCGTCAGGGACGACCTTGTCCACGGCCGCATCGTGGCCGAAACCGGACTCCAGGGCTATTGGAGCACGCGGGACAGCTATATAGCTCAGCTGGAGAAGACCGTCAACGAGCCCTCCGACTCCTCGGTCAGGACCCTCATGGACAAGTTCTGGGATTCCTGGCAGGAGCTCTCCCTCCGCCCCGGCGAGCTGCCGGCGCGCGAAGCGGTCCTCTCGAGGGGTGGCGCCCTCACCGAAGGCATCCGCGACCGATACCGCAGGCTCTCGGACCTGGGCTCGACCCTCGACGGCGACATCCGCGGACAGGCCAGGCAGGTCAACGACCTCGCCAAGCGCATAGCCGAGCTCAACAACGAGATCCAGAAATCCAAGGCCCTCGGGGACAGCCCCAACGACCTCATGGACCAGCGCGACCTCCTCGTGGAAAAGCTCGGCACCATCGTCCCGGTGACGGTGGACCAGCGTGACAAGGACGAGTTCATGATCCATATCGAGGGCCTCATCCTCGTGCAGGGCAAGGAATCGCGAAGCTTCGAGATGGGCAAGCCCGACGCCGAAGGATATGCGACTCCCATCTGGGCTGACACAAAGCAGGCCACGGCCTTCAAGGGCGGGAGCCTCGGTGCCCTCGTGGAGCTCCGCGACAAGGACCTCCGCGAAGCCGTGAACAGCCTCGACACGATGGCCCTTTCGTTCTCAGACCTCGTGAACGAGACACACAGGGCAGGCTACGGCTCCAACGGCAAGACCGGCCTCGACTTCTTCAAGGAATGGCCCTTCATCAACAACCTGGCCGGGAATTACGACGCCAACGGCGACGGCGCCTACGACTCCACCTGGCTCTATCGCATGACGGGCGGCAACAGCCTCTCCGCCCAGGAGCAGGTGGGACTCCGCGGCAGCATCACCCTTTCCGGCCCCGCGGCGCCGATCGAGATACAGTACTTCCCGACCGATACCGTCGCCGACGTCGTGGGCAGGATCAACAGCTCCGGCGCCGAGGTCACGGCGCGGCTCGATCGCGACGGCAGGCTCCAGCTCCGAGCCACACCGGCGGCGGACCGCGGGAACCCCTCTTTCGTGATCCGCCATGTCGAGGATTCGGGACAGTTCCTCGGCGGATACGCCGGCATCCTCAAGGGAAGCGGTCCGGCAAGCGCCTTCGACTGGGCCAAGGCAGACGCGGTCAACAGCCTCCGCGTCGCCACCGCAGGCGCCGATGGCGGCAAAGGCCTCGAGTACGCCACCGCCCCCCTCTCCCACCCTTCGGGCTGGCTCGACGTGGCTGCCTACATCAAGAGCGACCCCGGCAACATAGCCGCGGGCTTCGGCAAGAACGGCAAGAGCGCCGATGCCGGTGACGGCAGCGCGGCCCTCGCCATCGGAAAGCTCCGGACCGAGCCCGTCATGGTCGGATCCCTGCGGACCTTCGACGACCACTTCGCCGAGGAAGTCGCGCGGATAGGCCTCAAGGGCGAAGAGGCGGGAAGGGCCGCCGAGAGCCATGCCCGCATCGGGAAGGAGCTCCACGACCTTCAGTCCTCCCTCTCCGGCGTCAACATGGACGAGGAGCTCGCGAACATGATCAAGTTCCAGCATGGCTACGCGGCCGCAGCCAAGTTCGCGACCGTCATCGACCAGATGCTCCAGACGATCATCAACAAACTGGGAGCGTGACAAAGATGAACCGCGTCAGCACCGACCAGATGAACAATGACATGCAGTTCTGGCTCCGCCGGACCGAGCAGAGCATGTCCTCGATGGAAAACCGCATGGCCCGCCAGGAGAAGTTCCAGAACCTCCGCGACGACCCCTTGGGCGCGGCGCGGGCCGTCCGCTACGACTCCGTCCTCCAGCGCCTGCAGCGCTACGATAAGAACGCCGCCGGCGCGGCGGACCTGTACAAGGTCTCCGAGACCTATGTGCGGCAATCCCTGGACATCACCCAGCGCCTGCGCGAGATAGCCGTCCAAGGCGCGAACGGCGTGTACAGCAAGGACGACCAGAAATTCATGGCCGCCGAGGTGGACGAACTCATGAGCGAGCTCGCGAGCCTGGCCAACGCCCAGGGGCCCGACGGCTCCTACCTCTTCTCGGGGAGCAAGCTCCAGACCGAACCCTTCCGCGTGATCCGCGGCATGGCGTCCGGGGGCGGACGCGAGGTCATCACCGGCGTCATGTACCTCGGTGACCTCGGCGGCCCTGAGTCGCAGGTGGCCCAGGATTCGACCATCCCCTTGAACCAGCCAGGTTCGGACATATTTTGGGCGGAGAACCAGGAAGCCATCGCCAATGCCGACGGCCGCGACTGGCGCGCCATGGGCGATTCGAGGATAGCCATAGACGGCCAGGCCATCCAGATAAAGGCCGGCGATACCATTTATGCCCTCGCCGCGAAAATCAACGAATCGGGAGCCGCGGTCAAGGCGACGATCGACCCGAGGACCTTCGCCATCTCGCTCCAGACCACCCTCCCCCACCAGATGCGGATAGAAGAGCTCGTGGGAGGTGCGCCCGGCTCCGTGGCAACGGCGAAGCCCCTGCAGGAGCTCGGCCTCCTTGCCGCCAGCGGCCTTCCCCCGGACAACTTCGCTGCCAGCGCGCGCGTCACCGGGGGCTCCCTCTTCGACGTGGCCATCCGGCTTCGCGATTCGCTCAACCGTGGAGACGTGCTCGAGACCGGCGGCCTCGCCCTTGAAGGGCTGGACGCCGGCATCAACAACCTGAACCGCCGCGTCGCGGAGCTCGGCTCGCGGAGCGAAAGGCTGCAGACCGTGATGGCAAGGCTCAGCCGTGAGATACCCGACACGACCCAGCTCCTCTCGAACGAAAGGGACCTTGACGTGACACAGGCGATCACGGACTACAAGATGCTCGAGTATGCGCACAAGGCATCGCTTGGCTTCGCGGGAAAGCTCTTCCCGCAGACGCTCCTTGACTTCCTGCGCTGACGCCCGCCATAGTGGGAAGGAAACCATGAAAGTCAACACAAGAGCATACGGGGAAGTCGAAGTGGACGAAAGGCAGCGGGTGAATTTCCCGGGCGGCCTCCTCGGCTTCGAGAAATTCACGGACTACGTCCTCATGGACGCCAGGCAGAAGCCCTTCATCTACCTCCAGTCGCTTGAGGTGCCGGAGCTTGCCTTCATCCTCATCGACCCCTTCCTTTTCAGGCCCGACTACGCCCTCGACATGAGCGACGAGGTCCTCGAGGACATCGGGGTGGAGGCTCCAGCCGACGCGGTGATCTTCTCCATCGTCACCGCGCCCGCCGACGGCACCGCGATCACGGCCAACCTCATGGGTCCGGTCATCATCAGCAAGTCGAGCCGCAAGGGTATGCAGGCCGTCCTCGCGGACCCCAGGTGGCGCGTCAAACACGACATCATGGCCGAAATGGCCGCCGCAAGGAAGTGACGCCATGCTCATACTTTCCCGGCGGGTCAACGAGAAAATAGTCATCGGCGACAATGTGGTGGTCTCCGTCATCGAAGTGCGGGGGGACCAGGTGAAGATCGGCATCGACGCGCCGAAGACGGTCAAGGTATTCCGGCAGGAGGTCTTCGACGCCATCCAGAGCGAAAACCGCCGGGCCGCCGCGACCAGCGCCGACGATCTTCCGGTGATCGAGATCCCGGGGAAGCTGTAAGGCGCCCGCTCCGGCGCTTCCCAAGACCGGTAACGCGTTGTGCGATCCCACCAAAGCGTGGCATCGCACAACTTTTTTTTGCTATTCGCCTTCCACGGGGGTTTCGTCCGGGCCGCGGGCGGCAGTCATGCCGCGGGCGGCATGCACGATCATGGAGTACTCCCGCAGGAAGCGCGGGGCGATCTCGCCACGTCCCCCGGCGGCCTCCAGGTCCGAAGGCAGGAAAAACCGGCCCTCTGAGCCCTCGTCCGCCGATAGCGCGAAGGGACCGCCGTAGGGCAGGTAAAAGACGAAGACCAGTTCACTCTGGCCATCCTCGTCCCGGCGGTAGCGCAGCGCGCCTTGGGGAGAGCTTCCGCCGGCCTCGAGGGTGAGCGGCGCTACGCCGAGGGATTCGCGGATGCCGCGGGAGAGGGCGGCGGCAAGGTCCTCGCCGAGCTCCACATGCCGGGTGAGGGTCGCATCCCAGGCCCCTCCCGCTGCATGGCGCCGGAGGTAGACGGCTCCCCTGCCGTCCACGGCCATGAGGCGCAGCGCGGGATGGAGGACACCTTCCCCCGCATGGCAGATGCGCTCGGGCGCCTGCCCGACGACGGCGCCATCCCCATCCACCACCGGCAGCAATCTCTCTCCCTTGGAGGCACCGAGGTCGGAACGGAGCTTACGGCCCTTCCATCTCGCAGCGACGAATTCCCCGAGCACGACAGCTCCGAAAAGGAGATAAAGCAGGACCCCGGATATGAAGCCCCACGCGGCGGCAGAAAGGAACAAGGCGGCCCAGACCGTGAGCAGGGCATGGAAGCCAAGGGCGGCTAGCATGGCGATGAGGCTCTTCCGCATGGCCGGGATGGCAGCCGCCGGCATCTCGATGCCGCGCAACTGCCTCTCCATCCAGGACCTGAGGTAGGTCGGAGGCAGGACGAGGAAGAGGGCGAAGGAGGACGCGAAGACCAGCTCGACAAAGGCGGGCTTGAGCTTGAAAAACAGGTCATTGCCGCTCAGGATCGAAACCGCGCCTACGAGGACGAGGAGGAGGGTGTCGGCGGCGACGAAGGGGTCGGGCTTTCGGTCGCGTATGAGGATGACGGCGAATTCCACGACACCGACGCCCACACCGACCGCAAGGCCGATGGCCTCGCCGAGGAAGGAGACGGCCGCCACGTAGACAATGAGGGGGAGAAGGCCGGGAAGGAGGGACTTGAGCATCCGTGATAGGTTCATGGGCTTGTACGATAGCGATCTTTCGGCCGCCGGCACAAGGCCGTCGCGGCGGTGCCGGGACCCGGCTTCATGGGCCGCCCGGCTTCCGCGAATGGCCGTCCCTGTGCTACTGTCGGAATTTGGAATAAGGCATGGGCAGGGGGGGATCAGGGTGGCGGCGATTTTTCATCCGGCGACAGGTTTTGTGCTCGGCGATCCCGATGCCTCTCCCTTCGAGGAAGGTGCTGTCCCAAGCTGGGCCGAGGTGAACGACGCGGCCGCAGGCCTCATCCTCTCGGCTTCGGGATGGCGCAAGGTCTTCGCCGCGGCGGATCCCGGCGCTCCCCGGGCAGCCTGGGCTTCCCTCCCATCGTCCACCGGCGGCGCGTCCGACGAGGACAGCCTCTCCCTGCGCGTCGCGCCGGCGGACATTTTCATCGCGGGGACGATGGCCAAGGTCTTCGTCGAATACCTGCGGGAACGCAGCGGCAAGCAAAGACCCACCATCATCATGGGCATCGACACGCGCCCCACGGGACCCGCCCTGGCGGATGCGATGTGCCGCATCTTCCTTGGCCTTGGCGCTTCGCTCCGCTACCTCTTCATCGTCCCCGCCCCGGAGATCATGGCCTACGCCAAGAGCTGCTCGCGGATGGAGGAAGGCGACGGGGAGTTCGCCGACGCCTTCTGCTATATCTCCGCAAGCCACAACCCTCCTGGCCACAATGGCGTCAAGTTCGGCCTTGCCGCCGACGGCGGGGTCCTTTCCGGCACGGAGGCAGCGAAGCTCATCGGGCGATTCCGGGAGGCCGTCGCGGGAAAGGACCTGGTCAGGCGCCTCCTATACGCCGCGGAGGAGGCGGATCCCCGCGCCATCGCCCGCATCTATTCCACGGCTCCCGGATGCAAGCGCCGCTCACTGTCGGCCTATACCCTCCTGGCCCGCGAGATGGTCACGGGAAGCGATGACCCCAAGGCCCAGGAGGACTTCCTCGAGGCCATGGGCCGCGGAGCCGCCATCACCCCGGCAGGCATCGTCGCGGAGCTCAATGGCTCGGCGCGGACCCTGACGATCGACGAGGATTTCCTTGCGGGCGCTGGCGTCTCCTGGAGGGCCCTCAACTCGACCCCTCGGGCCTTCGCCCATCGCATCGTCCCCGAAGGAGAGTCCCTCTCGGATTGCTGTCGTGCCCTCGAGGGAATCCATGCCGAAAACCCCGCCTTCGTGGCCGGCTTTGTCCCCGACTGCGATGGCGACCGGGGAAACCTCGTCATCTTCGACCAATCCACGGGCAGGGGCAGGGTACTGGCAGCGCAGGAAGTGTTCGCGCTCTGCTGCATAGCCGAATCCGCGCAACTCGTGCGCGAGGGCTCGCTCACCTGGGACTCGGAGGGCAAACCGACCCGCCGCGTCGCGATCGCGGTGAACGATGGCACGAGCATGCGGATCGAGGCCATCGGCGAAGCCTTCGGCATCGAAATCCACCGCGCCGAGACGGGCGAAGCCAATGTGGTCGGCTTGGCCAATGGGCTCAGGGCCCAAGGCTGCATTGTCCGCATCCTGGGCGAAGGCTCGAATGGGGGCAACATCACCTGGCCGGCGGCGGTGCGTGATCCCCTGGCCACAGTAGGCGCCCTGTTCAAGCTCCTCCTCCTCCGCGACATCGCCGAACCACCGCGGATGGGCGAAGCCTCCGGCCTGAGCGCGCATTCACGCGGGCTTTTCCATATCTGGATGGAGCGCAGCGGAAGGGCCAGCGGGTATCGACCGGATTTCACGCTCGCGGACGTCATCGGATCCTTGCCCGCATTTTCCACGACCAGCGCCTTCGAACCCTTGGCGGCGTTGAAGATCTCGACAATGGATCACGCAAGGCTCAAGGCGGCATACCGGGAGCTCTTCCTCCTCGCCTGGGAAAGGGACAGGGGCGAGTTCGCGAGGCGCTTCGGAGTCCAGTCCTGGGAAGCGTTCTCGACCACTGGCAGCGCCGAGGTGAAACTCGGCCTGGATTTCGCGTCATCGGGAAAAGGCGGACTACGCGTGGTCTTCCTTGACAAGGCCGGCAAGGGAAAGGCTTTTGTCTGGATGCGCGGTTCGGGCACCGAGGCGGTATTCCGCGTCATGGCCGATGTCGACGCCTCCACCGGCGATGGAGGCTCGGGCGAAGGGTGGCTCCTCGATTGGCACCGCAGTCTTGTACTCGAGGCCGATGCCCGCGCAAGGACATAAGCAAGGCTTGCTTGCGGCGTCCTCGTGCCGCCGACTTGCGGCGTCCTCGTGCCGCCGACTTGCGGCGGCACGGCTATTTCGCTACGATGGGTCCAGGCAAAGAAGGAGAGGTGCATGGGCATACGCGGCGAGCTTTTTTCCACGAAGATAACCTGTGAGGGGCGGACCTACTTTTTCAATGTCAAGCAAAATCGCATGAATGATGTTTTCCTCACAATCGTGGAATCCAAGCCCACCGAGGCGGAAACCTTCGACCGCCGCTCCATCGTCCTCTTCCGTGAGGATGTCTCAGGTTTCCTCAAGGCCTTCCAGGGAGCCCTCAAGTTCATGGAGAAGCCGGGCGCCCCGCCCCCCTCCATTTCCTTCTCCCCGCAGGCCGACCTCCCCGCTCCTCGCCGGCCCCGTTCCCCGAGGCCCGCAAGCCCCACCGAGGGCGGCAAGCCCGAGGTCAAGCGCCGCATCGTCGTGAAGCGCAAGAGCCCAGGGTCCGAAGCCGGCGAAGCCTGATCCCCGTGGCGACCTGCCTGAGACGTTAGGCGACACCGTAGTCAGTCCTCCTTGACCCTGAAGGTCATCCGCTGGATGGCCGATGGTCCTAGAAGGCGGATGGCGGCGCGGTGGGCCTTGGTCGGGTAGCCCTTGTGCCGCGAGTAGCCGTAGCCGGGACAGAGCCAATCCCACCTTTCCATCATCCTGTCCCTTGCCACCTTGGCAAGGATGGAAGCCGCCATGACGGCTGGCACGATCGAATCGCCCTTTATCACGAGCGTCACTCCCCTTCTCCGCCTTCCTCCGTGCACAAGCCCGGGGTCCCGGTTCCCGTCCACGAACACGGATGCCGGCCTGCGGCCGAGTATGGCCACGCAACTCATGTACGACCGGCGCATCGCGAGGAGGCTCGCCTCCAGGATGTTGAGCTCGTCGATCTCCGCGGGCGTCGCCCAGTCGATCGCCCAAACCGACGAACAGTGGACGATCGCCTGGAAGGCCTCGTACCGCCGCTTTTCGGAAAGGGCCTTCGAGTCGCCCAGGAGGCCGAGGGGAAAGCCCTCCGGCAAGACGACGCAGGCCGCATAGACCGGACCCGCAAGTGGACCTCGACCGGCCTCATCGAGACCGGCGACATCGGCGCCGCATGGACCGCCTGCGGGGAAATCCGCGGCGCGAAGCACGGGCGGGGAATAGCGACCGTCCTTTTTCATCGACACCTACGGTAGCCTTTCACCCTCCCCGCTGTCCACCGGCCTGCTGTCGACCGCGGCCCGTAGGCCTTCACACGGGCCTAGGCTCGTAAGCCTTCACACGGGCCTAGGTCAGCGATACAATCGGAAACAATGGAACTGCGCTTTTACAAGCTCCGCATCTGCGATGCCGACCTCATCCTTGTGGACGACCTTTCCGGTGACGGCAGGGACCGTGATTGGGGCGGTGCCGCGCGGCTCCTCCTGGACCGGAAACGGGGTGCGGGGGCCGATCGCCTTGCCGTCCTTGCCAAGGCCGAATCATCGACCTGGCTGCGGGTTTTCGGCGCCGATGGCGAGAGCGTGCGATCCGTGGCGGACGCCGGCCTCTGCGCGGCCCGCTTCCTCCTTGATTCAGGGCGCTCCGAGCGTGGAAGCGTCCACCTTCGCGTGCCCGGCGGCGAGCTTTCGATCGACGTCCTTCCCGCGGCGAGCCTCGGCCTTTCGCTCGGCCCTCCCCGGGGCCTCCCCGATGGCGTTGCCCTCGACCAGGCGGGGGCGGCTGCCCGCCGATCCGTCATCGAGGCGGGAGGCGAACGCTATGAGGTCCTTCCCCTCGGCCTCTCCTTCGTGGCCGGAAACCGCCACGAAGGCGAAACCCTTCCGGGCTGTGATGCCGAAGCGGTGGCGGTCTTCTACGAAGGTGGAGCCAAGGCCGCCCGCGCCCGCATACGTGCGTCGACGCGAGGCCTCCGGGCACCGGAGGTCCTTCCCCTCCGCCTGGTCTCGCGCGAGGAGATATGGGCTGACGCTCCGCGGGGTTTCGGCTCGGGCCAATCAAGGAACGCCGTTCCTGATGCCTGCGCCACTGCGGGAATAGCGCAGGCCGCCGCCGCCGCCGCCGGATACGCGGATCGAGGCTCGCTGGTCCGCCTGCGAGGAGGCGCGCTCTGGGTGGAATGGACGGAGGGCGGGAACCTGTACGCGGCCTCGAGGCCGGAATACGTGTACCGCGGCGAGTTCCATGTAGAGGACAGGCCGGACGAAAGCGGTGAGGATCAGTCGGGGATGAAATAGTCCGCCCGGAAGGGACCCAGCTCCCCGAAGCCAAGCTCGTCATATAGCCCACGGGCGGCGAGGTTGGATTCCTTCACGAAGAGCACAGCGCCTTTGTCGAATGAGCGCAACAGCTCGACGAGGTCCGTGACCAGGACCCGGCCGATGCCTTTCCTGCGCAGGCGCCTTTCCACGTAGATGCCGCCGAGCTGGTCGAGGCTGAAGGCCCGGGCGTTGGTGGCGGCCTTGGCCACAGCCACCCCCTCGAGACGTCCAATTATGACGATCTGCTCTCGCAGGGATTTCTGTAGCCCTGCCCCGCATCCTGACGCGTCGAAGCTATGGATGGGCGTGAGGACCTCCTCTTTCTCGTAGGCTTCCTGGAGGGGAAGGAGCTCATCCAGGTCCCCGCTCCCCGCGGGCGAGGAGACAAGGTCGGGCGGGCCTGGGCAGCCGGGCAATGGGCCAGCCGCAAGAGGCCTCGACATGAGCGCATAGGATATCGCCACGATGGGCTTCCTCCGCATGGCCGCCTCGAAGCGTTCGACATCGGAAAGGGGGCCGACGATGGAGGCGATCGATTCGCCAAGGGCGGGCGGAATGCCGGAATCCGGGTTTCGGGCCGTCGCCGGGGGAAGGAGGGGAAAGGCCACGCCGGTGCTGGTCTTGAGGATCGCGCCGTGGATCCGTCCGCCTTCAAGCCGCATGGCAACGCCGGCCTGGCCCGCGCTCCCGGCCTCGGTCGCCACGTAGAGCGCCCCCCTGGAGGCCGAAGGCAAGGATAGCCTGCCGTCGCGCAGGAGGCGATTGATGAATCCCGCCGCCTCTTCCTCGCGCGAGCGCAGGAAAGACTCGAGGTCCCCGAGCTCCTCCTCCGCCGCCTTCCTCCAGCACCAGGCTTTCATGGCTCGAGGATGAGGGGAAGGCGCCCCTCGGCGGCCGTGCGGCCGGAAAGCGCGGCGAGGCCCGCGTCCATGCATTGCCGCGAATTTCCATATACGGCCACGGCGCTGTCTTTCGGGCGGCAGCGCACCAAGGGCTCGGGGGAGAAGAGGACAAGCACCGCGACGCGCTTCCCGAGCGCCCGCGCCATATCCACAAAACGCATGCCACCCTCGCTCTGGACACAGACCAGCACCGAGGATGACCCGGCGGCGGCGGCGGCGAAGGCTGCCCCCTCCTCCTCCCTCTTGGCCGCGGCGGCGCCGATCGTATAGCGGAAGGTCTGGGCGCCGGGATAGGCGACAAGGGCGGACGAGAAAAAATCGGTAAGCCCGCCGACAAGGAGGATCTGGCCGGTGGGCTTCCACGGCAGCGATGAGGGATCGAAGGCGGTCACCGCGCGGTAGGCCTGTTCGGCGAAGAATTTCCTGCCTTCCGGGTCGGGGAGCCGGTCCTTGAGCCTAGCCGGATCGGCCACGAGGGCTGACTCGCCCTTCGGCCGGAGGTAGCGGAGCTTGAGCAGGAGGATGCGCGAAGCCGCTTCCCGGGCGCGGGCGCGGAAGGCCGGATCTCCCCTGTATGCGGAAAGCAAGGCCTTCCATGCCGCGTCGTCAAGACCGATGATGCGTGAAGCCATGAGGAGGTCGTTGCCCGCGCTGATCGCCTGGAGGCAGGCGGACGCCAGGTCCGCCCCATTGGCCGCACCCGACATCAGGAGGTCATCGGTCACGGCGACGCCGGAGAAGCCGATGCGGCGACGGAGGATGTCGGTCATGAAGGTTTTCGAAAGCGAAGCCGGATTCCCGTCCTTCGTGATCCGGGGGAAATTCAGGTGTCCGCTCATCACCGCGGGCACTCCCTCGGCCGCCAGGACCCGGAAGGGAAGGAGTTCCCTTTCCCAAAGGAGCTTGTCGTCGATATCGATGACGGGAAGGACCCCATGCGAGTCAAGGTCGGTATCGCCGTGGCCCGGGAAGTGCTTGGCCGTGGCGATGATGCCTGCCGCCTCGAGGCCCCGGAAATAGGCGGCGCCGAGGGCCGCCGTCTGTGCCGGGTCGGAGGAGAAGGCGCGCGGGCCGATGATCGTCGAGCGCGGCCTCGTGGCCAGGTCCACCGCCGGGGCGAAGTTCATGTTGATGCCGAGGGCATCGAGTTCGCGGCCGATGTAGTAGGCCGACCAATAGGCGTCATATGGCCTGCCCGAGGCGCCGATCGCCATGTTGCCCGGCGTGAGGCTGGTCGCGCCCTTGACATGCCTGATCCATCCCCCTTCCTGGTCGGTGGCCAAGAGGAGGGGGATGCCGCGGCCGGAGGCGAGCGCCGCTTTCTGGATCGCCGATATGGCCGCCGCGAGCTTGTCGGTATCCTCGGCGTTCCAGCCGAAAATCTTCACTCCGCCAAGGCCCCGCCTCGTGATCCAGTCGAAAAGGAGGGCGGGCGGCGCATCCCCGGGATAGGCCATCATGAAAAGTTGGCCGAGGACCTCCTCGTCGCTCATGAGTCCCAGGATGGCCTGGGCCCGCTGTTCCGGGTTGCCGGGAGTCCAGAAATCCCGGCGTGGCGGGGCCGATGCGGCGATGAGGAGACTTGAGATCGCGAGCGCACAGAGGGCGAGGACGAGCCGGCCGGCCTTGCGCGTGGAAAGAGGCATGCTTTTCCCCGGCGCGGCTATCGGTAGCTCGTGCCCCGGAGGGCATCGATATACTGGGCTGCGGAATGCGCGGCAATGGCCCCGTCGGCGCAGGCGGTGACGATCTGGCGGAAGGGGGTGACGCGAAGGTCGCCTGCCGCGAAAAGGCCTGGAACGCTCGTGGCCATGCGTTCGTCGGTGAGGACAAAACCGGATTCGTCCAATGCGGCGCCGGCGGCCTTGGCCAGTCCCGTGGTGGGGATGAAACCGATGAAGACGAAGACGGCCTCGGCGCCCTCCTCGGTCCTCTCGCCCGTGTCCACCCGTTCGAGGAGGACCGATTCGACCTTTTTCGCGCCCTTGATCCCAGCCACGACGGAATTGAATCGCACGACGATGTGGGGATTGGCGAGGACCCTCGCGGCCATCGAACGCTGCGCGCGGAGGCGGTCCTTGCGGTGGACGAGCGTGACCTTGTCCGTGAGCTTGGCGAGGAACATGGCCTCGTCGCAGGCCGCGTCTCCGCCTCCCACGACAAAGATCCGCTTTCCCTTGAAGAAAGGCCCGTCGCAGGTCGCGCAGTAGGAGACCCCACGGCCCGCGAGCTCCTCCTCCCCCGGGACGCCGAGGTGCCGATGCTTCGAGCCCGTCGCCAGGATGACGGCAGCCGCCTCGATCGGGCCTTCGGTTGTCCCTATCGTGAACTCCGCCTCGCCCCTCGTGATGGCGCCTGCCGATGCGGCGAGTATCGTCGCACCGAAACGCTCGGCCTGGTTCCGCATGCTTTCGGAAAAATCATAGCCATTCACTGGCTCGGCGATGCCGGGATAGTTCTCCAGGCCATCGATAAGGAGGGCCTGTCCTCCCGGCGCCATCTCCTCTACCAGGAGGGTCGAAAGGTTGGCGCGGGCTCCGTATTGGGCCGCACAGAGGCCTGCCGCGCCGCCTCCGATGATGACGAGATCGTATTTGCTGCCCATGGATCCTCCCCCGGACGATTGGATTGATGCTTTCGTTTTCAGTATGCTCTACAATACGGAAAGCGACATGACAACGACAAGACCCGTCCGTGAGCGATCAGCGGCCTTCGCGATACTCCTCACCTCGCTCGCCCTGACGGCACTTGCCGCCGGGCTTTCCGCGGCGGAAAGCCCGGCGGTCCAAGCCCAGGGTTTCGACGAGCTGTTGCGCCCTGATCCTGTCCTTGCCGCCCTTGGCTCGGGCTCCTCTCCCCTTTCGCCCCCGGATCTCGAAGCCCTGGCCCTCAGGGCTTCCGGCTTGCCGGAGACTTCCATCCCGGCATACCAGGCAAGGCTCGAAGCCCTCCTCGACCGGCTGGAAGCCTCGGTCTCGGCCTCTGGCGCAATTTCGGCGGCGGCCAGGGCCGAAGCGGCGCTCGGCTTCCTCCACGACAACGCGCTCAAGTCCTATATGTCGGACGCGACGACCTTGAACCTCCTCCTCGACACAGGAAGTTACAATTGCGTCTCCTCCGCGGTGCTCTATCTCATCGCCCTCAGGAGGCTCGGCATCGAGTCGGGCGGCATCAAGACGATGGACCATGCCTTCAGCGTCGTCCATGCCAAAGGGCGCGATATCGACGTGGAGACGACCAACCGCTACGGATTCGATCCAGGCTCGCGGAAGGAATTCTCCAATTCCTTCGGGAATGTCACCGGCTACAGCTATGTGCCGCCCGGCAACTATGCCGCCCGCCGGAAAATCGGGGAGCGCGAGCTCATCTCCCTTGTCCTCTCCAACCGGATCGCCATGGCGGAGGAGGTGGGCGAATTCAGGGCGGCCTTGGCGATGGCGTCCGACTGCGCCGCCCTTTCCCTCGAAACCGAGGCAGGAAGGGCCGAGGGCCGCAAGCTGCTCCTCGACTGCGTCAACAACCTCGGGGCCTCCCTCCAGGCCCGCCGGGACTACGCATCCATCGAGGCCCTGGCGCGTTCCGCCGAGGCCACGCTCGGCAAGGATCCACGCATCACGGGGCTCCTCTCGATAGCGGTCTACAACCGCCTCCTCGGCCTCTTCCAGGGGAAGGACTGGCAGGCCGCCGTGGTCGAGGCGGACAAGGCACTGGAATCGGGGGGCATAGACAGGGCGAAATACCTGAACCTCGTGGTCTATGCCTACGGGAATGCCGCGCAACGCATCGGCCAGGGAGGCGACTGGCTCGCGGCGGTCGCCCTGGCGAAGGAAGGGCTGGCCAGGACGGGAGACGAGGCGAGCCTGCGCAGGATCGCCGACTTGTGCCTGCAGAACTACGCCGTCGCGGCGCATAACCGCTTCGCGGCCCTCTTCAACAAGGGCGACTTCGCCGCGGCCATCGATGTCCTCGTCGAGGCGCTGGCCAGGGTCCCGGGCAACCAATCGCTCGAGAGCGACCTGGCGGCCGCGAGGAAAGCGGCGAAACGCTGACCTCCAAGGCGGGAATCCCCTTCCGTCAATCCGCGGCGGCGCCCTTCGAGCCGCCCACGTCCTTGGGCAGGACTATCCGGGTGCGGGCCCCGCCGTGGGAACTCCGCTCGAGCTCGCCGCGGAGCTGGGAGGCTAGGGCCTGGACAAGCTCCGTGCCGATGCCCGGCTCCTTTTCCGGGTTGCGCGACATCGAGGCAGCGAAGCCTACGCCGTCGTCGGAGACGATGAGCTCCAGGTAATCGGCCGATTGCGTCATCGAGATCGCGACCACCCCGCCCTCTCCACCCGGGAAGGCGTGCTTGAAGGCGTTCGAGACGAGCTCGTTGACGATCAGGGCGACGGGGATGGCGCTGTCCAGGTCGAGGAAGATGCCTGTCGCGTCCACCGAGCAGCGCACGCCGATCGCGGCGGCCTCATAGACGCTCGCGAGGTATTCCGTGAGGCGCTCGAAATAGACCTGCATCTCCACGCCCTCGAAATTGTCCGTGCGGTAGAGGACCTCATGGACCATGGCCATCGACTGGATCTGGGTCTGGCACTCGAGGAAGACCTTCCTCGCGCCGGGATCATCGACCACGTTCTCCTGCAGGTTGAGCAGGCTTGAGACCACCTGGAGGTTGTTCTTGACCCGGTGGTGGATCTCCTTGAGGAGGACTTCCTTGGTGGCAAGGGCTTTCTCGAGCTCGAGCTCGTGCTCCTTCCGCGTCGTGATGTCCCGGATGATCCCGACCGTGCCGAATTCCACGTTCTCGTACTCCGGAAGCTGCCAGCCGCCCGCGCTCACCTCGCCGTAGGCGTTCACGGACGCGTAGCAGTAGTCGCTGTTGCGGACATTGACGCGGAGCCTGAGCTCGAGGTTGCGCGTCATGCGCGGGCCGGAGCGCCGCTCGTCAAAGAGCTTGGGCGCGGACTCCGTGCCGGTCACGATGCCCCGGAACGAGGAAAGGACGGCGGACCTGCTCACCTTGGGCACGTCGGAGGGGTGGATGAGCTCGGAGAAATGCTTGCCGATGAGCTTTTCAGGCTCGTAGCCGAGGCTCCGGACCGAGTCGTTGAGGTACATGAAGCGCCCTTCCCCGTCCAGGGTGTACACGATGTCCGGAACAGCTTGCAGGAGGTTGAGGTACTGGTGCTCGGTCATCTTGAGGTGGGCGTTCTGTCGGGAGAGGCTCTCCCTGATGTTGAGGACCTTGCGCACGTAGATTGGGAGGCGTGCGAGATAGCTGCCTTCGGGATCCCGCTGGACGAAGAGGCTTGCCTCGTCGCCGATGGTGCGCTCTATCTTCTCAGGGGCGTCGGAGGGATCCACGAGGAGGATGGCGGGAAGCGGCCAGAGGGTGAGCCAGTCGGCGAAGGCTCCGGAGTGGAAGGTGAAGTCAGTGATGATGATATCGGCCTGGTCGGTGGAGACGAGGGCCTCCACCTCGGCGATGTCCATGGGGAAATGCACCTCACCGAAACCTGCCCCGGCGGAGGCGGAGGAAAAAGCGCTGCGCTCATCTTCGCTGCCCACGGCGAAGATCACCCGGGGCGGGTTCATGGTGGGCCTCCTTGATGCAATGCATGAATAATACGTGCAGCCAAGGGGAGGCGTCAAGAAAGGCCGCGCTTTCCCGCCCGGAAACCGCCCAAGCGCCGGGTCCGCGCCGGGTCCGCCCCGGGTCCGCGCCGGGTCCGCCCCGGGTCCGCCCCGGGTCCGCCCCGGGTCCGCCCCCGCCGGACGCGCATTGCCGCGGGCCAAGAGCTCCGCTATACTCTGTCAGAAAGAGCGAGGTTTGAGCGATGGACACAAAACTGGATTTCACCGTGTCGACCCTGGGCGAGTGCACCATACCTTCACCCATCCGGCTTTCCGCCATTCAGGGAGAGCGCGTGGCCAACTATGTCCGCGATGACGAGTTCGTCCGCTACGAGACCGATGCGAAGGCCGGCCCCCAGCCCAGGCTCGATGCCGGCCAGCTCCTCCAGAAGGCGGGACCGCGCGAAAAGATCTATTTCGGGCCCAGCCACGTCCATGCGGGCATCGTCACCTGCGGAGGACTCTGCCCCGGCCTCAACGACGTGATCCGCTCCATCGTGCGTTGCCTGTGGTACCGCTATGGGGTCCGCCGGATAACCGGCATCCGCTATGGCTACAAGGGCCTGCTTCCCGACTACAACATCGACGTGAAGGACCTTGGGCCGGATGTCGTGGACGACATCCACAAAATGGGCGGCACCATCCTGGGCTCCTCACGGGGCGGCGGGGAAAGGACCGGGGAGATCGTGGACGCGATCGAACGGCTCAACCTCAACATGATCTTCACGATCGGAGGCGACGGCACGCAGAAAGGCGCCTTGGCCATCGCCCGCGAGATAGAGAAGCGCAAGCTCAAGATCGCCATCGTCGGCATCCCCAAGACCATCGACAACGACCTCCTTTTCGTGGACAAGTCCTTCGGCTTCGAGACCGCAGTCTCCAAGGCGGTCGAGGCCGTATCTGGCGCGCATGCGGAGGCCCATTCCTCCCTCAACGGGATCGTCCTCGTGAAGCTCATGGGCCGCGAATCGGGCTTCATAGCCGTCCACACCGTCCTCGCCGCCCACGAGGCGAATTTCGTCCTCATTCCCGAGGTGCCCTTCGACCTCGACGGCAAGGCGGGCCTTTTGGCCGCGATCGAGGACAGGATCGCCCGGCGCCACCATGCGGTCATCGTGGTGGCGGAAGGCGCAGGGCAGGAAATCCTCGCCGCCGCCAGCGCCGCGTCCGAGGCCGCGACCGCGATCGCGGCGACGGACGCCTCGGGCAACCTCAAGCTCGCCGACATCGGCCTCTTCCTCAAGGACAGGATCCAGGACCACTTCAAGAAAAAGGGCCTGGAGATCAACCTGAAATACATCGACCCGAGCTACCTGGTGCGCTCGGCGCCGGCCTGTCCGACGGACTCCGTCTACTGCGAGCGCCTCGGAAAGAACGCGGCCCATGCCGCGATGGCCGGCAAGACGAGGGTCCTCATGGGCATGGTCAACGGCGAGTTCGTGCACCTGCCGATCGCGGTGGCGACCTCGAGCCGAAGCCATGTGGATCCCGAGGGCGCCCTCTGGCGCGACGCGGTGGACGCGACCCAGCAGCCTTTCACCCTGAAGAGCCTGGAGTAGCAAGATGGGAAGGAAAACGATCCTCATCATCGACGAATCGGACCTCTTCAGGGACTACCTCAAGGGGAGCCTTTCGGAGTTCGCGGTGGAGGTCGAGACCGCGATCAATGGCCTCGACGGCATCGTCAAGATGCGCAATGGCCTGCCCGACCTGGTCATCCTGGACTACAACCTGACGCGCAAGAGCTGCAAGGAAGTCCTGGAGGAGAAGAACCGCAACCCGAACACCGCATCGATCCCCGTCATCCTCACCTCCCAGAAGATCGACAAAAACCGCCTCCTCGAGCTCGTGCCCTACAACATCAAGAAAGTATTCATGAAGCCCATCAAGATGGACAGCCTCTACGGCACCCTTTCCGAGCTCCTCGGCATCCGCTTCGCGATGGACGAGACGCCCTGCATCATCGAGGCCCATGTCAACGACAACATCGTCTTCATCGAGATAGCGAAGGGCCTCAACCGCGCGAAGATCGACCTCCTCCGCTTCAAGATCGCCGAACTCCTCGAGCTCTACCAGATCCGCAATCCGCGCATCCTGGTCATGATCAGCGACATGGAGCTCTCCTTCGTGGACGGGACCAACCTCGAGAAGCTCTTCACGACCATCCTCGCCCATTCCCGGGCCAAGGCCCGCCACCTAAAGGTCCTGTGCGTCTCCCCCTTCGTGCGCGAGTTCGTGCAAGGGAGGCCGGAGTTCACCGACATCGAGGTCCTGTCGAGCCTCAAGTATGCGATAGACGGACTCCTGACCGATTACGACCCCGATGTCGAGATGGGTGCCAAGAAGGCCGAAATGATCGGTGAGCGCATCCTCTCCGCCCAGACGCCGGCCTCGGGGAGCGAGTCGATCGAGATGCGCTTCGATTCGGAGGCGCGCAAGACGATCTCCATCGAGTCCATGCGCGAGATCGGCAAAGGACTCTCGATCGCCGTCGTGGACGACGATTTCGTGATCCAGGAGCTCGTGAAGACCACCTTCGCCGCGATCAACTCCTCAGTGACGCCGCATTCCAACGGCCGGGAATTCCTCGAGGCCGCTAGGCTCAAGAGCTACGACCTTGTGTTCCTGGACATCCTCATGCCGGAGATGGACGGCTTCCAGGTGCTTTCCAACCTCCATGCCGAGGACATCGACATGCCGGTCATCGTCCTTTCCGCGGTCTCCCAGCGGGAGGCCGTGGTCCGCGCCTTCCAGGCAGGGGTGAAGAGCTACCTCATCAAGCCCCTCAAGCCGGACCAGATCCTCAAGAAGACCCTGGAAATACTCAGGGCCAATTTCTAGCGGCGGGAGGAAACCGACCATGGCCCTTCCCGAAGCGATCTATCGCGCGGCCTTCGACCAACCCCCCGCCCCCCTCGCCGTCGTGGACGGACGCGGCCTCCTTGCGATCTGGAACGAGGCCTTCGAGCGCCTTTTCCACATCCTTGCGGGCACTGGCCCGGAGCGGATGCGCTCGTCGTTCTTCGATTTCATCGCCGAGCGCGGCGGACAGCGCTTCGATTTCTACGCCGCGGAGATCCTCCTCGGAGGCAAGGACTCCGCCTCCATCGAGACCGGCGTCTCGGCGGCCGACGGCACGCGGCGGTGGATGCGCTTTTCCCTCTCGCGCATCGAGACGAAGGCCCCCCAGGCCGCCGAGGGTGGCCTTGGCCTCGAGCGGTATATCCTCTGCCAGATCGAGGACGTGACTGATCGCGTGACGCGTGAGCTCCGCCTCACGGAAGCCAAGGCCGAGGCGGAAAAGGCGACCCAGACCAAGAGCCTCTTCCTCGCGAACATGAGCCACGAGATCCGCACCCCCATCCAGACCATACTCGGGGTCGTGGAGCTCCTCCAGGAGACGGCGCTCGATACAGAGCAGGCTGAATACGCCTCCCAGGTCCGCTTTTCCGCCGATGTCCTCCTGGGCCTCATCAATGACATCCTTGACTTCTCCAAGATCGAGGCCGGTCGCCTCGAGCTTGAGACCACCGATTTCGACCTCCGCGCGTGCGTCTCCCAATCGGTGGACCTCCTCGTCATGGAAGCGCACCGCAAGGGCCTCGAGGTCATCGTCGACCTGGACGAATCCCTTCCGACCCTCGTCAAGGGCGATCCCGCGCGGGTGCGGCAGATCATCGTCAACCTGTTCAAGAACGCCGTCAAATTCACGAAGGACGGCGGCATCAGCCTCGTGGTGCGCCGCGCGCGCTCGGCCTCCGGATCGATGCTGCGCATGGAGGTGGCGGACACGGGCATCGGGGTCCCCGAGGAAGTGCGCACCCGCCTCTTCACGCCCTTCTACCAGGCCGATTTCGCCGCGGCCCGGAAGGCTGGCGGCACGGGACTGGGGCTGGCCATCTCGCGAAACCTTGTGGGCCTCATGGGCGGCACGATAGGCGTCTCACCCGGCGAAAGCTCCGGCTCGGTCTTCTGGTTCGAGATCCCCTTGGTCTCCCCCCCGGATTCCTGTGCGCCGCGGAGGGCCAAGGTCCAGGGAGGTCCCCGCCTCCTGGTCGTGGACGACCACCCTGGCTCGAGGGCCTTCGCCGTCCGGTTCGCACGGTCAGCGGGCTACCTTGCCGCCGAGGCCGCCTCGGGCGAAGAGGCGCTCGCGGCCCTCCGCGATGCGGCCAGGCTCCAGGAACCCTACGAACTCTGCCTCATCGACCAGAACATGCCCCACATGGATGGCTGGAGGCTCGCAAGCGAGATCACAGGAGACACCTTGATCAACGGCGCCCGCCTTGTCCTCATGGTCCCGGCAGGCACGATGGGCGCGGACGCCAAGATGAAGCTCCTCCGCTGGTTCAATGCCTATGTGTCCAAACCGCTCAAGCCCGATGGCGTGATCGAGGTCCTCGGGAGGGCCTTCTCGGCCGATGTCGACCTGGAGGCGGCGGAAGCGGGAAGCCAGGCCAAGGAGGAGAAGCCGGCGTCATCCCGTTCCTTCACCGCCAATGTCCTCCTGGCCGAGGACCACGAGATAAACCGCGAGCTTTTCACCCTCATCCTTTCGCGCTTGGGCTGCAGGACCACAACCGCCCGCGATGGCGTCGAGGCTGTCGAGCTGGGCTCGGCCGCGGTCGAATCCGGCAGCCTCTACGACATCGTCCTCATGGACATCTTCATGCCGCGCATGAACGGCTACGAAGCCTCCAAGGCGCTCCGCGAAAAAGGCTATCGTGGCCCCATCGTGGCGGTGACCGCCAGCGCCCTCAAGGGGGAGCGCGAGAAATGCGTCGAGGCGGGCATGGACGACATCCTCCTCAAGCCCTTCCAGAAGGCCGATCTCACCGCCGTCCTTGAGCGATGGCTGACCGTCGGAGCCGGTGGCACGCGCGGAATGGAAGCGGAGGCCTTCGGCGATGGTGGCCTCATCCCCCTCGATCGGGGAGGCGGCGACCAACCCACCGCCGAATTGGTCTCCGCCGCGGCGGTCCCGGAATCCAGACAGTCCGCGGAAAGTGGCGCCGAGGATCCGACCGTATTCGATTGGGATGGCGTCCTGGACACCTTCCTGGGCCAACAGGCCACGGTCGTGAGCCTCCTTGGACGTTTCATCGACAAGTCGACAAGCCAGCTCGGCGAGCTGCGCGAGGCCAGCGAAAGCCATGACTTCACCCGTTTCCGCGAAGTGGCCCATTCGATCAAGGGGGCGGCATGGAACCTTTCCGCCCGGCGACTCGGTGACGCCGCCCTCATGGCCGAGATGGCGGGCAAGGATGGGGATGCCGAAGGCGCCGCGAAAAGCCTTGTCGAGGTCAGCGCCTCCTTGGAGGCATTCAGGAAAGCCGCGGTCCGCCACATGTAGGGCGGAGATCTATGCACGGCGGCGCCGCCGGAGCTACTATCGCGGCGTGCGAGCAAACTACCATACACACAGTGATTTTTGCGACGGCAAGGCCAGCGTGGCCGCGATGGCCGCCGCGGCCAGGACAGCGGGCTACGACATCCTGGGCTTTTCCTCCCACGCGCCGCTAGGCCCAGCCGAAACCTGGACCATGCGGAGCGAGCGCCTCCAGGAATACCGTGCCGGGATCCGGCGTCTTGGCCGGGCCTGGGCGCCCGGCGGCGACGAAGCGGCGGCCAAGGGTCCCATGGAAATCCTCCTGGGCCTGGAGATCGATTGGATCCCAGGACGTCAGAGGCCCAGAGACGGAGCTTTCGCGGCGCTCGAGGCCGATTATTTCCTGGGATGCGTCCATTTCGCTGAAGCCGCCCCTGGCAGCCCCTTCACCGTCGACTGCAATGAAGCGCGCTTTGCCGCCTCTCTGGCAGAGGCCAAAAAGGCGGGCGGGGACGCCCGTGCCCTGTATCGGGATTACTACCGCCGCTTGGGCGATCTCATCGAGGACGGCGGCTTCGACATACTTGGCCACTTCGACCTCGTGAAAAAAAACAACGCGGCCCTGGGCCTCTTCGACGAGGAAGGCCTTGATTACCTTGACGCCGCCTTCGAGGCCGCAAGCCATCTGGTGGGCAAGGACCTGGTGGTCGAGGTAAACCTCGGAGGCATGGCCCGCGGCAAGACCAAGGAGCCCTACCCTGGGCTGGCCATCCTCCGCGAGCTGAGACGGCTGGAGCGGCCCATCACTTTCTGCGCCGATGCCCACGCACCGGAGCACCTTGGAGCCCACCTGGACGTGGCCCGCAGCCTCGCCAAGGCGGCCGGCTACGATTCGATCGCGATACTCAGCAAGGGAAAATGGACGGAGTGCGGCATCGACGAGACCTGAGGAAGGGGAAATTCACACGGGGTCCATAGAGGCGCAGCGGACAAGGATGCTGCATTGAAAACAACATTGCTAATGCTATTCATTATGATGATCCCTGGATCATTGTTTTCGCAAGGCAAGAAGCATCAAGAATCGAGAGTGACAATCTCCACGGATTTGGCAAGCCTAATAGGTTCTGCGATGATCCAATATCAGTATCAAATTCCCGTCAAAATTGCGGAAAGCCTGACGGAAAAACTCGAATTGTCCCAATCACTATCGTTATGCGATTTCGGGGATTATGGAGCTTTGTCTCCAGAAACGCTTGTATTGGTGGAAATAGGGCTTATCTATAACTCGAATCAAAACTTCAATTCAGGGTGGAGACTTGAAATTGAACCTGGTCTAGCCGTAGGAGCCATTGATAAAAAATGCGCTTTTCGATTTCCGCAGAAGCCGGGTATCAATGGATCATGGGAAAGGCCCTGGTAGGAATAGCACTTGGAAGGAAATACATAAAAGAATGAGGCCATCCAGCTGGTATCAGCCGGACAGCCCGCGCAACCTAGCGGTCGCTCGCAACCTAACGGTCGCTCGCAACCTAACGGTTGCGGCGCTCTTCGCCTTTTTGGCAGTCGATGCAGAGGACGGCGTAGGGTATGGCGGTGAGGCGATCCAAGGGTATCTTCTTGGAGCATTTGGCACAGAGGCCGTAGCGGCCCTGCTGGATCCTTGAGAGGGCCGCGTCGATGGCCTTGATCCGCTTGATGTCCTGGGAACCGAGGGCTTCAATCATCTTGCGATCGATATCGTCGCTTGCCACGTCCGCGAAATCCTTGGGATCCATTTCCTCGACGATGGCGCGGAAATCGGCGTTCGTGGCCACGAGGGTATCCATGATCTGGCGTTTCTGGGCAATGAGCAATTCGCGCATCTTCTCGGTGAATTCCTTGTCCATCCGCTACCTCCTGCCAGGGCAGTGACTGCTGCAAAACATTGAAACCATGATGCGCTACGGCCTTTAGGAGGCAGTTCGCATCGAAGATCGGCACCTTGCACGAGATGCACGAAAAAGTCAAGGCTGGTTGACATTCCTGACCTCGACCCGTACTATTATACGCGCTCCGTTCAGCAATGCAAATCCGCGATACAGCCCATCGGGCAGTCCGCGCCAAACCGTACCCAGGAGGAACCGTGGCTAAAGAAGAAGCCATCGAAGTCGAAGGCATCGTGAAGGAATCGCTCCCGAACACCATGTTCAGGGTTGAGCTTCCCCAGGGCCACGTCATTCTCGCCCATCTTTCCGGCAAGATGCGAAAGCATTATATCCGCATTGTCCCGGGAGACAAGGTTAAGGTAGCTCTTTCCCCCTACGATCTCAACCGCGGACGTATAATCTACCGCGAAAAATGAATCTATCGCTTGAGCACGACATAGAGTGCTCCGGCGCCGCCCTCTGAAGAGTCGGCGGTTCCGAAGCGCCCCGCGAAGGGGCTCGACTCGATGACGCGCCTTGCGACCTTGCCCAGTATGGGCTCCCCCTCCGAATGTATGCCCTTCCCCGTGATGACCAGTACTTTCTCGAGCCCCTTCCGTGCGGAAACCTCGAGGAAGATACCAAGGGCTGTCTCTGCTTGTGCCTGGATCATCCCGTGGAGATCGATCGCCGCGTCGGCCTTCTTTAGGCGCAGCCTTCGCGCTTGGGCTTCCTTGTCTGCCCGCGCCTTCGCCGGGCTGGCATCCAGGCCTTCCCGATCCTTGTCCTCGACGCCGTACTCGTCCAGCCAAGAGCTGAGGGACTTGCGCGCCACCGTGGCCACCCTCCTTCGCTGGGCATCGATCTCCGCCCGGGCCCGCGCCTCCTCGTCCTTGAGCTTCTTTTCCGCCTCGGAAGCGGGATCGAGCCCGCCCGGCCGCGCCGAGAGCTTTTCCCAATCGTCCAGTATGTCGCCGAAATCCATTGAGCTTCCCCTAATATAAATATACGCCATCCGCAGCCAGCCAACCCACGCTGCCATCCTGGAAACGGAGGCAGACATAGCCCTCGGCGCTTCCAACGACACGCGCGCACTGGCCTTTTTTTATGCTGCTGGAATTTTCCGCGAGCGGCGAAGGAACCGCATACGACTTGTCTGCCCAGGCCACGGCGAACACCGCCTTCCTTTCAAGCCCCGCGGCGAGCGCGAGGCCGAACGCGGCGAAGGCCCCCAGGAGAGCCAGGCTGGAAGCGGCCACAAAGCCCGGTGAAGCGAGCCGTCGCCGCCTTTCAAGATGGCGGGGCCTTTTTTCCAGGGCGAGCCGCCGATGCGGCGACAGCTCCGACGCCTTCGGGGGGCCGCTTCGAGGAAAACGCCAAGCCGCGAACCGCGCGCGTCGCGACGGGTCGCGCAGGCATGCGGCGGCCGCCAAGGCCGCGCCGCATGCGAGAAGGCAGGTGCCCACGATCAAGAAGGGACGGGGAGGAGGCAGGCTATCCGCGAGTCGTGGCCCGGCGGCGACAAGGTCGCTGGCGGCATTTGCCAAGGCCCGGAGCTCGGCGTCGCTTCCTTTGCGGCGGGCCTGGCCGTACAAGCCCGCCAGCGCTTCGGCGCGCGAGCCGCTTTCCCAGAGCAGGGACAGCTCCAGAAGGGGGGGGGGCGCGAGTGCCGAAACCGTGCCTGCCGGGCCGGCCCTTCCCCCGAGGGAGGGATGGGACCGGAGAAATTTGAGGGCCTCCCCCGGTTTTCCCGCCTTGACCAAGGCTTCGAGCGTCTTGCCATCGGCGTGCTTTTCGGCGAGCCCTGAGGCGAGGAGGAGGGCGGTGTTCATGAAAGGATCGAGATCGCGGGCGGCTGCGGCCCCAGAGGGGAGCTTCCCCACGCTGATTTCGAAAGCGGGGACATTGAGATGGACAAGGTTGCCGCCCGGTTCGAGGACGGCCATCGGAGCCAGACCCAGCCTGAGGAGACCCGCCGCCCTTGCCTGCAGGCTCACTTCGAGGACGGCCTCCCCCTCATAGGCTCCCGGCACCGGTTTCACCTCATCGACACGCCGCTGTGTCCAGGCCTCCTGCCCGAGTTGATGGCCATCGATGCTCGCTTCCGGCAAGGGGAAACGGAGGTAGGGCTGATTGCCAAGGCCGACAAGCCGGAAACGAAAAACCAGGAGATCCCCTACCCTCGGTGAAGGATTGTCCGGCCCGGCCGCCTCGAGGGAAAAGCGGCCTTGGGCGCGCGTCGCGGCCAAGGCAGGCGGGAGGGCAAGCACCTCGATGCGCCGCGATGGGGCTTTCCCGCCTGCTGTTCCGGAATCGACAAGGGTCTCGGGGAGGAGGATGCCGCCCTGCTCGAGGGCGGCGGCAGTCCAGCTGAGGGGTTCACCAGGAAGCCTCTCCATGACCAGGCCTTTCGGAGCCTGGAAAGGGGGGGACGCACTTGAGAGCCCTTCACGTGGCCCCTTCATGGAAACCGCGAATGCGGCATAGCGGTAGACGCGGTCAGGACTCGACCATTCCCAGGTGCTGGCCGCTTTCCCGCCGGCGGGGGGCAAAAGCTCGCCGAAATCCAGGTCCTTGAGCCTGAAGGGGCCTTGGCGACCGACGAGGTCAAGGGCCTTGATGAGCCAAGGGCCATCATGCCCGACCCGGAGCTCAAGCATGATGAGGCTGCCGTTTCCATCACCGGAGGGCTTGATGAGGCTCGACTCAAGGGCGAAGCCGCTGGAAAGGCTGAGTCTTTCCAGTTCGGCGGACGCGAGCCCCTCGATGCGGAAATCCAGGATGAGGTTCGTGCCGACAACGGCCTTCCCCGGCATCGAGCTCATGCGCCAGCGAAAGCCGCCCTCCTGGCCTTCCCGGCTTTCGGCATGGAGAAGGCTTGGCCCGGCGAGGGAAAGGCCAAGGCAAAGGGCAAGGAAAGCCCGGGTCTTCATCGATCTCCCCATGCTAGTAATCATCTGGGATGGCCTGCGGCTCCGCCGCCATTCCTGGACGGAAACGGCCTGTCTCGAAACGCCTGAGCAGACGCAATTCCTCGCTTGCGTCTCCGCCTTCCCCCCGCCGCGAAGGCGCTGCCGCCTGGGGAGGGGCCGCCGATTTCCTTTGCCAGTCCCTCCAAGCCAGCTCCAGGTTGTGACGCGCGTCTTCGTCTCCCGGCGCGAGGACGAGGGAGGAGCGGAATGCCTTCCAGGCTTCCTCGTAGCGCCCTTTTTCGTAAAGCAGAAGGCCCTCATTGTACCAGGCCGCCGCGCCCACGCGCGCATCGCCGGTCTTGCGCAGCTCGGCATAGAGCTGCGCCGCGGCTGGATATTCCCCAAGGCGGGCATAGACGTTGGCCAGGTCGAAGCGGATCACTTCGACAAAGCTTCCTGCGGAAACCGAGAGGTATGCGGCCGCGGCTTCCTGGTAAAGGCCTCGGGCATGGAGGCGGTTGCCGGAGATGACCGCGCCGTAGTCCCTGATGCGCCCGCATCCCGACAGGAGGACCAGGGCCAGGATCGAAAGGAAAGGAGACAAGTTTTTTTTCCTCATCGAGTGGCCCGCGGCATGGATGCCAGTGAGGCGAGGATGCGCCCCGCCAGGAAGGCGAGGGCCAGGAGGGCGAATATGCCGGTCCTGTCCTGGACTTCGTATTCTGTCCGCTTCCCGCCCTTTCCGAGCTCGGTGAGTTCCGCGCGGAGGAAGGCCCTGGCGGCAGCGTCAGTCGCCTCGAAATAGCGGCCTCCCGATACAGTCGCCGCCGCCTTGAGCGGGGCTGCCTGGAGGCCGGAGCGTATGGCCAGCCCGTGGCTGTCCAGGACGGGAGTGCCGGTAGGCCCTGGCACAGGGAAGGCATCGGGACCGCCGAAGCCGAGGGACATGATGCGAACGCCCCGGCGGCGCGCTTCCAAGGCGGCATGTCCTGAATCGGAACCATGCTCGCCGCCATCCGAGAGGAGGATGAGGATGCGATTCGCCCCCGATTTGCCCGTGAAGGAGTCGAGGCCAGCCATGAGGCCGCTCTCCAGGTCGGTTCCGGCAGCGCTGAGGGTCTCGGGGCTCCCGTAGTCCAGGCCTGAATCTATCGCTTCCAGGTCGTCCGTCATCGGGACCAGGAGGACAGAGCTGCCCTTGGTTGCCACCAGGGAAAAGGCCGCATCGGGACTGACACGAAGCAGGCCGCGCAGTATCTCCCGCGCGGCATCGAGCCGTGTCCGCCCCTGCATGAGGCCTGTCTCGGTGACCATCATCGAGCGCGACACATCCAGGACCAGGGCAATCTCGAGGCCGGACCGTTCGGCGGAAACGGCACGGGAACCCCAGGCTGGGCCTGCGAGGGAAAGCACCGCCGCGATGATGAAGAGGACCGAGAATGCCGCGCCGATGATCGATGCCGCCCTGTGCAAGGCCGCGGCGTCCACGGCCCGCGCAGGGCCGGCGAGCTTGGCGAGGCTGCGCTCGAGCCGGGGTGTCCGCCAAAGCGCCAAGGCGAGCTCCGCAGGCGCGAGCAGGGCAAGCCACAGGAGATCGGGGCGGTCAAAGCTCACAGGAAGTCCCCTCCCCCGAACGCCTCAAGGAGGCGGGCAAGCCCCAGGACCAGGAGGCCCAAGGCCAGGATGGGACGCACCAGGGATTCCTCCTCGGAGACCGACCTGGTGCGGGCGAGGGTGGTCGAGCGGTCGGAAATGGCCGAAAACGCCTGCGCAAGGGCCGAGGAACTCTCGGCGGCATAGTACCTGCCGCCACCATCGCGAGCCAAGGTCTCGAGGGCAGCCTGGTCGAACTCGCTGTGGTATGACCCCACGTGCTTCGCGCCGGTGGCCGGATCTACATAGCTGAGGGGCACATCGCCCCTGCTCCCGACACCGATCACCGAGACGGAGATCCTGCGCCGCGCGGCCAAGGATATGGCGGTGGCGGGCGACATGGCTCCCGCGTTGTTTTCCCCATCCGTGAGGATGACGAGGTAGCGTTCTGGCGCGCCGGCGCTGGCGGAATGGGCCAGCGCCGTGGCTATGCCCGCGCCGATCGCGGTGCCGTCGCCGAATTGCCCCGGCTTGAGCTCGGCGAGGCGCCGGCGAAGCGACTCGTAATCGAGGGTCGGGGGGCAGACAAGGGCCGCCTCCGCGCCGAAGGCCACAAGACCGATGCTCTCATTGCGCCTTTCCTTCAGGAAGCCGTCGATGATCGTCTTCGCGGCGGCGAGCCTGTCGGGTTGGAAATCCGCGGCTGCCATGCTCGGCGAGACATCCAGGACAAAGAGGATCTCGTTCCCGCGCGACAGGTAAAGGACCCTGCGGTTCACGCGGGCAGGGCCCGCGGCGGCCGCTACGCAGGCGGCGAAGCCCAGCCAGAAAAGGAGCTGGGCAAGGGCCCGGACCAGGCGAGGCAAAAACGGGAGGACTGCCACAGCGGACGGACCACCCGGTCGGCCGCCCCATGTGCCGAGCGGAAAGCCTATGCCTTGGCGCCCAAAGCTTCGCCCGAGCCACCAAAGCAAAGGCGCAAGCAGGAGGAGCGCCAGGAGGAAGGGGCGCTCAAAGGCGAGCATCGAGGGCCTCCTCGGCCAGGTCGCCTATCCTGGCGGCACGGGCCAAGGCATCGAGCAGGCTGTCCTCATCGGCCGCGGCGGCCGCGAAGCGCACCTGGTCGGATTCATCAAGGAGGGCGGCGACCTCATCCCGCAGGCCGCGGGCCGGAAAGCGTTCCTCGGCCAGGCCCCTGAGCTCCGAGGGCGTGAGGGCCGACGCTCCAGGCAGGACACGCGCGGCTAGGTAAAGCCTCACGGCCCGAGACAAGGCGGCGTGGAAGGCGGAGACATCTATGGGGAGGCGTCCTCCCAGGTCGTGGCCGAGCCAGGAAAGGCTTCGTCCAAGGGCCCGCCGCGCCTCTCCTGCGCGGCGCTGGGCAAGGAGGCGGCGCGCGGCGGGCAGGACATAGGCCGCGGCGCCGAAGACGGCAAGGGATAGGGCCAGTACCAGGCCGAGGAAACCATACAGGTAAAGGGCCGTGCCCGGGGGGTCCAGCTGGGCCTTCGGCGGCCTCGCCTCACTGTCCCCTGCGACAAGGACGGAGGCGGCCTCGTACTCGAAGCCGGGGATGCGGTAGCCGCGGACATCCATGGTGGGGAAGTGTCCCTTGCCCGGCGACCATGCGACAAAGCGGAGCCTGATCTCCCAGCCGCCCTTGCCCTTCGAAAGGGAAAAGCTCCGAAGCTCGGGATCTGACTTGGCCGAGGGGTTGGGGAGGCCCTTGCCTGCCTGTGCCGAAAAAGCCTTGGGCTCGCCTCCTTCGACGCGCACCAAGGCAAAGGCCTCCACTTCCTCACCGGGTCCAAAGCGCGCGGGGAGGAAGGCAAGGCGATCGATGGAGACATCAAGGGCCCCGACGGTGGCCGGAAGAAGAAAACAGAAAACCAGGGCAATGAGGATTCCCATGGCGCGACTCATCCGCGCCTCCGCCTGCCGAAAAATTCGAGGAGGAGCTTCGCAGGATCGGCCGTGGTATCGATCTCGAGAAGAGGCGACTTGGCACGGAAGCAGGCCGCACGGCAGCTCTCCTTCTCGGCCTCGCCGGCTTCCTTCCATCGCGCGCGGAGCTTCCGCGAAACGAGGGGAAACTGCCGCCGGACCCCGCTTTCCGGGTCGCGAAGAGCAAAGCCGCCCATCGTTGGCAATTCGATGTCGAGGTTGTCGGCAATGCGCAGGGCCACGAGGTCGTGCCGGCGGGCCAGGCGCGCCAAGGCGTCCTCGTAGCCCTGGCAACGAAAATCGCTCGCGGCGATCACAAGGCTTCGGCGCTTGAGGAGCCGCGATGCGCCCTCAAGGGCTTCACGGAGGCCTGCGCCTCGCTCGGTAGCGGCGGCGCCTCGCTCGGTAGCGGCGGCGCCTCGCTCGGCAGCGGCGTTACGCTCGGCGGCGGCGGCGTTACGCTCGGCGGCGCCTCGCTCGGCAGCGGCGTTACGCTCGGCGGCGGCGGCGCCTC